>NZ_JBBMQL010000004.1:0-344008 GCF_038900015.1 Sulfitobacter sp. AS92
CTGCAAAACATGCAGCGGCGGTTTTGCGTTTGGGGCAGCGGGTTCTTTTTGATCGCGATATGACGCCCGGTTACTCAGCCGACGGCTTGCCATCCGCTTGACCCTGCCCAATGCCCTGTCACAGTAGCGCCAAGACCGTCGCTGGGAGGCAGAACATGGATATTGAGACACTCTTTGGGCTGGAGGGGAAGACCGCGCTGATCACCGGCGGCGCAACGGGGATTGGGCGCATGGCGGCTGAGGCCTTGGTGCGGGCTGGCGCGCGGGTTTTGCTGGCCAGCCGGACGGGAGAGGCCTGCGAAGCGGTGGCGGCTGAATTAAACGCTCTTAACGCGCGCGGCAGCGCCGAAGGTTTCGCCGGGGATGTCGGCAGCGAAGAGGGCGTTAATGCGCTAGTGGCTGTGGTTCAGGCCCGCTGCGATCGACTGCATATTCTGATGAACAACGCCGGGGTGACTTGGGGCGCGCCGCTAGGGCAATTTCCCTTTGCTGCATGGGACAAAGTCATGGGCGTGAATGTGGCCGGTCTCTTTGATCTGACGCAAAAGCTGCTTCCCCTTCTGCGGTCCGGGGCCACGGCGGATGATCCGGCACGGGTAGTCAACGTCGGCTCGGTCATGGGCGAGCGAGAGATGGGGGATGGGGCTTATAGCTATGCGGCCTCCAAGGCCGCGGTGATCCATCTGAGCAAGATCCTTGCCAAGGAATTGGCCGGGGAGGGGATCACCGTGAACGCGCTGGCACCAGGCCCGTTCGTGTCGCGTATGACGGCCTTCGCCACGCAGGATGAGGCAACGCGCGATGCCGTGGGCCAAGACGTGCCGCTTGGTCGCGTCGGCCGAGATGAGGATATCGCGGGCTGTATGCTGTTCCTATGTGGGCGCGGCGGGGCCTATGTCACCGGGGCGGTGATCCCGGTCAGCGGTGGCATCAACGTGATGTCAGGCCCGAATATCTTTGAAAGGGCACTGTCATGACAAATACGAAAATTCAGCCGGAGAGCGCCCATGCGTGACGACAGCCATTTACCCCAAGCCCTGCGCGGTCTGCGCCTGCCGCTGGTCGCATCGCCCATGTTCATCCTGTCGGGTCCGGAACTGGTCATCGCGCAGTGTAAGGCGGGGATCGTCGGGTCGTTCCCGGCGCTGAACGCGCGGGAGGCGGAGGGCGAGCCGCCGCTGCTCGACGCATGGCTGCGCCAGATCACCGAAGCCCTAGATAAGCACAACCAAGAGAACCCGGACCGGCCTGCGGCACCTTTTGCGGTGAACCAGATCGTGCACCGGTCCAACGCGCGGTTGGAGCGTGACCTTGAGATTTGTGTAAAACATAAAGTGCCGATCTGGATCACCTCGCTTGGTGCGCGGGTAGAGGTGAACGAGGCCGCGCATTCCTGTGGCGGCGTGGTGCTGCATGACATCATCAACAACCGCTTCGCCCGCAAGGCGATTGAGAAAGGCGCCGATGGGCTGATCGCCGTGGCCGCTGGGGCCGGGGGGCACGCGGGGCCGCAGTCGCCCTTTGCGCTGATCCGTGAAATCCGCGAATGGTTCAATGGCCCACTTCTGCTCTCGGGGGCCTTGGCCACCGGCGAGGGGCTCTTGGCGGCGCGGGCCATGGGGGCGGATTTGGGCTATATGGGCTCGGCTTTCATCGCGACGAAGGAAGCCAACGCCGTGCCCAGTTACAAGGACATGATCGTTTCGGGCGGGGCAGATGACATCGTGACCTCGTCGCTCTTCACCGGGGTGTCGGGCAACTATCTGCGGCCTTCGATTGTGGCGGCGGGGCTGGACCCTGACGATCTGCCCTCGGCGGACGCCTCTTCCATGAACTTCGGCTCTGGGTCGTCCAAGCCTAAGGCATGGAAGGAAATCTGGGGCGCGGGGCAGGGCATTGGCGCGGTCAAGCAGATCGGCGGGGTGGCTGAACTGGTGGATCGGATCGAAGCGGAATACCGCGCCGCCGGTGCCCGACTGGCTGCGGAGTTTTCGCAATGAGCACGGACACGCAAACCTTGGACGAGGCAGCGGTCTGCCGTTGGTTGGAAGAGAACCTGCCGGGCTTTGCCGGGCCGCTTGAGGTGACCAAGTTTCAGGCGGGGCAGTCGAACCCCACCTTCCTGCTTTCGACCCCTGCGCATGACTATGTTCTGCGCCGCAAGCCCCCGGGAACGCTGCTGAAATCCGCCCATGCAGTCGACAGGGAGTTTCGGGTGCAACGGGCATTGGCCGACAGTCAGGTGCCGGTCGCGCGGATGCATTTGCTCTGCGAGGATGAAAGCGTCATTGGCTCGATGTTCTATGTCATGGACCATGTGCCCGGTCGCAATTTCAATGACCCAACCCTGCCGGAATTGACCCCGGCCGATCGCGGCGCGGTGGTGGATGAGATGAACGGCGTGCTGGCTGCGCTGCATGAGGTCGACATCGACGCAGTGGGGCTGTCAGATTACGGCCCCCCCGGCAACTATTTCGAGCGGCAGGTCGGGCGTTGGTCAAAGCAATACCGAGCGTCCGAGACGGAACCCCAGCCTGATATGGATGCGCTGATGCAGCGTCTGGTCGAAGAGTTACCCGAGGATGACGGGCAGCGCACGCTGGTGCATGGCGATTACCGGATCGACAACATGATCTTTGACACCCACGGCACCGCTTGCCGCGCGGTTTTGGATTGGGAGCTTTCGACCATTGGTCACCCTTTTGCCGATCTCGCCGCTGTTATCATGCAATGGCAGATGCCCGTGGGCGCCGAGGGGCGCGGCTTGGCCGGAGTGGACCGCAAGGCGCTTGGTCTGCCGACGGACGCGGAGTTTATCGCCGCCTATTGCCGCAGGCGCGGGCTGAAGGAGATCGATAACTTTGGTTATTACCTCGCCTTTTGCTTCTTCCGGATGGCCGCGATCATTCAAGGCGTGTTGAAACGCGCTCTGGATGGCAACGCGTCCAACCCCGAATATGGGCTAAAATTAGGGCAATATGTTCCGGTTTTTGCACGCCACGGGCTGGAGGCGCTCGATCGCGACGCTTGAGTGGGGCAGCGGCTTATTGGTGCTTGAGCTTCGGCGCGAAAACCTGTTGCTAGGGTCGGAACACCCCGGCCCGAAAGGATGACCCATGACCACTGCTGCGCGGCAATTGCTTGATCTGCTGGATATCGAACAGCTTGAGGTCGATCTGTTTCGGGGCACGGGCGCCGGGGGTGAGACCTCGATGCGGATCTTTGGCGGCCATGTGATCGCGCAGGCGCTGATGGCGGCTTATCGCACGGTGCCGGAGCGCACGTGCCACTCGCTCCACGCCTATTTCATCCGGCCCGGTGACCCGAAAATACCCGTGATCTATCAGGTCGACCGCGCCCGCGATGGGGGCAGTTTCACAACCCGGCGGGTGGTGGCAATTCAGCATGGCAAACAGATCCTGAACCTTTCCGCGTCTTTTCAGGTGGCGGAAGAAGGGTTTGATTGGCAGCATGAGATGCCGCAGGTCTCTGCACCTGAAAACTGGCCTGATCGGCCTGAACTCCGCGAGGCTTTTGCCGAGAAGCTGCCAGAAACATACCGCAGTGATTTTCTGCGTGAGCGGCCCATTGAAATTCGCGAGGTCGAGCCGCGCGATTTCATGACACCGGAAAAGGTCGGCGACCGCAACTATCTGTGGTTCCGCATGGCCGCGGCCGAGGGGCAGGGGCCGGTGATGCAGCACGCGCTTTTGGCCTATGCCTCTGATATGAATCTGCTGGGCTCCTCCTTGCGGCCCCATGGGCTGACGTGGTTTCAGGGCAAGGTGATGACGGCGAGCCTTGACCACGCCATGTGGTTCCACGCGCCGATCCGGTTCGATGAATGGCATCTTTACGCACTGGATGCGCCCTTTACCGGTGGCGCGCGCGGGTTCAATCGCGGGATGATTTACAATCAGAACGGGCAGTTGGTGGCAAGCGTGGCGCAAGAGGGGCTGCTGCGCCCGATACGTCCGAAAGGCGAAAGCTAAGGCTTGACGCTACTTCGCGTCGGGTCTCCCAAACCGCCGGTTTAATTTACGCATCCCGGCGATCCAGCGGTCATAGTCCTGCGCCTTGCCTTGTATATAGTCACGTACCTGCGGATGCGGCAGCACCAGAAACACCTCATCGCGGATCGCCTCTACGCAGGCCTCGGCCACTGGCTCGGGCTCCAGCATGCCATCAATCGCGGCGATATGATCTTCCAGCCCGCGCATCATCTCGGTTCGCACGGCCTGAGGGCAAAGCACCGAAACCTTAATCCCATCATCGCCATAGGTCATTGCCAGCCATTCAGCGAGGCCAACGGCGGCGTGTTTCGTGACCCCATAGGGCGCGGCCCCGACCTGATTAAGCAATCCCGCTGCCGAGGCCGTGTTTAACAAATATCCACCGCCCCGCGCACGCATCAGCGGCACCAGATGCCGCGCCGCGCGCACATGGCTCATCACGTTGATCTCCCAGATGCGCTGCCAGTCTGCATCCGGCACTTCGACGCCGCCCTCGACTGAGATACCAGCGTTAGAGCAGAACAGATCAATCGGCCCGATATCACGCTCGACCTCTGCGATCAGCGTCGCGATCTCGGCCTCACTAGAGACATCGACGCGGAACGCCGTGCCGCCGACCTCAGCCGCCGTCGCTTCGGCCCCCGCGCCGTCGATATCCACGCAGACGATATGCGCAGGCGCCTCCCGCGCAAAGCGCAGCGCGAGCGCCCGCCCGATGCCGCTGGCGGCACCGGTGATGACGATGACGCGCCCTTGAAGCTCCACGTCAGCTGTCGCTCTTCGTGCCGCGCGTGTTTGACGCCTGAAACGCCTTCACCTCGGCCCGTGCGATCACCTGGTGGTGCACCTCATCGGGCCCATCGGCGAAGCGCAGTGCACGCTGCCAAGTGTACATGCCTGACAGCGGGCTCCACTGGCTCATCCCCGTCGCGCCATGCACCTGCATCGAGGCGTCGATAATCTCGCAAGCCTTTTCCGGCACCAGTGCCTTGATCATGCTGACCCAGATCCGCGCCTCTTTATTGCCCAGCACATCCATCGCTTTGGCGGCCTTCAGCACCATGAGCCGCATCGCTTCGATGTCGATCCGCGCGCGGCTGATGGTTTCCATGTTCTTGCCAAGGTCGATGATCTTCTTGCCAAAGGCCTCGCGCCCCAGCCCCCGCTCTATCATCAGGTCCAGTGCCTTTTCTGCTGACCCAATTGAGCGCATGCAGTGGTGAATCCGACCCGGCCCCAGCCGCACCTGACTGATCTCAAACCCGCGCCCTTCACCCCAAAGCACGTTTTCGTGCGGAACCCGCACGTCGGTAAAGCGGATGTGCATATGCCCATGGGGCGCGTCGTCGTGACCGAAAACATGCATCGGCCCGAGGATTTCGACGCCGGGCGTGTCCATTGGCACGAGGATCTGGCTCTGCTGCCGGAACGTCTCCGCCTCGGGCGAGGTTTTTACCATCACAATCATGATCTTACAGCGCGGATCACCCGCGCCGGAGATATAGAACTTCTCGCCGTTAATGACCCAATCGTCGCCATCCAAAACCGCGCTGGTCGAAATATTCCGCGCATCAGAAGAGGCCACATCCGGCTCAGTCATCGCAAAGGCCGAACGGATTTCGCCCGCGAGCAGGGGCTTTAACCATTGCTCCTTTTGTTCAGGCGTTCCGACGCGTTCCAGCACCTCCATATTGCCAGTGTCGGGGGCAGAGCAGTTCAGGGTCTCAGGTGCCAGCGGGCTTTTGCCCAATTCAGCGGCGATATAGGCGTAATCGAGGTTCGCCAGCCCTTCGCCCGTTTCGGCATTCGGCAAAAAGAAGTTCCACAACCCCGCCTCACGCGCCTTTTGCTTGGCCCCGTCGAGCAGTTCCAACTGACCGGGCGCATAGGACCAACGGTCGGCGCGGCCTTCGCCAAGCCGAAAGAACTCCTCGGTGATCGGATCGACATTCTCGCGGATGTGCTTGGTAACAGCGGCCAAAAGCGGCTTGGCTTTCTCCGACATTTCGAGATTGTTCATGTCCATGGTCTGATCGATCATCCTGTGCTCCCGGTGATGATGGTATGAGATGCCGCCCCGCTCCTCCGCGCGACGGGTCTGTTAAGGGGGAGCCTATGCAATCACCGCAGGCTTGCCAATCGCGGGCAGGGGGATGTGCCGCGCTTTACGCCGCGTCACAACGGCATTGAAACCTAGGCGCAAACGCTTAGGTTCGCTTTATGACAGATGCATTGATCAAAGACGTCCTCACCCGCACCCGCCGCATTGCAGTGGTCGGCGTGTCCCCCAATCCGGCGCGGCCCAGCCACTATGTCGCTAAATATCTTGCGGAAAAAGGCTATGACGTGGTGCCGGTAAACCCGGTCCATGCGGGCAAAGAGGTCTTTGGCAAAACCATCGTCGCAACATTGGCCGAGATTGATCCACCGGTGCAGATGGTCGACATCTTCCGCCGCTCTGAGGATGTGCCCCCCGTGGTCGATGAGGCACTTGCAGCTTTCCCCGATCTTGAAACGATCTGGATGCAGATGGGGATCACCAATGCCGAAGCAGCGGCCAAGGCTGAAGCGCGCGGCGTGGATGTGATCCAAGACCGCTGCCCCAAAGTCGAAATCCCGCGCCTGCTCGGGTGATTACGTGCGCGCGGCCTTCTCGGCGATGCCTGAGGTCGACTGGCGGCGAGCCAATTCCTCCAGCACATCGCTCAGCGGCACATCGCGTGCCGCCAGCATGACCAGTAGGTGATACAGAACATCGGCAGCTTCAGAGGTAAGGCCAGCGCGGTCATTTTTCACCGCCTCGATGATAGCCTCGACGGCTTCCTCACCAAATTTCTCGGCGCATTTCTCCGGCCCTTTAGCCAGCAACTGCGCAGTCCAACTGCTTGACGGATCAGCCTCTTTGCGGCTCAGGATGGTGGCGTAAAGATCATCAAGCGTCATGAAAGCCTCACTGGAATGCCCGCGGCGGCCATATGTTGCTTGGCCTCCTGCACGGTATATTCGCCGAAGTGAAAGATGGATGCCGCCAGCACAGCCGAAGCACCGCCTTCGATCACCCCGTCGACGAGGTGATCCAAATTGCCAACCCCGCCCGAGGCGATGACCGGTACCGATACGGCATCGGAAATGGCACGGGTCAGCGGCAGGTTGAACCCCTGTTTGGTGCCGTCGCGGTCCATCGAAGTCAGCAGGATTTCCCCCGCGCCCTTCTCCGCGACCAGTTGCGCAAACTCCACCGCATCAATGCCCGTGGGCTTGCGCCCGCCATGGGTGAAAATCTCCCATTTGCCGGGGCTGACGGTTTTGGCATCAATGGCGCAGACGATGCACTGGCTGCCGAAATGATCCGCGGCTTCTGCAATCACATCCGGGTTGGCCACAGCGGCAGAGTTGAAACTGACCTTATCCGCCCCCGCAAGCAGCAAGGCGCGCACATCCGCCACGGTGCGAACACCGCCACCCACGGTCAAAGGGATATAACAATGCTCTGCCGTGCGCGTGACCAAATCGAACATCGTCCCACGGTTCTCATGGGTCGCGTGAATATCAAGGAAACACAGCTCATCCGCCCCTGCCGCATCATAGGCAATCGCAGCATCAACCGGATCGCCCGCATCCCGCAGGCCAACAAAATTCACGCCCTTCACCACGCGCCCGTCGGCCACGTCAAGACAGGGGATGATGCGGGTCTTCAGCATGGCTCAGCCCTTCAACATTTGCATGGCAGCCGCCAGATCAATCGCCCCATCATAAAGCGCCCGGCCCGAGATCGCGCCCTCGATCACGCCTGTATCGCGCAGTGCTGCCAGATCATCGAGCGAGGACACCCCACCGGAGGCAATCACCGGGATCGACACGGCCCGCGCCAGATCGGCGGTGGCGCTGACATTCGGCCCGCCCATCGCGCCGTCGCGGTTGATATCGGTATAGATGATCGCCGCCACGCCTGCGTCTTCAAAGGATTTGGCAAGGTCAGTGGCCATAACATCGGTCTCTGTCGCCCAACCTTTGGTCGCAACACGCCCGTTTCGCGCGTCAATCCCAACGGCCACATGACCGGGGAAAGCGGCAGCAGCTTCACGCACCAGATCGGGGTTTTCCACGGCCACGGTGCCAAGGATCACCCGCGCCAAACCCTTATCGAGCCAGCTTTCAATGGTCGCCATATCGCGAATGCCGCCGCCCAATTGTGCCGGCACCTTGCAGGCTTTCAGGATCGCCTCAACTGGGGCTGCATTCACCGGTGTCCCGGCAAAGGCACCATTGAGATCAACCAAATGCAGCCACTCGCAGCCCGCGTCTACGAAGCTAAGTGCCTGTGCTGCGGGGTCGTCGTTAAAGACGGTGGCCCGGTCCATGTCACCATGCACAAGGCGCACAGCCTGACCGTCTTTGAGATCGATGGCGGGATAGAGGATCATGGCCGGGCCCTTGTTCTGAACATTGGTTTCCTTTTGCACGTCATCACGGATTTTGCAACGCGACCCAAGGTCAATCTTGCCCGAAACAAAGTGATGGACAACAGTAAAGCCAGATCGGGAGGAGAGATCATGAAACAGTTTATTGCAGCGGGCCTTTTGGGCCTTAGTCTGACCGGTGCCGCCTATGCGGCAGGCCCCGCAGTCGGGATTTGGCAGACCCAAGTAGATGACGGCGCCTATGCCCATGTAAAAATGGCCCCCTGTGGCGGCGCTGTCTGCGGTACCATCGCACGCACCTTCAACGACAGCGGCGAATACAAGTCGCCCAACATCGGCAAAACGCTGGTGATCGACATGAAGCCTGAAGGCGGCGGCAAATATGCAGGCAAAGTTTGGCGCCCGTCCAATGGCAAAATCTACATCGGCAAGATGGACGTTGCAGGCGATTCCCTTAAGCTTTCAGGCTGCATTGCAGGCGGGCTGATCTGTTCCAAGCAGACTTGGGCGCGCATCAAGTAACTCTTGCAGGAAGTAAAAGAGATAAAATGGCGCGGAGAGAGGTCATCGCGCCATTTTTGCGTCGCGTGTGGATGAAGCGCGACGCAGCGGTATTTGTAAAAGGATGAAAATGGTGGGCTTTTCCCTTCATCCTTTCTTAAATACCGTCCGACGGCGCAGCAGGCGCAGCGGTCGTTAAGGGGCCCAAGTCAGAAAGTTCGAGATCAGCCGCAGGCCGGTAGTCTGGCTCTTCTCCGGATGAAACTGCATTCCCAACATCGTATCACGGCCGATGATCGCCGTGACATCACCGCCATAGTCGACGTGCGCAAGACGTTCGGCCGGTTCTGCCACGGCCATGTGATAGCTGTGAACGAAATAGGTATGATCGCCGGTCTTTAGCCCGTCAAAAATGGCGTGGTCATGGTCGATCACCAGATCGTTCCAGCCCATATGTGGCACTTTAAGCTTGGAGTCAGCAGGGGTGATTTTGGTCACCTCACCACCGATCCAGCCCAAGCCGGGTGTGTCTTTGTACTCGCGGCCCATGCTTGCCATCAGCTGCATGCCCACGCAGATGCCAAGGAAGGGGCGGCCTTTTTCTTCGACCGCTTCAACCATCGCGTCATAGAGGCCGCCGGCGCCCTTAAGGGCTGCCATACAGGCAGGGAACGCGCCATCGCCGGGCAGCACCAAACGGTCGGCGCGGGCCACGATATCGGCATCAGCGGTGACGACGACTTCGCCCGCGTCGGTCTCGCGCGCCATGCGTTCAAAGGCTTTGTGCGCAGAATGCAGGTTCCCGGACTCGTAGTCGATAATGGCTGTCAGCATCTGATCACAATGCGCCTTTGGTGGAGGGGATCGCGTCGGCTTTGCGCGGGTCGGTCTCAACCGCTTCGCGCAGGGCGCGGGCGACGGATTTGAAGGCCGCTTCGGCGATGTGGTGGCTGTTGAAACCGTGCAGTGCATCGACATGCAGCGTAATGCCGCCGTGGGTGCTGATCGCTTGGAAGAATTCACGTACCAGTTCGGTGTCGAAGGTGCCTATACTGCTGGTTGGGAAATCGACATTCCAGATCAGAAAGGGGCGTGCCGATAGGTCGAGCGCGCAGCGGACCTGCGCGTCGTCCATTGCCAGCAGGCAAGACCCATAGCGGCGGATGCCGCGTTTGTCGCCGAGCGCTTGGGTCAGCGCTTGGCCCAACGTGATGCCCACATCTTCGACGGTGTGGTGATCGTCGATGTGCAGATCGCCCTTGGCGCGCACTTTGATGTCGATCAGCGAGTGGCGCGACAATTGGTCGAGCATATGGTCAAAAAAGCCCACGCCGGTTTCATTGTCATAGGTACCGGTGCCGTCGAGATTGATCTCGACCGTGATGTCAGTCTCGGCGGTGGTGCGGGTCAGGGTGCTGCGACGCATGGGGCATCTCCGAAAAGCAATTGCAGCGCTCTTATAGCAGGGCATGCCGCCACGCCAAGCCCAAGCGGGGCCTTGCCTTTCCCTTATGCCGGCGCGATCGGGGATTGCGGGGGCAGGGCCCATATGTCAGCTTGAACCAAATCCCAGAAAGAGGCGCGCCATGACCACCTGCGTATTCATCCAGATCCGCTGCCGACCGGGCACGACCTATCGTGTGGCCGAGGAGATTGCCCTGCGCGAAATCCATTCCGAGCTCTATTCGACCTCCGGCGAATATGATCTGCTGATGAAGCTTTATATCCCCAAGGGAGAAGATGTGGGCGTTTATATCAACGACAACCTGTTGGACATTGAGGGGATTGAGCGTTCCCTGACGACGATGACCTTCAAGGTATTTTAAGGTGTGGCGCGTTATCTCTTTACTGCCCGTAACTGTCTGCGTCCTTTCAACCGTTGCGCTTTTGAGCACGCCGAGTGTCGCGACGGCCGCGCAACGTGTTTATGAAGGCCGTGAGGCCGCAGCCCTGCGCTGCGCCAATACGTTGGCGCTGACCGCTGTGGCCTTGTCAGCCGCAGAGATGATCGGGGAGGGGGAGAAGAACGTAATGTTAGGCATCACCGTTCGCATCCTTGATCGCCACGTCGAAGGTACGTGGGCGCAGAAGCGTGCGGCGATGGAGATAATGCGCGACCGGCGCAGCGTGCCAGATACGCTTGAGGATTATCGCCGCATTGCGGAGCGGTGTTTGGTGCAATTCCCTATCAATTGAACTGCTTAGTACAGGCTGGAATGAGTAAACCCGCCTGAAGGCGGGTTTTTGGTGTGCGATCTTTGAAAGAGCTAGTGCGCCGCAGAAACGGAGGGTTTTTGCGATGGCGAGCTGTCTAGTTTGACCTTTTGGCGCATCGTGACCCGGCGGATGGCACGGTCAAATGTCTTTCTTACCCGTTGGGTGCGGCTGGCGTTAGGCTGGATCGGGCCACCCACGGAAAGCATGACCGACATTGGGCTGTTATCGTCGTGGCGCAGGTCCATAGCGTCCAGCTCGGCTTGGACCAAAATTTCGATCTCGGGCCATGCGGGCAGGCTGTCGCCTGTCACGATGCAAAGAAGCGTGCCGGACCCATTATGTGTCATCAGCAATTGCGGGCAATCGACCACTCGGGCAACCGCCTCGGCGGATGCGGCAATGGCGCGGGCAAATTCGCGTGTATTGCACGTGGCGAAAAGCTCGTCGATATGCTCGATCTTGGTCGCAAAAACTTGGCACATGTCAATGTGTTGTCGTGAGAGTTGCGACAGGTAATTGCCTAGTGAGAAGGGGAGCACCAACTGCTCGACCCTGCCGATATGCACCGGGTCTGTGAGCTCAAACTCATGGGTGCCGGGCTCGCCTCCCGGCGGTAATTGATGCGGGTCGAGACGCGGCGCGCGTTGCGTGTTTTCAAGCATTCGTTCAGCGATATGCACACGGGTTGCGATGTCTTTCACGTCAAAAGGCTTGGTCACATAGTCATTGGCGCCCGCGGCAAAGGCACGCTCAATCGCGGTTGCATCAGAACGCGAGGTCACCATCAGGATCGGCGTGTCTTGATAGGCATCCAAGGCGCGTATGTGACGGCACAGTGTGATGCCGTCCATCTCGGGCATCTCAATGTCCAGAAGCAGGCAGTCAAATTGCTCTTTGGTCGTTGCAAGTAATTCCAAAGCGGCAGCACCGGAATCAGCAAGCGTTAAGTGTGGGTAGTCAGCCTCGCGGAAAACGACGGGCAGCAGTTCGCGAATAAAGGGGTCATCGTCAACGGCAAGGATTTTCATTTTTGGCACCTCTTTCGTGGGGCAGACGGGCAGTCCGGATGTCTTCACATTCTGTTTACATTTAGTCGCATAAACCCGGCGAAATTGTGACGCTGCTGCACCAATAGCTTGTGGCGTGACCAAAATCATTAACCATATTTTGACGTTTTGCAAAACCGCTGAATTCCTAGGGGAGTGTAGACCAACAGCCCGTCTTTCCCGCATTACGAGTGCCGATTGGGCGCGTATTTAGAAAAATTGCAGATCGAGGAGGGCGGTAATTGGTGTCACAACTGGGCGAGAAAGTGCAGTTTTTATGCAGTCATGAGACGAACGCGAGGCTAAGCGTGGATGGGCAATATGAAATCGGAACCTTTTCGAAAGTAGCCGCTCACGATCTGTTGACGGACGTGGCGCTGCGCGTTCAATTGATATGAGAAACGCAAGAATGGACAGATTGATGCCGACGCCGGACGACATTTTAGCCGAGTTTCTCTTGCCCACGCAGGAGCTTAGAGATGATCTGCCCTTCTTTACCAATGTCTTAGGTATGCGCCTTGAAAGCATTTTTCCGGCGGATGATCCTTCGGTAGCCAGCTTCTCGGGCCACGGTGTTCGGGTGAGGATTGAGCGGGGTGTCACCGTGGCACCGGGGCATTTGCGTATTTTAACCGACGATCCTGACAGCTTTGCCCAAGGTCAGCGCCGGTTGACTGCCCCCAATGGCACAACAGTTGAAGTTGTGCCGCGCTCTCCGCAGGTGGAACAGCCAGAAACTCGGCATGAATTCGCCGTCAGACGGCTCGCGGATGAGGCACCTTGGGTGATCGGCCGCGCAGGCATGCACTACCGCGATTTGATTCCGTCGCGCTTGGGCGGGTCGATCATCGCGAGCCATATCCGCATCCCCGACGGCGGACCGGTGCCGGATATGGTGCATTATCATACGGTCGGTTTTCAGTTGATTTTTTGTTATCGCGGCTGGGTCGATGTGCTTTATGAGGATCAAGGTGATGTGATCCGGCTGCATGCGGGCGATTGCGTGACGCAACCGCCCCGGATCCGGCACCGGGTGGTCGAAGCCTCGCCTTCCATTGAGGTGATCGAGATCGGTGTGCCTGCGGAGCATGTGACGACCATCGACCATGAGATGACCCTGCCGAACGGCAAAGGTGATCCGACCCGCGAGTGGGACGGGCAGACCTTTGTGCATCACATCAGGGATCAAGCAACCTGGCAGCCTTTTCGCATTCCGGGATTTGCCGCGCGGGATACGGGCATCGTTAAGGGGACAAAAGGCGTGGCGGGCATTCAGGTGGCGCGGTTTGATGGGGGCACACCACCCCCCAGCAAGCATAACGCCGACATTCATTTCACCTTTGTCATGGAAGGCAGCATGATGCTGAGCGCCGAGGGGCAGGAGAGCCGGAGGCTGCATGCAGGTGACGCTTTTGTCATTCCGCCGGGCATGGTGGCGCAGTATTCGGACTGCTCGCCCGACCTCGAACTGCTCGAAGCCGGGCTGCGCGGCGATTTTGCGACAACGCTCTTAGGCTAACTTTGCTGCGACTTCGGCTTGCACCTTTTCGGCAGCGGCCTCTTTCACGGGGCCGTAGCCGCGGATCTCCATCGGTGCGCTCAACACCTCAATCGCCACATCATGGGGTAGGGCGGGCGCCTTCGCCATGACACCTTCAAACCAGTTGATCAGCGCCACTTCGAGTTTGCGGTCAGCGCCATAGGCGAAAGGATCGGCCCATGTGCCGCGCAACGGTTTCAGCGCTGCTAGCACGTCAAAGGCGCGCCCCATCCAAGGTCCGAACTTGCGCTTATTGGGGCGGCCACGACCATCTTTGCCGGTGGGCCATGCAGGCGGGGCGAGGTGGTAATGCACCTTGTAATCGCCCTCAAAGCTGTCGGCGATCCGCTCTCCAAAACCGCTTTGACGGTGCAGGCGGGCGACTTCGTATTCATCCTTATAGGCCATAAGCTTGAACAGCGATTTCGCCGCTGCACGCATCAGCTCGTCTGAGCCATCCGGCAGTTCGGACGCAAGCGCATCGAGCTGCGATTTATAGCGCTGGGCATAGGCGGCGTTCTGGTAGTCGGACAATAATTCCATCCGACGGGCGATCAGCGCGTCTACCGTTTCATCGGGCTTGGGGGCGGGGGCAAAATGCGCCTCGATCGCCTCAGGGTTGCCCGCCATGACGCGGCCAAAACCAAAGGCCGCGCGGTTTTTGTCAGGCACGACGCCGTTCAACTCAATCGCCTGTTCAAGGGCCGTGAGCGAGACGGGAACCAGCCCCTTTTGCCACGCAAACCCCAGCATCATCACGTTGGCAAAAACCGCATCGCCCATCAACACTTCTGCCATGCGGTTGGCGTCAAAGGCGCTAAGGTTTTCGATGCCCACCGCCTGCGCGATGACCGCTTGGCGGTCGTCGATGCGCAGATCGGCATCGCGGTTCAGCACCAGATCGCCGGTGGGCATTTCGGCACGGTTCAGCACGATCCGCGTGCCACGGCGATAATGAGCCGAAGCTTTGGGGGCCGAGCTTACGACCATATCGCAGCCGATCACCGCATCGGCGGCGGCTTGGTCGATGCGCACCTGATGCACCTCTTGGGGCCGCTGCGCGATGCGGACATAGCCCAGCACGGTGCCGAACTTTTGCGCAAATCCGGTGAAATCGAGCACGCTGGAGCCCAAACCTTCGAGGTGGGCGGCCATGGTGATGAGCGCGCCCACGGTCACCACGCCGGTGCCGCCGACGCCGGTCACCAGCAGATTGAAAGGCTGGTCGAGTTTCGGCAGCACAGGCATCGGCAGTTGTGCCGAGAGGCCTGCCACATCCAGCCCCGCGCCCGATCGCTTGCGGCGGCTGCCACCTTCAACCGTCACGAAGGACGGGCAGAAACCGTTCAGGCAAGAGTAATCTTTGTTGCAGGTCGATTGGTTGATTTGCCGTTTTGTACCGAACTCGGTCTTCTTGGGCTCGACGCTCAAACAGTTGGATTCTAACGAACAATCACCGCACCCTTCGCAGACCAGATCGTTGATCATCACGAATTTCTTGGGGTCCTCCATTTGCCCGCGCTTGCGCTTGCGGCGTTTTTCGGTGGCGCAGGTTTGCTCATAGATCAGCACGGTGACACCCGGAATTTCGCGCAACTCGCGCTGTACGCGGTCCAGATCGCGGCGGTGGTCAAAGCTTGTCTCTGCAGGGAAATCTGACTTGGCCAACAACTCGGGCCGGTCTGACACCAGTGCAATGCGCGCGACGCCTTCGGCCCGGCAAGCCTGCGCAATCGCGGCGACGGATATGGGGCCATCGACCGGTTGCCCCCCGGTCATCGCTACGGCGTCGTTATAGAGGATTTTATAGGTGATATTTGTCTTGGCTGCGACCGCTTGGCGGATCGCGAGAGAGCCGGAGTGATACCACGTGCCTTCGCCCAGGTTCTGGAAAACATGCTTGCCCCCGTTGAACATTGAGGTCGCGATCCACGGCACGCCTTCGCCGCCCATCTGCGCGAAACCCGCCGTGTCGCGGTCCATCCATGACGCCATGACATGGCAGCCGATGCCGGAGTTGGCTTTGGACCCTTTTGGCAGCTTGGTTGAGGAGTTATGCGGGCAGCCTGAACAGAAATAGGGGGTGCGGGTGGCACCTGGCACGTTCAGTAGAACGGGTGGCTGATCGGTCAGCGCGCGGGCCTTTTCAACGAGTTTCTCTTCGGGAAAGAAGGCATGCAGCCGGGCCGCGATGATCGGCACCAGTTTCAGCGGCGAGAGCTCGCCCGTCCACGGCACCAGTTCTTTAAGGTTTTCGTCGTGCTTGCCCACCATCCGCGCGGGTTTGGAGCCGGGCCAGTCGTAAAACGCCTCTTTGAACTGGCTTTCGATGATGCCGCGTTTCTCTTCGATAACAAGCACTTCGCGCTTGCCCTTCACAAAGGTGAGCGCGTCATCCAGCGCCAGTGGCCAGACCATTCCGATTTTATAGATGTCGATGCCAAGCGCACGGCATTTGTCCTCATTCAGCCCCAAAAGCCGCAGCGCCTCCATCGTGTCAAGGTGGCCTTTGCCGGTGGTGACGATGCCAAAATTGGCATCCGGCGTGTCATAGATATGCCGGTCAATCGGGTTGGCGCGGAGGAAGGCCTGAACAGCCTCCAGCTTGTGATGGATGCGCGTTTCAATCTCGGCAGAGGGGAGATCACCCAAGCGAACGTGCAACCCGCCCGCGGGGGCAGTGTAGTCGGGCTGGTTAAACACCCTGTCCGGGGTCAGATCGACCGACGCGCCGCTTTCAACGGTTTCCGAGATCGCCTTGAACCCGACCCATGTGCCCGAAAACCGCGACAGCGCGACGCCGTACTCACCAAAGGCTTGATATTCGGCCACCGACGCCGGGTTCAGCGTTGGCATGAACCACGACATAAAGGCCACGTCGGATTGGTGTGGCATTGAGGACGACACACAGCCGTGGTCATCACCCGCCACCACCAGCACGCCGCCCTTGGGTGCCGAGCCATAGGCGTTGCCATGTTTCAGCGCGTCGCCCGAGCGGTCGACCCCCGGTCCTTTGCCGTACCACATGGAAAAGACGCCCTCGACCTCCGCATGAGGGTCAAGATGCGCCTGCTGCGCGCCGAGCACGGCGGTGGCGCCCAAATCTTCGTTGACGGCGGGCAAGAATTTAACCCCCGCGTCGGCCACGCGGGTCTTAATACGCCAATATTCAAGGTCGAGCCCACCCAGCGGTGAACCGCGATATCCCGAGACGAAACCCGCTGTCTTGAGCCCTGCATCGCGGTCGCGGCGGGCTTGATCTAGCATGATCCGCACCAGAGCCTGCGTCCCGGTCAGAAAGACGCGGCCCTCGGTCAGATCATAGCGGTCGTCGAGTTTATAAGTGGTGAATTCGCGCGGTTGTTCAGTCATTGGGGTGCTCCTCAAGAGGTAGTATAGCGCGGTTCTGATGGATTTTCGTGCCAGATTTTCTAGCTATCAGCGTGAAGCATGGATAAACTGACCAGTAAGGTCCTCCACAGTGAAAGATTTATTCGATGAGTGAGATGGATGCGACAGACCGCCAGCTGGTGACCTTACTCCAGCAGGATTCGCGTCTGCCGAATGCGCAACTGGCAGAAAAGCTGAATATCTCCGCCTCTGCCTGCTGGCGGCGGGTCAAGGCGTTGGAGCAGACGGGGGTCATCAAGCGCTATGCCGCCATCGTTGAACCAAAGGCGATGGGGCTGGGGTTTGAGGCGATGGTGCATGTGCATCTGACCCGGCATGATGCCTCGGCATTGGCCAGTTTCATCAGCGCCATCCAGTCCCGCAAGGAGGTGACGGAATGTTTCGCCACCACCGGTCAGGCCGACTATCATCTGCGTGTTCTTTGCCGGGATATCGAGGCTTATAACGCTTTTCTCGAAAGTTTTCTGTTCCTTCACCCGGCGGTGAACTCTGCCACGACAAATGTGATCCTGCGACAGATCAAAGCCAATGCGCCGATTACTGGTTGAGGCGCCATTCAATCGGCCCGCCGCTTATTGCCAGTCGACGCGCAGCGGATCGTGACTTGCGCCGCTTTCAGAAATGGACATTTGATGCGGGCGTGCTCCATATAGCACCAAGTGATTAACCTCGAAGGAGAGACCCATGATGAGAACCCGTGCCGCCGTCGCTGTCGAAGCTGGCAAACCGCTTGAAATCATGGAGGTGAACCTCGAAGGACCGAAGCGCGGCGAGGTCTTGGTCGAGATCAAAGCGACCGGCCTTTGCCACACCGATGAATTCACCCGCTC
This sequence comes from Sulfitobacter sp. AS92, assembly GCF_038900015.1. Lineage (NCBI taxonomy): Bacteria > Pseudomonadati > Pseudomonadota > Alphaproteobacteria > Rhodobacterales > Roseobacteraceae > Sulfitobacter > Sulfitobacter sp. AS92. The sequence goes on from NZ_JBBMQL010000004.1 coordinate 17,980, forward strand.
TGGCGATGATCCCGAAGGCATCTTCCCCGCGATCCTCGGCCATGAAGGCGCAGGCGTTGTGCTGGAAGTCGGCGAGGGCGTGACCACGCTGGAGCCGGGTGACCATGTGATCCCGCTCTACACGCCGGAATGCCGCGAGTGTGAATACTGCCTGAGCGGAAAAACCAACCTGTGCCAAAAAATCCGCGTGACCCAAGGCCAAGGCCTGTTGCCCGACGGCACAACGCGGTTTTCGATGCTCGATGGCACGCCGATCCACCACTATATGGGCTGCTCGACCTTCGCCAATCACACCGTGGTGCCTGAAATCGCGCTGGCCAAAGTGCGCAAAGACGCGCCGTTCGATAAAATTTGCTACATCGGTTGTGGCGTCACCACGGGCATCGGCGCGGTTATCAACACTGCCAAAGTCGAGATCGGTGCGCGCTGCGTGGTCTTCGGGCTGGGCGGTATCGGGTTGAACGTGATCCAAGGCCTGCGAATGGCGGGTGCAGATCAGATCGTGGGCGTGGATCTGAACGACGACAAGGAAGAGGTCGGGCGTTATTTCGGGATGACCGATTTCGTGAACCCCAAGAGCGTCGACGGCGATTTGGTGGCGCATTTGGTCGAAGTGACCAAAGGCGGCGCGGACTATTCCTTTGACGCGACCGGCAACACTAAGGTCATGCGCGACGCGCTAGAGTGCGCGCATAAAGGCTGGGGCGAGAGCATCATCATCGGCGTGGCACCTGCGGGGGCCGAGATTTCTACGCGGCCATTCCAACTGGTGACGGGCCGGGTTTGGCGCGGGACCGCCTTTGGTGGGGCCAAGGGGCGGACGGACGTGCCCAAGATCGTTGATTGGTACATGAACGGCAAGATCGAGATCGACCCGATGATCACCCACAAACTGACTCTGGATCAGATCAACGAAGGCTTTGAATTGATGCACAAAGGTGAATCGATCCGCGCGGTCGTCGAATTCTAAATATTGGGTTGGGGGGCCGCGCGCTCTCCAGCCTAAACCTCTGCCGCGAGGGAGAGGAACAGGTCGACATTCATATAGGTCTCGACGTGATTGGCGAGCGCGTCGAGCGCATCATCCACGCCGCTCTCAAAATCCAGCGACGAGGTCACGCCGAAATCGCTGAGATAGGCGCGGCGGAAGGCGTCTGAGCTGAAAATTCCATGCATATAGCAGCCTTGTACCCGGCCCGAGCGTGAGGCCGCGCCTTCGGGTGTACCGTCGAAGGTAAGCCACGCGCGGGCGCAATCGGGGCCGGTGGTTTCACCGATGTGGATTTCATAGCCCGTGAGATCGCTGCCACTGGCAGGGTGCTGGCCGGTCTTTTCCGACAAATGCTTCAGCGGGGCCATCGTTGTCTCGACATCCAGATGCCCCAACCCCACGACCTGCGCCGCCGGGCCTTCGATGCCCTGCGGATCGGTGATCGTCTGACCCAGCATTTGATAACCACCGCAAAGCCCTAGCACATGACCGCCCCGGCGAATATGCGCTGCGAGGTCGATGTCCCACCCCTCGGCCCGGAAGGCTTCGAGATCGGAGATCGTGGATTTCGACCCGACCATCAGCACGAGATCGGCGTCGGCGGGCAGGGGGCTGCCGGGCATGATCATCCGCAGGTCGATGCCCGGCTCGGCGGCCAATGGATCAAGATCGTCGAAATTGGCGATCCGGGGCAGGCGTGGCACGGCGATGACACAGCCCGAGCCACCGGAACGGGCGCGGGCGGGCAGGTCCATCACGTCCTCGGCGGGCAGGCGGTGGGCGGCGTCGAACCATGGGATCACACCTAGGCTCGGCCAGCCAGTGCGCGCGGCGATGTCGTCTCTCCCTGCGTCGAACAGGCTGCGGTCACCCCGGAACTTGTTAACGGCAAAGCCCCGGATCAGCGCGTTGTCTTCCTGATCAAGCACCGCTTGCGTACCGACGATCTGCGCGATCACCCCGCCACGGTCGATGTCGCCCATCAGCACCACAGATACCCCGGCGGCGCGGGCAAAGCCCATGTTGGCGATATCGCCTGCCCGCAGGTTGGTCTCAGCTGGGGAACCTGCGCCCTCGATCACGATCAAGTCGCAATTTTCGGCCAAACGGTGAAAGGATTGCAGCACGGCGGGCATCAGACTGGCTTTGTTGCGCCCAAACTCTCGCGCCTCTTGCTGGCCTGCGATCTGGCCTTGCACCACGACCTGCGCGCCCGTGGCGCTTTGGGGCTTCAACAGCACCGGATTCATGTCCGTATGCGGCGCCACGCGAGCGGCACGCGCTTGCAACGCCTGCGCGCGGCCAATCTCGCCCCCGTCTTCGGTGACGGCGGCGTTGTTGGACATGTTCTGCGGTTTGAACGGTCGGACCCGCAGCCCCCGACGGGCGCAGGCGCGGATCAATCCGGCAACGATCATCGACTTGCCGACATTACTGCCGGTGCCCTGTATCATGATGGCTTTGGTCATGTCATTCTGCCTCTGTTTTGCGCAAACTGGCGCAAAATGATCCAAGGGGAAAGAGCCACCATGAACACGCCTGCACATTTGCTTTTGGGCGCTGCCGTGATGGGGCGGGAAGGGGCCAAGCCGTTGATCTGGGCGGCACTTGCCGGGGCGCTGCTGCCGGACTTGTCGCTCTATCTGATGGCGGGTTTTGCGCTCTATGTCCAAGGGCTGCCGGGCAGTGTCGTTTTTGGGGAGCTTTACTATTCTGACCTCTGGCAGACGGTTTTTTCCATCGATAACTCTTTCATCGTCTGGGGTGCACTATTGGCGCTGGCGGTCTGGCGGCAAGCGGGCTGGGCCGTGGCGCTTACCGGCGCGGCGCTGCTGCATCTGATGTTCGACCTGCCGCTGCATCACGATGACGGGCGTGCGCATTTCTGGCCACTAACGGGTTGGATTTTTGAAAGCCCAATCAGCTATTGGGATGTGCGTCACGGCGCGGGGTGGGTCGCACCCGTTGAGGCACTGGTGGGCACGCTCGCCGCTATTACGCTTTGGTGGCGTAGGCCGGGCTGGGTGCTATCCTGCGTGACATTGGCGCTGTTGCTGGCCGAAGGTTTAGCCTTGCGCAACTGGATCTTCTTTTTCGGGGCAGATTGACCGGCGCCCTGACAGCAGACACAAAAAAACGCAGCCCGAAGGCTGCGTCAATTGCTCCGCTTAGCGGATATTCTTAGGCGGCTTCGGCCTGAAGCGCGGCATTGCGGCGCTCGGATTCTTCGCGCGATAGGGCGACGGATGTCCGCACACCTTTACCGACGAATTCCATCAGGCCTTCGACAACCCGCTCATTGGGGTCAATACCGGCGCAGCTCAGCACTTCGCGGCCATCGCGCGAGCGGGCCCAGCGGGCGATCTGTTCTGGGCCGTTGCCATATTTCTTGTCGTCGGCAATTGCGTCATCCAAAGCAGCAAGCACCACAGCAGCAAAGAGCTTGCGTGCGCGGTTGCCTTGCTCGTTGTTGAAAGCGGTGCCATCAACGAAATCTTTCATCTCGTCGTCCTTTCGATTATTCTTGCTCTTGTCATTCGGGCGTGGAGGTCCTTATGACGGATATCCTTTGATTCGGATACCTCTATTTAGCATACCTCCCATGCAACTTGCGCATATCTAGTTGTCGCAGCGACGCCCGGATATCGCCCGCTTGCAGGGGACCATCCCTCCCGATATAGAGCCGGACATCTTATCATCAACCTTATGTCGTGGTTTTGTCACATGCCCAAGATTAACGGAAACGAGATCCGCCCCGGAAACGTCCTTGAACATAACGGTGGCCTCTGGGCGGCTGTGAAGGTCGATCACGTGAAGCCCGGCAAGGGCGGCGCCTTTGCCCAAGTCGAGATGCGCAACCTGCGCAACGGCTCCAAATTGAACGAACGCTTTCGCTCTGCCGACAAGGTCGAGCGCGTGCGTCTGGAGCAAAAAGATCAGCAATTCCTGTTTGAAGACAGTGGCATGCTGGTTGTCATGGACACCGAGACCTATGAGCAGGTACAGCTTGATGCCGAGCTTTTGGGTGACACACGTCCCTTCTTGCAAGACGGCATGATGATCGTGGTCGAATACCACGATGCAGAGGCGCTGAACGCCCGCTTGCCGCAGAAAGTAGTATGTAAGATTGCAGAGACCGAGCCGGTCGTGAAGGGCCAGACGGCGGCGAAATCATTTAAACCGGCGGTGCTGGACAACGGCGTTAAAATCACCGTGCCCCCCTTCGTTGATCAAGACGAAGACATCGTTGTGAACACCGAAACCATGGAATATGTCGAACGCGCCTGACGCGACGTCATCGTTGGTCAAATAGAATAGCCCCGGTTTTGCCGGGGCTTTTTCTTTGTTTAGCGCCTCAAACAGCCGGGCCGGGCCATGTGACCTGCGCGTCCTCGGCCTGCATCGGGCCTTTGGCGCGGTCAAAGCGCAGATGCGCCAGAGCTTGACCGCCCGCTTGGGTGTAAAGCGTGCCAGCGGGCTTGCCCTCCGCCGTGATCGCCGTGCCGGGGGCAGCGCTGCCTTTGACATCAACGCGCGTGAGGCCTTTGCGCAACTCAGTCTTGTGCTTCATCCGCGCCGTGACCTCTTGGCCAACATAGCAGCCCTTGCGGAAGTCGAGCCCGTTGATCCGGTCAAGCCCGGCTTCGAGGATAAACGTATCCGGGGTCAGTTCCACCCCAGTCTCAGGGATCAGATGCGCCACGCGCAGGGCGTTCCAATCGGTCGTGTCGTCGGTCTGCGGCGTGTCGCGATACGCCCGCCAGCCCATTTCCGGATGGCGCGGGTCGGCCACCGCATCTTCGGGCGCGGGGCCGGTGCCGCGGTGTAGGTGTAACTGCGTAGGCTCAATCGTCACCTTGGCGCGCAGCTTGTACATTGACAGCCGTTGGGTGAGCATATCTCCAAGGCTTCCATCGACATCGAGCAGAACCCCGTCGCCCTCAGCGATCAGAAAGAAGTCGGCCATATATTTGCCTTGCGGCGTGAGTAGGGCGGCATAGACCGGGCCTTGGTCCAGTTTGGCGATGTCATTGGTCACGATGCCTTGCAGGAAATCGCGGGTGTCGGGGCCGGTGAGGCGCAGAATGCGGCGCATGGTCATGCGGTTGTCCTTTGATTGCTCGCCATGACATATAACCTGACAAACCCATCCAAAAGGGGCAACCATGCGCGCGCCGATCTCTATCGTCATTCCCAGCCTGAATGCAGCCACCGCGCTGCCCGCCTGCCTTGCCGCCCTCGTCGAAGGTCTGCAGGCCGGATTGATCCGCGAGGTGATCGTCAGCGATGGTGGGTCAGAAGACGGCACAGCCACGCTGGCCGAAGGCTGGGGGGCTGAGGTGCTCTCTGGCGCGCCCTCGCGGGGCGGGCAGCTGCGGCGCGGGTGTGAAGTTGCACGGGGCGATTGGCTTTTGGTGCTGCATGCCGATACGGTGCTGGCGCCGGGTTGGACCGATGCGGTGCAGGACCACATGGCGGGTGGGGGCGGGGCTGCGGGGTGGTTCCGCCTGCGGTTCGATCAGCGTGGGATGGCGCCGCGCTTGGTTGCGGGCTGGGCGAACCTGCGCAGCGGCTTTGGCTTGCCCTATGGCGATCAGGGGTTGCTGCTGCCCCGTGCGCTTTACGATGAAGTAGGCGGCTATCCCGACCAGCCGCTGATGGAAGATGTTGCCTTGGCCCGCGCTCTGCGAGGTAGGTTGAAGCGGCTGAGTGGGCTCGCCATAACCAGCGCCGAGAAATACCGCCGCCAGGGGTGGCTGCGCCGTGGCGGGCGTAACCTTTTGACGCTTGGACGTTACGCATTGGGGGCTAGCCCTGATGACCTCGCACAGAGCTATCGGCGCCCTTGATCGCAAATGGGGCGCGGGATTTCCCCACGCCCCTGTTTCTAGTTAAAGAACATAGCCCCAATACGCTGTATCAGGTTGGGCTGGCGCAGCCTCTCGCGGCGTTGCTTTGCTGTCAAAGCCCCCAGACCACGGGCATCGGAAACCGTCTTCCCGTCGCGGAATTGCAGACGGTAAAGGTCAGCATAGATGCCGCCGCGCTCCATCAATTCGTCATGGGTGCCTTCATCTGTCGCGCGGCCCCGGTCCATCACCACAATCTTATCGGCGCTGCGGATGGTCGATAGCCTATGCGCAATGACGATGGTGGTGCGCCCCTTGGCCAGCAGGTCAAGCGCATCTTGGACAACCTGTTCCGATTGCGCATCCAGCGCGCTGGTGGCCTCATCCAGCAGCAGGATGGGCGTGTCACGCAACAGGGCGCGGGCGATCACCACCCGCTGACGCTGTCCACCCGACAGGGCAGAGCCACGCGGGCCGACGCGGGTCTCAAGCCCCAGTTCAAGCTGCGGCAGGAAGTCGGCCACATGGGCGGCTTTCAGCACCCGGTCGAGCGCCTCATCGGTCACGTCATTGCGGCCCAGCACAATGTTCTCACGCAGGGTTTCGTCAAACAGTAACGCCTCTTGGGTCACGACAGAGAACAGGCCGCGCAGGTCGGGGATTGCCATGGCGGTGGTGTCGACCCCGCCGATTTGCACGGTGCCGTTTTGCGGATCGACCAGCCGGGTCAGCAGGTTAAAGATCGTCGATTTCCCCGCGCCCGACGCACCGACAAGCGCGGTTGTCTCACCCGCTTTGGCCGTGAGGTTCAGCTCGTTCAACACCTTAGACTCGCCATACGAAAGCGACACATCACGCAGTGCGATGTCGGGCGGACCATCAGGCGCGGCCACTGGCTTGGCCGGGCTGCGCAGGTGCAAGGGCGCATCGAGCAGTTCCTTGATCCGCTCCAACGCGGCAGCCGCCATCTGCCACAAGCCGCTGATTGAGCCCAAACGGCGCAAGGGAGAGAACATAAAGCCGAGCGCGGTGAAAAAGGTCATGAATTCACCGATGGTCTTGTTGCCTGCGATGATTTCAGAGCCGCCGTAGACGATCACGGCCATGAAGCCGATACCTGACATGATGTCGATCATCGCCGGGATCGCGGAGTTGCCGAAAGCGGCACGAACTTCGGTGCGGATGAAGGTGCGCGTCAATTCGCGGTACTGGCGGGCCTGATAGGCCTCAAGCGCGTTCAGTTTGATCTGCACGATGCCGTGAAATACTTCGTCGAGACGGGTGGACAGGCTCGCGCCCAAATCGCGCGCCTCGCGTGAGCGGGCGCGCACGAAACGCTGAGCAATTGCCGCAGGCAGCACCATCAGCGGCACGCCGATCATCGCCAGCAGCGCCCAAATTGGATCAATTGCAATGGCGACACCCATCAGGATGACCAGCCCCACCAGATCGCGCCCTGCGCCGGTGATAACAGCGCGCCAGACGTCGCTCACGGCATTCACGTCAGATTGTACCCGCTGCACAAGAAAACCGGGCGGATGGTTTTGGTGAAAGGCCCCGTCTTGCCGCATCATTCGATCCAGCAGATCAATGCGCAAATCCGCCGCCGTACGCTGTGCCACACGGGTCAGCAGCACTTTCTGCACCACCGTCGCCAAGGCTCTCAACGCAAAGATCGCAACCAGCACCAGCCCCACCCAGATCAGCGCACCTTGATCGCCGCCAACGAAGACGCGGTCAAACATCGGCTCCATCAGCTTGGCCAGCACGCCCAAGGTCGAGCCCTCGATGATCATAAAGATCACCGCGATGGACATCAGCCCGGTGTGTTTCTTTAGATAGTCCCGCCAGAGCCAACGCATCAGTTGCGCGGAGGTGTAGCTTTCATCATTCATTCCGGTGCCTGGTCCTTTGGGGCGGTCACCTCCGGTGTACGAAAGCCGCGCAGGCAGGGCAAGCAGTCGCAGGGCCAGTGCCGTGGCCCGCCTGCTGCGGTTTGCGCGAGGTTAGGGGCTATTTGCAGCGCGGCTAACCTTGCGTCCGATCGCGTGTTGACCCCGGCCCCGCGGGCAGTAAGCTGCGCCCGACCGCAGCCTGGTCACGCATTTTTATAACGGCAGCTAATACCATGACAACGCATAATAAACTCGCCCAAGGTCGCTCGTATCTCGCCATTCCCGGCCCCTCGGTTATGCCAGAGGCGGTGCTGAGCGCGATGCACCGCGCGGCCCCCAATATCTATGAGGGTGAGTTGGTCGAGATGATGCCCGCGCTGGCTGCCGATCTGAAACGCGTGGCGCGCACAGATCGTCACGTGGCGATGTATATCAGCAACGGCCACGGCGCGTGGGAAGCGGCGCTGAGCAATGTGATCGCACCGGGCGACAGCGTGCTGGTCTTGGCCACCGGGCGTTTCGGCCACGGCTGGGCCGAGATGGCGACGGGGCTGGGCGCCGAGGTTGAGATCATCGACTTTGGCCGCAACGCGCCGATTGATCTGGAACGGGTGGCCGAGCGGCTGCGCGGTGATACTGGGCACCAGATCAAGGCAGTGATGGCCGTGCATGTGGATACCTCAAGCTCGGTGCGCAATGATGTCCCAGGCCTGCGGCGTCTGTTGGATGAAGAGGACCACCCCGCGCTCTTGATGGCGGATTGTATCGCCTCGCTGGGGTGTGAGACCTTTGAGATGGACGCTTGGGGCGTCGACGTTATGGTAACGGCGTCGCAAAAAGGGCTGATGGTGCCGCCGGGCATGGCGTTTGTTTTCTTCAACGATCGGGCCGAGGAAGCCCGCGCACGACTGCCGCGGGTGAGCCGCTATTGGGATTGGTCGCCGCGCGCCCATGCAGAGGAGTTCTACCAATACCACGGCGGCACCGCCCCGACGCATCACCTTTATGGCCTGCGCGCCGCACTCGATATCATCCACGAAGAGGGGATCGAGCAGGTCTGGCAGCGCCACGCGACCTTGGCCCGCGCGGTTTGGGCGGCTGGTGAGGCATGGTCGGCCGAAGGGAGCCTGCGGTTCAACATCGAAGACCGCACCCTGCGCAGCCATGCCGTCACCGCGCTGCGGGTGCAAGCGCCCCATGCGACTGAACTGCGCGATTGGGTTCAAGGCAATCTGGGGCTGACGCTGGGTGTCGGGCTTGGCATGGCCCTGCCGGGGGAGCCTGCGTGGCACGGCTTCTTCCGCCTTGGCCATATGGGCCATGTGAACGGCCATATGATCATGGGCCTGCTCGGCGGGATCGAAGCCGGGCTTTCGGCGCTGAAGATCGACCACGGGCCGGGCGCGCTTCAGGCGGCGGCAGAGGTGATCGGCGGGGCTTAGGCTCCGCGCGCGTCTGTCAGAGCCTCGGGCAGGGCGGCGGCAAAGTGATCCAGCTCCTGCGCCGTGCTGCAACTGATGCGGATGCAGCGGTTCTGCGGCGCGGCGAAGGGCATACGCACGAAAATGCCACGCGCCACTAGCGCGTCGAGCACCGCTTTGGCGAAGGTGCCATCGCGGCCACAGTCGATTGCGACGAAATTGGCGGCAGAGGGGAGGGTGCTTAGACCGTTCTCTTTGGCGATTTGCGCAATGCGGTCGCGGGCCTCGGCGATCTTGGTTTGAACTTCATTAAGGTAGCTCTGATCCTGCACCGCCGCCAAGGCACCTGCTTGCGCCGCGCGGTTGAGGCCAAAGTGGTTGCGCACCTTGTGAAAGGCTGTGATCAACTCGGGCGCTGCAATCGCATAGCCAATCCGCGCCCCAGCGAGGCCGTATGCTTTGGAAAAAGTCCGCATGCGGATCACGCGGGGATCATCGGCGGAAAGTTCGGGCGTCGTGCCTTCGGGTGCGCATTCGATATAAGCTTCATCCAACAACAGCAGGCTGCCTTGCGGCAGATCGTCCAGCGCGCGTTTCAGGGCCGCCCCTTCGTGCCATGTGCCCATCGGGTTGTCGGGGTTGGCCAGATAGACCAGCTTGGCATCCACCTCCGCCGCCTTGGCAAAGAGCGCCGCCGGGTCTTCGTGGTCGTCGCGGTAGGGCACTTTGTGCAGCACCCCGCCAAAGCCCGCGACATGGTAGTTGAAAGTTGGATAGGCTCCCTCGGAGGTCACCACCGCATCGCCTTCGCCCACCAATAGGCGCACGAGATAGCCCAAAAGCCCGTCGATGCCTTCGCCGACGATGATGTTTTCGGGCACCACGCCATGCAACTCGGCCAGTTCTGCGCGTAGGTCCACACTTTCGGAATCGCCGTATTTCCACATCTCGGTTTCGGCCATGGCCGCGATGGCACGAGGCGAGGGGCCAAAGACGTTTTCATTGGCACCGAGCCGCGCTTTGAAGGGGCGGCCAAGGCTGCGCTCCTGCGCTTCGGGGCCGACGAAGGGCACATTGGCAGGCAGGCTTTGGGCGAGGGGGGTGAGGCGTACATGTGTCATGACGCAAGGTGTAGGGGCGGCAGATTGGCGAGGCAAGAGGTCCGGCACCTGCCGCGACGTTTTGCTGGCGCGGCGCTGCGATCTGCGGTGAACTGCGCCAAACATTTAGGAGAATTGCCATGCCCCGCGTCACCGTAAGGATCGAAGACCACATCGCCCATGTGACCCTCACCCGGGCCGACAAGATGAACGCTGTGGATGATGAGATGATTCAGGCGATCATAGCAGCGGGGCAGGAGGTTGCCGCCTCGGATGCGCGGGTGGTGGTGCTGTCGGGCGAGGGCAAAGGGTTCTGCGCGGGCATTGATATTGGCGGGCTCTCGGGGATGCTGGGGCAGGACGTCGAGGCGCTGATCATGCCGCGCACCCACGGGGAGGGGACGACGAACAAATGGCAGGAGGTGTCGATGGTGTGGCACCGGCTGGAGATCCCGGTGATCGCGGCGCTGCATGGCGTGGTCTATGGGGCCGGAATGCAATTGGCGCTGGGCGCGGATATTCGCATTGCCGCGCCGGATACCAAGCTCGCGGTGATGGAGATGAAATGGGGCATCGTGCCGGATATGGGCGGCATGGTGTTGCTGCCGCGTTTGGTGCGCTCTGACGTGCTGCGGCGGTTGACCTATACAGCGGCACCCGTGGATGCGGCGCAGGCGGAACGCTGGGGGCTGGTGACGGAACTTGCTGACGATCCACAGGCGGCAGCGTTGGAACTGGCGCAGGTGATTGCAGGCAAGGGGCCGAATGCCGTGCGGGCGGCGAAACGGTTGATTGGATACGCGGAATCCGGAGCATCGGACGTAGATGTACTGGACGCCGAGTCGCGCGAGCAGGCGGCATTGTTGGGCAAGCCAGAGCAGATGGAGGTGATCGCGGCGGAGTTTGGCAAGCGGCCTGCGGTGTTTAAGTAGGCTGGCAAGCGCGGCGTTAGCATCGCGCACCACAGCCCGGAAACAAGGCCGTAAGGCCGCCGGGCAGCGCCAGACCGCCCGGACGGGCTGGCGCTTTTGCAATCGCAGCGATGTCCTGAAAGCTGTCATATGAGCGGCAGGGATAAACTGCCCCACTGAGAAGTGGCGAGCGCCATCCCGCGGTCTGGCGCTGCCCGGCTCGCGTGACGTTTTTGGCGTGGCGGCTAAACCACCACGCCCAAAACCTCAGCCCAGTTCGGCCAACCGGTCCAGTGCCGCCTGCAACTGATCCGCCTCTTCCTGACGCGCGTCCAGATTGGCCTGCGCCTCTGCGACAACCTCTTCCGGTGCAGACGCCGCGAATTTAGGGTTGTTCAAACGCCCCTTCAGCCCGCCGATCTCTTTGCCCAGCTTATCGAGCGACTTTTGCAGACGTGCCTTCTCGGCGTCGATGTCGATCAACCCGGCCAGTGGCAGGCCGAAGCTGGCCCCCGGTGCGGCGATGGACACGGTGCCTTTTGGAAAGCTCTCGGCACGCTCAAGGCTCTCGACCCGCGCAAGGCGCTTGATCATCACCTCGTTGCGGTCCCATGCGCCTTGTGCAGCCTCGTCCATCTCTGTCACCAGCATCGGCACCTTGAGCCCGGCGGGCACATGCATCTGCTGACGCGCCGAACGGATGCTCTCAATCAGGCCGATCACCCAGTTCAACTCCCGGTCCGCTTCTGAATCCAACAGATCAGCGGTGGTATAGGTGGGCCAATCAGTCAGGGCCAAGAGCTGCTCGCGCTTGGTGGTGGTCTGCCACAGTTCTTCGGTGATGAAGGGCATGATCGGGTGCAGCAGCACCAGACATTGCTCCAGCACCCATGCCATCGTGGCGCGGGTCTCGTCGGCCTCGGGCGCATCGTCTTGCAACAGCGGTTTGGAGAGTTCCACATACCAGTCGCAGACCTTGCCCCAGACAAAGGCATAAAGCGCATTGGCCGCGTCGTTGAAACGGAAATTGCCAAGCGCCGCGTCGACCTCTTCACGGATGCGGGCGGTCTCGCCCACGATCCATTTGTTCAGCGTGGCCTGCGGTTGCGGCATCGCGGCGGGCATGCTGTCGAAGACGTTGTTCATCTCCGCAAAGCGGTGCGCGTTCCACAGCTTGGTGCCGAAATTGCGATAGCCCGCGATGCGTTGCGTGCTGAGTTTCAGGTCGCGCCCCATCGCCGCCATCGACGTGAGCGTATAGCGCACCGCATCTGCGCCAAAATCGTCGATCAACTCCAGCGGGTCGAGCACATTGCCCAAGCTTTTCGACATCTTCTTGCCCTTCTCGTCACGCACCAGCGCGTGGACATAGACGGTGTCAAAGGGCTTTTGATCGACCACGGCATATTGCATCATCATCATCCGGGCGACCCAGAAAAAGATGATGTCGAAACCGGTGACCAGCACGGAGGTCGGGAAGTATTTCTCAAGCTCCGATGTCTGCTCGGGCCAGCCCAGCGTGCCGATGGGCCAAAGGCCGGAGGAGAACCAGGTGTCGAGCACATCGGGGTCGCGGCGCAGGGTCTTGCCGGGGGCCATCGCTTGCGCTTCGGCCTCGGTCGGTGCGCAGTATTCGTTGCCCTCATCGTCGAACCACACCGGGATCTGATGCCCCCACCACAACTGGCGCGAGATGCACCAAGGCTCGATGTTCTCCAGCCAGTGGAAATACACCTTGCGGTCCTGCTCTGGGAGGATCGTAACTTCGCCCGAACGCACAGCATCAATGGCGGGCTGCACGATCTTATCGGTGGCGACAAACCATTGGTCCGTCAACATCGGTTCGATCACCACTTTGGAGCGGTCGCCGAAGGGCTGCATGATTTTCTTGGCTTCGACCAGCGGCACGAGGTTCTCTTCTTCGGTGCGCATCTCGCCGCCTTCGCCGGGCTCAACGGGGGCTTTCAGCGCGGCGCGGCCAAGGCGGGGATCGGTCGCCTCGGTCATAACGGCGAGGCCTTCCGCGGTCACGTCCTCGACCACACGCTTGCGGGCCTCGAAACGGTCGAGACCGCGATAGGCGTCCGGCACGAGGTTGATCTCGGTCGCGTCCTCGGGCGCTGCTTCGGAACCCTCGGCGATGGCCTGCGCGCGGGCGGCTGCCTGATCGTAGGGCAGGCCATCGGCACGCATCCGACCTTGGGTGTCCATCAGCGCGTAGAGCGGGATGTTGTTGCGCTTGGCGACGCCGTAGTCGTTGAAGTCATGCGCGCCGGTGATTTTCACCGCACCGGAGCCGAAGTTCTTGTCTGGGTATTCGTCGGTGATGATCGGGATAAGACGGCGCTGCTCTTTCGGGCCGACGGGAATTTCGCAAAGTTTTCCGACGATTGAGGCGTAACGCTCATCCGATGGATGAACTGCAACCGCGCCGTCGCCCAGCATGGTTTCAGGCCGGGTCGTGGCGATGGAGATATAGTCGCGGGTTTCTTCGAACAGCACTTTGCCGTCCTCGTCGCGCTCTACGTAAGTGTAGGTCTCGCCGCCCGCCAGCGGGTACTTGAAGTGCCACATGTGACCGTCGACCTCGGTGCTCTCGACCTCGAGGTCAGAGATCGCGGTCTCGAAATGCGGGTCCCAGTTGACCAGCCGCTTGCCGCGGTAGATCAGCCCCTTGTTGTACATATCCACGAAGACCTTGATGACGGCATCGTGGAAATTGCCTTCCTCGCCCTCGGGCGCACCGGGGGCGCCGGACATAGTGAAAGCGTTGCGGGACCAGTCGCAGGAGGCGCCCAGACGGCGCAGCTGGTCGATGATCGTGCCGCCGGATTTCTGCTTTTGCTCCCAGACCTTGGCGGTGAACGCCTCGCGGCCCAGTTCGCGGCGGCCGGGCTGTCCGGAGGCGGCCAACTCGCGCTCGACGACCATCTGCGTGGCGATGCCCGCGTGGTCTTGGCCCGGTTGCCAGAGCGTGTCGAAGCCCTGCATGCGGTGCCAGCGCACGAGGATATCTTGCAGCGTGTTGTTGAAGGCATGGCCCATGTGCAGCGAGCCGGTGACATTCGGCGGCGGGATCATCACCGAGAAGTGCTCGTCACGTTGCGCATTTGCGCCCGCTTTGAACGCGCCCTTGGTCTCCCAATCGGCGTAGATGCGGCTTTCCGCCTCGGCGGCGTTGAAGGTCTTTTCGAGTGCCATGGTCATGATCCCTTTTGTTGCGCCCCGTTTAGCGGTCTGGCGCGGTGAGGGAAAGACCCCTGACAGAGGGCTGTGGGCGACGCGGGGTAGGGTCAGCCGCGCCTGTCGATCTTGGTGCTGAGGTGAATGAGGCTTTCGCTGCCCTTCACGCCGCGTGTCTCGCCGATCCGGTCGAGGGTTTCGTCCAGTTCCTGCGTGGTTTGCGCGGCGATCTGCACCAGCAAGTCAAAGCGGCCCGATGTGGTATGGACGACCTGCACGCCGGGCAGGCTGCGCAGCCGGGCCAGCACGGCAGGGCCGGCGCGCAGTTCGATGTTGACCAGAGCCGTGGCGTGCAGCGGGGCGCGGGCGGCTTCGCCCAAGCGCAGGGTGTAGCCGACGATGGCACCGCTGCGCTCTAGCCGCTCAAGCCGGGCCTGAACCGTTGTGCGGGCAAGACCCAGACTGCGGGCCAAATCAGCGACGGGCAGGCGGGCGTTAGATTGAAGTGCCGCGATCAAAGAGCGGTCGGTGTCGTCAAATTGCTGCGCCATGTCGTCACTCTGCCGAAAGTTTCCGTCAGTATAGGCGGTTTGACACGATGAATCGACCAAAATTCGCGGTTCACTGGGGAAAAGCAAACAAGAGGCCATCATGCAGCATACCGCCCCCCTTTCAGCCACGCCCGCCGCCTATCTGGCGAAACACAGCCCCGACGCGCCGGTGCTGTTCCTTGCCCCTTCGGTGTTGCAAGCCACGGCGCGGCGCTTTCAGGCGGATTTCGACGGGTTGGTGACCTATGCGGTCAAAGCCAATGACCGACCCGAGGTGCTGTCGAACCTCGTGGCGGCGGGCATCACCAGTTTCGATGTGGCTTCCCCGGCCGAGATGGCGGCAGTCCGCGCGGTCTGTCCGAAAGCGGTGCTGCACTATAATAACCCCGTCCGCTCAACCGCAGAGGTCAAAGCCGGGATCGCGGCGGGCGTCTATAGTTGGTCAATCGACGATATGTCAGAACTTGCCAAGCTCCACGACGTGCCGCGCGACAATGAGGTGGCGGTGCGCTTTGCTCTGCCGGTCAAGGGTGCGGCCTATGACTTCGGGTCGAAATTCGGCGCGGCACCGGCGCAGGCGGCAGCCTTGCTGCGTGCGGTGGTGGCGTTGGGTTTCACCCCTTCGCTATGTTTCCACCCCGGCACGCAGTGCAATGACCCACAGGCGTGGGTGCAATATGTCCATGCGGCGGCGGACATCCTGCGCATGGCGGATGTCTCGATCAACCGGATGAACATCGGTGGTGGTTTCGCCGTAGACCGCGGCTTTGATGCGCCGGATCACCGGGCGGTTTTTGCTGCAGTGAAAGCGGCGCTGGCTGAAAGCTTTGGTGCGAATGCGCCTGCGGTGCTGTGTGAGCCGGGCCGGGCGATGGTGGCTGATGCGGCCGTATTGGCGACACGCATCAAGGGGATGCGCAATGAGGGGCGGACGGTCTTCCTCAACGACGGTATCTATGGCGGTCTGCCCGATCTGCGGGATATGGGCTTGTCGGGGCTTGTCAATGTGGTGGGTCCAGATGGTGCGTTCCGGCAAGGGGCGACGACGCCGCGCGTTGTCTTTGGCCCGACCTGCGATTCGCTCGACCGTTTGCCCGACGGCCTACCGCTCCCTGAGGATGCGCAGACCGGCGATTACCTGTTGTTCGGCGGCATGGGGGCCTATTCAATTGCCATGTCCACGGCCTTTAACGGCTACGGGCTGGGCCGGGTTGAGCTGGTCTCGAGGCTCGGGGATGAGGCCAAGCGCAAGGCGGCCTGAGCCCCTCTGGACACTGACGCGCTGCCCGCTACTGTTGGCCTGAAGCACTAAGGGCAGCAGGGGCAGCGTCAGATGGAGAAGTTCGGGAAAAGCCAGCCGGTCAAACGGGTGGAGGACCACCGTTTTCTGACCGGCGATGGCCGCTATGTGGATGACATTGCACCCCGGGACGCACTGCAGGGCGCCTTTTTCCGCGCGCCCGTGGCCCATGGGGTGATCACCGAATTGGACGTGAGCGATGCCCGCGAAGCGGAGGGCGTGCATCTGGTGCTGACCTGCGCCGATCTAGAAGCGGCGGGAATGAACATCGCTTTGCCCCATACGGTTGTTGATAACCGCGACGGCAGCAAAGGGGCCGCACCTTTGCGGCCAATCCTCGCGAAAGACCGGGTGCGCTATGTTGGCGAACCGGTGGCGTTGATTGTGGCCGAAACCCTGCAACAGGCGCGCGACGCTGCCGAGTTGATCCTATTCGACGCTGATGACCTGCCTGCCAAGATGGACATCGCCCCCGGTGGCGAGACATTGCACGCCGAGGCCCCCGACAACCGGGCGTTTGACTGGGGCATGGGGGATGAAGCCAAGGTTGAGGCGGCATTTGCCAAGGCTGCGCGGCGCGTCAAGCTGGAGGTCGGCGATAACCGCATCATCGTCAATTCGATGGAGCCACGCGGCTGCTATGCGGAATGGGCCGATGGCCGGTTGCATGTCGCGCTGGGCGGGCAGGGGGTTTGGGCGCATAAGAACTTCTTTGTCAAAGCCTTTGGCCTCGGCGAAGACAACGTGCGCGTGACCAACCCCGATGTCGGCGGCGGCTTCGGCATGAAAGCGATGACCTACCCTGAGTACTTCTGCATCGCACAGGCTGCGCGGGCGCTGGGTCGTCCGGTGCGCTGGATGTCGGAACGGACGGAAGCGATGCTGACCGACAACGGCGGGCGCGATCTGGTGTCATTGGCCGAATTCGCCTTTGACGAAAACCACAAGATCACCGCTTATCGTGTCGACACGCGCTGCAACCTCGGGGCCTATAACAGCCAGTTCGGCCAGCCGATTCAGTCGCAACTGTTCTCCAAGGTCTTGATGGGCGTTTATGACGTGCAAGCCACCTATCTGCATGTGGAGGGCTATTACACCAACACGGTGCAGGTCGATGCCTATCGCGGTGCGGGGCGACCCGAGGCGATCTATGTTCTAGAACGGTTGATTGACCGCGCGGCCCGAGAGCTGGGCGTCGATCCGTGGGAACTGAGGCGGATCAATTTCATCAAGCCGGATCAGTTTCCCTATACCACCGCCACGGGAGAGCTTTACGATGTGGGCGATTTCGCGCGCTTGCTGACCCGCGCGGGCGAAGAGGCCGACCGCGCGGGGTTCACCGCCCGCCGTACTGCGGACGCCGAACGCGGACTGCTGCGGGGGCAGGGCTTGTGTTACTATATCGAAAGCATTCTAGGCGATCCTTCCGAAGGGGCCAAAGTGGTCTTTGAGGAGGATGGCAGCGTGGCAATCTATGTCGGCACTCAGAGCAACGGACAGGGGCATGAAACGGTCTATGCGCAGTTCCTGTCGGATCAGACTGGGATTCCGGCTGAGCAAATCCGCGTTGTGCAGGGCGATAGTGACTTGATTAAAAAGGGCGGCGGCACGGGCGGCTCTCGTTCGGTTACCACGCAGAACACGGCGACCTTGGCGACCGTGGCGAAAATTACAGAAGTGTTTACAGCGTTCTTGGCCGATGAGTTGGGCGTGGACGCGGGCGATATCTCCTTCGACGACGAACGCTTCCGCGCCGAAGGGTCGAACGTCACGCCCACCATGCTGGAAGTGGCCGAGTTGGCCCGTGCCAAGGGCCGGAAAGATTTGCTAACCCATGATGAACGCGCAAGCCTGCCGGGGCGCAGCTATCCCAACGGGGCGCATGTGGCCGAGGTGGTGATTGATCCCGAGACGGGCGTGGTCACGCTCGACCGCTATACGGTGGTCGATGATTTCGGCAATCTGATTAACCCGATGCTCGCCGAAGGGCAGGTACATGGCGGGGTCGCTCAAGGCATCGGCCAAGCGGTGCAGGAACGGGTGGTCTATGACGAAGACGGACAGCTTTTGACTGCCACCTTCATGGATTACGCCATGCCGCGCGCCGCTGATCTGCCGATGATCTCTTTCACGTCTGAGCCTGTCCCCTCGACCGCCAATGCCATGGGCATGAAGGGCTGCGGCGAAGCCGGGACCGTGGGCGCGCTGGCGGCGGTGTCGAACGCAGTGCAAGACGCAACTTGGGAACGCGGTGTGCGGCAGGCGGATATGCCCTTCACCCCGCATCGAGTTTGGGAGATGCTCCAAGGTGCCGCAATCGCAGCCGAGTAAAACCCTGTTTCAACGGTTGTTCGGGCGGCTCTGGCGGCGGCCTGCGACTGACTTCGGCCCGCGCCGGGGGGCGGTGACCCATGTCATCATCCTTGATGGTACCATGTCCTCGCTCGACGCCGGGAGCGAGACCAATGCGGGGCTAGCCTATGGGCTTTGCCGCGAGATGGGCAGCGCCCTGTCGATCTATTATGAGCCGGGCCTGCAGTGGCGTGATTGGCGCAGCGCGCGCGATGTGATCATGGGGCGCGGGATCAACCGACAGATCCGCCGCGCCTATGGCTATCTCGCCTCGCGCTATCGGCCCGGAGACCGGATTTTCCTGATGGGCTATTCGCGTGGCGGCTATGCCGTACGCTCGCTCGCCGGGGTGATCGACCGGGTGGGCCTTCTGCGTGCCGAGGTCGCGACAGAGCGGAACATCCGCGATGTCTACCGCCATTACGAGGCACAATCCCTGAGCAAAGCCGGGGCGCTATTTGCCAAGGCCAATTGCCACCCGCAGGTCGAGATTGAGGCGATTGGCGTCTGGGACACGGTGAAATCGCTTGGCGTCAATGCACCGCTCTTGTGGCGGCTCTCGCAACCGCTGCATATGTTCCACAACCATGATCTGAGCGGCATCGTGAAGAACGGGTTTCAGGCGCTGGCGCTGAACGAATCCCGCATCTCCTATGCACCGGTGATGTGGACCACGCCCGAAGGCTACGCCGGACGGCTGGAGCAGGTCTGGTTCCCCGGCACCCACGGCGATATCGGCGGTCAGTTGGGCGGTCATGAGGCGGCGCGACCTTTGGCCAATATCCCACTGGTCTGGCTGCTGTCGCGGATGGAGGATAGCGGTCTGCCGCTGCCGGAAGGCTGGGCTGCGCGGTTTGAGCAAGACCCCACCGCGCCCTCCATCGGGCAATGGCGTGGCTACGGAAAAATGCTGGTGACCCGCCGCCGCCGGGTGGTGGGGGCCGACCCGTCAGAGCGGCTGCACGAAAGCGTGGATCAGCGCCGGGAACTGGCAGAGTCGCAGCCGGGGCTCCTGGCGCGGATGCAGGGGGTGATCTCTAGCCTTTAGTTGCCCTTGCGGTCCGATGGGTGATTGACCCCATCGCTATAGGGCAGCGGCTCCATCTCCCAGGGGAAAACCCCTTCGATTGCGCCGAGGTTTATGCCGCATTCATCGGGGTTCGAACGGCGGCGGTGGTGGGTGTAGATGCCGCAGGTCTTACAGAAATAATGCTGCGCCGTATGGGTGCCCCAAGTGTAGAGCGTTAGGTTTTCGGCGCCTTTCAGTACGGTCACGCTCTCAGCCACGGCTGTCACAGTGGCTGCCGCACGACGCCGACAAAACGAACAGGTGCACCGCGAAGCCGAGGCCAAACCGCGTGGGAACAGCGCTTCGATCACCACGGCCCCGCAGTGGCAAGAGGCGCGGCGGGTTTCGGAGGTTTCAGTCATTTGCGTCCTACCTTGGGAATGCGACTTTCGCGCAGGTCATATTTTGCCGCGGCATGGGGCGGGTGGCCGTCGGTCTGTCGCCAAAAGGCGAAACCGCCGCGGCGTAGCCAAAGCGGCAGGGCCAGCACCAGCCCGGCAATGAACCCGCCCGAATGCGCCCAGTAGGCCACGCCGCCGGTGCCGGGTGTGGCCCCGATGCCGCCGATGAATTGCATACCGAACCACAGCCCCAGCATGATCCACGCAGGGATCGCGAAGATGCGGAAAAAGACAATGAAGATGACCAGAATGTCGACTTTCGCCCGTGGGAAAAGCAGAAGATAGCCCCCCATCACCCCCGCAATCGCGCCCGAGGCCCCGACCATGGGCACCCACGAGAGTGGCTCTGTCACAACTTGGCCAAGCCCCGCCGCAATGCCACAAGCAAGGTAGAAAAGCAGATAGCGCCCATGGCCCATTTCATCTTCGACATTGTCGCCGAAGATCCACAGAAACAACATGTTACCGGCCAGATGCATCCAGCCACCATGCAAGAATTGCGAGGTGATGAGGCCGAAATACCCCTCCCCATGGCTCAGCCGCGCGGGCAGCAGGGCATAGTTATAGTAAAACTCACCCAAAGCGCGCTCATCCGACATCAGCGACAGATAGGACAGGAATACCCCGATGTTCACCGCCATCAGCGCATAGGTGACATAGGGCGTTCGGCCCGAGGGGTTGTGGTCGCGGATCGGGAACATTCGGGCCAGCCTTTGCCAAGTCTTGCACCGCGTCAAGCGGCGCGGGGGTTAGTGCAGTTAGCTGCGCCCGCCGGGGCATCTGTCAAGCGGTGCCGAGCAAATCCCGCGCAATCCGCTCGGAAATACCCGCGCCGATGGGGATCAGATCATCGGGGAAATCGTAGTCAGGGTTGTGCAGGGCGGCATAGTCCTCCCCCGGCCCGAGACAGAGCATCGCCGCCTTGGCATCGCGTCCGAACAGGCCGAAATCCTCAGAAGCGCGCATCGGCAAGTTTTTCTGCCCGTGCGACACGCCAAGTGCGTCCATCGCTGCGGCAGCGATGGCGTAGGCCTCGGGGTCATTGATGGAGGCGGCGAAATAGTCAGACTCCGCAAATTCCGCCGTCAGCCCGTGGGCCTCGGCAGCGCGGGCGACCTCGGCGCGCAGGGCGTCCTCAATCTCGGTCAGTGCGTCGTCGCGGGTGCTGCGCAGGGTGGCGTAAAGCACCGCTTCGCCCGGGGCCACGCCAAAGGTCGGCTCGCCCATGCGTAGGTGGGTGAGGGTAACGAGGCGAAAATTGTCATCAAGCGCCCCGCCGGGGCCGAGTGCCTGCAGTGCGGGGATCAACTCGGCCAGCGCCGGGGCGGGGGAGGAGCCGTCTTCGGGGCTGGCGGCATGGGCGGTCTTGCCTTGCAGGGTCACGGCGACGCCCTTGGAGGCGCAGTTGATCAGGGCGGGAGCCGTATCGACATGGCCGAAGGGGCGGCCCGGTTCGACATGGATGGCAAAGGCATAATCGGCGGCGATCTCGGCATAGGCGGGGTCGTTCACCACCGCCCGCGCGCCGCTGCCGTCTTCCTCGGCGGGCTGAAACATCAGCACGACGCGGCCCTTGGCGACCGGCTGTCGCGCGATCATGCGGCCAAGCGCCAGCAGCATGGTCATATGTCCGTCATGCCCGCAGACATGGCTTTTGCCCGGCACTTTCGACACCCATGGGATGTCATGTTCTTCGGGGATCGGCAGGGCGTCTAGCTCAGCGCGAAACAGCACCGTGGGGCCGGGCGTGCCGCTGTCAAAGACCGCTGCAACACCATGCCCGCCCAGACCCGTCAGAATGCGGGTCGGGGCGAGTTTCTTCAATTCCGCCGCGATGGTCCGCGCGGTCTCAATCTCTTCGCCCGAGATTTCGGGGTATTGGTGGAGCGCCCTGCGAAACTGCGTCAGGTCTTCAATGTCGCTGTTCGTCAGCATGGCGCTCCTCCATTTTCGCGTCTTATCTTAGGCCATCATGCCCAAGAGCTGTGCATTGCCGCCAGAGGCGGTGGTGTCAACACAGACATGCCGTTCGGCCCGGACACGTGCGGTGTCAGGCAGGCCGCGCATCAGCGGGATGATCGCCCCGTCGCGCTGCGCCAGCGCTTGGTCGATCTTGCGGGCGGTGGCGTCATGGCCCCACCACAGCACACCGCCATAGGCTGGGCCGGATTTGAGCAATTCAGGGTCAATCTGGCCTGTCGCCTCAACCGCGACACCACCAAGCGCGCGCACGGCTTTGGCCTGCGCGGCAGCCGTCTCGGCACCCGGTCCCATGCACAACAGCGCGGGGCGGGGCAGGGTCGACAGGCGGTTGCTCTCACCGGTCGGGCCGGGCATCGATTGGGTTTCCAGTACAGTCGGCTGATGCGCGGGCAGGGCGGGGAGCTTGGTCTCTGCGCCGTCCCATGTGCCAGCGGCATCCTGATGGTCAGGTGCCGAGAAACGCGGCAGGTAATTCGGTCCGCCCGCCTTTGGCCCGGTCCCAGAAAGCCCTTCGCCCCCAAAGGGTTGGCTTCCTACGATTGCGCCGATCTGGTTGCGGTTGACGTAGATGTTCCCCGCCTCAATCCGCTCAGATACATGCTGCACCCGATCGTCGATCCGGGTGTGCAGACCAAAGGTCAGCCCATAGCCGGTGGCGTTGATGGCGTCGATCACGGCGTCGAGTTCGTGGCTTTTGAAGGTCGCCACATGCAGCACCGGGCCGAAGATTTCGCGCTTCATGTCAGCAATGCTGTTCACTCGAAGGATTGCAGGGCCGACGAAGGTGCCACCCTCGGGCGCTTTCATCTCTGCAATCAAACGGCCTTCGGTACGGGCGGCTTCGATATGCTCGACAATCCCTTTGCGCGCGGTGCCGTCGATGACGGGGCCGACATCGGTCGACAGGTGCCACGGATCGCCGATGTTCAGCGCCTGCATGGCACCCGTGAGCATGCGGATCAGGTCTTTGGCGATGTCTTCCTGCACATAGAGGCAGCGCACCGCAGAGCAGCGTTGCCCCGCCGATTGAAAGGCGCTTTCGACGATGGCCTGCACCGCCTGCTCGGGCAGGGCGGTGCTGTCGACGATCATGGCGTTAAGGCCACCCGTTTCGGCAATCAGCGGCGTGCCGGGAGCGCAATGCTCGGCCATGTTTGCGCGGATGCGCAGGGCGGTGGCGGTGGAGCCGGTGAAGGCCACGCCATTGATGCGGGCATCACCGGTCAGCGCCGCGCCGACCTTGCCGCCACCCGGCAGGAGTTGCAGGGCGGAGCGCGGCACACCCGCTTCGTGTAGCACTTCGACGGCGAGTTTGGCGATCAGCGGGGTTTGCTCGGCGGGTTTGGCCAGCACGGCATTACCAGCCGCCAGCGCCGCTGTGACCTGCCCGCAAAAGATCGCCAGCGGGAAGTTCCACGGCGAGATACAGGTGAAGATGCCCGAGGGCGGCGTATTGGTGGCTTGTCCCGCGTAGTAGCGCAGGAAGTCCACCGCTTCGCGCAACTCGGCCACGCAGTCGGGCAGACCTTTGCCAGCTTCGCGGGCGAGGATGGCGAAGATCTCGCCGTAGCGGTCCTCAAACATATCGGCTGCGCGGAGAAGGGTCGCGCGGCGGGTGTTCAGCGGCGCGTCCCAAGGGGCGGCATTGTCGAGCGCCGTGGCGACATCAGCCTCGGAGGCAGGCTGCACCGTGCCTGGCGAGGTGCCACCGGTCGGGTTGCTGACGGTCTCTGCCGCCTCGGGTTTGGCATCGCCCGCGAGGATTGGCGCGGCGGTCCATGTGGCGTCTGCAAAGGGCGCGCGGGCTTTTTCGATAGCGGCGAGGGTAGGGCTATGGGCCAGATCAAAACCCTTGGCATTGGCGCGTTGCGGCTGGAAGACTTCCGGCCCGCGCGGGATTGTCGGCGCGCTGTCTTGCAACTGATCAAAGGGATCAGCGGCGACGACTTCTGGCGGCACATTTTCATCGACGATCTGGTTCACGAAGCTGGAGTTCGCGCCGTTCTCAAGCAGACGACGCACCAGATAGGCCAGCAGATCGCGGTGCGCGCCCACGGGGGCGTAGATGCGGCAGCGGGTGCCGTGTTTCTCCATCACGATGTCATGCAGGGTCTCGCCCATGCCGTGCAGGCGCTGGAATTCATAGGCCTCGGGGTCGTCGGCCATATGCAACACGGCGGCGACAGTATGGGCGTTGTGCGTGGCGAATTGCGGGTAGATGCGGTCGGTCATGTTCAGCAGTTTGCGGGCGTTGGCGATATAGCTCACATCGGTCGCGGCCTTGCGGGTGAAAACCGGGAAGCCGTCGATGCCCTCGACCTGAGCGCGCTTGATCTCGGTGTCCCAATAGGCACCTTTCACCAGACGCACCATGATGCGGCGGTCGTGGCGCGTCGCAATATCATAGAGCGTGTCGATCACCGTGCCCGCGCGGGGGCCATAGGCCTGCACGACCACGCCGAAACCGTCCCATCCGGCCAAGGCAGGCTCGCCCATCACCGTGTCGATCACTTCGAGCGAGAGCGCCAGACGGTCGGCTTCCTCGGCGTCGATGTTCAGGCCCATGCCCGCCGATTTCGCCAGCAGTGCCAGTGCGCGCAGGCGCGGCACCAACTCACGCATGACAGCCGCTTCCTGCGCCAATTCATAGCGCGGGTGCAGGGCCGAGAGTTTGACAGAGATGCCGGGGTTTTTGCGGATATCGTCATGGGTGCAAGCGTCGGCAATGGCCGAGATCGCGCGGGAATAGCTGAGGTGATAGCGTTTGGCATCGGCCTCAGTCCTCGCCGCTTCGCCCAGCATGTCGTAGCTATAGGTGAAACCCTTTTTCTCCATCCCCTTCGCGCGTTTCATCGCGGCGTGGATGTCTTCGCCCAGAACGAACTGGCGGCCCATCTCGCGCATGGCGCGGCTGACGGCGGTACGGATCACCGGTTCGCCCAGACGTTTGATCGCGGCGCGCAGGTGGCGCACGGGGCCGGGCTGGTCGTCGTCGAGCACGCGGCCCGTCAGCATCAGCGCCCATGTGGAGGCGTTCACGAGGCTCGAAGTTGAATGCCCCATATGGCGTCCCCAGTCCGAGGGGGCGATTTTGTCTTCGATCAGCGCGTCAATCGTATCGGCGTCAGGCACCCGCAGCAGCGCCTCGGCCAGACACATCAGCGCCACGCCTTCGTCGGTGCTGAGACCGTATTCAGCGAGGAAAACTTCCATCATACCGGGTGCCGAGGTGTCGCGAATGCCACGCACAAGGCCGGCCGCATCGGCAGTGATCTGGGCGCGATCTTCGGCCGAAAGATCGGCCTGCGCCTTAAGCTCGGTCAGCAGCACGTCAGGGTCGGCGTAGGTGCGCGCGTCGATGGTTTGGCGAAGGGCGGGGGCGTGATCGAGGGCCATAGCAAGCTCCAGTTGATGTTTGACCCAGAGTATCGCATGATATGCAGGAGTTTCGACTGAAGATGATCAATTTATCAGTCGATACGTCTAAAGTTTGGGGTAATCACCTGGCAAATGAACTTTTCGATCTGGACCGGTTCGACAGCGGGATTCTATCGGTACTGGCCGAAGATGGCCGCATCAGCATCACCGATCTTGCGCGGCGCATCGGCCTGTCGAAATCACCCACCCAAGCGCGCCTGCGCCGGTTGGAGGAAAGCGGCGTGATCCTCGGCTACCGCGCGCTTTTGGACCCGATCCGTCTGGGGCTTGACCATGTGGCCTTTGTCGAAGTTCGGCTGAATGATACACGCGAAGCGGCGCTGCGGGCGTTCAACCTTGCCGTGGCCAAAGTGCCTGAGATCGAGCAGGCGCATATGATCGCGAGCCATTTCGACTATCTGATCAAAGTCCGCACGCGCAGCATGTCGGAATACCGGCGTTTTTTAGGAGAGGTTATCTCGACCCTGCCGCATGTGGCTAGCACGTCGACCTACGTGGCGATGGAAGCTGTGAAAGAAACCATGCTGGCCGATACGGCTTGACCCGGGACCAAGGGCATTCGCCCATTTACACCGCCCGCGTGATGGCTATTGTGCGCCACGATGCGGGCGTGATGGAATGGTAGACATACCAGACTTAAAATCTGTTGGGGCGTAGCCCCGTGTGGGTTCGAGTCCCACCGCCCGCACCACTTTACGTTGATTTCATTGAAGAAAAATCGGTATAGGGGCTTTTATCCCCCACTGTATCCCCCAAGCCCATGATGAACGCCTTGACCTGCATTGGATCGACGAAAGATGCACCTGGTCCTCGCCTGTAAATTTTGATGTGTCCGGCGGCTGCCCAGCGGTAAAGCGTGCAGCGGTGAACGCCAAAAGCGGCTTGCGATTGAGACATGCGTACCATGATGGCGGCTTGATGCTGACGGCTCATATTGGATTTCCTCCATGGGTGTGGTGTTGGTCGGTTTGATTTGCGGCTCGTTCACTGTCTGGTGCGGGGCAAGCCAACCTATTCGACCGTCGGCCGCAGCGGCTGCGCGTTCTTCGATTCGCGCACTTGGTGCTCGAGCTTTGCGATGGCCAGCACGGTTGGGCGCAATTCTGGCTCATATTCTGCGTAGCCCTTGCCGTGTCGTCCACCGGCCAAGCGGGGCAGAATAGCTTGGGGCAACAGCTCCCAGTTGGCTGGATCACAATTCGTCTTGTCGCCGTCCAGGCATTTGAGGAAGTGTCCGTCCGGGACGGGACCATTGATCTTCTCCCATAGCCACCGGTGCTTAAGTACGGGGCGGGTTGCTGCGCCAGTCCATGGGTTACGCTCCGCAACGATCATTGTGACATAGCCATCCTTTGGGCAGATGCGTTCGTGGCCGAGGCCCTTATGGTTATGCGGTAGTTGGCCCTTCTTGAACTGTGTGCGCGCGCTGTTTGCGTTGAAGGGCATCTTCTTCCCTTTATTCATGGGCGCTTGGCCTTTGACGAACTGTCCCGTGCGTCCAGATTTCCAGCCCTTACGGGTGCAAAGCGCCTTAATGCTATCGACCGTCACATCATTGCGGTCGAAACGCTTCTGAAAGGCGGCATGGAGATCTTTGCGCGGCTGATCGCAGCGCGCCTTGATCCAATCCAATTCCTTCTGTGTGTATGCGATGGCGCGACCCTTCATTGGCTGTCACCTTCTTTAATCTGTCCGCCGATCTGGGGTAGGTGAGGCAGGACGGCCTTGCCATGATCCGCAAATAGCTTGGCCGCTTTCAGGCTCAGGTCAGCGTTCGAGCTGATCCGGTCGGCAATGGCAGTCATTGCGCCGGCGCGCTTAATCTCGGTTTCGGTTTCGTCGGGAGTGAGGTCTTGATTTGTCAAACGATCGAGCTGGGCGAACAGATGGTTGTTCAGATCAGCTAAGCTTGTTTTGGTCATTGTGGTTTTCCTCGTTTAGTTGGACAGAGCCGCGCGCACATCATCGAGCTGTCGCTTGATGGCATCGCGGACTTTGTTCAGTTCAGTGATCTGCGCCTCTGCTGCCGCGCGTTTTCGGGTGTGGTGGCGCGGCGGTAGGTATTCGCCGCACGGACCGGTGATAACGCTATTTATTGCGATCAGCGCATGGGACAGCCCATCACGGCAACCGAGCATCCTTGTTCTTGCGTCCTCTGCCATATCGGCCTCTGGGATTGCAGTGTTGGTCATTGGGCGGGCTCCTGCTTTCCGGATTTGAGCCCAATCCTCACCTGCCAAAGACCTATTCTGCGATGTGCGGCCGCATCCAATCCGTCAGCTCGCTTTTGCGCTCCCAAGAACCGAATTAACGTTATCGGGTAACCTTTCAGTGCTGCTGCGGAGCAAACCTCTTCTTGCGCGTAGCACGATCTTTTGCCGGGCCTGTGCTCGCTTCGATAGCGATCGGCTAAGTGTAGTAACTCACGCTTCGACGCCTGCCAGAGACGTGCTTTTACAGCAATATCGGCGGCGTCCTCTTTCAGGTGATGGGAAAGCATCGCGGTATTCCTCCTCGGATGCGACCGACTGGTTTAGCTAGGGGCTGGTTGCTGATCGGGCTGTTTCATGAGGGTGTAGCTGGCGACCTTGGCGCCATCGCCTGTGTCGACCCGCTCAGCATCGATCCGATACCCTTCTTGTTTCAGGTCATAAATCCGTGCGCTGAGTCTGAAGCATCCGTATTCGTTCATCGCTTCGAGGGGCGTGATCGTTCGTCCGGCTTTCAGGTGGGCTAGGATGCGCTGGGTTTGGGTTGCTCGATCCATGCTCACATTCCTAACGCTTCTTTATACATGTCGAGAACGGCTTCTTCCTCGGTGATGTCGTCCTTGTCACGCTTGCGGAGGGCCAAAACCTTGGCCAAGACCTTGGTGTCGTAGCCACGGCTTTTCGCCTCTGCGAGCACTTCTTTGCGCTGTTCGGCAAGGTCCACTTTTTCGGCGTCGAGCCGCTCGATGCGCTCTACAAACTGGCGCAACTCGTTGGCTGTCACGCGGTAGGTGGCATCGCCTTCGGTATTACTATTCTCGATCACGCTGGTAATCCTCTCTATCTTGGGGTTGCGATCTTACCTGCCCAGGCATCGAAATCGGTGCGTAGGGCGGCGAGCTTGGAGTAGGCGGCAGGGCAGGTGTTCAGCAACGTGCGACTGTCGATCTGGCAGCACTCGCGCAAATACTGAGCTGCGGCACTGGCGTTGAATTGCTGTTTCGGGAAGCCGCATCGGATCGCGGCATACTGCTGGAACTGCGGATCGTTGCAGAGAATGCCGGCCTGCTGCGCGGGTTGCAGGTCTACAAGGCGCTGGCGACTGTGGGCGTTCATGCCTGTGCCTCCTGCGCCGTGGTTGCCGCTTGCACGGTCGGTGATCTTCTTTTCCTGTTATCCATCGCCATTCCGATGCCTTTAACGAACCGAGCGCGGAGCTCTGCGGTTCCGGCAGACTTGGTGTGCTTGCACATGCAGGGTTGCAACGCGACGCGGAGGCACTGCGCCTCCTCGATCGGTACAGTGATGATTATGTTCTCGCCTTCGCGGCGGGCTGTCGTTTTCATAGCGAGCCTCCGATCTTCTTGAGCGCGTTGCTCACTGAGGGCGGGGTGCAGCCGATCAGGCGCGCAACCTCGTTTCGGGGAAGAGCTGATCCTAAATAAGGGCGGACCGCCTCTGTCACGTTCTTCTGAGCGAAGCGGCGGCTGTCCGGCGGTTCACCCCACGCGCGGCGAACAGCGCTGTTTTCCCGGGCGGCGAGCTGAGCAGGGGTCATGCTTCAGCCCCCGCCAGTTCGGCCCCAGTTGGCGAGGTTAACTGCTGCGCGTTGAGGCAGGCAGCCATCGCGGCGGTCCGCCACTTACGGATCACGTTCAGTTCTGAGGTGCCAATCGCAAACACTCCGTGCAGTCTGATCGCCCAGAGGGCATTCTCTGCATGCCTGTCTGGCGGGAGGAAGTACTCGCCCCCAGTCTCGATCACCTCGTTCATCACAGTCTCTATGAGAGTTTCCGGGTCTCGACCCGAAAGGCTGTCGATAAATCGGGCGAAGTGATCGTGCGGGGAACCCGCCAGAGGAAATCTCTGAACCCGCGAGCAAATGTGCATGCACAACTTACCCGCGGGCCGGATGCCAGTGTTGGAAGCACTGTCACCCAATTCATCCCGCAAAGAACTAGGAGAAGCGGAATGAAATCTCTTACGGAGGTGCGGCGGATGCTGACCATACTCTACAGCAATCCCGAACTGACGGTGTTCCTCACAATCGTCCTGCTTGCGGCCTTTGCGATAAGGCGTCTCGGCTAAGCCCAGCGCGACCCCAGTCAATCTATCGACAGAACCTACCATCAGTACATCACCGCAATGCGAGTGCGCTCTGCCATGTCGGGCATCGCGGTGGCCGCTTTCAGGCCGCAGCGCGCGAATGCCGCCACAATCAGGATCGCCAGGGCGGCGGTAATCGCTTTGGTAAGTGTGTTGCTGTCTTCTGTCATCGCGCTTCTCCGTTGCATCGTGGTGCTTAGGACGAAGTTCGCACAGGGCGAATAAATTCGCAATCAAAAAAGTTCGCTAATGGCGAATGTTTGGCTTGGGTGAGCGGTGTCGTGCCTGAGCGCCGCATACCGGGCGGGCTGCGAGCATGAAGAAGCCCGCCCTAGAGTGGCGAGAGATTGTGAGAATCGGGCTGTTAGAGTGCTATCCCATCAGAAGGAGGGAACGGACCAGATTTGCCGTGCTTATCGTGTTGGGTGTGCTAGTCGGCGCTATTCACCAGGGAACCGTCAGAGGCCAGTTGCAACCAAAGGTTAAGTGTTCAGGGTTCGCCACCTTGACCCATCTAACTCGTTCCGACAGTGTGAACATATCATGAACTTGGGGGTGGAGATGACTGAAGGCGAGCTGGCAAACGAGGTGGCAACTCTTGGAAAGCTATCAGCGTTTCAGAGGAAGTCTGTTATTTTGATGGCTCAGAGGCTTGCTCGAGAAGCCCGGCAGCGTGACGAGAGACAGCGCGTCGATCTTCAACATTCAGACCTTTCATAATCTCGATGTGCGCTCTGATTTCATCTGCCAAGTCATCGCTGTCGATAAGAGCGTAAACCGTTACGCCGAGTTCGTCCGCGAAGCGCTTTAAAAGCCGTCCACTCGGAAACTTCTTTCCGTTCTCAATTTCAGAGATGTAGCTCTTGCTGCTGCCAGCCTTTGCGGCAAGCACTTCAGCCGTCCAGCCGCGTTCTTTTCTAAGTTCTTTGAGGCGTAAATGCATGTTCGCAATTTGCCACGAAGGCGTCGGAATCGCTAATCGCTTATAGCGAACTTCTGCCCTTGCCAAAATGTTCGCCATCTGCGAACTTTCAGGCATGATGACACTTGATCAGTTTTTGAAGCAAACGAAACGAACCCAGAGAGAGTTTGCTCAGGCCATTGGAGTGTCTGCTTCTTATATGAACGAGATCGTAAAGGGTGGAAAAGCGCCGAGCCTCTCGATCGCTGCTAAAATTGAGGCCCACACTCAGGGGAAAGTTCCGATGTCTGCGCTTCTGCCCATCGCCTCGGACGCCGCCTAATGCCCCACCCATCCACATATCGCCAATTTGTTCCATGCCAGCAATCTGCGCTGGGCAGCCCCACCGGGCAAGAAAACGGGGTTTCCCATGCGTAAGGTATATGAAGGCGCGGCTATCCGATCGCTGTATCGCCAGCTGGTCGAAGACTTCGGCGGCTTTGATGCTGCCGCTGCGTTCCTAGGCTGCTCAAAGGGAACGATCTCGAAGCAATGCTCAGGTGATGCCGCTATCGGTTGTGATAGCTACGGGCCGCTTGAGGATGCTGTAGGTCGATCGCCCATCACGCAGCTGATGGCGGGGCGGCTCAAAGACGCCAATGGGGCAGGGGAGATATCCAGCCAGGCTGTCCAAGCGCTGCGCGAGGCTGCGGATTTAGCCCCGGCAATCTTTGCGCTGCTGGTGAACGGAGATCCCGAGCCTCTGAGGAAAGAGGGTCCTGAAGCAATGGCTGCCCTCGCCGAGCTCATGCGGTCAGTGAACGCGGAACTGCAGAGATGATCGCGCGCCTTCCCCCATACAGTACAGCGAGCGCATCAGCGCAGCTACCGCCAAAGGACGAGCATTTCTTAGGTCGGGTATCGTGGCCCCACCGTTCAAGACCAATTGCGTATGCACGGGGTAGCTCGTCCGGGGGCGGGAGCCCCTTGAAAACACCTCAATGCGCAAGCACAGCGGCTGCTCCGGCCGAGAGCCTTCGGGCAGGAGACTAACGTGAAGCGGCGCGGAACACCGGAGGCGGATATCCAGCGGGATATCGTGCGGGTGCTGCGCCAAGTCCTGCCGCGCGGAGCGATCCTCCATCACTCGGCCAACGAGGTGACCGGGGGCGGTAAAGCCGCGAAGATCAAACAGGGCATTCTAACCGGGATGGGAGTCTATCCGGGGTTCTCTGATCTAATCCTGATCTCTGAGGGCCGCGTCCTGTTCCTAGAGACCAAGTCTCTCATTGGCACGCAATCGCCTGCCCAGCGCGCCTTTCAGGCTGCTGTCGAAGCGCAGCGCTTCCCCTATGCCATCATCCGTTCCGTTGACGACGCGCTGGTCGCGCTCGCTAGGCACGGCTTTCGAACACTAATCAAGGCCGCGCCAAGCCGGCCATTGGAGGGAGCATGAGCCACGTTGCCACGAATTGGGCTTTCGCCCAACGCGGACTTAAACCGGCGACTAAGCTGATCCTGCTGTGTCTGGCAGATCGGCACAACCCTGACATGGGCTGTTTCCCTGCTCAGGATACTCTTGCTGAGGATGCCTGCATCTCGCGCTCTGCGCTGAATGAGCATCTTAAAGCTCTTGAGAGCGCTGGGCTGGTCCGGCGCGAAAAAAGGTTCATTCCGGGCACGCACCGTCAAACGTCCACGCGCTATATTTTGGGGTTCGAGGATGGCTTCATACTTGATGATGTAGATCCGTGTCCGAAATCCGGACACGGAACGGAAGCAGAACAGATAGAAAAGCCGTGTCCGGAAACCGGACACGGAGCCGTGTCCGGAAAACAGGCAAAGCCGTGTCCGGATTTGGGGCAAAGCCGTGTCCGGAATCCGGACACTAACCCTGTAAAGGAACCTTTAAAGATAACCAGTAAGGCGCGGGCGCGCAAAAGCGCACCAGCGACTGGTGTGTCTGAGATATTTGATCAGTTCTGTCGAGCGCATCCAAAGGCCTCTGAGCGTGATGCCGTGTACCGGGCTTGGTGTGATGCGGTTGAGGACGGGGCAAACCCGGCGCGGCTGGTTGTCCTCGCCCAGCGGTACGGCGCTTCGCCAGAGGCCCAACGGGGCTATGCGAAGAAGGCGCAGAATTGGCTGAGAGACGGGGCGTGGCGCGAAGAGGTCAAGTATCCCGCTCGCTCGGCTCCGGCTTCGATTGACGACCGTGCGAAGTTTTGGGCTGAGCGGATCAATGCTGGGAAATTCGTTGCGGCGTCGTCCTTCGGGGCGGATGTGGCCACGCGCATGATGGAGCTCGCCTTGGTGACCGGCGAGCAGTTGCGCGCCATGGGGATCAAACCGTGATGGCCGATGGGGTAGATTTCTTCGAGACCAGCGTTGGCGCTGTGACCATGCGTTGCGATGTCCTGATGGGGAATGTGGATCTCTGGGTAACAGCCACCGGCGAATTGTTCGCCTGCTATGCCGGGATCGCTGACGTCCGGGCTGGGCTCGATCACTGGTCTGGCCCAGGGCGCGCGTCTGAGCGTGGGCCGGACCTTCACGCGCTGCTCGATGCGGCGGTTGTGGCGATCAACAGCAGCGCGGAGTGCATTGATGCGGTTTAAGGCGCCGGAGGAAATTACTCCGCCTCCCCCTCCACCTTTGCCGGGGGTTGCCGGTGAAATCGAGGAAGTTCTCGGTCGCGCTCAGACGGTTCGCCTGATTATGGCCATGCGTGATGCCACCAGGCGGTCGTGGCGTGTTTGCTTCTATGTGCCTAAAACGCTGCGGATCGATCACGATCTGGTCCGCATCCTCGGCTGGAATGATGCGCGTCGGCTTTGCCATGCCTTCGGGGGCGAAATCCTCCAAACCTCTAACCTGAATTTCATTTACCGGGCTTTCCGCACGTGGGCTGTCCACCACCTTGCGGCTCAGTACCCTCCCGCTGTGATCGCTGACTTGCTTGGCATCGAGGCTTCCGGCGTCGGCAAAATTCTCAAGGGAAAACCGCCAGAGGGAAAGAGCCACCTCCATGCTCAGTATGGGTTCGGAGATGTCGCGTGATGCGTGGCGAGTTTGGAACCGGAAGCGAGCCCTATGGATACCGGCGCCTTCATCGAGGTCTACGGCTTACCGGGGGCGGTGATCCTCGGGCTGTCTTATGCCGTCCTGCATCTGTTCCGGGCTTACGTGGATGTTCAGAACCGCAGGGTGGAGGACAACCGCGAAATCGCGCGCGAAATCAGAGAAATTGCCGAGGCGTCAAATTCGAGCATCGATGCGCTGACGCGCGTGTTGGATCGGGAGGGGCGTCGTGATCCGTGATTTGTGGGCATGGGTGTCTGGTCAGCCATCGGCGGCTTCCGGGCACAAAGCCGAGGCGGAAGCGTTGCGGCGCGGTAACCGCGCCCACGTCGACGCCGTGAAGCGTCGGGCGGCGCGATTGGAGATTTTGGTGGAAGAATTGCAGCGAGAGCGTGGGGTCCGTGATGGTTGATTGGGTGGTGGTGTTGCTGTCCGGCGCGGGCTTGGTGCTCGCGTACATGGTGGTGCGGGGCTTTACCCCACATGCGTTTCGTCGGGATCAAAGCCCGACCTATCGCTTGGCGGTCGGGATTGCGCTGGTCGTCGTCTCTTATGTCGCGCGCTCGATCTATTGGGAGTTCACTCCGGTTGTTTTGCGCTCGCTTGATCCGTCTTGGTGGTCGCTCTGGTTCGGCTTGACCGGCAAAACGGTCAACATCGTTTTCAGCCTGATCTTCCTGCGCGGGCTCTACCACTTGCTGGTGTTGCTCTGGCTCCTGATCCCTGCGCGCGAGCGTCGGGATTGGTCGGTTTGGCAGGCTCCTTACTATCCTGATCACAACGCTTTCACGCGAACGGTCGCGCAGCTGCGGCGGCGCGTGGGCAATAAGCGCGGAGGGCGTAATGACTAAAGAAATGATTGAGGCGGCTCATTGGTCGAAGGTGACGGGCTGGCGCTGGAAGGACTTTTCCCCCAGCGAGATCGCGTCAAAGGGCGATGGCAGTCTGCGGCTCAACGTCGACGCCATGAACCGCCTGCAGCGTCTGCGCACGCGGTTGGGCTCTCCTATGTTGGTTACGTCTGCCTATCGTGACCCGGCTCACAATCGGCGCGTGGGCGGGGCAAAGAGCAGCTACCACATGCGCGGCATGGCATTCGATATCCGGATGGATAACCACGATCCTGAAGCCTTTGAACAGGCGGCGCGTGCCGAGGGCTTCACCGGCTTTGGCTACTATCCGCACCTCGGGTTTATGCACATCGACACCGGGCCTGCGCGCAGCTGGGGCACGAAGTTCCCTAAGCAGGACCGGCGCTTTGCTCCTGAGCCCACGCCGCAGAAGGCGAAGAAGGTGGCGAAGGAAGGCACCGGGGTGGCGGCTGTAGCGGTCGCGGCTGAGCGTGTCGTCAATGAGGCGGCGCCTCTGCTCTCTGACCAGCTGGTCACTTGGGGCTTCACTGGCTTGGCCGTGTTCGGCTTGGGCATCGTGGTTTGGCGGGCTTACCGCTCGGGGGCCGAATGATCGGCAGGATGCAGGCGTGGTTGGTCGCGGCGTTGGCCGGTGCAGTTGCGGTGATCGCCGCGCTTGGCACGGCTTGGCGGCGCGGCCGGCGCACTGGCGAGGAGGACGCGTGGGATGAAGCTGTGGACATTGACGAGGATCGTGCTGCTCATTTGCGCCGTCGAGTTACTGCTGCTCGCGAGCGGGTGCGCGACCATGAAGCGGACGGGCGCGGTTACCGAGACTGAGCGTGCCGCATGCGAGGCGTGGCAGGGCAGCCTGCCGTCGCGCTCGCGCTTGGACACTGCGCAGACCCGCGCCGAGATCGGCGATGCCTATGACGTGTTCCTCGCGGCGTGTCCGTCTTTCCCTCTCCCCTTCGCTTCGCCCCCCTCAGAAACTTTGGGTCCTTCTGCGGGGGGTGGGGGGTGAGGGTGTGCGTACGCGCAAAAATTTATTTGTGCGAGGCGCCGGGATTTCGACTTTATTATTATATCCCAGTGAGGTGAGCGAGTGAGCCGAAAAGGTCGGCGGGGGCAACTACTGAACAGGACGGAGATGGCCGACCACCTCGGCATCTCGATGCCCACGCTAGATGACTGGATTAGACGTGGCTGTCCTGTCGTTGAACGCGGCGGGAGAGGAAAGGCGTGGAGCTTCAACTCAGCTGAAGTTCGAGAATGGCGAGACGACGACATCAGGTCTCAAGCAAGCGGCGCAGTCAATTCCTCAATAGAAGATTTGAAGAAGCGCAAGCTGGCCGCTGAAACGGAACAAGCGGAGCTCGACCTATCCCGCGACAGAAACGAGCTCGTACCTGTGGAGCAGTACCAGCGCGCCCTAATCAAAGCATTCGGTGAAGTGCGTGCGGGAATGCGGAACGTAGTGCCAGGACGGGCGGTAAGGCGATTAATCGGGGAAGCAGATGAAACGCGGTTCAAGGAGGTGTTGCTGGAAGAAATCGACCACGCGCTCGCAGCTTTGGCCGATATGGACCTGATCCACGAAGAAGACATCGCTCAAACTGAAGAAGATGAAGAGGCAAAGGGTGGACGGTGAGGGAGCGCGCAGATTTCTCAAACGCGCGCGCGGTAATACGTGCAACGCGTTCGGCGCGGGAATTTCTGCGACCCCCGCCGAACCTGAAGCCGTCAGATTGGGCTGAAGAAAATATCCAAATCCCCATCGGGAACGCGGTACCGGGACCGATGCGGTTCGACAACGCGCCGTATCAGAGGGAGGTGATCGATCTAACTGCCGATCCGCGCTGTATGCGGATCACTCTGATGTGGGGAGCGCAGGTCGGGAAAACGCAGACGGCGCTCTGTGCTCAGGCATATCGGATCGGCTTTAATCCGGTCAGCCAGATCATGATGCAGCCAAGTCAAGGCGATCTGACGACTTGGCTGGAAACCAAATTCAATCCCTTGGTCGACGCGAATGAGCGTTTGCAGTCATTACTGGCTAAGCCGCGGGGACGTGATGGCGTCAATAACCAGCGGATGAAGTCCTACCCCGGTGGGTTCTTGATGTTCAGCTGGTCCGGCTCGCCCAAGACCATGCGGGGCCGATCTGCTCCATTCATCGTCTGCGACGAAACTGACGGCTACGACCGGACGCATGAGGGGCATCCGGTGTCTCTGCTTTGGCAACGCGCCGCGACCTTCGGCGATCAACGGCTTCTGCTGGAAATCTCGACGCCAACGATCAAGGGCGTGTCGTACATCGAGGGGGCGTTCGAAGTAGGCGACCAGCGGCGCTTCCATGTGCTTTGTCCTCACTGCGATCACTCGCAGCACCTCAAGTGGTCGCAGGTAACGTGGGGCAAGGGCGATGATGGCGAGCACCGACCCGAAACCGCCGGCTATATCTGCGAGGACTGCGGTGTGGTCTGGTCCGACGCCGAGCGCATCGGCGCGATCCGCTCGGCCGAGGCCAAGGGCGCAGGCTGGATCGCCGCGCGGCCGTTCCGGGGCCATGCCTCGTTCCATCTCAACGAGCTCTACTCCTGCTTCCGGCGTCTGCAGGACGTGGTGCAGTCCTTCCTCGATAAAAAGGCGGCGGGTGATCTGCAGACATTCGTGAACGTCTCGCTCGCCGAAACGTGGGAGGAGGAAGGCGACCAAGTCGAAAGCGCCGAGCTTCTCGCGCGCGCGCATCCCTTCGCGGCTCCGGTGCCGATGGGGGCGGCGGTCCTGACGGCCGGGATCGACATGCAGCAGGATCGTCTGGAGGTCGAAATCGTCGGCTGGGGGCTCGGCGAGGAAAGCTGGTCAGTGGATTACCGGGTTCTCTGGGGCGATCCGCTCCGATCCGAGGTATGGGAGGAGCTCGACGCTGTCCTCGGGGAAACCTTCGAACATGAGAGCGGCGCCCAGCTAGCAATCTCCGGCGCCTGTCTCGACACCGGCGGTGGCGAGGGTCTGACGCAGGCGGCGTATGAGTATGCGCGCGGCAAAACCGGACGCCGGCTGTTCGCGGTCAAAGGCGTGGGCGGCTGGGGCCGTCCTGTTGTCTCAGCGCCGAGCCGGGTGCGCTCGCGCCGGGCGCGGGTGATCCACCTGTTCTCGGTTGGCGTGGACGAGGCAAAGCTGATCGTTTCGCGCCGGTTCGGTGTCGCCGAGCCGGGCCCGGGCTTCTGCCATGTCCCTGATACCCGCGCGCCGGAATGGTTCGCGCAGGCCACGGCCGAGGCGCTCCGGACGCGGATGTCGCGTGGCTTTGCGGTGCGCGAGTGGCACAAGACGCGGGATCGTAACGAGGCGCTCGATTGCCGCGTCTATGCCTATGCCGCGCTCAAGCTGGTTAACCCGAACATCGCCCGGCTGGTGCGCGGCTTGGCTGCGAAAGCCGAACTAGTGGAGCCGCCGGAGGACGAGGACGAGGATTTGCCGGTCGCGGAGCCGGAAGCAGGAAAACCGCCAGAGGAAGAAGTGCGGCCGCGTGGCGATGCTGGGGCAAAGAGAGTTTGGCGCCCAAAGAAGCGGCGCGGGCGCTGACGTCAAGATGGTGAGGCTGTGGCCGGTTCAATCCCAAGTGAAATCTCGGCGGGCATCACGTTCGGTGTGTCGCTGTCCTATCCAGAATATGCGGCTCCTGAGTGGGGGCTGACCCTGATCCTGCGCGGGCCGCAGGCGATCACGGTCGATGCCGTGCGCGATGGTGACGAGTTCATCTTCAGCGCGGCGGCGGATACCACGGCTGCGTGGCAGCCCGGCGCTTATTGGTGGCAGCTGCGCGCAATCGACAGTTTCGAGACGGTTCTGCTTGAGGACGGCCAGCTGCGGGTGCTTGAGGATTTGGCGGCCGGTTCTGGCGCGTTCGACGGCCGATCCCATGCCGAGAAAGTGCTGGAAGCCGTCGAGGCGGTGATCGAGGGGCGCGCCTCTATCGACCAGCAGTCCTACTCGATCAATAACCGCAGCCTCACTCGGACGCCACTGGCCGATTTGCTGAAGCTGCGCGCGGTCTATCGCGCCCAAGTTCAGGCGGCGAAGGCGGGGAAAAAAGGCGGGCGTCTCGGCCGCATGCATCGTGTGAGGTTTAGCTGATGGGCTGGTTCGGAAAGCGGGAGCCGCAAACGCGGCAGGAGCCGCGCGTCGTGGACGCGCCCAGCAACATTCCCAAGCTGTCGAAGAAGCGCGCGCCTCGCCTCGGTCGCGGCGGTGCTGGCAAACGGCTTTTTGACGCGGGCGGCTCTGATCGCCTGACCGGGTCTTGGTCGACCACGCCGCTGACGGCGGATGATGTGGTTCGTCGCAATCAGCGGGCTTTGGTCGCGCGTTCTCGGGAGCAGGCGGCGAACAACGACCACGCTAAGGCGTTTCTGCGCATGGTCCGTCAAAACATCATCGGGCCGCGCGGCATCCAGATGCAGTCTCAGGCGAAAGACCCGGACGGCTCTCTGGACTTGGAGGCCAACGCGGCAATTGAGGCGGCTTGGGTAGAATGGTCGAAGGCCGAGAATTGCGATGTGACGGGGCGGCTTCCGTTCCGGCAAATCCAAGGGCTGGCGGTTCAAACGGTCGCGCGCGATGGGGAGTTCTTTGTCCAGGTCGTGACCGGCCGCGATGCTGGGCCGTGGGGCTTCGCTCTCAACGTGCTTGATCCGCAGCGCTGTCCTCTCGATCTGGACGAGGTCAGCCTGCCGGGCGGTCGGTTTATCCGGCATGGCATCGAGTTCAATCAGTTCGGGCGTCCTACGGCATATTACTTCACAACGACCGGGGCCGAAGAAAGCGACTACTCGTATGGCGGCCGGTCCTTCGTTCGCCTCCCTGCGGACCAGATCATCCATTGCTTTATATCGGAGTTGATCGGACAAAAGCGCGGCCTGCCGTGGATGGCTACCGCGCTCTGGCGGATGCACCAGCTGAACCAGTTAGAGCATTCGGCGCTGGTCAACGCGCGCGAAGGCGCGAACAAGGCGGGCTTTATCGAGTGGGACGAAGGCTACGGTGCGGAGGCCGTCGACGAAAACGACGAAGCTATTGAGGTCGAAATCGAAAGTGAGGCCGGGGTTTACCACGAGCTTCCTTCCGGCGCGCGCTTCAAGGAATACAACCCAACCTATCCCTCGGGCGAGTTCGCGGTCTTTTCCAAGCACCAGCTGCGCGGCATCTCGGCCGGGCTCGGGGTGGCCTATAACAATCTGGCGTCGGATTTGGAGGGCGTTAACTACTCGTCTATCCGGCAAGGCACGATTGACGAGCGCGAGCACTGGAAAGACCTGCAGGAGTGGGTCGTGGAGAGCCTGATGGCGCCGATCTTCGGGCGCTGGCTGAAACGCTCGCTTCTGGCTGGCAAGATCAAGCGCGCCAGCAAACCGTTGCCGGCCGCGAAGCTGGACAAGTTTTCAAAGGTCGCATGGCAGCCCCGCCGCTGGGATTGGATCGATCCTAACGCGGACGTCAAAGCTGCCGTGCTGGCGAAGAATAACCTTCTGATGTCTCCGTCGCAGATCATTCGTGATCGCGGCCAAGACCCGCAGACGGTTTGGCGCGATATCGCTCGGGATATCGAGGACATGCGGAAAGCGGGCATTCCCGAGGAAATTATTAACGCTGTCGTACTTCAACAAGCGGAGGGGTCTAATGGCTCAGCAAAACCAGCCGGTCAAAGTTCCGGAAACCAAAGCGACGGGGGCTCGGGTGCTGACGGCAGCTGATCTGGTCGGTCGCTCTCTCACTCGGGCCGTGACGCCGGAGCAAATTAACGCAGCCGGCGAAAACGGGCAGCGTG
The DNA here is from genome assembly GCF_038900015.1 of Sulfitobacter sp. AS92. Taxonomy (NCBI): domain Bacteria; kingdom Pseudomonadati; phylum Pseudomonadota; class Alphaproteobacteria; order Rhodobacterales; family Roseobacteraceae; genus Sulfitobacter; species Sulfitobacter sp. AS92. The sequence goes on from NZ_JBBMQL010000004.1 coordinate 58,407, forward strand.
GGTTGTCGCGTGTCGCAGAGGTTCGCAACATCGATGAAGATGCGCGGACGGTAGAGCTCGCCTTTTCCTCGGAGATCGAGGTCGAGCGGTACTTCGGTATCGAGGTGCTATCGCATGATCCGGCGTCCGTCCGGATGGATCGTATGCTGGGCGGTGCCGCGCTTCTGGTCAATCACGATTGGGACGACCAGATCGGCGTCGTAACGGAGGCGCGCATCGATGCCGACCGGCGCGGGCGGGCTGTGGTCAAGTTCGGGCGCGGCGCGCGGGCCGATGAAATCTTCCAAGACGTTGTAGACGGTATCCGTCGCCATGTCTCGGTCGGCTATCTGATCCACAAGATCGAGATCGAGGAGCGGGCTGGGCAGGCCGATATGGTCCGGGTGCTCGATTGGGAACCCTACGAGGTTTCCATCGTGGCCGTCGCTGCCGATCCGTCTGTCGGTGTGGGCCGCGATTTGGGGGCAGGAAAACCGCCAGAGGAAGAGAGCGCGGCTGCTTCGGATACTGAAGCCACAAATACGGACGAGGGTGCGTCCAATCAATCGCAGGAACGGAGCGAAACTATGGAACGAATTTTGCGGGATAGCGCGGGCAACCTCGTGCGCGCGATGGTGGACAAGGATGGCAAGATCGTTGAAGTCCTCGAAACCATCGAGGAGGCTGGCGAAAACACACGCCAAGCAAAGCGCACTGGCTCCGAAGCCGAGCGCGCTCGCGTTCGCTCGATCATGGAAATGGGCGAGCAGTATGGCGCTGACGATCTGGCACGTGATGCCGTTCGTGATGGGCAAGAAGTGGATCAGTTCCGTCAGGCGCTTCTGGATCATATGGACGGCGGTCGTCGCAATGCCTCACCTCTCTCGGATCGCCACAATGTCGGCCTGTCTGAGCGCGAGCAGGACCAGTTCTCCTTCGTGCGGGCAATCCGCGCGCTGTCTGATCCGACCAACCGTCGCGCGCAGGAAGCTGCCGCGTTTGAGTTCGAAGCGTCGGAAGCTGCCGCGCAGGCAATGGGCCGCTCGGCCGAGGGCATCATGGTCCCTCCGGAAGTTCTGACCCGCGCACTCAATTCTGACACCAGCGGCACGGCTGCGGGCGACACAGGCGGTAACGCCATCGCCACCACGCTGATGTCGCAGTCATTCATCGATATGCTGCGCAACCGGGCTGTTTTGATGCGTCTGGCTACGCCGCTCTCCGGTCTGGTCGGCAATGTGGATATTCCGCTGCAGGCGTCGGGCGCTTCCGGCTACTGGATCGGTGAGGACGATGATGCTCCCGAGGACGGTCTGGAGCTCGGCCAGTTGGCCATGTCGCCAAAGACCGTTGCGGCCTATTCGGAGATCACGCGAAAGCTGCTGAAGCAGTCCAGCGTCGATATGGAGGCGCTTGTTCGCCGCGACCTGGCATCGGCTCTCGCGCTGACCATCGATAAGGCCGGTTTTTATGGCTCCGGCTCCGGCAACCAGCCGCGCGGCATCAAAAACTATGCGGGCGTTAATGCGGTTGATTTCGGCGGTGCAGCCTCCGGTGGTGGCGCGGCAATGCCCAGCTACGCCGAAGTGGTGCAGATGGAGACAGCCATTGCCTCGGATAACGCGGACGTCAACTCGATGGCTTACGCAATGGGCGCAGGCATGCGCGGCCACCTGAAAACGACCGAGAAGTTCGACGGCACCAACGGTTCGCCGATTTGGGAAAGCGGCAACACCGTGAACGGCTACCGCTCCGAGGTCACAAACCAGATCACCTCCGGTGATTTGTTCTTCGGCAACTGGGCTGATGTGGTTGTCGGCATGTGGGGCGGGCTCGATATCACTGTCGATCCTTACTCCAATTCGAAGAAGGGCCGTCTCCGGATCGTCACCATGCAGGACGTCGATATCCTCCTGCGCCGCGTCGAGAGCTTCAGCTACGGCTCTGACGCTTCCTAACCTCCCTGACTGCTCGGCCGCTTAGGCGGTCGGGCGTTTTTTCTTCAATTATCGGAGCGGCATGATGTCGAAAACTGTAAAAATCAAGGTGACCAGCGCCTTCGTCTATGAGGGCAAAATCCGCACGCGCGGCCAGACTGTCACGATGGCCGAAGCGGACGCCAAACCCATTCTTGAGCGTGAAAAGGCGGTTCTGGCCAAGGGCGGCGATGATGCCGACACTGAAAGCGACAACGGTGCGAAGGCGCCTGCCAAACCAGCGAAGGCTCCCGCGAAGTCAGCAAAGGCTCCGGCCGCTGCCGGGGCTGCTAACAAAAAGGACTGACGGCTGTGCCGTCTCCTGATTGGGAAGACTTGGGCGCCTTCCTGCAGACCGATGATTTCGCTGTCGAGGCGACCATCGTGTCTGCGGAGGGCGCCTCTCGTTCTGTCTCTGGTATCTTTGACGAGCCGTTCTTCGACGCGCAGCTGGGCGAGTATTCTTTCGATGGAGCCCAGCCTCGTTTTACCGCGCGCGCTGCCGATCTGGACGGGGTCGCGCGGCGCGACGAGGTCAGCATTGGGAGCGTTTCTTACCTCGCGCTCGGCGATCCGCAGAATGACGGCACCGGCATGGCGGTGCTGCCTCTTGTGAAGCAGGAGGCCGGTGGTGCTGCATTTTGACTTCGACGCCTCGGAAATGCGCCGCATCGCGGACGAGTTCGGGGCGTCTGAAAAGCAGATTGCGCTCGCCTATTCCCGCGCTCTGCGCCGGACGGCTTCCAACATGAAAACCCAAGCCCGGAAAGGGCTGCGCGAGCGGCTCGGGCTGCGCTCCGCATCCGAGCTCCGCAAACGGCTTGCCGGGTTCAAATTCAACCGCGGCTCCGGGGGTGATCTTGGCGGTGTTCGCATGTGGTTCGGTCTTAACGATCTGCGCGCCTCGGCGTTCAAAGGGCGACCGCAGGCCACGCCGGGCGGCGCCTCGATGGCGGGCCGGTCCGTATCGGGCGGCTTTGTCGCCAAGAACCGCAAGGGGCAGCGGACCATCATGCGCCGGGTCGGTCGTAAGCGATACCCGATCGCCGAGGCGCGGCTCGATATCGAGGACGAAGCCGCGCGCTTCATCGAGGACGAGGTGTTCGATGAAATTGACGAAGTGTTTTTCCGGAATTTCCGCGCCGAAATCAGGGCGCGCACAATCTATGAGGTGGGCGGGTGAACGCTGATACAGAGATCGATTTTGATGCGCTGCATGATGCTGTTGTCGCTGCCATTTCGGCCGGCATGCCCACGGTCGCGTCGGTGCAGGCGTATCCCGACACGAGCGAGCCGCTCACCCTGCCTGCAGTCCTTGTGGATCTTGAAGACATGGAAGCTGCCCCGGAGGCCGATCCCGGCACTGAACAGCTGGCCATGCTTACGCGGTGGCGCGCGCGGCTGATCCTTGGGTTCCGGACGGCCTATGTGGATCGGCAGGTTCGCAAGGGCGCAGCGCAGCTGGCGCATCTGGTGCATCTCAATCGCTGGGGCCAGCCGGTCGGGCCGGCGCGGGTCACTCTGGTCGGTCCTGATCCGTTCGATCCTAATCTCGACCAGTACGAGGTGTGGGTGGTCGAATGGGAGCAGATCGTGCATCTGGGCGCGTCGGTTTGGGAATGCCCCGAGGGTTCGGTGGTCCCAGAAACGGTATATCTCGGGGTGGAGCCGGAAACCGGGCCGGATCACGTCGAGGATTACTGGCAAATCGTACCGGAGGACGATCTGTGAGCTTCCAGGCGGCAGAAGCGGAGCGGCGCTCTGCATCTATGGTTCGGGTGGCACGCGTGGTGTCCGTCGATCCCGGCAAAGCGCGGGCGCGCGTCTCCTTCGGAGGCGAAACGGAAAGCGCCGATATACCGTTCATGGCGATGCGTGCCGGGGCCGCGAAGGTCTGGGCGCCTCCGGCTGTCGGTGAGCAGGTTTGGGTTCTCGCAGAAAGCGGCGACACTGCGCAGGGCGTGATCCTCGGGGCCGCGTTCCAGCATGGCATGCCTGCGCCGTCCTCCGCTGGAGAAGCCGTCGAGGTGCATCTTGGCGATGCCAGCTTGATCATGCTGCCTGATAGCATTGAGCTATCGGTCGGGGGCGTCTCTTTTACCGTCTCTGATAACGGTCTCGCCATTGAGGGCGGCTCTGTCTCGCACAACGGCAGGAACATCGGCGATGATCACGCGCATACCGGAGTGACTTCTGGGCCGTCGACTAAGGGCGAGCCGGTTTAGGGCTGCTCTGGGAAAACCGCCAGAGGAAACCGTGCGCGCGCGTGGCGATGATCTGGACATGATTGGCATGAACGCATCGACCGGGGCGCCTCTGGATGGCATCGACCATCTTCGGCAGTCCATTACAGATATCCTGACGACGCCAATTGGCAGTCGGGTGATGCGGCGTGACTATGGCTCGCGCCTTTATGATCTGATCGATGCACCGATCAACCGCTCGACCGTCCTTGATGCCTATACGGCCGTCGCCGAAGCGCTCAACCGATGGGAGCCGCGTATCCGTCTGGAGCAGGTTCTGCTGACGGATGTCGCGCCGGGCCGGATGGAGCTATCTCTCTCGGCCGTCCTCGAGACGGATGGGCGCGAGATCACTTTGGACGGGGTGGTCGTGCAATGACTGAATTCTTCGATACGCGCCTGACTGCGGACGTGGCGAGCCTGCCGGTTCCGGACGTGGTCGATGCGCTCGACTATGAGGCCATCGTCTCTGCCATCCAGACAGACTTCCAGACCCGCTATCCTGATTTCTCGGCCGCGCTGGAAAGCGAGCCGGTCGTTAAGCTGATTGAGGCCATTGCCTACCGCGAGGTGCTGCTGCGGCAGCGCGTGAATGATAGCGCGCAGGCGCTGTTCGCCTCGACCGCGCGCGGGGCCGATCTGGAAAACCTCGCAGCCGCGCAGGGCGTGGTTCGGGCCGTAGTTAAAGAGGCGGCCGGCAACGATCCCGCCGTCTATGAAACCGACGCGCAGCTGGTGAACCGCTTCCTTCTTTCTTTCTCTCGCCATAGCGCCGGCAGCCGTGGCGCGCTTGCCTTCTATGCCTATTCGGCGGTGCCGGCGCTGTCGGATGTCTCTGTCCTCGGCCCGGTGGTGCATGGCCGGGCGGGCGACGTCGATCTTGTTGTTCTTGGTGTGGGCTATGCCGATGCCTCGGAGGCCGATATAGCCGCAATTCGCGGCACTGCTTTCAGCGATGGCGCTTATCCGGATGGGCTGGGTGGCTTCGTGGTTCGGGCCGTTCGGGCTGAGTATGACGTGCATCTTCGGATTACTCCGGCTGCGTCGGATGGGCCGTCGCGTGAATTGGCGCGCAACGCAGCCGAGGCGCGTGTCCGTGCGGTGTGCGAAGCCCGGCAGCGGATCGGGGCGTCGGTTCCGGCGCCGCTGATCCAAGGTGCCGCCTATGGTGATGGCGTCTCGATCCTCTCTGTTGAGGACTTGAGCCCGGTGGTGCACACGGCCGATCCCTACACCGCGCCGATCCTGCGCTCCCTGACTGTGGAGCTCGCGTAATATGAGTGCTGCTGATCTCCTGCCGCGCAATGCGACCAATCTGGAGCGCGCGCTTGCTGACGTTCTCTCTCGGCAGCCGGCTGTGCCGCTGCGCGATCAGCGTGATCCGTATCTTGCGCCGGCTGCGACCTTGCCTTGGCTCGCCGCGCACCACGGCGTGCGCCTCTGGTTCGATGATTGGTCGGATGCGCGCAAGCGCGACATTATCGCCCACCATGCTGGGGTGCATCCGGGCTATCCGGGGGAGCGGCTTGGCGAAATGGTCGGTACGCGGCTCGGGCTGCAGAGATACCTGGACTATGTCGACGGCTCGATCCTGCATTCTCTGGCCTATCCTGCGCCGTTCGTGGTTGGTGATCATTCGGTTGGCTCGCGGCGGGTAAATCAGGGGCCGTTTTCGGCTGACTACTTGGTCTTGGTCGCGTTGACCGAACATGCGCAATCTCTCGCGGTTGGGGCATCGGCGGTTGGCGATGTGGCGTTGGTGCCTCCGAGCCCCGAGCCGGTGGATCGCGCGCTTGCGGCCGCGCGGGCTGCGAAGAGTGCCGCGACCGTGGTCGGCTGCTACTTCGATACGCGCCGCGCACTCAATTCGGGGGACGTGCCATCTACGGCCGATGCCCCCACTACCGGGCAATTTAAAGACAGATTGGAGCTCTCAGCATGACGCGCAACGTCCTAATCGCTGACAAGGAATATGCCACGGGCGAGGTCTTTTCGGGCATCGGCCGTGCCGCACGCGATCACGCGGACGCGGTGACGGCGGGGGCTATCGCCTTCCCATCGCATTGGTCGCGGTTCACCGTGACCATCGCCGGGGGCGGTCAGTCGATCACCATCGCGCCGGGTGAGTTGTGGAAAGGGGATGCGATCTACTCGCTTGAGGCGGCGGTCGATATCGGTATTCTCGACTATCTGCCGCCGGCGGGTAACGAGAAGTGGATCGCGATCCTCGCGCAGCCCTCCAACCAGACGACGCGCGACCGCGCGGCGAAGGTGCGGACGGGGCTCGATCCTGAAAACCCGCAGCCGGCCACGCAGTCGGTCGTGGGTGAGGAGGTCCGGCTGGTCGAGTTCGTCGTGCAGCAAGGGACGCAGGCGGCGCCGGGTTCTGCGGTCAAGCCGACCGTGCCAGAGAGCTCCTGCGCCGTGGTCTTTATCCTGCTGTCTGGTGCGGGCGCCCAAGCGATTGAGCCGGCCGTCTCGGGCAAGGTGAAATCCCTTTATGACATTGATGGGCGCTTGACCGGGCTTGAGGTTCGGGTGGATGCGCTGTTCCAGCGTGTGACCGGCATCGAGACGGATGTCGCGGCCATCAAGGGGGAAATTCCCCACATCATCCGTCCTGAGATCATCATCCAGCTGCAGGGCGGTCTGGCCCGGATGGAGCAGCTGCTCGGCGCTCCGGTCAACTATGTGAGCCGGTTCTTCGATGCGGCGCTGACGACGGAGCATTGGGACGAGAGCCATGTGGATTGGAATGCCGATATCGGCGAGGGGGTAAAGTTCCCGAAGTTCGCGCTCACGGACAACCGCATGGAGGTGCTGGCAGACGCCTCGCCGGATATCCGGATCAAGGATGGCGTTCTGATGCCTGCTTGGACCGAGGAGCGCCTGATCGACGTTTCTGGCTCCGGCAGCACCAAGGATATTTCGCAGCAAACACATACTGTGCGGACCGCGCATACCGGCAGCGTTTCTCGGTCGTCGGTGGAATATGGGCCTACTGTGAAGATCTGCGAAAACACCCGCGAGTATGCCAACGTGGGCCAAGCGGCGTATTTGGGTAACTTCAAATCGTCGGCCGGGGAGACATTCCAAAACCTCGGCAAGACCGACAATCCTTGGAACCAAACGCAAGAGGCGGCAAACGGGCACTCCGAATACCGGGCGCGTCAGGTGATCAAGCGGTCTTGGACCGAAACCTACACATATTGGACCACCACCACCTATGGGGTGAACGGCTCCGTCTACGGGCAAACCTTCCTTAACTCGCAGGAGCGGATCGTCACATCGCTGGAATTGGATGTGGCGCGCAAAGGGTCGGACGGCGATATCCATGTGTTCCTCTGCGAAGTGAACGAAGGCGGCACGCCGGACTTCGACACCACCATCGTCAAGGGCACCATTGCTCATGCTGATCTTTCGACCGGCTGGGTCAAATGTGATTTCCGGCCGACGCTCCTGACGGCCGGGCGCCGCTATGCGTGGTTTACGGTCACGACCGGCAACCACTCCCTGCGGACTGTGACCGGAAATAAATACGCGCAGGGGTCGCTGTTCTGGTCCACGGACGAAGCATGGGCGCAGGGCAGCCCCACTGAGGACTTCGCGTTCCGGCTCAACGCGGCCAAGTTCTCGACCACGCGCCTTGCGGTTGAGTTTGTCGCGCTGACCCTGCAAGGCGGCATGACTGAGTTCCACTTCACCTATGGGGGCTGGGAGCCGGGCGGCACGCGTCTGCCATGGGAGTATGCGCCTAAGCGGATCGGCCTGCCGGACGTTTGGCATCCGTTCTCGACCGACGACAATTCGCCGCTGCGCGACGTGCCGGACACTTGCCGTATCCGGGCTGTGTTCGAAGGCACGACCGATCTCATGCCGTCGATTGTTTTGGATGATACGGCGCGGCACCGGGCCTATCGGCGCGGCGCTTCCATGCTGGCCGTGGGCGAGGATCACGGCTTCGGCCTGCCTACCACGACCGTCATCACCGAGACCGTGGTGGATGATTATGACCCGGCTATTCACACGGTCACGCCTGAGTTGATGGTCGGCGGCACGGTCTACTCGGCCGATACCGTTACGGAGATTGAGGACGATTATCCGGAACCAGAGCGTCTCAAACTGCGCGCCAGCTTCACCGTGCCTTCCACCAATTCCGCGCGCTATCGGCTGGTGGGTCAGAGCACATCTTCGGTCGATTTATTCTTTGGCGAGAGTGTCGCCATGTTCGCTTTCTAAGGAGTGCCCAATGGCTGAGAGTTACGAACCAGAAACAGTCTACCGGGTGCGGTTCTCCGCTCCGGTTCTCACGCCTGGCACAGACGTGCCCCTGCTTCCGCGCCACGTTCACAAGATCAAGGGCGCGGTGCTGGCCAAACTTGTTGAGGATGGTGCAAATGTCCGAACTGCCGAACCCCAATAATCAATTCCGGGCCACGCTCGACTACGATCTGTCCCTGACAAACCTGAACGCTATTTTCGGCGGGATGTGGGATGCGTTGCAGCCCTACCGCGATGTGGTCGTGGAAGCCGATAATGCAATCAACGCGCTCAACGCGCGGACCTTGCAAGTCATCGGGGACAGCATCACGCCGGAATTGGACCAACTCCGCGCTGCCACTGCGGAAGCGCAAGAGGCCGTTGACGATCTGATCGGCAATAATTTTGCGCAAGACCTCGCGGGCAAGCTCGCCAAGGATCAAAACTTGGACGATCTGCCGGACAAGGGCGCGGCTCTGGCGGCGCTTGGATTGAAGGCGGTAGCGACCAAGGACTTCGCCACGCAAGAGGAAGGCGAGGCGGGGGAAAACGCCGACAAGCCGATGAGCCCGCTGCGGACTGCGCAGGCGATTGATGCGCTTGGCTATCAGCCCGGCGCGGGGGAGAGTATGAAATCCTTCGGAGTGCCCACCGGAAGTTGGGTTGAGGCTGATAAGAGCGCCTATCTCAAATCAGCCTATCCCGATGCGTGGGCGGTATTCGATTGGAACAAATACAGAGCGGGGTACATCGAGGACGATGGACTTGCTTTTGAGCCAATCGGACAAGCAGTTCTGGGAATTACCGCCAAGCGAGACTTGAGCCGTGTTTACTTGCTGTATAACTACTCGCCGGCTCGGTGGTATCAGTACGACCTCTCGACGCCCGGCGATTGGTCCACAGCTGTGCAGGCGGGTTACAAATCCCTGTACGGACCAAACATCATTGGGATCATCAACAACGCGGGTACGCAGTTTCTAGAAATAAGTTTCGGGTATCTGCGCATTTTTCCGCTTTCGACGCCGTATGATGTGACCTCGGCGGGGCCTGAAATTACGGAAGTTATTAGACCCTTTGGCGAAACGAACCCTAACGCATTGGCTGCGTATCTTAAACCGGATGGCTCTAGCCTTTTCATCGCTTATACGGCGGTCTCCGTTAACGGCGTGGACGAGCAAATGTTGGTTGAGCACGCGTTGTCCACGCCAGACGACTTCACAACCGCAAATCCTTTTGCGACTAAAAGTCTGGTCCTTTACGACAATCTATTCGGGTTGGAGGAGACTAACTCGAAATTCTCCGATCACCTTTGCTTCAGCCCAGACGGTCGTCGAATTATTGGATTAGTCGCTGGGGGGGGCGGCTATAACTTGGAGATCACGTTGGAGGAGCCGTGGAACATCGAAAGCTTCCATCCGGTTTTGAGCCTAGATGAAAGATACCTATCCACGGCCTCATCCTTTTACGTCCCACGCGAGGGATTGGTGGCAGACGCTGAGTACAAGAATTTCATCTACACTCACAGCTCAAACCCGTACCACATACGTACGGGGACGCGCATCCTGCCGTTCGACCCAGATACAGAATTTTCTGTGCCTGATGTTGCCACCATACCAAAAACATATGTCAATCTGGGGTGATAGTGATGCGTACAATCTATGAAATCGACGCGGATCGGATCGCGACCGGGAAATCCCGCCAAATTGGGCAGAAGGATGGTCGCCCGCCCCATTGGGTTGTCTCGGCCAAGCCGCCACCCGAAGGGTTAGCGCAATGGCAAGGTGACGGGTGGCTTGTGTTGAGTGAACGTCCGGCGCCCCCTCCGCCCCCGGTGCCTGACGTGGTATCCATGCGGCAAGCGCGGCTTGCGCTTTCCCGCGCCGGGCTTCTGGCAAACGCCGAGGCTGCAATCGCGGGCATGACCGGCGAGGCGGGCGACGAAGCGCGGATTGAGTGGGAGTATGCCACGGAGTTGCGTCGGGATCATCCCCTTGTCGCGGCGCTCGGGCAAACGCTCGGGCTTGATGATGCGGCGAAGGACGACCTGTTCCGGCAGGCCGCTCAAATCCTCTGATGCATACCACGCTCGCCTTCTACAAGGCGCCGGGGCGATGGCAGGATGCGGCTGTGCGTTTAATCACGCGCAGCCGTTTTTCGCATTGCGAGCTCGTCGCCATCCAGCCGCAGCCGGGCGGCTCCGCTCGGGCGGTGTCGGCATCCAAGCGCGACGGCAATTGCGTTCGCGCTCGCGAGATAGAGTTTCACCGCGGGCATTGGGAGTTTGTGCGGGTCGGCGTCGATATGGGATCGTCCTGGACTAAAGCGCTGGGCGAGGTCGGGCTGCCCTATGACATCATCGGGGCCGGGCTCTCCGCGCTCCCTGTCGATATCGAGAGCGACCGGGGCTGGTTCTGCTCCGAGCTCTGCGCCTACGCTATTGGTCTGGAAAAGCCTCACACCTATTCGCCCGGTGATCTCGCCGAGCACTGCGGCCTGCGCCGGTAAGCCGGAGCAGGAAAACCGCCAGAGGAAAGGACTAGCCCGCCTCGCGATGATCGGCTCAACTGTCGACAATAGTTGAGGCGAGATAGATGGCATTCCTTCACGGCGTTGAAGTGATCGAGGTGGACACCGGCGCACGGCCGATCCGGACGGTTTCTTCTGGTGTAATCGGCATTGTGGGGACCGCGCCTGACGCGGATGCCACTACCTTCCCCCTAAACACTCCGGTTCTGATCGCGGGCTCGCGTACCGAAGCGGCCAAGCTGGACACGGTCGGCGATGGCAACGGCACTCTGCCGGCCGCGCTCGACGGCATCTTTGACCAGATCGGCGCGGTCGTGATCGTGGTCCGCGTTGAGGAGGGCGCCGACGAGGACGCCACGCTGGCAAATATCGTAGGCGGCGTGAATGCCGGCACCGGGCAATATGAGGGTGTTCATGCTCTGGCCGGCGCGGAGTCGGTTGTGGGCCATACCCCGCGCATCTTGATCGCACCGGGCTGGACCCACCAGCGGCCCACTGATCTTGCGAACCCGGTTGTTTCCGAGCTCGAAGGCATCGCCGCGCGTCTGCGCGCTGTGATCGTCGCCGATGGGCCGAACACCACGGATGATGCCGCACAGACCTATGCGGGCGATTGGGGCACTTCCGGCCGCGTCTACGTGATCGATCCTTGGGTCAAAGTTCTGGACGGCGAGGGCGATGTTGTGGTCGAGCCGAGTTCTGCGCGGATCGCGGGTGTGATCGCGCGCACCGACAACGACGCCGGCTTCTGGCACTCCCCCTCAAACAAGGGCGTCTTTGGCATCATCGGCACGGCGCGGCCGGTGGATTTCAAGCTGGGTGATGCGTCCTCCCGCGCCAATCTCTTGAACGAGAATGACGTGGCCACGATCATCCGTCAGGACGGCTTCCGTCTCTGGGGCAACCAGGTGCCGACCGAGGACGCGAAGTGGCAGTTCATCTCGGTTCGTCGGACGGCCGATATCCTCCACGAAAGTCTGCAGCGCGCTCATATGTGGGCCGTCGACCGGAATATCTCGAAAACCTATCTGGAGGACGTCGCCGACGGCGTGAACGGGTACATCGCCCAGCTGGTTGAGCTCGGCGCGCTTCTGGGCGGCCGCTGCTTCCCCGATCCGGACCTGAACACGCCGGCCGCAATCGCGGAGGGCAAGGTCTACTTCAATCTCGAATTCACCCCGCCGTATCCAGCCGAGCACATTACGTTCCGCTCGCATCTGGTGGATACCTACATCACGGAGGCTCTTAGCTAATGGCTGCGCGCGATATTCTGAAAAACTTTAACCTGTTTGTTGATGGCCGGGGCTATGCCGGCAACGTCTCCGAATATACCCCTCCCACTCTCGCTGTGCAGACCGAGGATCATCGTGCCGGTGGCATGGACGCCCCGGTCGCGCTCGATATGGGAATGGAGGGGCTTGAGGCGTCCTTCATCCTCACGGCGTATGATTTCGATGTGCTGACCATGTGGGGCGTCTCGCAGGGCGCGGCCGTCGCCTTCACGGCGCGTGGTTCGGTCGAAAGTATGGACGGCTCGGTCAAAGCTGCGGTGCATCGCCTTCGCGGCAAAGTGACCAGCATCGACCGGGGTACATGGACACCGGGCCAGCCTGCGCCGCTGACCATCACCGTTCGCCTCGACTACTTCGCCGAAGAGCTCGGCGGGCGTCAAATCCATGAGATTGATGTGCCGAACATGAAGCGCGTGATGAACGGCGTGGATCAGCTGGAAGCGCGGCGCACCGCGCTCGGAATGTAAGGGGGCCGCATGTCTAAAGATCAAACAACCGCCACAGGTCTGCCGGCTTACATCACCGAGGGGGACGATGGCTCTCTCGCTGTGGATCTGGTGCGCGGGCTGGAAATCTCCGGCGCCAAGGTCACCAAGTTGAAATTCCGCGAGCCAACTCTGGACGATCAGCTGGTGTCGCAAAAGGTCGGCGAGAATGCCGATGCCGAGGTCGCGTTGCTTGCCAATCTCGCAGAGATCAGCCCAGACGATCTCCGCGCGATCAAAATGCGAGACTATGCGCGTTTGCAGGTGGCGCTGAATTTTTTTTACGGCTGAAGCCGGAAACGATCCGCGCGGGCGTTCTGTCGCTGGCGCGGCATACCGGGTGGGCTGAGGCTGAAATACTCGGGATGCGCACCGGGCGTTTTCTGTGGTGGATCGAGGGGCTAGAAGATGGCGCAGCAGAAACTTAACGCCACGGTCCAGATCGGCTCTGTGCTGGAGCGATCTGTTAAGAAGAACATTGGCGTTCTGCGCTCGGGGCTCGAGGGCGTCGGCAAAGAGATCAAGGGCGTCACTGATCGCCAGAAGGAACTCTCCAAGCAGCGCAAGGTGCTTGAGAAGCAGGGCCGATCCGTCGAGGCGCTTGATCGCGAGTATGAGGATTTGGGTCGAACGCTCGACGGGCTGCGCCGTAAGCAAGAGCGCTGGACGCGGGCCGCGCAGGCATCGCAGCGGGTCGGCAAAGATTTCAAACGCATGACAGGGGACGTGACGCGGGTCGCGCGCAATGCCGGTATCGCCGTCGCGGCTGTCGGCACGGCGATCTTCGGGTTGGCATCCTCGACGGCCGCGCTCGGCGATGATGTGGCGAAGTCGGCCGACAAGCTGGGCATCGGCGTCGAGGCGTTTCAAGAATTGCGCTATGCGGCCGAACGTTCCGGCGTTCCCATCTCCACGTTCGACAGTTCGATGGTCGCCTTCGTCAAGCGCATGGGCGAAGCCAAGGAAGGCACCGGGCCGGCTGCAGACGCGATCAAGGCGCTCGGGCTCAATGTCGGCGATCTGCTGGAAATGAAGCCGGAGGACGCGCTTGGCAAGATCGCCGAGCGCATGAAGGACGTAAAGAACCCAGCAGAGCGCGCTGCTATCGCTTCCGACCTATTTTCGCGGGCCGGGGTCGGCATGGTCAACATGCTGCGTGATGGTGAGCAGGGTCTGATTGATCTGCGCGGCCAAGCGCGCCGAACCGGCTACGTCCTCTCAGAAAAGACCGCGCGGGACGCCGAGGTCTTTCAGGATCGGCTGCTCGATGCGCAGCTAACCGTCAAAGGTCTAAAGAACGTGATCGGGGCCGAGTTTATGCCGGTGGTCACACGATCGATGGAGACCTTCTCGGCGTGGGCGCAGGAAAACCGGGCCGATGTGCAGGCGTTCGCAAAGACTGCGGTGGAAAGCCTAGAGCGTGCCATTCCGGTTATCGGCGAGGTGGCATCGGGCATGGGGACCGTCGCGGTCAAAGTCGGCGAGGTGACATCCAAGGTGGCCGATATGGTCGGCGGCTGGGATAACTTCGGGGTGATCCTCGGGGCCGTATTCGCTTCGAAGGCCATTCTGAGTGTCGGTCGCTTTGTCTGGAGTGTTGGCCGTCTCGGCGCGGCCATGATCGCGCTCGCCCCGTCTCTGCCTGTCGTCGCGGGCGGGATTAAAGCTATCGGTCTGGCGCTCGCGGCCAACCCTATCGGGCTTGCTGTCACCGCCATCGCGGGCGGCGCCGTTCTGGTCTACAAATATTGGGAGCCCATCTCGGGTTTTTTCACGCGCATGTGGGGCTGGGTCAAAGAGAAGTTTGACGCGGCTCGGGTTTGGGTCGGCGAGGCGATCACTGAATTCGGTAACGTGACCGGCATCACCGAGGCGTGGCAGTCCGTCAAAGTCGGGCTTGGCGCCGTTATGGATTGGATCGGCGAGAAGTTCGATTGGGTGATGCGCAAGATCGAGCCGGTGATCGATGCGCTTAAATGGGTGCGCGACAAAGCCGGGGCGGCTCTCGAAAAGGTCGGGATCGGCGGTGGCGGGCCAGAGCCTGCGGCGTTGGGCTCTGCCGCGCGTCCCTTCCCAAAGGGGCACCCGATGCACCAGGCGCAAAAGCGCGCGACGGGCGGTTCGTTCCGGCCGGGCTGGCTAATGACGGGGGAGCAGGGCCGGGAGCTCGAGTTTGCCAATCGCTCGGGCTTCATCGCCACCAATCGCGCGACCGAGCGGATCGCGGCTCTCACCAAGCGCGCGCGCGCCGATATGGCCAGCGCTGTGTCCGGCTCCGGCTCTGGGGGCGGCGGGGCGGCGTCGATCACAAACCACATTCAGATCAACGCGGGCGGCATGTCCCCGCAGCTGATCATTGACGAGCTTGAGCGGCGGATGCGCGATGCGTCCTCCGGCGCGCTCTATGACGGCGCGCGGGGCTATGGTCAGTATGGGGGCGCGGCATGAGCGATCCGATGATGCAGCTGGGCGTCTACCAGTTCTCGATCTCCACGGCAGCCTATCAAGAGCTCACGCGCGGCTCGGAGTACCGCTGGTCATCTCAGGAGCGGATCGGGGCCAACGACGCGCTGCAGTTCACCGGGCTGCCGGCTGAAACGCTGGAGCTCCGGGGCGTAATCTATCCGCACTACAAGGGCGGGCTCGATCAATTGACCCGCATGCGCGCGCAGGCATCCCTCGGGGTGCCTCTGCCACTCCTTTCCAGCGGCGGGCGCGTCATGGGCGCGTGGGTGATCGAGAGCGTCCGAGAAGGGCAGCGGATATTCGAGCGGGGCGGTGCGCCTCTCCGGCAGGAATTTGATCTTAGACTGAGGCGGTACGATGGCGGGCTCCAATCCCTACTACCTATCTAAAGAAGGCGACACGCTGGATCGCATCGTCTGGAAACACTACGGCCGTCAGTCTGATGGGCTGGTCGAGCGCGTACTGGTGGCGAACCGCGGCATTTCAGCTCTCGGGCCGATACTGCCCCTCGGCACGCGTGTGGACCTGCCGCCTGCCGAAGAGCCGCGCGCGCAGGAAGCGGTGCGCCTGTGGGGCTGATGGATTTTAAGCCTTCGTTTCGGGTCGAAGTGGACGGGGAGGATATCACCGGTATCTTGACTGACCGGCTCGTATCCCTGCAGCTGTCCGATGCCGCCGGGGTCCAATCCGACCGGGTGTCGATCACGCTCTCTGATAGTTCTCTGTTCGGTCGGCTGGAAGAACCACCAACCGGGGCCGAGGTGAAGGTCTGGCTCGGGTATGGGCTGCGCCAGAAGTACATGGGTCTGTTCATCGCTGACCGGGTCGAGATCGGCGGTCCTCCGGACCAGATGACAATCTCGGCCGTGGCGTCGGTGCATGGCGAGACGTCCTCCGGAAAGACGGCAATCACAGAGCAGCGCTCGCGTTCGTGGCCAGCTGATACCTCCCTCGGGGCGCTGGTGCAGAAGATCGCGGGCGAGCATGGAATGCGCGCGGCCGTCTCCGGCTCTCTGGCCGATATCAAGCTGCCCCACATCGACCAAGTGGACGAGAGCGACATTCACCTCCTATCGCGCTTGGCGCGTGATCTCGATGCAATCGCCAAGCCGGGCGACGGGCAGCTGATCCTCGCAAAGCGCGGCGAGAGCCTATCCGTCTCAGGGCAGGCCATGCCTACCATTCTGGTCGCGCTGAGCGACGTGTCGTCGTGGCGATGGAACCGGTCGCTGCGCGAGCCGGACGGGCAAGTGATTGCGGTCTGGCAAGACATGGTCGCGGGCGAAGCTGTCGAGTGTTTCGCTGGGTCCGGTAAGCCGATCAAGCGGCTTAAGGATCGTTACCCCTCGCGTGAAACCGCGCAGCGGGCGGCGGATGCCGAGTATCGCCGGGCCGCGCGCGCCGGTCGCTCCCTGCAGCTGCAAATTCCGGGCAATCCTGATTTGGTCGCCGAGGGTCGTGTGAACCTTTCGGGGTTCCGGTCGTATCTCGACGGGCCGTGGCTGGTGACGCGCGTCGATCATTCGCTCGACAGCGGCGGGTATCGGTGTTCGGTTGTTTGCGAGCCTCCTGGTTAAGTGTAAATCTCAGGCGCTCTAGCTGCTACGGATTAGCAAAAGGCCTCCACCGTTTCCAGCAGAAGCCTTAAAGTAGGTAAACCAGGCAACTTAGTTCACAGCAGCTATTTACTGGGCTGGCACAAGCTTGGCCAGTTCTTCCTGCAATGCACGCGCATAAGCATTCCGTGCTGTCTGGGCGATAGCTTTCCGCTGCTCAAGGCGTTGGATTTCAGCGTCAACAACCTGAATGTTGCCAAGCTGGGCTTTGGCTGCGTCTGACAGTTTGTCGATCTCATAGGATTTACCGTCGATGTCGATTGTTTGGCCTTCAGCCATGTCTGTCTCCTAGAGTCTCTTGAGGTTTAGATGTGGAAAGGGGCCACCCGAAGGCAGCCCCAGTCCGTAAGATGTAAGTCGGCTGACTTAGGCGACGAAGATGTCGCCGTTAGTCGCACCAAGAGCTTCAATACCAGTTACGCCGGTAAGCTTAACTACGGAGTCATCAGCGTCGACAGCTACTGCTGCAGTGCCACCTTCGTTGAAGAGGTAGGTGTCGCCAATGTACTCAAAGGCTACAACTTCGTCAGCACCCAGACCCAAAGCGTCTACAAACTGAATAGCTTCATCCAGTGTGGATGGGCCAGCGCCAAGGAACGTAACGATGCCATTGTCTGCTGCAGATGCATTCGCGGTAGCTGAACCAGTGCCGACCGTCTCTGTGCCGCCAAAGTCAATCAAATCAGCTTCAGCGATCAGGTCCGCGTCCGTAGTCGAAGCAGATTTCTCAAAGCCAACAATGGATTCAAGGTCAGCTTCTGCAGTACCGGCCACTTCGGCGTCAACAACGTCCGCACCGCTACCGAGAGTAACCTCTGCACCATTTGCAAGATCGTCGAGTTCAATGGTCAGACCAGCGGTCATTCCGCTTGCGTCAACAGTGGCCAACTTGTTTTCGTTGGTCACAGAGATAGCACTCAGATCCAGTGCCTGATCACCAGTGATAGTGATCTCGGTCAACACGCTAGCAACCGTGCCGCTGCCCGAAGTATCGGTTAGCGCCAGCACGTTGGCTGCGTTCTCACCACCGGAAACGATGTTGAGCGATGTTGCAGCATCAGTTTCAAGTGTGATGGTTTGCGTGTTGGAAATTGCACCGGCAATTTCGTTAACGCTTGCCGAGTCAAACACTGCATTCACGCTTGTCGCGTTGGTCAGATCGACGGTCGTAGTTGCATCGTTGTCATCAGCCGGGCCAGCTGTGGCTGCTTGATCAACATCCAAAGTTACAGTGATCTCGCCAGCTGTTTTCTGAGTCAGGGTCAGTTCGTCTGCACCCATATCACCTGTGGCGCGGAAGCCAACGCCAGCGCCGAGTTTGGTAAGAGTAGATGCGCCACCCAGGGCATCAGAGCCAACAATCTCAGTAACGTCGTTCTCTGTAGCAAGAATGTCGAGGTCAAGATTTTTGTTAAGATCGGCAACCCTCGGGAGACTCCCATACAGCGCCTGTAAGGCCTTTCGTGGATCACAATAACAATATCATCGACGCTCACAGAGGGCCTCTAGGAGTCCTTATATCGCTGCTACGAATCGCTTCTGGGACGTTTCCAGCGGAGTTAGAATTAGTGTCGGCATGGAGCTATGGATTAGCCTCAACCCATAACATCTCGTCAATATTATTTAGCTCATTATGGGGCCCGGTTGACAATCTCTCAGACCCTATCCGTGAACGAGGCCATATACGGTAACGTGCATACCCCCCCTGGCACTTGCCCCCCTGTACTACCACAGCAAAAGACCTCCACCGTTTCCAGCAGAGGCCTTAAAGCAGGTAAACCAGGCAACTAGGTTCACTGGCGTAAGTTACTGCTGTGGCTCAACTTTAGCCAGTTCTTCTTGCAATGCACGTGCATAAGCATTCCGTGCTGTCTGAGCGATAGCTTTCCGCTGCTCAAGGCGTTGGATTTCCGCATCTACAGCACGGATATTACCGAGCTGGCTCTTGGCTTCGTCTGACAGCTTGTCGATCTCGTAGGATTTACCGTCAATGTCGATTGTTTGGCCTTCAGCCATGTCTGCACTCCTAAGGTCTCTTGCGGTTTAGATGTGGAAAGGGGCCACCCGAAGGCAGCCCCAGTCCGTAACTTGTAAGCCGGTTGGCTTAAGCGAAAGTCAGCTCGGTACCAGCAAAGGTCGAAGTCGACAGATCAAGGGTACCAGCAAGTTTCACAACGGTATCACCTGCGTCGAAAGCACCGGAGCCGGGAGCGCCATCAGTATCAGCCACTACGTATGTGTTGCCAGCATACTGGAACCAAGCAACCTCGTTGGCAGCATCGATGGCCAATGCAAGTGCGCCGTCCAAGTTGGTTGCTGTGCTGATATCGACCTTAGCAGTCTGGAAAGTTCCTGATGCGTTAGCACCAAAGTCGATCTTGTCACCTTTGGTGAAGTCCATGATCGATGTCAGAACCGAAGCTGCTTCAGTCGTACCAGTTGCAACTGCGAGGCTTACGTCGAACTCGTCGTTACCTGCACCACCGGTCAGTGTACCACCAGCAAGGGATGTGGTGATCACGTCATCACCAGCACCTGCCTCAACAGTAGCCTTCTGAGCCAGTGTGATTACGTCTTTACCTGCACCGGTCTTCACAGTCAGACCAGCATTGGCAATGTTCGCAATGTTCGCTGTATTGATGTCGAGAGCGCCAGTTGCGGCCGAACCATCAATTTCCGCAACACCAAGGCCATTCGTTGCGGTAGCAACGGTGCCATTGTTTGCTACGTTCTGGGAGAAGTCCAGGTCCAGCTTCTTATCACCTGTGATAACCAGCGACTGCAGTGCTGTAGCGCCATCAATTTCAAGGTTGTTAGCAACAAAACCAGTTCCGGTCGATGCAACATTGATGGTCTCGACACCTGCGAGAACTAGTTCACCTGCATCAATAGCTGTTGGAGCTGTAGCTGTTGCACCAGCCGCTGCTTTGCCATCGAATGAAACAGCAAACGCATCGCTTGTTGCGGTTGCAGCTGTAGCACCTTTCACACCGATTGTAGTTGTACCGGTGTTAGAGCCGGAAACGCTCAGGCCTACACCAGCTGCAACATTAGTGAGATTTGCACCCCCTGTGCCGCCATTCATGGTCAGCCCAGTGATCGTGGAACCGGTCAGCAACTCTACATCGACAGCCGCTGCTGTAGCTGCAGAAACGTCGATTTCTTCAAAGTTAACGAACTTGGAACCATTACCGGCGTTCAGGAGCGAAGCCGCAACTGTATCTACACCTGCGCCACCATCAACTGTTGCTGTGGTTGGCACAGCAGCGCCAGCACCAGCAAGAAGTTTATCATCGCCAGCACCCAAGTTCACAGTGGCGTTGGCAGCCAATGCGCCTACGACGGTGATGGAGTCAGCAGCAGACGAACCAGTAAGCGTTTTGGTCACGCCAGTAGTAGTCGACACGGTCAGACCACCGGTGTTTGCAGACGCGTCGATGGTCGCACCATCAAAGTTCGCACCGAGATTAACTTTGCCTGCACCAGTAACAGTCATGGCTGCTGTTGCTGCGTAGTCAGCTGCAACGAGAGCTGCTGTCAGATCAGTGGCCGCGTTAACGGTCAAAGAGGTGATGGTGTTAGTACCGCCAGAAAGCGTCACTGTACCAGCAACGTTAGCAGCGCCAGTGGAAGAGATGGTAGCGGCAGTCGCGGTACCAGCAGTTGCTGTAACAGCAGGTGTACCCTTGAGACCACCGTCAAGTGCAACAGTTACTGCGTCAGTAGCATTTGCCATAGCGAAGTTGGTAGCGCCGAGGACGGCAGAACCGTTGCCTTTAACGCCGATCGCAGCATCTGTTCCAAGGTTTGTAACTGTTACAACGCCTGTAGAGCGATCGTTCCAAACTTGTGTCTCACCCGCAATCAAGCCAGCGTCGAAAGTTGCTGTTGCAGCAATGTCTGCACCAACGCCATCTGTATCGACGTCCAGGTTGCGAATAAAGAACTTCTCGACGTTCGTTACGTTGGCCAGCGGAACAGCGATATTTGCTGTAGCAGACGAAACGAGAACGTTCAGACTGTCGGTTCCTGCACCACCATCGATGGTGTCGGAGATGGCAAGAGTGTTGTTGGTCGCTGTAACTGTATCAAGTGTAGCATTGATAGTGTCGTTGTTGACCGAACCAGCAACTGCATCCACACCTGTAGTGAGCGTAAATGTATCGCCTGGGTTAGCTGCACCACCAACAAACGCGTCAGTAGCCGCTTTTGCTGCAACCACAGTAGCTTCGTCTTCGGTCACGCCGTTAACGGAAGCAACAGCTGCTGCTTTGGCTGCGGCGTCGAATTCGAAGCCAGGAACGTCACCAGTAGAAGTGGCCCAATCCAGACCAACTTCGACTTTATTGTCGAGAACTGATTTGTCGAATGTACCAGCGTCTGCATCGTCACGTGCGCCCATGATGATCGCTTCGATCATGTCGGCAACAGAAACGCTGCCATCTTCCAGAACGCCTTTCCAGAATTCCAGACCTGCGTTATCAGGTACGCGACCGAAGAGGTTCGCATAGATGTTTGTGATGAACGCGGTAGGCGAAGATACGTTTGGCGTTGTCAGATAGGGGTACAGTGCTTCAGCTTCGGCGGAAGCGGCGAAGTCGGCTGCGATCGTGTTAAATTCACGACCGTTGTCGATCTGCTCAATCCAGAACTGCAGACCTGCTGGGTCGGGTGCGCGATCAAAGTACCCTACGTAGAGGGCGGTAATCGCATTGATTTGCGTAGAAGTTGCCATGATTATTAATTTCCTGCTTTGTGAACGTTCACGATAGGGCTCATTTAGGCGATCAGTAATTCGGAAGGATGCGCTTTAGGGCGCATCGAGCCGGATCACCTAAAGACCGCTAGTGACTGAACTACCAAATCTGATATTATCCGGCAAGGACTAAAATGCAGTAAAAAGTATACCATCCTCTAAAATCCTGTGTTAAGAAGAGTAAAGAGCGACTTCGGCCTCCTTTTGCGCCTATTTCCGCTCATAGATGTAATAGAAATGCAACTTCGCCCTCTGGTAGGTCAAATGGCGGCGTTGAAATGAAGAGAGTGTGCACGATGCCCAAAGCGACAACGTCAGCGGTTTCGGGAAAAGGTAGTGATCCCCGTGTGGAGCTGGGGGGCTGGTTGAGGTCATTGCGTGAAGCTCAGGGGCTTTCTCAACGTAAGATGGCTGACGAGCTCTCGTTGGACTATTACACCTTCATTTCTCAGCTTGAGACCGGCCGTGGGAAAATCCCAAGCGCTCGCTACGGTGACTGGGCTAAGGTTTTAGATCAGCAACCGAAGCCTTTCATGAAAAAGCTCCTAAGCTATTACGAGCCGGAAGCTTATGAAATGCTGTTTGGTGATAGCGAAGCAATCTAGCCGTCGGCGCCCGTGATCGGTAAGGGCTCAACACTCTTTGCTATGTCATGGGGGGAGCAAGCCGATCGCTTCCATTCCGCTTTTCGATCAGCCAGCTGACTTCTAGCAATGAATGCCGGCCGGGGCAGTTGTGCCACCATGGCCTACGTCTGTCCGGTCACGAAGCGCGCCCAGGCTTCCATCACGGTCCTGCGGCTGTCCAACAGGTCCGAACGCGCATATGACCTTGCTACTTTGTTGTGAATAGTATGGTTTAGGACTGTCTCGGCGACTTCATAACTGCAAGCCTCGGTGTCTTGG
This sequence comes from Sulfitobacter sp. AS92, assembly GCF_038900015.1. Classification (NCBI taxonomy): domain Bacteria; kingdom Pseudomonadati; phylum Pseudomonadota; class Alphaproteobacteria; order Rhodobacterales; family Roseobacteraceae; genus Sulfitobacter; species Sulfitobacter sp. AS92. The sequence continues at coordinate 80,911 of NZ_JBBMQL010000004.1, forward strand.
ACCCATGTGCGAAAGCTGGTTCTGAAACCGTGGGGGCGCCCGAGTTCTTCCAAACGATCTAGATGGGCTTCCATACCTCGCGACGATACCGGGTTTTCCTTCGGACCAGTGAACATCAGATTTGCGTGGATCTCTGACTGTTGTTTGACGATGGTCAGGGCCTCTTGTGACAGCGGTACGCGAAACTCGGTCACTTTTCCTCGAAGGCCTTTTACCCGCTCTTTCGGAACAGTCCAGATGTCTCCCTCGATCTCGGATAGTTTGGCGCCGCGGGCTGCGTCTGACCTTACAAGCGTCAGGATAATCCACCGGAGGCATTGCGCTACGTCGCTGCCTGTTTGGAGGCTCTTGTAAAGAGCGGGGATGTCTTGCCACGGGGTGGCTGCAATTGGGATTGGTGTGTGATCTACTGAACCGAGCACTTCCTTCGCGGCCTCTACGATGAATGGGTCCGCTTCGTGGCCCATGAGCTTTGCCTTGGTAAATACGAGCCGCGATCTTTGGTATGCCTTTTCGGCCACTGCAGGTTTTTCGTGCCAGATCGGCTTCAGGGCATGCTGGATATCTTGGACCGTGATCTTTGAAATCGGAAGGCATCCGATTTTTGGGATGATGTGGATGTCGAGTGGACTACGCCAACGACCTCGTAAGCCATCCCCCCGTAGGGTCGCCTTTCGTGCTTCGAAGACCACGTCGACCATCTCGGCGAAGGTTGGGTTATCTCTTCGGGCTTCGAGCAAATCTGCATTTCGTTTTGCTCGGCGGATTGAAATGGGGTCGCGCCCCTGCCGAATTTCTGCTGCCCATTGGTCGCGAACTCGGCGCGCTTCAGCTAGTGAGACGGCCGGCCATGGGCCGAGGCCCATTTCTTTTCGCTTGCCATGGATTGAATAACGGTAGACCCAGTTGGCACGATCGCCTTGTTTTACGAGGCGCAGTCCTGAGCCGTCTTCGTGTTTTCCGTCTGGTGCTCGTTTAATTCCCAGGACTGTCAGTGGCATATGTATCCCCCAGCCTATCCCCCAAGCTGATAGGCGTTTCTGTCAATTCGCGTGCAACTGACTGCGACAGTCGAAATCAGTATCTCCTTATAAATACTAGGTAAAATGCACGATATGCAACTATTCAATACTGTGCTGCACGTCCCACCGCCCGCACCAAGAAAATCCTATTCTTTATTTATCTTTAAGTGCTTAGGCGTGGAGTCGGCTGTACGGGCCACCTCGTAGTCCACCTTCTAGGGGCTCGTTGGTCGCTTAGCTTTACCTTTTGGTTGACCACGTAAAAAATCTGTTGGCCACTGTGGCCCGCTGATAAAAGTTTCAGGCTTGTAGCATTTTCCGAGAGTTTACAGCGTGTCCGCTCTTCGTTTAACGATGCAGAACATATTGCTGGGCAACAGTGGGTGCGCATAGCTCAGTCGATTGCAGCCTACTTTTTGAAACTAGCCAAAGACGCGCCATAGAAGTTTTTGTGCGCTAAACGGTAACATTGGCAAGAAGAGTTAAGAGAATTTCATGAGAGACAGTTGGTTAGTTGAATTTTGGTCAAAAGTGTTTGGTGGGCTCGGAAAGCTGTCGGTATTTACCATCCTTAGAGCGATTTTTAAAACGAAGGTTACTTACGGTTTTGTTGAAGGATACGTGCTTTTTCACACTTCGCTAGCGCTAGTCACATTTATCATTGCGACTTGGAACGTCGAAAAACCTGTTTCTTGGTTATTGATTGCTCTTGTATTTTATGGCGCACTAAGAGTGTTCGAAACTGTAATCTATCAGACCAACGTGTTACTTTTTGACGAGTACAGGGCATTCAAAGCTGGCGTGGATTATAAAGTCCGAAGCTTTCGGCGGCTCGTAATATTGCTTCTTCACAACTACTTCGAGATGTTGTGCTGGTTTGGTGTTTTCTACACTTTTTTCTACCGCTCTGGAGACGTCGTTCTAACGTCTGGTGAACTTGGTTTCTTCACTATATTTCGTGAAAGCCTCTTGATGATGATTTCCTTTACGCCTGAAACCAACCAACCAACCAGTCCACTAGGTATGGTAGTCCTGACGGTTCATAGTTTTGTGGGGATATTCATGACCATTATGGTCCTTGCGAGATTCCTCGCCCTTCTGCCGCCGCCTGACAGCCATGACGAGATGGACAAGCACTGAGTCTATATGCATTGATAGCAGATCGCATTTAGTTAAGGCTGAAGAGCACTTCACAGTTAGTGAGTGCTTAGAAGATGTATTAGTTTTCGAACTTCTCGCATAGATTTGGTTCGCAAGCCGTGTCGGTAGTTTGGGTGATTTGAGCCCGAATTGCCGCCACCCCCTGCACCATGCATCCTACATACAGTCCAGCCGCGCACCGCAGGATTCCTGCATAGAAAGCCAGTTCGTTTGGAATGGGCAGTGCATCGCGGCGACTGATGCGCCCTTTGCATGCGGTTAGCGTCAATTTTCATCAGCGCCCCTCCCCGGCTCCAACATTTCCGATAATAGCCTGTCCGCCTCCCTCTACGTGGACATGTTGGACGACCACGGTTTGCTTGCCGCCATTACGGTGCTTCCGCAGTGCCTCTATCTGCAAAGCGTAGGTGCGGGCCAATTTATTATAGCCTGTGGTGTGGGCCTTTACTTGTTCAAGGTTGCTTGCATTTGCCATCCATCGCCCAGATCGGATTAGTGCCACATGTGTTGCTGCCATCTGCACTGCCAGCATGCGCTCGACGCCATCGCTCGGTTTAATTTCCGAGATTGCGGCAATCATGAACAGGCGTTCGTCATTACCACTAAATTCATCGCTGGCTTCGTCTGACTTGAGCGCTTTGATGCAGTGCCGGAAAAGACCGTAGGCCACTTCGTCGTGTACAGTGCCGAACAGGGTCTTGAGGGTGTCGGCCCGCTCAAGAATAAGGTTCTGCCCGTCCTTATTTGTGCCGCTCATCTTGACACCCAAAATGCTCTTGGCTTCTAATTCCTTGATGCTCATTTGTTCCTGCCCTTGGCTAGATGTAGATATGTCCTGCTTTCTGTGACGCGCTTTATTCATGGTTGCCCTTTCACGGCACAGTTTTCAGGACGCTTTCCGGCTGCTGCACCAGCCCGCTGCTTCCAGCGTCCTGTTTTCTGTGACGCCCTGTCTGGTTTTCTATGCGGGGTTTTTGATTTTGCCGCCACGCCATGAAACGTTTGGGTGCGGACTTTAGATCGTCGCATGGCAATTCCTCTAGCGCCCAGTGCGATGTCTGGCCTACACCCGACGGTCCAAGGTGCGGGGCTTGGGTCATACGGATGAACCCCCGTTCCTCCAAAGCCTCATACCACGGTCCTACCGTGTTGCGATGGACACCCAGCGCCTTAGCGGCTTCACGATGGCTCAGTATGATGTGTCCATTGTTGCCGCCATTGAACCTGCGCTTCAATTCGATGTAGAGCGCACGCGGACCGGGTCTAAGTGAAGCCCATGCCTCGGACGCTTGCAGCCATTCAGGAAGTTGGACGAAACGCCCAACCCCCTTTTTATGGCCCTTGTAGGGTTTGCTTGCCATCAACGACCCCCGCGCAGTTTCAGAGCCAAATACACGCGTAGGGCGGTCATATGGCGGGGGCATCCCCCAAGGGACAGCCAAGCAGCGTCAGTAGCTGCTCCAGCGCCAATAAGTGCCATAATGGTCCAGCCATTGGCCTTGCACTTGAGCTTGTATTGCTTACGCATCGCGTACACCTCCAAAGAACAGATCGGCATAAAGGCGGGCTTGGGCTTCGGAGATACCGAAACGTCGGCGAAGGCGGTTGATACGCAATGAAGTCATTTTGCGCCCTCCACATTGCCCAGTGCCGATGCAGATGGCGGAAAGCGCAAGGCAGTGCGGTCGGCGCCTTCAGAAAGGCTATAGAAGGCAACGTTGTCCGGTGAACGATAGCGGGTCTTGATCGGCCAGCCATAGTCCGTTTTCAAACGGTGGATTATGGCCCCGAGACGCCAGCCGCGCACCTCTCTTATTTCGGTAGCGCATGAGATTTCGCGCTGATCTAACAACGCCTTACAGGTCCAATGAACCTGCGTACTTTTTGAGTAGGTTTGATCGGGTTTCATGATGTCGTCCTTACGGTTGATGCCGCAAGGCGCTGGGCGTAGAGTGAAGTCATTCCTACCACGGAAAACGCTCCACCCGCCGCCCATGCGCATTGCATGGCGGGGGGTGAAGTTATGGATTTGCACGCGCTTGAAGCGTCGCATCGATGTCCGCCTCGTTCCAGTAGAGACGGGAACCGATTTTCACGGGTTTGGGCAAGCGACCCAGATCAACGTCGCGATAAAGAGTTGTCCGGCCACGACCTCCGAGTTTGGCTTGGAGCTGGGAAAACGAAAGATATCTTGTGCTTGTCATGATAGTACTCCTGCTAGGTGTACCATCGTTAACCTTTGGACAGTGATGTGGTCCAAAGAGGGCTTCTGGAGAACCCCTCTAGCGAGGCCTCCTTATTACTCCAAGATCAATCAAATACTTTTCGTCCATGAAATAAGTGGCGAGTTTGCAACGCCTTCGAAACTCAACATAAGACTTATGTTTGAACCAGTCACGGATAGTGTTGTATGAATAAGGATGGCCAAATTCCTCAGCTAATTGAGACATTAAGTCAGCGGCACTAGTTGGCTCCTCGTAGTCTTGGCGGGTGATTTGAAGGCCAAACAAGTCGTGCGCGGTTTGACACGCGCTGTAAATCTGCCAGCGCAGAAAAAGGTTTTTTACTCCTCCACCTTGCTGCTTTGGTCTCTGGGTAGTTCTATTTATCAAGTTAGCTGCGAAAGCTCTTAGGCACGCTGGTAGCGGTTCTCCGTTCCAAACGTTTGCGAAAGCAATCATTTGCGCCGCGTCAAATGCATCGGGGCTTTCCGTAGCCTGTCTGACGAGCAAAAGCGCGGCTTCATCGGTCACTCGATAATATAGTTTGTTGGGATTGGGCATCACACTCTCTATCCCATAGGCCATGTGGATACCAAACTGAGGCATAGTCATTTCTGTCCATCTTTCGATGGGCACCCCGAGGGTCTGTTCCAGTTCAATCGCAGCCTCTGCAAAATACACCCACGCTTGGTCAAACACGGTCTGTTTTGAGCTTCGATCAAACAATGGTGCAAAATCATCCAATCTGAATCACCTTTGATTTAGCTGCATGTACATGTTGCCCCCAACGCTCCATTAGAACCCGCCGTTGCTGCAGATAGTCTGTCCGCCGATAGGCCAGTTCCACCGCTCCGCCTGACACATGACCCAGACAAATTTCCGCCACATCACGCGGCGTCTTGGTCGCCTCTGCGGTCCAGTCACGGAATGACGACCGGAACCCGTGGGGACGCTCGACGAAGCCGCGTCTGTCCATGTATTTCGACATCGTTGCATCCGAGATAACGCCCCGCCGGACGCCCGGAAACAGGAAGCCATCACGGGCGAAAGGCCGCACCTGATCGATTACCGCCAGCGCTTCGGACGATAGCGGAACACGAAAATCGCGAGTGGCGTCTTTGCGACCTTTCATGGCCTCTGCGGGGATAGTCCAGACATCGCTCTCAATCTGGTCCAAATGCAAAAACCGCAGCGGCGCAGACCGTACCGCAGTGAGGATAAGCAAGCGCAGGGCCAGCTCGGTGATAGTCCCTTCGTTCAAGGACTGATAGAACGCAGGGACATCGCGCCAATGTAGGGCCGGGATGTTCTGCACCTTGTGGCGTTGTTTGCCTAAGAGCGCCTTGGCCTTTTCCGTGGCCTGAATATCCACATCCAAGCCCAGCGCCGCCGCATGACGCATACAAATGCGCAGACGGTCCATCGCTTTTTGGGCGGTACTAGCCTTTTCATGCCAGATCGGTGCCAGCGTGTCGCGGATGTCGCGTTGGTCAATCTCGGACACGGGCACCTTGCCCAGTTTGGGGAGGATGTGCAGTTCAAGTGGGGAGAACCACCGTCCAGCCTTTCCTTCGCCTTTCAGTTCGGCCTTACGGCTTTCAAATGCATCACGGGCAACATCGCTTAGAAGGTGCATATTGCGTTCGGCGGCGCGAATATCGCTCTGGCGTTGCTTGATCGGGTCCAGACCTTGCTTTGATACCCTGCGCCATTTGTCCGCCTCTTGCCGTGCTTCTTTCAGGGATGTGCGCGGGTAGGGGCCAAGCCCCATTTCACGGCGGCGTCCGTGGATATGAACGCGCAAAACCCACTTGCCTTTGTCCGTATCTGTTTTGAATATCCATAACCCGCCGCCATCGGAATACTTGCCCGCCTTTGCGGATTTCACTCCTTGCGCCGATAGCTTGTTCAAAGCGCCCATTCTCCAGTCCACCCTCTAGTCCACCCTCTGTACATAGTATGGGGTGGGGCGCCGTGGAATGTCATAGTACAATAAACATCGGCAAAATATGGATAATTGGCGCTAATTGGTGTTCCGTGAAGTTCCACGAAACATGCTTACAATGCCCACCGCCCGCACCACTTTTCAACCCTCGATTACGCCGCCAGCACCGCAGGTTCCGCCACTTGCGGGGCGCCGGGGATGAAGACGGTAAAGGTCGTGCCGCGGCCAAGGGTGCTTTTGACCGAAATATCGCCCCCATGCGCGCGCGCCAGTTTCTTGCAGATGGCCAGCCCCAAGCCGGTGCCGCCTTCAGCACGGTCATCGGCGTCTTCGATTTGGGTGAAGGCTTCAAAAATACGCTCAAAGTCTTCTTCCGCGATTCCCACGCCGTTATCTTCCACCTCAAAGCAGAAGCCGCCCACATGAGGCCGCGCACGCAGGTAGATGTCGCGTGCCTTTGAGAATTTCAGCGCGTTCCCCACAATATGGCCGAGAACTTGTACGCTACGGCGGCGGTCGGCGATAACGTTAAGGGGGAGGGCATCGATGTGCAGCGTGGCTGATTTGTCATGCGCTGCGCCGTTATGCTCCTGCACCACTTCTTCCAAAAGTGCGCGCGTGTCGAACGTAGCCTTGTCCAGGGCGAGGTCGTTCAGTTCCATATTTGTGTAGTCTAGGATGTCATTGATAATGTTTAACAATTGTCCGCCTGCAAACTTAATGCGCTGGCCGTAGAGCTCAGCCTGATCGCCCATTTTGGTGAAATGCTCGGACGCTGGTTTTTCTTCTGGAGAAAGCTTGGCCAGATTGTGACGCTTTAATTCGGACAGAAAGCCGGCATAGCCGATGACGATGGTGAGGGGGGTGCGCAGTTCGTGGCTCAAGACGCTCATGAATTCTGATTTTGCGCGGCTGGCGCTTTCTGCGGCATCGCGGGCGCGGCGCAGCTCTTCGATGCTCTCATTGCGGGTTCGGTTCTCAACCACATAGCTAAAGAGCGCGGCAAGGGTGATAATGGCGGCTGTGCCTGCGATAATCAGCGCGATCAGTTGGTATTCAACTGGATTGGCATAGACCGGCTGCGCGGCAATAGGTGTGACCTGAAAGGCGGCCATACCGGTAAAATGCAACAGAATAATGGCCGTGGCCAAGAGCGCGATCATTGACAAGACACTGGCCCGCACTTCGCGCCGTGCCGCGCCGAGTGCAAGTGTCGTCAGAACGATCGCGATGATCACCGAGGCCGTGAGATACTTAACGTCCCAATTGATCGTGCCCTGCACCCGGTAGGCGACCATGCCAGTGTAATGCATGGCGGAAATCGCCAGTCCAAAGATGGTTCCCCCAAGGATCGTCGTGCGGGGCGACTTGCCCAACCCCGCGATGACAACGCCCAAAGTCGAGCCGATGATGGCGATGATCAGCGACAGGAAGGTCAATGAAAAATGAAAAGTTGCCGGGGCATCAAGTTGATAGGCGAGGATAGCGATGAAGTGGGTACACCAGATCGTGACCCCGGCCGTCATGGCGGTGAGGTAACACCAGATCATCGCCTGCGCGCGCGGCTGCTGGAGAACATGGTGATACAGCCGTGAGACAACCCAACTGCCGAATAGACAAAGCAGAGCTGCCAACAGGACAAGCCCGAGGTCATGATCATGATGAATGGTGTGAGCGACCCGGAGCATTTAAATCCAATCGTATGTTAAGACTTTATTAACTGCTGTCCTAATGGGGCGAAAATAAGGCTCCTGTACGTTCACACTGTGCCATCTCATTAACCCGGTCGTAAGACGCTGTTGGTAGCCATCTTCGGGCAGCGGTCAGCGGACCTTGGACAGGTACAGGGGGGCGCCATGGCTGGAACAACGGTCGCAGTGAGGTTTGGTAACCAATTGCAAAGATTTATCTTTCGGAACTTTGGCTGGGGAAGGCGCGTGTCGAAATGGTTCTCTTCGCGTGTAAAGTCAAGGCGCCCTCAGCGCCGGGTTTGGGGTGCCGCGTGGCGGGGTGCCGATGCAGTATCGACAATTGCGGAGAGAGCACCACCCACGGGGGATGGGGCAGGTCGGGCCCATTCGAGTGTCAAAGTCACCTCCGCTGAAATTTTGGTGGAATTTTCTACAACGGGTTTGGTGCAGCATGCCAACGAGGAGGCGTGCGGTGTAACCCATGGGCTTGGGGATAGCTTGATTGGCGAATACATCGCTGATCTTTTTGGCCCCCGTCTGAGTGATGGGGCGGAAATCAACACGCTGTTGCTGCGGATCGTGCAAGGCAAACAACAGTACGGCTGTTTCGAGATGCATCCGGGGGAAGAGACAGCCCGGATCGTCGAAGGCCGGTTCACCCCGATGCTGGGCCCCGGCGGAGAGGTTTGCGGGATCCGGTTTACCGGCGCAGGGGCTGCGGCAAACAGCCCGAGGTCTATGGTTGAGGTCGCGCATGGGCGTCAAGCAAAACGCGCGCTGCCACATTGAGGGGGGAGGGTGGCCTAAAACGTGACCGTTTGAGTAGAACAGCGACCCATAGCCATGCGCCGCTGTTCTATCGTTTCAGGTCAGTCTCGCTTGCCTGCAAATCGTTCGGACCAATCCTCTCGGTCCTCATCGCTAATTTTAGCAAAGAGCACTTCGGGCACTTCAAAAGCATGATTGGGGGCAAGTTTGCCGAGGGCCGCAGGCACATCGTCGGGCCAAGGCATATCTGCGACTTTCATCGCCTCTAGCATCGAAGCGGCGGCGCTTGGGATGAAGGGCGCGGAAAGCACCGCGTAGAGCGGGATCAGGTTCAGCGCCAAACGCACCTGTGCGGCGGCCTTTTCGGGATCGGTTTTAAATGTCGTCCAAGGCGCTTGGGCTTGCAGATATTCATTGCCCGCCGCCCAAATGCCGCGCAGTTCAGCAGCAGATTTGCGGACTTCCATCGCCTCCATCAGCGTCTCATACCGCGCGACGCGGGCGGTGATGTCTTCGATCAACGCTTGTTCGGCCTCGCCGTATTCCCCGGCTTCCGGCACCGCTTCGCCGAATTTAGAGCGGCAGAACTTGGTGATCCGGCTGATGAAATTGCCCAGCACATCGGCCAAGTCCTTGTTCACCGACGCTTGGAAGTTTTCCCATGTGAATTCCGCGTCCGACGTCTCGGGCGCATGGCTTAGCAGCCACCAGCGCCAGTAGTCCGCCGGCAAGATTTCCAACGCCTGATCCATGAACACACCGCGCCCGCGCGACGTGGAGAACTGCCCGCCATCATAGGTCAGGTAGTTGAAGGATTTGATGTAATCGACCAGCTTCCATGGCTCGCCCGAGCCTTTGATTGTGGCCGGGAAGCTGAGCGTGTGGAAGGGCACGTTGTCCTTGCCCATGAACTGGGTATAGCGCACGTCATCCGCGCCCTTGTCGGTCCGCCACCAGCTTTCCCAATCACTCCCTTTGCCCGCATCGACCCATTCCTGCGCGCAGGCGATGTATTCAATCGGCGCGTCGAACCAGACGTAGAAGACCTTGCCTTCCATCCCCGGCCAGTCCTGATCGCCACGCTTCACCGGCACGCCCCAGCTTAGGTCGCGGGTGATGCCGCGGTCTTGCAGCCCGTCGCCGTCATGCAGCCATTTCTTGGCGATGGAGGTGGTCAGCACGGGCCAATCGGTCTTGGAATTGATCCAATCGTCCAGCTCGTCCTTCAGCTTGCTCTGGCGCAAAAACAGGTGCTTGGTCTCGCGCATCTCCAGATCAGTCGCGCCCGAGATGGTCGAGCGCGGGTTTATCAGGTCCTCGGGGTCGAGCTGCTTGGTGCAGTTGTCACATTGGTCGCCGCGCGCGTCCTCGAACCCGCAGTTGGGGCAAGTGCCTTCGACATAGCGATCCGGCAGGAAGCGGCCATCGGTGGGCGAGTAAATCTGGCGCTGCGAGACTTCTTCGATCAGCCCCTGATCGGCCAGTGCGCCCGCGAAATGCTGCGTCAGTTTGCGGTTTTGCACGCTGGAGGAGCGGCCAAAGTGGTCAAACGACAGGCCAAAGCCCTCGGCGATGCGGGCTTGCACGGCATACATTTCGGCGCAATATTCCTCGACCGGTTTGCCTGCTTTCGCGGCGGCCAGCTCGGCAGGGGTGCCGTGCTCGTCCGTGGCGCAAAGGAACAGAACCTCTTGCCCACGCCCCCGCAGGTAGCGGGCGTAAAGGTCGGCAGGCAGTTGGCTGCCCACAAGGTTACCCAGATGTTTGATCCCGTTGATATAAGGGATGGCGGAGGTGATGAGGTGGCGTGTCATATCAATATTCCCGGTGCTTGGCGCAGCCTTATCGCAAGGGCTGCGGTGTTGCCAGCAAAAGACGGGAATAGTCTAGTCGCGGTCTCGGGTGCGGCCCAACAGCCGCCCGATGAGGAAGGTGGTGCGCGGGGCGTAGACGTAGGGCGTGCGATCGGTCCGTGTGGGGCGGGCGCGCATCCGCGCAAGGCCGAAAATCACCAAGGCCCCATGTGCGGACGCGATCATCGCGAACAGCGCCGCCGCGCCAAAGCTGTCGATCAACACGGAGGCAAGATAGGGCGCGCCGATGGCCCCCACGGCAAAGAAAAACATCAATGCGGCCGAAAGTTCGACCCGTTCGTCGGAACTGGCAAAGTCGTGCGCATGCGCGGCAGAGACGGAATAGATCGGAAAGGTCGTGGCCCCGAACAGCCCTGCTGAGATCATGATCCCCTGTGTGCCAAAGCCCGCGCCCATCACCGTGATCGCGCAGCCTGCCATGGACGCCACCGACAACCAGATCAACACCCAACGCCGGTCGTATTTATCGGCCAGGATCCCCATTGGATATTGCGCCAACGCACCGCCCAACACGAAAGCGGCGAGGAACCAGGCGATCTGGCCAGCGCTCAGGCCCACCTCTTGCCCGTAGATGGGGCCGACCATTCGGAACGACGCACTGGACACTGCCGCCACAACAACGCCCGCCGCCGCCAAGGGCGAGCGGTCAAACGCGAGACGCGGGCGCAGCCGTGGCTGGCTGGGCGTCTCTGGTGGGGGGACTTTGGTAAGCGTCAGCGGCAGAAGTGCGGCGCAGCAGATGATGGCGAGCAGGTTGTAAGAGACGTAGGAGGCAGGGGCCAAAATCCCGATCATCAATTGGGCCGCCAATGAGCCGCTCATATCGACCACACGGTAGACGCCCATGGTCCGCCCCCGCGATTCATTGGTGACTTTGGCCTGCATCCAAGCCTCAATCACCGTATAGCAACCCGCCACGCACATGCCCGAAGCCACCCGCATCAGGCCCCAAGCATAGGGGTCTACCACCATCATATGCGCCATCAGCCCGATGGAACCGGCGGCAGTGAAAGCAGCAAAGGCGCGGCTATGGCCGACGCTGCCCATTAACCGGGGTGCCCACCAACAGCCGATAAAGAAGCCCAAAAAATGCGCGGAGCCTAACATCCCGATTTCCTGCCGCGAGAAATCTAGTTGCAGCCCAGACAGCACGTCAAGCGGCCCCACACCTCCGGTGGAGAGTTGCAGCAGGATGACCGAGAAAAAGAGAGCGGCGAAGGAAATGAGCAGGCGCATGGGCGCACATTGCGTCCATTGCTGGGTAAGTGGAAGGGCGAATACACCCATTTTACGCATTTGCTGAGGCTGGAGGACGGACGCGTGGCAATTGCCCTTGCGAAGGTGCGGCAGGCGGCTAGGTTGCGGGCAAATCACAAGCGAGGACCACAAGATGAAGATGAAAAAGCTCGGCTCAAGCGATATCGAGGTCTCGCATTTTTGTCTGGGCTCTATGACATGGGGCACCCAGAACACCGCCGAAGAAGGCCATGCCCAGATTGACCGCGCGCTGGAGGCCGGGATCAACTTCATCGACACGGCCGAGATGTATCCCGTGAACCCGATCAGCGCCGAAACGATTGGCCGAACGGAAGAGATCATCGGCCAGTGGGTCGCCCGCGATAAGCGCCGCGACGAGGTGGTCTTGGCCAGCAAACATTCCGGCGAGGGGATGCAACACGCCCGCAACGGTGCGCCGATTTCATCCGATACAATCCCCGGTGCCATCGAAGGGTCGCTGAAGCGGTTGCAGACGGATTACATCGACCTGTATCAATTTCACTGGCCCAACCGGGGCAGCTATATGTTCCGCAAGAATTGGACCTTTGACCCGTCCGGTCAGAACCGGGCCGAGACCATCGCCCATATGGAAGACGCCCTCGGCGCGCTCCAGCGCGAGGTCGAGCGCGGCACGATCCGCGCCTTTGGTTTGAGCAACGAAAGCGCCTGGGGGCTGACGCAATGGGCTGCCGTGGCTGAGCGTACGGGCGGGCCGCGCCCGATCTCGGTGCAGAACGAATATTCGCTGATGTGCCGTTTGGCGGATACGGATGTGTCGGAAACCTGCGTGAATGACCAGATCGACATGCTCGCGTTCTCGCCCCTCGCTGCGGGGTTGCTGACCGGCAAATATCAGGGCGGTAAAATCCCCACCGGCTCGCGTCTGTCGTTAAGCGAAGATCTGGGCGGGCGCGTCACACCCCGCGCCTTTGAGGCGGTCGCGGCCTATCTTGATGTGGCTGATAAACACGGGCTCGACCCGGTGCAGATGGCACTGGCATGGTGTGCGACGCGGCCCTTCATGGGCTCGGTGATCTTTGGCGCGACGAGCCTCAAGCAGCTTGATGTGGCGCTTGGCGGGGCGGACCTGACCTTGAGTGATGAGGTGATGGCCGATCTTGATGCGGTGCATAAAACCCATCCGATGCCTTACTGATGGGCCGTTTCGCATCCCTTCTAGGGCGTCGTGCCGCCGTGCTTTTGCTACTCGGCGCTCTGGCGGCCTGCAATCGCAGCGAACCGCCCCCCGTGCAGTCCGGTTTTCGCAACACCGAAGCGCTGATCGGGGCCACCAGCCGCTATGACGCGTTGCGGTTTGGCGGTGACTGGCAGGTTCGCGCAGCCTTTCCCGGTGACGCTAATCTGCGCGCGGTAACCTTTGCGCCGCAGGGGCCGACTTTGATCGAGGTTCGCAAATCCTGCGATGCAGCTGGGGTCTGCACCGACCGCCGCGATCTTTGGGCGCTGAGCGAAGAGGGGCCGGGGCGCTATACCATGCGCGCCGCCGTGGGCGGTGCCGAGCGCGCGTTCTGGGTGCTTTGGGTTGATGAAGGATTTCGCACCGCCGTCGTCGGCAGCCCCGAGGGGGGCTATGGCTGGATCCTCGACCGGCAGGCCACAGGGGGCGGCGACCGGATCCAAGCGGCGCGGGAGATATTGGATTTCAACGGCTACGACCTCAGCGCCCTCCAAATGAGACGCTGAGCGCCAAGGCGCTGGCACTGCCGCCAAGCTTTGGCCTATAGGCTTTTATGGACAGTATTTTCGCCCCGGACCTGTGGATCCTCGTCACCCTCGCCGCCGCCGTCTTTCAGACCGGGCGCTTCATGCTGCAAAAGCATTTGGCGACCGATACGCTTTCTGCGGGCGGGGCGACTTTCTCGCGGTTCCTCTACTCGGCGCCTTTCGTGGCGTTGCTTTTGCCCATTTATCGGAACCTTAGCGGGCAGGGGGTGCCAACACTTGGGCCGGGGTTCTGGCTTTATGGGGTGATGGGCGGCACGGCGCAGATCATGGCGACGGTCTGCGTGGTAATGCTGTTCAAACAACGTAACTTTGCTGTGGGCATCACCTTCAAGAAAACCGAAGTGATCCAGACCGTGTTGATGGGTTGGATCGTGCTCGGCGAAGGCGTCTCGGGCGCGGGGTTTGCCGCCATCGCGCTTGGCGTGGTCGGGCTGTTGCTACTCTCGGGCGGGGCCGAGGCCAAGGGGCTGCGGCTGGCCGATCTGCGCAACCGCGCGGCGGGGCTGGGGATCGCTTCGGGGTTTTTGTTCGCGATTTCGGCGGTCTGCTATCGCGGTGCGTCGCTAGCCGTAATCTCTGACGATCCACTGCTGCGCGCGGGCGTGACGCTGGCGGCGGTGGTGCTGATGCAAACGCTGATCATGGCCCTCTGGCTGCGCCTGCGCGAGCCGGGTCAGATGCGTCGGGTCTGGGCCGCGCGCCGCGTGGCAGTGTGGATCGGGCTGACGTCAATGGGCGGATCGCTGTGCTGGTTCATCGCCTTCACCCTGCAAAACGCGGCCTATGTGAAGGCCTTAGGGCAGGTGGAGCTGATGCTGAGCATCGCCGCCTCGACCTTGTTTTTCCGCGAGCATATATCGCGCCGCGAATGGGCGGGCATGGCCGTGTTGGCCGCGTCGATCCTGATGCTGGTTCTGGTGACTTAACCCGTCATCGGGCGGCCGTGCAGGCGCAGAAACAGGCTTTCTTCGTCGTTGTTTTTGAAAAACGGCACCGATGCGGGCGGGTTTGTATCGCGGGCACGGGCCGTGATTTCGGCCAGCACGACTTCGGTGATAAACGGCATGTCAAAGGAGCGTGCGCGGCTTAGCGGCACCCATTGCAGGTGCGAAAGCTCATCACAGGCGGCGTCGAAATCATCAGGGTCGCTGGCGATGTCTTCGGCATCTACAAGGAAGAACCGCGCATCGAAACGGCGTGGGCGGCCCGGTGGGGTCAGCGCACGAAACACGAATTGCAGGGCGGAGGCGTCGGGCAAATGCCCGGTCGCGGCAAAGGTTTTCCAATCGGGCGGCACATCGCCCTCCCAAGCCCCCTTGCGGCCCAGCACCAAACCGGTCTCTTCCCACAACTCACGAATGGCGGCGACGGCGATGGCGTGGGCCAAAGACGGTTCGGCATCATCGCAGAGCCTGCCATTGCACAGCGCGTTCACCGGCGCGGCGAGCGGTACCTGTGCATCACTGGTGTCCACTGCGCCCCCGGGAAAGACAAATTTGTTCGGCATGAACGCCGCCTTCGCGCCCCGCTGCCCCATCAGGATATGCGGGGTAACATGGCGGTCACGCAGCACGATCACCGTGGCGGCGTTGCGGATTTGGGTCTTGTCGATGGTCATGCGTGGATGCTCCGGCGGTCAGGGCCGAAGGGCGGGCCGCGTTAGGTGGTGCCGCCGAAGCCGCCCATCCTTTTGGCCCATTGAAAGCCGATCATGGCCCCCTTCAGTCTCGGCAGAAGGTAGAGCGACAGGGCCGTGCAGCCAACCGCAAAAATGGTGAACAGTGTTAAAGGCTCTGGCCGCCAGACGACAAAGGCGATGTGCAGACCCGGGGCCAGCAGGTGACCGACCAGCAGAATAGTCAGATAGGCGGGGCCATCATCGGCGCGGTGGTGATGAAACTCTTGGCGGCAGACGGCGCAGTCGTCATTCACCTTAAGATAACCGTGCAACAACTGACCGCCCCCACAAGATGGGCATTTGCCGCGCCAGCCGCGCAGCATGGCGGGCAGGCGGGGCCGTTCTTCGCTGTCATGTGCGTCTGTGGTGTCGGGGGACAATTGCTGTGTCTGTGACATGGGGCGATCCTCTGGTTGAAGGGTAGATGCAGGCTTGGTCGTAAAAAGAAAACCCCTGAGGCTGCCGTTGCGGCGCCATGTCGCGCAAAGCCGGGCCGAGTGGGGTCATTTAAAAAAAGTTCGAATTTCTGCGACGGAAGTTCTGACGCCAGCCGTTTGACCCTGTGATCGCGGCGCAAAAGCGTGAGACGGTCTTTAAAAAACGAGGAGTATCAAGATGACCATTCGTACAAACATGAAGATCGCAGCTCTCAGCGGTTTGTTGGCACTCGGTGGCGCAGCTGCCTTCGCACAGCAAAGCGGGCAGGACCGGTTCCAGCAGCTCGACGCGGACGGCAACGGTGAGATCACGCAGGCAGAGTTTCAGGCCCACGCCGAGGCGCGTTTTGCTAAGGTTGATGCCGATGGCGACGGTTTCGTGACGGCTGAAGAGATGAAAGCCGCAGGCGAGGCGCGCCACGCTGAGCGTGCTACTAAGATGCTGGAGCAGTTCGACACCGACGGCAACGGCAGCCTTGATGCATCTGAGCTGGAAGCCATGGGCGATAAACGTGGCGAGAAGCGCGGCGACAAAGATGGCGAGAAGCGCGGTGACAGAGGCGCGCGCATGATCGAGCGTATGGACACCAACGATGACGGCAAGTTGTCGATGGAAGAAATGACGCAGCGCCACGACCCTGCCAAGATGTTCGAGCGTCTGGACAAGGACGAAAACGGCAGCATCAGCGCCGAAGAACTTGAAGCTGCAAAAATGCATGGCAAGCGGCACGGCAAGGGCCACAAGATGGGCGATGACAAGCCGCAGCGCGACTAAATGATGCTCCGGGCGCGCTTGATCATGGCGCGCCCGGGCCTTAGCCATGGACGGGATGCAGAATTTGTCCGACGATCAGCGCGATGCGGATGCGGAGTTGTTGCAACGCTACGCCACCGGGGATGCAGCAGCTGCGCGGTTGTTGACCACCCGGCTGGTGCCGCGCATTCACGGCCATGCGCTGCGGGTTCTGGGCGACCGCGCCGAGGCAGAGGACGTGGCTCAAGAAGCGATGTTGCGGCTGTGGCGTCAGGCGCCCCAGTGGCGCACGGGAGAGGCCAAGGTCACCACTTGGGTTTACCGCGTTGTGGCCAACCTTTGCACCGACCGCCTGCGGCGTCGCGGCGCAGGAGCGACAGGGTTGGACGATGTGGCCGAACCGGCCGATCCGACACCGGGCGTGACGCAGAAGATGCAGCAGACGGCCCGTGAGGATGCGTTGCAACAGGCGCTGGCCACCTTGCCCGAACGGCAGCGCCAAGCGGTTGTCCTGCGGCATATCGACGGTATGGCAAACCCCGAAATTGCCGAGGTCTTGGGCATTGGGGTCGAAGCGGTGGAGAGCCTGACCGCGCGGGGCAAACGGGCATTGGCGGCGCAGCTATCCGCGCAACGGGACGCATTGGGGTTTGAAGATGACTGACTTTGACGACGACGCACTAGAAGATTTCTTTGCTGCGGCACGCGCCAATCCGCCACGGGTCAATGCTGACTTGCAGGCGCGGGTTCTAGCTGATGCCGAAGCCCTTATGCCCAAGCCCAATTTGCTGAAACTGCCGTGGCACCGGGCACTCTGGCAACTTTTCGGTGGCGCTGCGGGGCTAAGTGGTCTTGCCACAGCGGCTGCCGTCGGGATTTGGGTCGGGGTTGCCCCGCCCGCAGGCATGCCGGATCTTGCAGGGCAATTTGTCTCTGGCACGTGGAATGTAGAAACGGTCGATACGGCTGAAGTTGATACGGAGTTCGAGTTCGGCGGGTTCGGTTGGGACATGGAGGAAAGTTGAAATGACAAAGGGACCTTCACCGCGGCGCGGGCGCCTGTTGCGGCTGGCACTTGGCGTGTCACTGGCTGTGAACGTGATGATCCTCGGCGCGCTTGGTGGTGCGATGTGGCGTCACGGAGGGGCGGGGCCGCGCGGCGATGGCGATTTGCCGGGGCTGCGCAGCTATGCCTCGCCCTATGTTCAAGCGCTGCCGCCCGAGGCCCGGCGCGGCCTGCATGAAACGATGCGCGCCAGCGGTAAGGCGCATCACCTCGACCGGGCAGAGCGCCGCGGGCTTTATGAAAGGATGCTGACGACGTTGCGGGCCGATCCCTTTGATACTGAAGCAGCTGCAGCGGTTTTGGCCGCGCAAGGTGAAGCTGCCGCGTCTGTTCAAGAGGTGGCCCATAGCGCGTGGTTGGCACAGGTCATTGCGATGGATGTCGCAAGCCGAGCTGCCTATGCCGATAAGCTGCAAGAACGGTTAGAAACCGGACGGCCGCGCAAAAAGGACAAACGAGAAGGTAGCCCTGAGCGTTGATCGGGCAGGGCGCTGCGGTGCGCGCTCTTGCCCTTCGTCGGGTGCCGGGCTAGGCCAAGGGCGACCGAAAATGGCAGTCGGCGGCGATAATTTCGTCCCTTTGCCTCTTAGAAAGCCCCGTCGATGACCGATATTTCCCAGACGATGCAGCCCGGCGTGGGCGACGTTCTTGCCACTGCCAAAGCTTCTCCGGCGCGACGGGGGGTCGGGCTTTTGGCGCTGGCTGGATTGGGTGTGGTCCTGATCTATTCTGCGCTCACCCGTTCGCCTGATTTGGGATGGCAAATCGCATTGGCGGCGATTGGTCTTGGCTTCATCGCCATCGCCGAGCTGATGCGCCGTTCGACAGCCAGCGCGTTAGAGCTGACCGACGACGCGTTGCGCGACGCGGATGGCCGGGTGATCGTACGCATGGATGAGATTGAGCGCATTGATCAAGGCGCTTTCGCGGTCAAACCCTCGAATGGTTTTTTGCTCAAGACCAACCGCCGGGTGCCGCGTGGATGGCGCTTGGGCCTGTGGTGGAGCCTTGGCCGCCGCATTGGCGTGGGGGGCATGACCCCTGCCAATGAAACCAAACTGATTGCCGAAATGATCCGCGCCAAACTAGCCGAACGCGACGCCGCTTAGGTATCGGACCAGACCGTGCGGGGCGCATAGCGCGGGCGGGTGAAGACAAAGTTGCGAATTTCGCGCCGCTCAAGCCCGGTTTTGAACAGCGGCTCGAAATCGCGCCATGTTTCAACCAAGGTGATCCGTTCGTTGTCAGGCATGACGGGCAGTTTGCTGTGCCAATTGCTCACTTCATCGCTGGTCAATGGCGCAACATTACCCCGGATTTGCGACCAATCCGCATGGTAGCGGTCGTTCTCTGCGTCATACCAAAGCGAGCTGACCCGAAGGGAGGTCTGCCCAGTGCCACGGGTGAGATACTCAAAAAGTTCCTGCATCCCTTGCATGTAATCAGGATCAATCGCTTGCGTTTCCCGAGAGATCGCGTCGCCGATGGTATAGGCCGCCGTCTGGTTGAGGTTGTACATCCGAAACGTGTCAAAGGTTGAGTACATGGCGAGATAGGCCCAAAACATCAGCGGCAGCATGATCACCGTCTCAATCGCGATTGAGCCGTCGTCGCTGCGTTTAAACCGGGTCAGTAGGGAGGACAGCACGCGCATCAGTTCGGCTCCTGTACGAAGGCCGCGCTCGACACCATTGAGACACGGCCAGCGCCGTCTTTCTCAAGGGCATAGCCAAGGCCGGTGGTCGGAAAGAAGGGTTTGAATTGCACACAGGCGCGCAGCATCATCAACTGGTGTTCAACCCCAAGGCTCCAGCCGCGCACCGGTTTGGGATCAATTGAGGTATCCACGCAATCGGGGGATTGGTCAAAAGAGGCAAAGTTGCGCGGTTCCACACGGATCATCTCAAGGCGCAGGGTCTCGTCGCAGTCTTGCAAATAGCCAGCGGTCTCGCAGATCATATTTTTAATGGTCTGATGCGACATGTCTGTGTTGGTGTTCAGCCGGATATAGCGCACCGTCATGTCCAGCCCGCGGTCCAGGAACATGTGGCGCATGGCATAAAAGCTCATCTCGACCGACATGATCAGGCAGCCAAACAACAACGGGGACAGGATGGCGAACTCGATCAGCATTACCGATCCGTTCTCGTCGCCGCGAAACCGGCGCCATGCTTTGATGGTTTTGTGGATCATTGGGTCAACCTCAACTGGTTGATTTGCCGGGCAATCGCCTCAAATGCGTCCACGATCTCCACCCCTTCGACACGGAAAAAGTGGCTGTCAGAAGAGGCGCAGTTCTTCATTACGTTAGCGCCATGATCGGTCACCTCAAAGCCAATGGACCAGATCACAATGCCCTTAGCCTTGGCCGCATCGCAGATGTTGTTCAGCAGATTGTCGGCCTGACTGGCGGTGTATTTGGTCTCGTACCAGCGATAATGCTCGCTTGAGCGAACGTTTCGGCCCAGCCACCAGTAGAAAGGATAATCGCTCCAATGGCGATAGTGGTCGCGGTTGGCATAGGCCTGCGGGTTGATCCGCCGGGTCGTGACGTTCACGCCGTCTGTCATCAAGATCACGGTTTTCAGCGTGTCGATGTCATTGTACTCAGCCGGGCGGCCCCGAAACACGGCGTCGCCGCCGATCGCCTCATTGATCGCCCTGAAAGAGGGGTCAAGCAAGGCCACGCCCCATTTAAGCCCAAGGTGGATCGCAGTGTTCGCACGCGGTTGAAAGTTGGCGATACGGCTTTTCAACGCTGCCGCGTTTTGCGAGAAAGTTTCGATTTCCTCATAGCTTTGTTTGGGGCAACCGGGGTTAGAGATGTTGTCGTAGTGCCCGGTTCTATCGCGGTCATTTCCGTTCCAGTAATAACCCGCCTCGAAATGCTGCATATGTTCGTAGCTGCGAGTTTGGCTGATCGTGGTGAGATTGAAGTCACTGTCTTCAAAGTCGACGCAATGCGAATAAGAGTGAAGCTGGGTGACATTAAGCTCATCCATGATGTCCTTGCCGACGTTGACCTGCGCGGTATAGGGCACCACCGAGATCGAGATCAGATCCTCAGTGTCAGTCTGAATCACCGTATCGATAAAGACGTTGCTCGCATCATGGAGGTTATTCATTTTGTCGTTCTCTCGCATAGAGCCGGAGATATCGAGCACCATGGAAATTTCGACTTTGGCCACTTTCTCTTCCGCCGTCGCTTTGGCGGGGACATGCAACTTATCTTGCCCGAACTTGTCGATGAACATTGTCTTGAGGTCGCGAGACGCATCAACCGTAACGCGGCGGTAGTTCAGACCTTCCTCTACCGTGACGCTTGAAATGTAGTCGGCCAGCCCGGACTTGTCGAAATAGTCGCGGGCGACGGCTTCGGGGCTGAGCGTTTGATCCAGATCGGCAGCCGCCAGCACAGCGCGGTCGGCCACAGCCTGCACCCTCGCGCGTTCACGCTCATGGCGCATCAGATCAACGCCGACACCGCCCAAAAGGATCATCAGCAGGATCATCAGAATAGCAAAAAGCGTGACCAGCCCGTCTTCCTCGCGGGCGAAACGCCGAAGCATCGCGGGGCAGCAGCCCGCAAGGTTCTCTGAATTTCGAGGTTCATTGGTCATCGTCATTTACCTTTCATCCGTTGGCACTGTGCATGCGCCAAAGGGAATGGGCGGCATTTGCCTTGCTTTTCTTTTGCTGGGGGAAAGTGTCCAGAGTTTGGCGCATCTGGGGCAATTGACGGTGAATTGGACCGTTTGGGGCTGGAATACCCTTGAAATGACCGCTGATTTCTACCGATTGGGGAAGGCGCTTCATCCGGTCTCACTCACGGTTGATAAAGTTTTGAAAATAACGATTAAATAGGTCGCACCTCGCAAAGAGGCGTCCTACGGTGCGGCGGCATGTCCTAAGGGCAGCCCAATGAGTCGCGCCCCAAAATCAGAGGCAACGCGGCCAGTCAGAAGAGGAGAGACCGATGAATCCAGCCAATGAGCCGAGTTTCCGCGACAGTGTGGATCTGATGTTCAACCGCGCGGTCGCGCTGATGGATTTGCCACCCGGTCTTGAAGAGAAAATTCGCGTTTGCAACGCCACCTATACCGTGCGTTTCGGCGTGCGTCTGCGGGGCCGTATCCATACGTTCACCGGCTACCGGTCGGTCCATTCGGAGCATATGGAGCCTGTGAAGGGCGGTATCCGCTACTCCATGGCCGTGAACCAGAACGAGGTCGAGGCGCTGGCGGCGCTGATGACCTATAAATGTGCATTGGTCGACGCGCCCTTCGGCGGCTCCAAAGGCGGGCTGTGCATTGATCCGCGCGAGTACGACGAGCATGAGCTTGAGCTCATCACCCGGCGTTTTGCCTATGAGTTGATCAAGCGCGATATGATCAACCCCGCCCAAAACGTCCCCGCGCCCGACATGGGCACCGGCGAGCGTGAGATGGCGTGGATCGCGGACCAGTACAAACGCATGAACACCACCGACATTAACGGTGTGGCCTGTGTGACCGGCAAACCGATCAACGCGGGCGGTATCCAAGGCCGAACCGAAGCCACGGGCCGGGGTGTGCAATATGCGCTTCAAGCCTTCTTCCGCGATCCCGAAGGACTGAAGAAAGCCGGTCTTAGCGGTAAGCTTGAGGGCAAGCGGGTCATCATTCAGGGTCTGGGCAACGTGGGCTATCACGCCGCCAAGTTCCTGAGCGAAGAAGATGGCAGTATAATCACGGCGATCATTGAGCGCGACGGCGCGCTGCACAGCGAAGATGGGCTGAACGTCGAAGCCATTCACAAGTGGATCGAGAAGCACGGCACCATCAAGGGCTATGCTGATGCGAAGTTTGAGGAAGATGGCGCGAAGTTCTTAGAAGCGGAATGCGATATCTTGATCCCTGCCGCACTTGAAGGGGTGATCAACCTCAGCAATGCCGAGCGTATCCAAGCGCCCCTGATCATCGAGGCCGCCAATGGCCCTGTGACCGCCGGAGCGGATGAGGTCCTGCGCAAGAAGGGCACTGTAATCATGCCGGATATGTATGCCAACGCAGGCGGTGTGACGGTTTCATACTTTGAATGGGTCAAGAACCTCAGCCATATCCGCTTTGGCCGTATGCAACGCCGCGCCGAGGAATCGCGTCACCAATTGGTGGTGGATGAGCTTGAGCGGCTGAGCGCAGACAAGGAACTGGGTTGGACCCTGAGCCCGAACTTCAAAGAGAAGTATCTGCGCGGTGCGGGCGAATTGGAGCTTGTCCGCTCTGGTTTGGATGACACGATGCGCACGGCCTATGAGGCCATGTCCCATGTTTGGCACAGCCGCGACGATGTCGAAGACCTGCGCACAGCAGCCTATCTGGTGTCGATCGAAAAGGTCGCGGCAAGCTATCACGCCAAGGGGCTTTGAGGCTCACAGCCTTTCCTGAGTGAACAAAAAAGGGGCGTCCCGCGCCCCTTTTTGGAAAAACTTTCCAGTAAGGTGCAGGCCATGGAACAGGATGAACGTGCGAAAGAGTTTGCGGCATTGCACCGCAAAGGCATGCCTTTGGTGCTCCATAACATTTGGGATGCAGGGTCGGCCCGCGCAGTAGCGGCAGCCGGAGCGAAAGCAATAGCGACCGGATCATGGTCCGTTGCGGCAGCACAGGGCTATGACGATGGCGAGGCGCTGCCACTGGATGCGCTTTTGCGGACCGCGCGGCAGATCGCTGATGCGGTGAATCTGCCGGTGAGTGTGGATTTTGAGGGCGGTTACGCCGTCGCGCCTGAGGCATTGGTCGAAAACGTCCGTGCGCTTATCTCCACCGGTGTGGTGGGGCTGAATTTCGAAGATCAAGTCGTTGGCGGTAGTGGGTTGCACGAGGCTGATGCGCAAGTCCGGCGGATCGCGGCCGTGCGGCAGGCGGCAGATGCCGAGGGCGTCGCACTGTTCATCAACGCGCGGACCGACCTGTTTTTACAAAGCCCGGCCGAGGACCACCCCAAGCACATCGAGGCTGCGCTCATCCGTGCGCGGGCCTACAGCGCGGCCGGGGGCGACGGCTTTTTTGTGCCGGGGCTGGCCGATGCGGATCTCATTCGCGCGGTCTGCGAGGGGGTAGTCCTGCCGGTCAATGTGATGAAATCGCCTGGGATGCCCGACATTGCCGCGCTGAGCGCCTGTGGCGTCGCACGGGTCAGCCACGGGCCGTTTCCTTACCGCGAGGCGATGGCGCGGCTGACGGCAGAGGCCGCAGCAGAGTAGCGCTTTTCGGTTATTGATACTTCCGCGCAGAGTTGTTTGACTGCCCGCATCTGCTGGAGGGTTCAGGATGCGATTTTCGGGTTTACGGGTGTTGCGCGAGGGGCTGACCGGCAATCGCGGCTGGACGCCACAGTGGCGCGATCCCGAGCCTCAGGCAGAATATGACGCCATCATCATCGGCGGTGGCGGTCATGGACTGAGTACGGCCTATTACCTCGCTAAGAACCACGGCATGACCAATATTGCGGTGCTTGAGAAAGGCTATCTCGGCGGGGGCAACGTAGGCCGGAATACGACCGTGGTGCGGGGCAATTACTTTCTGCCGGGCAATTCGGAATTCTACAGTCATTCGCTGAAGCTTTGGGAAGGGCTGTCACAGGAGTTGAACTACAACGTCATGTTCAGCCAGCGGGGGGTCATCACGCTGTTTCATTCCGACGCGCAGCGCGATGCGTCAGCTCGGCGCGGCAATGCGATGATCAACCAAGGCGACGATGCGGAACTCTTGGGCCGCGACGGCCTGCGCAGGCTGCTGCCCTATCTGGATTACGACAACGGGCGCTTTCCGATCTATGGCGGGCTGCTACATCGGCGCGGCGGCACGGCGCGCCACGATGCGGTGGCATGGGGCTATGCCCGTGGCGCGGACCAGCGCGGCGTCGATTTGATCCAGCAATGCGAAGTCACCGGCATCGATATTGAGAACGGTCAGGTGCGCGGGGTGCAGACCACGCGCGGGCCGATCCGGGCTAAAAAGGTGGCGATCGTCACAGCGGGGCGCTCTGGGCAAGTCGCCGCAATGGCCGGGATGCGCCTGCCGATTGAAAGCCATGTATTGCAGGCTTTCGTGACCGAGGGGTTAAAGCCGGTGATTGACCATGTGGTAAGCTTCGGCATGGGGCATTTCTATATCAGCCAATCGGACAAGGGCGGTTTGGTCTTTGGCGGCGATCTGGATTTCTACGCCTCCTATGCGCAACGCGGCAATATGCCGATGATGGAGCATGTGATGGAGGCGGGGATGACCCTGATGCCGATGATTGGCAAATCCCGCGTGCTGCGCTCTTGGGGCGGCATCATGGACATGACCCCCGATGGCAGCCCGATCATCGACAAGACTGAAACGCAAGGTTTGTTCATCGACTGCGGCTGGTGCTACGGCGGTTTCAAGGCGGTGCCGGCCTCGGGCTTTGCGCTGGCGCATCTGATGGCGACGGGGCAGCATCATGAGACGGCAGCGCGCTTCCGGCTCGACCGTTTTCGTTCGGGCGAAGGTCTGATGGACGAAGAGGCCACCGGGTCTCAGCACAACTTGCACTAAGGGGAAACGACCATGCGGATTGAATGCCCCCTTTGCGGCAGCCGGGACCGGCGAGAGTTCTACTATCGCGGCGATGCGGTCGCCTTGGCGCGGCCTGCACCCGATGCCGGTGATGATCTCTGGGACGCCCATTTGCACCTGCGCGACAACCCAGCCGGAGAAACGCGCGACCTGTGGCAGCATGAGAGCGGTTGCGGCGCGTGGCTGGTCGTCACCCGCAATACGGTGACCCATGCGGTTCACGCCGTCGCACTGGCGTCTGATGTGAAAAGGGCCACGCTATGAGGATCGCAGGGCGCGGATTGATCGACCGGGACAAGCCGGTCAGTTTCACCTTCGACGGGCGGCGCTATGATGGCTTTGCGGGCGATACAGTCGCCTCGGCCATGCTGGCAAATGGCCAGCGGTTGATGGGCCGGTCGTTCAAATACCACCGTCCGCGCGGGGTGCTGAGCGCGGGCAGCGAAGAGCCGAACGCGCTGGTGACCACCGGCGTCGGCCCGGCGTCAGAGCCCAACGTCCGCGCCACGATGCAGGAAATCTATGAGGGGCTGGCGGTGCGCAGCCAAAACGCTTGGCCGAGCCTCGACTTTGATTTGATGGCGGTGAACGACCTTGGCGCGCCCTTTTTGGGGGCGGGGTTCTATTACAAGACCTTCATGTGGCCGCGCAGGTTCTGGGAAAAGCTCTATGAGCCGGTGATCCGCCGTGCCGCCGGTCTGGGGCGCTTAAGCGGCCAGCCTAACGCGGACGCTTATGAGAAGGCCTATGCCTTTTGCGATCTACTGGTGATCGGCGCGGGGCCAGCCGGTCTGATGGCGGCGCTGACGGCTGCGCGGGCCGGGGCGGATGTGATCGTCGCAGATGAAGATGCGCTAATGGGCGGGCGGCTGAATGCCGAGAGCGAACGCATCGGCGGCCAGCCGGGTCCCGCATGGGCCGCAGGCGTGGTGGCAGAGTTGGCGGCAATGGACAACGTCCGCCTGATACCGCGCACCACGGTGACCGGTGTCTATGACGGCGGCATGTTTGGCGCGCTGGAGCGGGTCAACCAACACCGCGCGCTGCGGGGCGAAGGTGCACCGCTGGAGTGTTTCTGGCGCATCGCGGCCAAGCAATCGATCCTCGCGACGGGCGCGTTAGAGCGCCCCGTGGCCTTTGCCAACAACGACCGCCCCGGCATCATGACGGCAGGCGCGGTGCGGGCTTATCTCAACCGTTGGGGGGTGGCACCGGGCAAGCAAGTGGCGGTCTTTGGCAACAACGACGACGCCCACCGCACAGCGCGCGATCTGGCCGCTGCGGGGGTGCATGTGGCTGCATTGATCGACAGCCGCGAAGGGGTCAGCGTCGATGGCGCGGATTTCCCGGTGCTGCGCGGTGCCGTGGTCTGCAACGCTTCGGGCCGCAAGGAATTGGAGGCCGTGACCATCCGCACGGCGGGCGGAGAGCACAAGATACAGGCCGACTGTCTGGCCATGTCGGGCGGCTGGAACCCCTCAGTGCACCTGACCTGTCATCTGAGCGGGCGGCCCATGTGGGATTCAGCGATCCACGCTTTCGTGCCGACCCCCGGCGCAGTGCCGGGGATGCATGTGGCAGGGGCATGCAATGGCGTGTTTTCGACGCACGGCTGTCTTGGGGCGGGCGTACAAGCGGCAGGGAAAGCTTTGGAGGTACTGGGCCGCAATGCGGGGGCCGTAGACTTGCCGCAGGCCGACGACGCGCTCTACACCCTCAAACCGCTTTGGTCCGTGCCGGGCAAGGGGCGGGCGTGGCTGGATTTTCAGAACGATGTCTGCGTGAAAGACGTGCAGCAGGCGGCGGCGGAGAACTTTCGCTCGGTTGAGCATATGAAGCGCTACACGACGCAGGGCATGGCGCCGGATCAGGGCAAAAGCTCCAACGTCGCGGCGCTGGCGGTGCTGGCCGATGCGACAGGGCGTGGGATTGCTGAGACGGGCACGACCACCTTCCGCCCGCCCTATACCCCGGTCGCCATCGCGGCCATGGGCGCGGGCGGGCAGGGCAAGGGCTTCGCGCCCGAGCGGCTGACCACCAGCCATGCCGCCAGCCTCGCGATGAACGCGCCAATGGTGGAGGCGGGGCTGTGGTACCGCCCCAGCTATTTCCCGCGCGGGCGGGAGCACAACTGGCGGCAGTCCTGTGATCGGGAGATCGGTTTTGTGCGTAAGTCGGTGGGCATCTGCGATGTCTCGACCTTGGGCAAGATCGACATTCAGGGAGCGGATGCAGCCAAGCTGCTCGATCTGGTTTATGCCAATACCTTCAGTACATTGAAGGTCGGTAAGGTGCGCTATGGGCTGTTGCTGCGCGAGGATGGCTTCGTCATGGATGACGGCACCTGCGCGCGGCTTGGTGAGCAGCACTTTCTGATGACCACCACCACGGGTGCGGCGGGACAGGTGATGCGACATTTGGAGTTCGTGACGCAATGCCTGCACCCCGAATGGCAGGTGCATTTGACCTCTGTCACCGAACACTGGGCGCAGTTTGCCGTGGCCGGGCCGAAGTCGCGCGATTTGCTGAATGGTCTGCTGGAACAACCGATAGACAATGGCAGCTTCCCTTTTATGGCCTGCGGCGACGTGCGGCTCGGCGGGGTCGATGCACGACTGTTCCGCATCTCCTTTTCCGGCGAACATGCTTATGAGATCGCGGTGCCCGCACGCTTTGGGGCGGCGCTTTTCGATTTGCTGGTGGCGCGGGCCGAGGCGCTCGGCGGTGGCGCCTACGGGATGGAGGCGCTTAACGTGCTGCGCCTCGAAAAAGGCCATCTCACGCATGCAGAGATCGACGGGCGCGCCACGGCGAGTGACATCGGCATGGAGCGGATGGTTTCGGACGCGAAGGATTGTATCGGCAAGACAATGTCGGAACGCCCCGGCCTGCGCGACCCTGAGCGGGCGCAACTGGTTGGGTTACGGCCTGTCGGCGCAGTCAAACAGCTGACGGCAGGCGCGTTTTTGTTTGAGACCGGGGCCGAGGCTAGCCGCGAGAATGCGCAGGGGCATACGACCTCCGTCGGATTTTCGCCGAATGTTGGTACTTTCATCGGACTAGGTTTTGTGACGCGTGGCCGCCAACGTCACGGAGAGGTGATGCGCATGGTCGATCACCTGCGTGAAATCGAGGCGGAGGTAGAAATCTGCGCCCCGGTCTTTGTCGACCCAGAAGGAGGGCGCGCCCGTGGTTGAATTGAAAGCACAAAGCCCCTTTGCGGACCTGCTCCCTCTAAAGATCGGCAGCATGACGGTCGAGGAGCGCGATTTGGGGCAGCTTACCGTGATGGGCGGCTTTAGCAGTGCTGCGGTATTGTCGGAGACGCTGAAGGCGTCGCATGGGGTTACCCTGCCAAAGCCGTTGCAGAGCATCCAGAAGGACAACACCCGCTGCCTTTGGTTCGGTCGGAATGAAGTTTTGCTGGTTGGCCCCGCGCCGGACCAAACACTGGCAAATCACGCAGCGCTGGTCGATGTCTCAGACGGCTGGGCGGCGGCAGAGCTGCAGGGGCCAGGGGCCGAAGACGTGTTGGCGCGGTTGGTCCCTGTCGATCTGCGCAATGCGACGTTCAAACCCGGCCAAACCCTGCGCAGCCAGTTGCGCGAGATGCCCGCCTCAATCACCCGCACTGAGACCGGCTTTCTGCTGATGGTCTATCGGTCGATGGCCGCCACTTTGGTGCAGGAGTTGCGCCGCGCTATGGAAGCGGTGGCGTCGCGGCGCTAGGTTGCTCAGCGGGGGCCCGAATCCCCGTTTGGCAAACAACGGAGCATAGACATGAACAAGACAATTCTCGCCGCACTCGCCGCGATCAGCATGGCGGTCTCGGGCCCGGCGCTGGCGGCATCCAAAAAAGAGGAAAGCTGTATGCATCAGGCCGCCGTCGTGGCCGCCGTACAGCAAGCGCGGCTTGACCGGGTGAAAGAGCGCGAAGTCCCCGCCACAGTGCAGGCGCAGGCGACTTGGCCCGAGGATTTCAATACCGCGATCCCGCTGGTGACCCCTTGGGTCTATGAAATGAAAATGCGCGACGTGAAGAAGAGCGATCTGTCGGCCGCATGGAAAGAAATGTGCCTCGCGCAGTAAGCTGAGATACCTCAAGCCGGGCGGGGGCACCATGACGGGCGGGGGCGCTGCCCGGCATGGACGGGCGCTTTGCCGCCCGTGGCTGCCCTGCCTGCTCTGGACTCTGATATGCCCCAGTCGGTATATGAAAGCATGAGCCTGCCCCCTGGATTTTTGGAAGAACTGCGTGACCGCGCCAGCCTGTCTCAGGTGGTGGGGCGCAAGGTCATATGGGACAACCAAAAGTCCAATCAGGGCAAGGGCGACATGTGGGCGCCTTGCCCCTTCCATCAGGAAAAATCCGCCAGCTTTCACGTCGATGACCGCAAAGGGTTCTACTACTGCTTTGGCTGCCACGCGAAGGGCGATGCGATCTCTTTCGTGCGCGAGACCGAGAATGTAAGCTTCATGGAGGCGGTGGAGATCATCGCCCGCGAAGTCGGCATGCCGGTGCCCAAGCAAGACCCGCGCGCGCAGGCCAAGGCCGACAAACGCACGCAACTGGCCGAGGTGATGGAACAGGCAGTGCAATGGTTCCGTCTGCAGCTGCGCACTGGGGCTGCAGGGGCGGCGCGTGACTATCTGGCCAAGCGCGGGTTGTCGGAACAGGCGCAGGCGCATTGGGAAATTGGCTTTGCCCCAGATAATTGGCAGGGACTGTGGGACGCGCTGAAGGCGAAAGGGGTCGCGGATGACCTGATCTTTGGCGCGGGGCTAGCAAAACCTTCGACGAAGGGCGGACGGCCTTACGACACTTTCCGCGGCCGCATCATGTTCCCGATCCGGGATGCCCGGGGCCGGGCGATTGCCTTTGGTGGCCGCGCGATGGACCCGGAAGATAAGGCTAAATACCTCAACTCTCCTGAGACCGAACTTTTTGACAAGGGCCGAAGCCTCTACAACGTGAAAGACGCCCGCGCCGCTGCAGGCCGGGGTCAGCCACTGATCGTGGCCGAAGGCTATATGGATGTGATTGCCCTGCATGGCGCGGGCTTTGAGGGAGCCGTGGCACCGCTCGGCACCGCGATTACTGAAAATCAGTTGCAGATGCTCTGGCGTATCGCGCCCGAGCCGATCATCACGCTGGATGGCGATGCGGCGGGTCAACGCGCGGCATTGCGTCTGATTGATCTGGCCCTGCCGCTGTTGGAGGCCGGGCAAAGCCTGCGCTTTGCCATGATGCCCGAGGGGCAAGATCCCGATGATCTTCTGCGCGCGCAGGGGGCGGGGGCGCTGCAGAAACTGTTGGACAGCGCCTTGCCCATGGTCCGGTTGCTCTGGCAGCGCGAGACTGAAGGCAAGGTGTTCGACAGCCCCGAACGCAAGGCCGCGCTGGATAAAAGTCTGCGCGAAAAGATTAAACTTATCCGCGATCCGTCGATCCGCAGCCACTATGGCCAAGAGATCAAAGACCTGCGATGGGATCTGTTTCGCCCACAAAAACAGCGCGCCGACTTCCGCCCCGTGGGGGGCAGGGGGCCGGGCAAGGGCGGTGGAAAAGGCGGCAAGGGCGGCAACTGGGGCGCGCCTTTGGCCCCGCTGGCGAGCACCAAAGCCTCAGCCCTGGTGGCGATGAGCGACGATCAGGTGGGTCAGCATCTGCGCGAAGCGGTGATCCTCGTTGCTTTGGTCGGCTGCCCCAAACTGATTGAGACGTTTGAGACAGGGCTTGAGGGAATGCGCTGCGCTGACCCTGACCACGCCCGGCTGCGCGACCTGTTGCTGCGCTTTGGCCATGCCAGCGAGGAGGTGTTGCGCGAAGAGATTTCCTATTCTCTGGGCTGGGAGACCCTTGAAAACATCAAGGCGCAACGCCACGTTGCCATCACGCCCTGCATCCGCAAACCCGGCAATGTGGAAATGACCCGGATGACCGTGGCCGAGGAACTGGCCAAACTGGACGCCGCCCGCGGGCTGAATGAGGAAATCGCCGAAGCCGTC
Organism: Sulfitobacter sp. AS92; assembly: GCF_038900015.1. Taxonomy (NCBI): domain Bacteria; kingdom Pseudomonadati; phylum Pseudomonadota; class Alphaproteobacteria; order Rhodobacterales; family Roseobacteraceae; genus Sulfitobacter; species Sulfitobacter sp. AS92. The sequence goes on from NZ_JBBMQL010000004.1 coordinate 112,148, forward strand.
GAAGACTTAAGCGGCCCGGCAGACGAAGGGGTCACGTGGCGTCTGAGCGAAGCGGCCCGTGCCGCCGATATTGCCCGCCGCAGCGCACAAGAAGACAACAACGGTGAATTCGACGTTGGCGACAACGGCATGACGATGAGCCGCGATGAACGCAGCGCCCTCGACGCGCTGCTTGGAACGATTAGATATGACAAGTCGAAGGGCCGCGGATGAGGCATCAGCGTGACCCTTTTGCAGGACTTTTTGAAAATGCCGGGTAACGGGTTTAAGAATCACCAAGAACCCCGCATGATTCGGAAAACCGAATCATCTGTGGATGATTCGCGCTGACGCGCTGAAGGAGCATGAGATGGCTGCCAAAGATACAAATGACGACGCAAAGACCGACGATTCCGATTCAGGCCACTCGCTCGACATGAGCCAGGCTGCCGTCAAAAAGATGATCGGCGAGGCGCGCGAGAAGGGCTATATCACCTACGATCAGCTCAATACCGTGCTGCCGCCAGATCAGGTCAGCTCGGAGCAGATCGAAGATGTGATGTCGATGCTCTCGGAAATGGGCATCAACATCATTGAGGATGAGGAAGCCGAAGAGGAAGAGGCCAAGGGCTCTACCGAAGTCGCAACCACCGAATCCAATCGCGATGTCGCACTGTCCTCGGGCACGTCTGAGAAACTTGACCGCACCGATGACCCGGTGCGCATGTACCTGCGCGAGATGGGCAGTGTTGAACTGCTCAGCCGCGAAGGCGAGATCGCCATCGCGAAACGCATCGAGGCGGGCCGCAACACGATGATTGCCGGGCTGTGCGAAAGCCCGCTGACATTCCAAGCGATCACCATCTGGCGCGACGAACTTCTGTCCGAAGACATTCTGCTGCGTGACGTGATCGACCTTGAGGCGACATTCGGCACGCAGATGGGCGATGAGGAGGAGACCACCCCCGTGGTCGCCCCGACAGCCACTAGTGAGACCAAGTCTGACGATGGCAAAACCGAACTGGATGCCGACGGCCACCCAATCTCGTCCGATGATGACGATGATGAGGACGAACAGGCGAACATGAGCTTGGCTGCCATGGAAGAGGCGCTGAAACCTCAGGTGCTCGAAGCGCTCGATATCATCGCGGATGACTACGAAAAACTCAGCGCGATGCAAGACAGCCGGATCTCCGCCACGCTGAACGAAGACGGCTCCTTCACCAAAGATGAAGAAGCAACGTACCAAAAGCTGCGGTCCGAGATCGTGCTGCTGGTGAACGAATTGCACCTGCACAACAACCGTATCGAAGCCCTGATTGATCAGCTTTACGGCATCAACCGCCGCATCATGCAGATCGACAGCGCAATGGTGAAGCTTGCCGACCAAGCGCGCATCAACCGCAAGGAATTCGTCGACAACTACCGCGGCTATGAGCTTGATCCCAATTGGATGGAGCGGATGGCCGAGAAATCCGGTCGTGGCTGGCAAATGTTCATCGAACGCTCGTCCGAGAAAGTGGATGAGCTGCGCAACGACATGGCGCAGGTTGGTCAGTACGTTGGCCTTGATATCTCTGAATTCCGCCGCATCGTGCAGCAGGTTCAGAAGGGCGAAAAAGAAGCCCGTCAGGCCAAGAAAGAAATGGTCGAAGCGAACCTGCGTCTCGTCATCTCCATCGCCAAAAAGTACACGAACCGTGGTCTGCAATTCCTTGATCTTATTCAGGAAGGCAACATCGGCCTGATGAAGGCCGTGGATAAGTTCGAATACCGCCGCGGCTACAAATTCTCGACCTATGCGACTTGGTGGATCCGTCAGGCAATCACCCGCTCGATTGCCGATCAGGCGCGCACCATCCGTATTCCGGTGCACATGATTGAGACGATCAATAAGTTGGTTCGCACCGGTCGCCAGATGCTGCACGAGATTGGCCGCGAGCCAACGCCCGAGGAACTGGCCGAGAAGCTGCAAATGCCGCTCGAAAAGGTCCGCAAGGTGATGAAGATCGCCAAAGAGCCGATCAGCCTGGAGACGCCAATCGGCGATGAGGAAGACAGCCAACTTGGCGACTTCATCGAAGACAAGAACGCAGTGCTGCCGCTGGATTCCGCCATTCAGGAGAACCTGAAGGAAACCACAACCCGCGTGCTGTCCTCGCTCACCCCGCGTGAGGAGCGTGTCCTGCGGATGCGTTTTGGCATCGGCATGAACACTGACCATACGCTTGAAGAGGTCGGTCAGCAGTTCTCGGTCACCCGTGAACGTATCCGCCAGATCGAAGCCAAAGCGTTGCGCAAGCTTAAGCATCCGAGCCGCTCGCGCAAGCTGCGCAGCTTCTTGGATCAGTAAGCCACGGCTCTGGTTCACTAAGACTCAGCTTTTAATAAGACATAACGCGGCTCCTCGGGGCCGCGTTTTTCACATGTGCTTGAGCGTCTTTGACGCGGCCCCTGCGCGGGTTACATCCGGTGTAGTCAACCGAAAGGATCTGTCATGCGGCGTTTTCTGGTTCTGCTGATCTCATGCGTGTTGCCGCTTGAGGCGGCGGCGCAGACCTACCGGGCCGAGAATTGGCTCTTCGTTGTGCCCCTGAACACTCTTGATTTTGAGGTTATCGAAGACCGAGGCGTAGGCGCGCGGGGAATTTGGTGCGCGGCAGGTGAATTTGCCCAAACCGTCTTGGCCCTTCCGGCAGATCAGCGGCTCTATATCAAAACACCGCGCGGGCCATCGGTCAGCGGGGTGGGGCGTCGCGGCGTGGTATTCACCACCGATGCCTCCCGAGCAGAGGGTGATGCTGGGCGGTCCTACTCTGTCACCGTAAGACGGGCGGGGGAGAACCTACCCAGTCACCATGCAAGACAGTTCTGCCGCGATAATTTGATCGAATTAGAGGATTTTTAAGCTATGAAACGCAATCTGTGTCACGGAATTCTGGCTCTTGCGCTTATCGCGGTCCCGGGAATGGGGCAAAGCGTGCAGCCGCAGCGCGACTTGAACATCACCCCTGTAACGGGCGGTTTTCTTGTGGAGAATGACAGCGAGCATGGTGCACGGGGGATGTGGTGCGCCGCTGGCCACTATGCCCAGACAATCGGCGCCGCATCGCCCAAACAACGCATCTATGTTGCTGAAGCCCGGACGCCCGGACTTGGTCAGCGCAGCGCGGTGGCATTCACCCTTGACCCGAGTGGTTTGGCGACCCAGCCCGCGTTCATTGTCGGGGCATCATTCCGGCAAACGGGATCGTCGATGTCGGTACAGCACGCGCTTAGCATTTGTAACGCCCTGCGCGGGGCTGGTCGCTAAATGCAGACCTGCTTTTCGATCCGAACCGGCGGGCAGGCGCTTTATGAGTTCACCGAGGACGTAGCGGCGTGGGTGTCCGGGCAGGGTGACGGGTTGCTGACGTTGATGATCCGGCATACCTCGGCGTCTTTGCTAATCCAAGAAAACGCAGACCGTGACGTACAGCGCGATTTGCTGGCCTATTTTTCACGATTGGTGCCGCCCTCTGACAGTCCGAAGATGTCGTACCTGCGGCATGTCATGGAAGGCCCTGACGACATGCCTGCGCATATCAAAGCTTCCGTATTGCCGGTCAGTCTCAGCATCCCCGTAGCGCAGGGGCGCATGATGCTCGGGACGTGGCAGGGCATCTACCTGTTTGAGCACCGCGACGCCCCACATCAACGGCAAGTCGCGGCGCATTTCCGGCCCGACTGAACGCCGGGGCGGCATGATTTAGCCCGTTGGCATCAAATGGATCTCGCGCACAGCGGCACGGGCGGGGGATTCAAGCGCATGCATCACCGCGGCGGCGACGTCTTCGGGCTGCAATTTGTCGGGCTTGGCTTCGTCAAAGAATGCCGTGTCGACCATGCCCGGAGAGACAACCATGCAGCGCCCGCCCCATTCGGCCATCTCGTCCGCCAGATTGCCGGCAAAACCGTGAATGAACCACTTCGTCGCGCCATAGATCGAGCCTTGGATGTGCACCCGCCCAGCCGCGGAACCTGTGACAACATACTGCCCGGTGGTCTTGCGCAAATGCGGCATGGCGGCATGGGCGGTATAGAGCGCGCCCATGATGTTAAGATCGACCATCGCTTTCCAGTCCTGCGGATCCCCATTCTCGGTGCCCGCGGGGCTGGTGCCGCGCCCAGCATTTGCAAAGGCGGCGTCAACCTGTCCGAAGTGGTCGGCCAGTTTGTTCAGCGCGGCCTTCTGCGCATCGTAATCAGTGGCATCGCCTACCAACACTAGGGCTTGATCGCCGAGTTCGGTTGCAAGATCTTTCAACTTATCTTCGCTGCGTGCGAAAAGTCCGATGTTCCAGCCCGCTTTGGCTGCGGCACGGGCGGTGGCTGCGCCGATCCCACTGGAGGCGCCGGTGAGGAAAAGTGTCTTGGTCATGGGGTGCTCCGTTTGTCTGTTCTGGGACCAACGCGGCGCAGGGGCGATGGGTTCATGTCACAGGTTTAAACGCAACATCTAGCTATGAAAATCTTCTCTACCCAAAACCTCGCGGCTCCCCTATAAGTTTTGACAAGAGGGCCGCGCGCCCCACAAGTGAGGCAGGATGAAGAGGGGGACGGCCCATGCGCTGCCCGTTTTGCGGAAATATTGACACCCAAGTGAAAGACAGCCGCCCGGCCGAGGATCACGTCTCGATCCGGCGCAGGCGGTTCTGCCCGGCCTGCGGTGGCCGCTTCACAACCTATGAACGGGTGCAGCTCCGTGACCTCGTGGTGATCAAGACTTCCGGCAAGCGCGAGGACTTTGATCGCGATAAGCTGGAACGCTCGATCCGCATCTCCATGCAAAAGCGCCCCATTGATCCCGAACGTATCGATCAGATGATTTCCGGCATCGTGCGGCGGTTGGAAAGCATGGGCGAGACCGACATCAGTTCCAAACATATCGGTGAGATCGTGATGGAGGCGCTGGCCCGCATCGACACGGTGGCCTATGTGCGCTTTGCCTCGGTTTACAAGAACTTCCAAGCCGCCGATGACTTTGACAAATTTGTCCAAGAACTGCGGCCCGGCGCCCTTCCCGAAGAGTGACCGGCGATAAGGTGAGCGACGCGCGGTTCATGGCGCTGGCGCTGTCCTTGGGGCGGCGCGGGCAGGGCAATGTCTGGCCTAATCCAGCGGTTGGCTGTGTGATCGTTCAGGGCACCCGGATCGTTGGACGCGGTTGGACCCAGCCGGGCGGGCGGCCTCATGCAGAGCCGCAGGCGCTGGCACAGGCCGGTGAGGCGGCGCGCGGGGCCACCGTCTATGTCACGCTTGAACCCTGTTCTCACCACGGCAAAACACCGCCCTGCGCGCAGGCGTTGATCAACGCGGGCGTGGCGCGGGTCGTGGTTGCAACGCAAGATGATGATGCGCGGGTCAACGGGCGCGGAATTGCGATGCTGCGCGCGGCCGGGATTGACGTTTCGGTTGGCGAGCGCGAGGCCGAGGCCCGTGCCGATCACGCGGGGTTCTTCTGCCGGACCGATTTGGGCCGTCCGATGTTGACGCTAAAGCTGGCCAATTCCTTTGATGGGCGTATCGCCACCGGAACGGGCGAGAGCCAGTGGATCACTGACGCCCCGGCGCGGCGGCTGACCCATGCCATGCGCGCACGACACGACGCGGTGATGGTGGGCGCAGGCACAGCACGCAAGGATGACCCGAGCCTCACGGTGCGCGATCTGGGCGTGGCGCAACAGCCCGCGCGGGTTGTCGTGTCGCGCAGGCTTGATCTGCCGCTGATGGGGCAGTTGGCGCGGACAGCGGCGGATAGTCCCTTGATCTTATGCCATGGTACGGATGCCGACCCGGCGTTGGTGCAAACGTGGTCTGACCTTAGTGCCACGCTGCTGCCCTGCGCCGCGCGTGGTGCGCAACTTGACCCCACGGATGTGCTGCGGCAACTGGCGGGCCACGGGCTGACGCGAATTTTCTGTGAAGGCGGCAGTGCTTTGGCGGCCTCATTGATTGAGGCTGATCTCGTGGACCGTCTGGTGGGCTTTACTGCCGGGCTGGTGATCGGGGCTGAGGGTCTGCCGGGGATCGGCGCGCTTGGCCTCTCGCGTCTGGCAGAGGCGCCGCGCTTTGCGCTGCAATCAAGCCAACGTATTGGGCCGGACCTGCTGCATGTCTGGCGGCGCAACGCGGCAAATTAAGCTCTAACGCCGCCAAAGATGGCTTTGGCTGGCAAAGACGCCTTGTAGCTTTGACAGCAGCCGGTTGCCCAGTCCCACACGGGGTAGGTGACCTGTTGAAAGCCGTTCGACCACCACCTCAACCGGGCAAGGCAAGCCGGTGACTGGATCGCGGTAGCGCGGGTAGTCGATCAACGCGGCGTGAACCAGCCCTTCCAGTGTCACGCGCGCGCGGCGGCGAGGTGGCACATCGCCGTAGTCTTCGGTCAAGCCCCAGCCCGCGTAGAAGGGCGCGCCGAGCGTTACCACCTGCACGCCGCGCAACAGTGCTTCAAATCCTAGCAATGAGGTCATGGTCCAGACGGCGTCAACTTGGCCGAGCAGGGCCATCGGGTCGGCATGGCTTAGCACCATGTCGGCGTCCTGCGCCTCGGTTGCCCCGGTGCGCAGGCCCGCTTCGACATCGGGGTGGGGTTTGTAGAGGATCACGGCGTCTAGATTTCCCGCACGGGCGGCGGCGAGGAGTGCGGCGTTGGTGCGCACCTGATCGGTCCCGGTGAGGATCGACGCGTCATCCTCCACCTGTCCCGGGACGAGGATACGGCGGCCCGCTGGGAGATCGGGGGCTGTACCACCGAGGTTGTATTTGCTGAGCCCCGCGCCGGTCAGCGTATCAATCAACCTACGTGCGCGGGCATGTTGATCTGGGCGCAGATCAGCGCGCTTTTCGATCCATTTTTCTAAGCGGCTTGGCCCTTCGGGATCGTAATAGATGCCCAGATCATCGCAGACCAGCGACAGCGCCGGAACCAGTTCGGCGCCCAGCCCCCGCGATCGCAGAAACCCGTCTTCGACCCGCAGTGCGCCTTCGGGGGCGGTGTTACCCTTACTGGCCCAGACCATGGCGCGGCGCAGTGCTTCGGGGGGGGCAGTTGGGCCTTTGCGGAAGCGGACCGGTGTGGGCTGGCCAAAGAACTGTTGCAGCGGGCGGCGTTTCCACAGGCGCATGCCCCATGCGTCCCACCCGTGGTGATCTTCGCGCCAGGCGCGGGCCTGAGCGGCGAGCGCGTCGATGGCGGTTTCCAACTCGCAAAGCGTATCGCGGTAGGGGTCGTACCATGTGGGATAGAGGATCATCGCCGCTGCAAAGAGCTGCGCGCGGGTGAGGCTGCGTTGGCGGCGCTGAACGGGGAATTCATCGACGGTCAGACCCCACCCCGCATAGAACGGCTGGCCAAAAACGCGCGGCTTGTGGCCGGCAAAGATCGCCTCGAACCCCATTTGCGATGACACGGTATAAACGCCGACGGCCCCCTCGAACAGGGTCCACGGGCTGATGGGGTCCGTTAACAGGGTGATGCGGTCGTTGGTGTCCTCCGGCCCGAAATGACCGGGGCGAAACCCCTGTGCTGTCTCGGGATGGGTCTTGATGATGACCCGCGCGCCGGGGTGCTCCTCCTGTGCGAAGACCAGCATCTCCAGAAACCGGCCACGATCCGCGCCCGAGGCGGTGACAGAGGCATCGCCGCGCGTCTGATCGATCACAAGCACATATCCGGGATCGGGCGCGGGCATATTAAGGTCAAAGCCCGCGTATTTCGTTAAGTGATGCTCGGCCAATTGCGCCATGCCGCCGCGCGCGCGGTTCAGCAAGGCGCTATCATCAAGCGGATGATGGGCCAGTAACTCCTCAAGGTCCGAAGGCTGCGCAGGGTCAAAATGCGCGCCGCGACTGTCGATCAATAGACCCAAGGGCGGCTCGCCCGCGCGGCCCGGATGCAACGAGCGCAGCCATGCATCCTCAATCCTGATCACCGGCACCTCGCGTTTCGCAGCAACGGCCAATCCGCGGTGCGCGGTAGGTGAGTTGCCCCAAACCGCAACCGCATCGCCCGGGCCGGGCAGGCCGATGCGCAGGGAATGGCCGGAAAGTTGCAAAATACGTCGCAGGCGGCGCTGCGTTAAAAAGCCGCCGTTATATACGAAAAGCCGCCGGCTCCTTTCGGGACCGGCGGCGGGGAATTGGTATGGGTCAGCTTCAAAGGCCACCGGCGTGGATCAGCCGCTGGTGAGCGATGAGATGCTGTCGGCCGAACTTGCCGTGCCGGTGATGGCCGAGATTACCTTGCTCCACTGGGTGAAGGGAGCCTCGGTGACATAGATCGTGTCGCCATCACGGATCACAAAGTCACGGGCCATGAACATGCCGTTGGGCTTGGTCAGGTCGGTGACATAGACCATACGTTGCGCGCCGGTCAGGTCGGAGCGGCCCAGCACCTGTTCTGCAACTTCTTCAGGCTCGTTGCGGAAAACAAAAACGCCGGTTGGGTCAGCCGAGATCGGGCTTAGCCCGCCAACCTGTGCGATGCCTTCGAGCAGCGAGAGGTTCTGCGATTCAAAAGGAACGCGCGCCTGTCCGCCGGTCGCGCCAAGCGCTGTGAAAGAGCGTGTATCCTCCTCAACCAAGATACGGTCGCCGGGGCGTAGCGCGATGTCCAACTCAGGGTGGTCGTAGAGGTCTTGGAACCAGATTTTGCCGCGCTGGCCGTTCCGGATCACGGTGACCTGCGCGATTTCGGGGATGATGGTCACACCGCCTGCGCGCGCCAGCATGGCGGCAAGTGTGCGGGTGGGGCGCTCAATCGGATAAACGCCCTGTGCCCCGATGGAGCCGATCAGCGATACGGTTGAGCCGTCACCGGCTGCGCGGCGGACTTCAACCTGCGGGTCAGGCGTTTGTTCGCCCAGTTTCTGGGTGATGATGCGGCGGATCGCTTCGGGCGTGTTGCCCGCGGCGCGGATACGGCCTGCGTAGGGAATAAAGATAAAGCCCGCGCCATCGACCTGCACTTCTTCAAGCAGGGTGGCGGGCGCGCCTTCGACGCCCAAAAGCGGATCGTCGACGTTCTCATAAATGGTAATGCCAAGGATATCGCCCGGCTGGATCGTGTCAGAGCCGACCTGGCCCGCGCGTTTGAAACTTTCAGAGAAACCGAGCGCCGGGGCCACGGCGATCGCACGCGTCACCCGGTCGTTCACGGCGATGACAAAAGCATCCCCTTCGCGTTGCACGGAACCTGCGTAAATTTGCCGTTTGTTCGGCCCGACCTGTGGCAAACCACAAGATGAGATGACGGCCAATGCCGCCAGCGCTGCGATGGGACGCGCCCACCGGTATGATACGGATTTCACTGCCCGGTCTCCTCGACCTGAATTTTCTGCCTCGAAATCGTCAATTGTCATGACGTATTACTTTGCAACTTAGCGCAGCCTTTAGAAAAAATCTACAGGCCGGAATGGGTTAACTCAGGTTACGACCCGCAACTGTTGCCGAGGGGCCGCGGTGCCTTGTTCAAGTGCGTCGTAGGGGTCTTCGGCAGAGAGCATCATATCGACCACTTGGCGCAGCAACTGTCGCCGCCCGCGCGCGGCATAGAAACCGCCCGGAACCTGCGAAGTTTCAAGCAGATAGCGCCGGTAGTCCTTATAGGCGCGGTTGTCAGGGCGGCTGGCGGTGGCAAAGAATTCTGGCAAAGGCTGGTCTGAGACGAACTCAGGCTGGGAATAGACCGCGCTGCCAAAGACTTTGAGCGGAATACCACGCCAGAGCACCTGTTGCCCTGCGGTGGAATTCACCGTCACGGCGCTGCGTGTGTCATTGAGAAGCTGTGCCAGCTTGCCGCCGCGCACGAAATGCACCCGGTCAGAGACACCATGCGCCCGCGCCAGCCGTTTGACATCACGCTGCACCGGCGCGCGGCCATCCTCCAGCGGATGGGCCTTGATGACGAGATGATGGTGTTGCGGCGCGCCATTGGCGAAACCTTCGATCACCAGTTCAAGGAAATCGGCCATCGTGTTGAAGGGGGAGTGTTGCTGAAAAGAGGAGTCGTGCTCCAGCTGCAGCAGCGCCAGATGATAGGGGAAGCCGCCCAGCCGGATCTTGAGCGTGGCAAGCAGACGGTCGGCGGCCAGCACAGGCATCAGCAAGAGGCGCTTGAGGTAGAGACGGAATTCCTTGGTCACCGGCAGGCTGCGATGTGGTTTGAAATTGCGATAGTCGCCGTTTCGGAACATTACGAACCAATGGTAAAGCGCGCCGTAAAAGATGTGATGCCGCATGTCGCCCCAATGACCCGGGGGCAGGGGGGCTTCCATGTCAGAGCGGGCCAAAGCGGCCTGCATCTGTGGAATGGTCATCTCCATCAGACGAGAGTTGCCGTTCGACCCGCCGCGCTCATAGGTGACCCAATAGGGCCGCATATAGCCTTCCTCAAAGACATGCACGGTGATGCCGCGGCGCTTGGCCTCGGCCACCGCTTCGGCGTGGATGGGGCGCGTGTCGCCGTAGAGCACGATGTCGGTGACCTGCTTTTCGTCCAGCAGGGTCGCGAAAGTCTGCGGCCAGTCCTCGACCGTGCCGCGATAGGCAATGTAGGTCGACGGATGAAACCAAAAGGCCCGGTCGCCCGCGTTAAATCCCACGCGCCAAACCTCCGCGCCCGCACGGCGCAGCATCTTGCCCAGACTGTTGAAGAAAGGCCCATGCGGGCCTTGCAGGAACAGGAAGGTGCGGGTGGGGGCGGCGGTCACGGTCATACGGGTCCTAAGTCGGCGTGGTTTACCCTTAACCACCATATAATAGGGGCGACAATGTGGCGTCACCCGCTCTTGCCTGTGGCGGTGCGCGGGTTTACCACTGCGCCAAACTGCAAAGGAGCCTACCCCATGTTCACCGGCATTATCACAGACGTTGGCACCGTGACCAAGCTGGAGCAGGAAGGCGATCTGCGCGCGCGTATCCAGACAGGCTATGACACTTCTGGCATCGACATGGGGGCGTCTATCGCAAGCGACGGGGTCTGCCTGACGGTAGTGGGGCTGGGAGATGATTGGTACGAAGTGCAGATCAGCGCCGAAACGGTCGGCAAGACCAACCTTGGCCAGCATTGGGCCGAGGGGCGCCGCGTGAACCTTGAGCGTGCGTTGAAGGTGGGCGATGAGTTGGGCGGGCATATCGTGTCCGGCCATGTTGATGGCGTGGCCGAAATTATTGAGATGAAAGATGAGGGCGACAGCACCCGCGTGACGCTTCGCGCGCCAAAGGAGCTTGCGCGCTTCATCGCGCAAAAGGGCTCAGTCGCGTTAAATGGTACATCGCTCACAGTAAATGACGTCGACGGCTGTGATTTCGGCATCAACTTCATTCCGCATACCAAAGAAGTCACCACTTGGGGCGATGCGAAAGTGGGGGATCTGGTCAACCTCGAAATCGACACGCTGGCGCGGTATGTGGCACGTCTGAACGAGATGTGACGCAGCGCCCTTCGGGGCACGCTCTGGCCAAGCGGCGCAGGTCAGGCTATGAGCCGGGCAACAGATAGATGGAAAGCAGCCGATGCAATTTGACACACCCGGACCGGTCGAGACAGGGCTGAGCGACGCGATTTCTCCGATCGAAGACATCATCGAAGACGCGCGCCAAGGCCGCATGTTCATTCTGGTGGACCACGAGGACCGCGAGAATGAAGGCGATCTGGTGATCCCGGCGCAGTTTGCCGATGCCGCGGCGATCAATTTCATGGCGACCCATGGGCGCGGGTTGATTTGCCTGCCGATGACCTCGGCGCGGGTTGATCATCTGGGCCTGCCGATGATGGCGGTGAACAATTCATCCCGGCATGAAACCGCCTTTACCGTCAGCATCGAAGCGCGTGAGGGTGTCAGCACAGGCATTTCTGCGGCAGACCGTGCGCTGACCGTGGCAGTGGCAATCTCGGAACAAGCTGGCTCGGCAGATATCGCGACCCCCGGCCATGTCTTCCCACTGCGTGCCCGGGATGGTGGCGTGCTGGTGCGGGCAGGGCATACCGAAGCGGCGGTGGATATTTCGCGTCTTGCGGGGCTGCACCCGTCGGGCGTGATCTGCGAGATCATGAAAGACGATGGCGAAATGGCCCGTCTGCCTGATCTGTTGGAATTTGCGGCTGAGCATGGCCTCAAAATCGGCACGATCAGCGACCTGATCACCTACCGCCACAAACATGACAACTTGCTGGTGGAGCGTGACAGCCGCACCGTGACCTCGGCCTATGGTGGCGACTGGCAAATGCGTGTTTTCTCTGACGAAATCACTGGCACTGATCACGTGGTGCTGACCAAGGGCGATATCTCTACCCCCGAGCCGGTGCTGATCCGGACCCATGCGATCAACGCGCTGGAAGATATCCTCGGCCTTGGCCCCAGCCCGGCGGACGAATTGCCCCGCGCGATGCAGATCATCGCCGACGAAGGGCGCGGTGCCGTTGTCCTGTTCCGCGATCCCTATCCGCGCCTGCGGCTGGATGCCGAAGATGACGAGCGTCCGCGCACCATCAAACGCACCGGGCTGGGCGCGCAGATCCTGTCGTCCATGGGCCTGCATGAGCTTGTCCTGCTGACCGACAATCCCGACACGCGCTATCTGGGCCTTGATGCCTATGCGCTGGAAATCGTGGGCACCCGGCCCATTACCACGGAGTAAGACCATGGCTTCCGCTGAAGAACACACCATCCTGCCGCGCCCCGCGTTCGACGAACCGGTGAAGCTGCTGATCGTTGTCTCGCCCTATTATTCGGACATCGCGAACGGCATGTTGACCGGGGCCAAGACCGAGCTTGAAGCCGCCGGTGCGACCTATGAGGTCATCGAGATGCCCGGCGCGCTGGAGATCCCCACCGCCATCGGCATTTCCGACCGGCACAGCAACTTTGATGGCTACGTTGCCCTTGGCTGCGTGATCCGGGGCGAGACCACGCATTACGAGACGGTCTGCAACGACAGCAGCCGCGCCTTGCAACTGCTTGGCCTGCAAGGGCTTTGCATCGGCAACGGTATCCTGACAGTCGAGAATAAGAAACAGGCCGAAGTCCGCGCCGACCCCGAGGGGCAAAACAAAGGTGGCGGTGCGGCGGCTGCAGCCTTGCATCTTATCGCACTCGCTCGTAAATGGGGCCGCCAGAGCAAGGGCATCGGGTTCAAGCCATTCGGGCAGGACACCTTGATTGCCGGCGACACGGACGGATCAAACATCGCATGACCAGCAACGCGCTTTCGGGCAATCAGAAACGTAAGATGAAGTCGGCCTCGCGGCTCTATGCCGTGCAGGCGCTGTTCCAGATGGAGCATTCCGCGCAGACGGTAGATGTCGTGCGTCACGAGTTCATCGACCACCGTTTCGGTGCTGTCTATGAGGGCGACGAGATGCAAGAGGGCGATGTGGATCACTTCTCTCGCGTGCTGGAAGATGCGGTGAACTATCAGGCGCCGATCGACCAAATGGCCAACCGCGCCATCGTCGCGAAATGGGCCATTGCCCGGATCGACCCGACGCTGCGCGCGCTGTTCCGTGCGGCGGGCGCTGAGTTCCGCCATGATGAGACGCCGCCGCGCGTGGTGATCAAGGAATACGTCGACGTGGCCCATGCGTTCTTCCCCGAAGGACGCGAGCCGAGCTTTGTGAATGCCGTGCTTGACCACATGGCACGCGAGGCTCGTCCCGAAGCGTTCTAAACGCCGGGACGCGACCGGCCCAAGGACCAAGCCAATCAGATCAAATCGCAACGAAGGGGGAGTGACGGGAACCGCACCTGCCGCTGCTGTTTTATATTCCCGAGGACCTGTATGTACAGGTGGGCGCCAGGTAACCGAACCAGGGCTCGGACAGAGCCAGCTCCCTCGGATTTGCTTAAGGCCACTGGAATGTAACGTTCACGAACAGGGCAGAACCCGTCTACCCCGATGTAGGTGGCGAGGGGGGCTGCGGCAAGGGGGCGTCTGTAGATTTAGGAAACTTCTCTAGGCGGTTTATTCCTCAGGTGGAATAAAACCGTAGCGCCGCAACTCCTCGGGCAGAAGAACGTAAATCTCATCGGGCGGCGTCACCAGCGCATGCTGCATGACCAGCGGGTCGATTCCCATGTCGTCTAGATAGCGCATTACCTCGCCCTGGCCGCGCTGGATGTCCTCTACGGCGACAAAGGCAGGCAAGAGCGTGCTTTTGCCGAAGTAATGTTGATGCACACCCACAGAGGCGCTATCTGGTACCGTGCGCGTCTCACCAGCTGCCAGCAGATAGGGGCAAGCGGAATAGCAGATGTCCCCGTCGCGCAGCGCGGTGTTAAACCCCTCGCGGCGCAGATGGCGGCCCAGTTCAAGCGCATCGCGCACGGATCCGCCGGGGGAGTTGAGATAGAGCTGCGCAGGCGCAGGCGTAAGCTCAGACAGTTGTTTGACGATGCGTTCGGCATCGCCCGCTTCAATCGTCCCTTCCAGCAGTGCCGCACGCCCGCCAGAAACAGGCGTCAAGACCAGCCGGTTGGGCAGTGCGGTTTCGGGCATCGGCTGGCCGGGGCTTGGGGCGCGTTCGGGGCGGAAGCGACGTGTCTGATCACCGGGGCGGATGGGCTCTGTCAGTTCTGGCGCTTGCGGGCCAAACCCCGGTAGACGCAGCCCTTCGCCCAGATCCCCCCAGAACAGCAGCACCGCAAGGCTAAGCTGGAAGATCAGCACGCCAATCAGCACCCGCCCAACAATGGGCGGCTTGCGTGCAGTGCCGAGGTCTGGGGGCGCGCTCTCGCTCATGTGCTTTTGATCGGTGTAACGTGGCCGGGCGTGTCTTCACGCCTGTCGGCATCAACGGGTTGCTGTGGCGCAGGGGCGGCGCGTTTGTGCGCGGGGCTTTCCTGCATCGCCGCGTCCACATCGCGCACAGCGGCCAGCGCGGCGCGCAATTCAGCAAGGGTCAGCGTGTCTTCGACGGCGGCCCCTTCGCGGCCCGAACGGATCGCGCCGTGGGTGATGGCGAGGATCATCACCAGCACGGCGGGCAGCAGATCAATCGCGATCGCCCCGGCCCAAGAGGGGACGAAGTTGCGCGCATAAAGGATCACCGCATCGGCGCTGGAAATGGGCGTGTAGGTGGTGTCGGCGGCGGGGGGCATGGATTGCACGTCTTGCGCGGCGCGTTCCAGCGTGGCGGCGCGTTGGGCCAGCACTTCTAGAACCGAGGTGATCGTGGCCCCTTGGGCACCACGTTGCTCTTCGCTGCTGCCATCAAGTTCGGGCAGCACGACAGAGGCTGAAAGATCCTGCGCTGCGCGTTCCACCAATGGGGCGACGGAAAGCTGGCGTAGCCGCGTGATAAGCCCCGCAAGCCGCACCGCTTGTTCGGAAAACTCGACCGAGCGGGCCTCAACCGGGCCGGGTTCCACCGTGAGCGCGCGCATTCGGCTGAGGATTTGGTTTCCTTCGGAAAAAGCATCATTCACCAGCGGCGTCTGAGTGGCGATCTGCGCTTCTAACCCCGAAAGCTCTGCTGATTTCTGCCGCAGCACCCGAAACACCGCGCCGCGCCCGGCAAGGCCCGACAGGCTGCCTGCTGCCTCTTGTTCGCTGAGGTCTTCGAAACTTTGACGTACACGTGCAACATCGCGTTCAAGGCCTTGAGCAGAAAGAGCAATTTCATGGCTTCTTTCCAGCGCGCCTTGATAATCTTGCACCGTTTTAGCCAAATGCTGCTCTACTGCCGCTGACCCGGCAAGCGCCGCCGCGTTCAGCCAGCTCGACATCGCGATTATGGCGAGAGAGCCAAGGCCCATCGCCCCTAAAAGCCCCATGCGGGCGCGGGTGGTGCGAACGGCGGGAAAGAGGCGCAAAAGGTAAGACCAGAACACGAAAATTCCGACCGAGACCGCCACCGAATAAGCAATCGCGGCAAAGGCCGACATGGCACCATTGTCATCCAAAAGAGAAGAAACACCGAGGTACGTATAGATGCCCGAGGCCACAGCCAGCACGCCAAGCGCTGTGCCCGAAAACGTGTCGAGCCATGTCAAATGGCCTTCCAACTCACGCGCATAACGCACCCCGCGCGCCTGCGTCTCACTCATCGGTTCGCGTTGTGCCATGGAATCCCCTCGCTTTGCTTGTTTCAAGATAGGGGGCGGTGGGGGAATTACCAAACTTTCCGGCCTAGCCTCTTGCGGATGTTCATGAAATGTTCATATTTGTCCCTATGATGGAAACAGACATACGACAGTTTCAACCCGGCCAGCTGTTGGCCCGGGGGGTGATGCGGCATCTGGCGGACTTGGGATTCGCCTGTGTGGAAGAATTAGTGCCAACGCGCGGTTTGCGCGTGGATGTTATGGCCCTTGGTCCCAAGGGGGAGGTTTGGATCGTCGAATGTAAATCCTGCCGCGCCGATTTTAGGGGCGACGCAAAATGGGAGGGCTATTTGGAATGGGCTGATCGTTTCTTCTGGGCTGTCGACAGCGATTTTCCAGTCGATCTGCTGCCCGAAGAAAGCGGTCTGATCATCGGCGACGCCTATGGCGCTGAGATTGTGCGGATGAGTGATGAGACCAAGCTTGCGCCTGCGCGGCGCAAGGTGATGGTGCAAAAGTTCGCGACCCATGCCGCCCGGCGCCTGCATCGGCTGCGCGATCCGGATATGGCGCTCAACTGGTCATAGGGCTGAGCTGGCGCTCGGGGGGAGGCTTAACGGCCCTTTTTGCCCGCCCGGCTTGCGGCTGCCATAATTTCTTCCGCGATCTCGCGTGCCTCATCCGGGGTGAAGTCCATCGGGATTTCGATGCCATCGCCTTCAACAAAGAGACGGACCATCCCTTTGTCGGTCGGGCCGATTTGCAGGTTTGCTTCGATGTCGCGTTCTGTGTCGATGCCCATGTGAGCCTCCGGTTTGGTGGGGCTTATCGCTAGCGCGGCGCGGGTTGAAAGGCAAGTGATCTTGCGGCCATGCTGGGACATGGAAGATATTGAGATTCGCACATTCGGCGGAAGCGACCGGGATTGGCTCATTACCCAGCATCGGGAGCATTACGCCAAGGAAGAGGGGTTCGACGCCAGCTTTGGCACGCTCGTCACCCAGATCGTCGACGATTTTCTAATCAATCATGACCCCACTTGCGAAAGAGGCTGGATTGCCCATCGCGGGGGCCAGCGGCTGGGGTCGATCTTTTGTGTGAGGCTAAACCCGCATCGCGCAAAGCTAAGGCTTTTTCTGCTAAGGCCCGAAGCACGGGGGCATGGATTGGGCCAACGAATGCTTCAGAGCTGCATGGGGTTCGCCCGTGATCAAGGCTATGAGGCGATGCAGTTATGGACCCACGAATCCCACCGCGCGGCGGGTAGGCTTTATGCGCGGAGTGGCTGGCAGCTTATCGATAGTCGCTCAGTTAATTCGTTCGGCAAAGCCAACGTCGAACAGACCTGGGAAATTCTGCTCTAAACTGGCAATTCTTCTGCGCCTCAGGCCTTGCATTCCTCCGCCGCGGGCGCTAAATCCGCCCCAGTGCCGCCTTAGCTCAGTTGGTTAGAGCGCTTGATTGTGGATCAAGAGGTCCCTGGTTCGAGACCAGGAGGTGGTACCATTAACCTTTTATCGCCGATCTCAATTGCAAAAGCAGTCGTGCTGCTGGGCGCAAGCTCATTTGTGCATCCGCCTTGAATTGCTCGGACGTGAACAGCTTCCTTTTTGGAACAATCGCACACCTCTCCCGTTGGTTCTTCAGCAAGAAGATGAAGGAGAAACACTATGAAGAATCTTACAGTTAGCGCCGTTGCATTGACCCTCGCAGGTACAGCCGCATTCGCGGAGGCCCACATGACCGACTTCTCCAAGGTCGACAGCATGGCGATGAACGAGATGCGCGGCGACTTGATCCGCACGCGGGATATCACTGGTGGCGAAATCTACACAGTGAACGAAGCAAGCGACGAATGGTCCCCGAATACTGCTTATAACGGTATCGATTCCGGTTGGAATGAAATCGGTGAGATCGAAGACATCATTCTGTCCAAAGACGGCCAAATGGTCGGGATCGTGGCAGAAGTCGGTGGTTTCCTCGATATCGGCGATAAGCACGTGATGATTTCTGTGCCAGATGTGAACTTGGTGGCTGTGGACGACACGACTTATGCCTATGTCACGCGCCTGAACGAAGAAGAACTGGAAGCGCTGCCGAGCGTTGACGAAGGCTTCTGGGATTAAGACCTACCTCGAGGCACCCGCCTTTAAATTTGCAATCCCCGGTTCGGCATACGCCCGGACCGGGGATATTTTCTTACTTTAACTTCATCACGATGCATGTGGTGGAACCTGTGGCATAAAGCTTGCCATCCTCAACACCGCGAATTTCTCCGTGAGCCACGCCCGTAGAGCGGCCGACGTGATCGATCACACCGGTGCAGTCGATCTCCATCCCGACAGGCAGACCGCGCAGGATGTTAATCTTGTATTCTAATGTCGTGTAGACCGAGCCGCGCGGGACCTTTGTCATGATCGCGCATGCCATCGCCGAGTCTAGAAGTGTACCATACCACCCGCCGTGGACCGTCCCCATGGGGTTGGTCATGGCAAAGCTAGGCGCGCCTCGGAAGACGACCTGACCGTCTTTGACTGAATGCAGCGTATAGCCCATGGTTCCGCCAATGGGCGGGCCGGGGTTGGTTCCGTCGAGGATCGCCTGCATGAACTCAAGCCCCGAGAGTTTCAGAGCCTCAGATTGTGAGAGAAGATCGGCAGGGCTTTGGGCAATGCGGGGCATATTTCTTTCCGGCAGTTAATCGCTGCCAAGGATACGCCCGGCGGAGGCAGGGGCAAGCCCCCGCCTTCCGAGAGTGTCGCTTACGCGACGTCCGAAAGATCGACCTGCGGGGTCACGCCAATTGCACGGCAGACATCGCGGGTAAGCTCGGCACGGTTGAGCGTGTAGAAATGCAGCGCATCGACGCCTTCGTCGATCAGATCGCTGCACAATTCGGTGC
This sequence comes from Sulfitobacter sp. AS92, assembly GCF_038900015.1. NCBI lineage: Bacteria > Pseudomonadati > Pseudomonadota > Alphaproteobacteria > Rhodobacterales > Roseobacteraceae > Sulfitobacter > Sulfitobacter sp. AS92. The sequence continues at coordinate 131,117 of NZ_JBBMQL010000004.1, forward strand.
AGAGGGCTTGGGCCAGCAAGTCATGGCGGTCATCGCGGATCGCCGCCTCATAGGCTTGATCGACCCACTCGGGGATCGGCGTGCCGCATTTTACAGCGAACTTGCGGGCTGAGGTCCAGTTGACCACCGGCAAGATGCCCGGCGTGATTGGCTTGTCGATGCCCGCTTTCACACAGGCATCGCGGAAGCGCAGAAAGGTGTCGGCCTCAAAGAAGAACTGCGTCAACGCTTCGTCCGCGCCTGCGTCAAACTTGCGCTTCAGCCAGTCGATATTGGCCTGTTGGTCCGCCGCTTCGGGGTGCGGGTCGGGGTATGCGCCGACGCGGATGGTGAATTTGCCTGTCTTGGCCAAGGCTTCGATCAGCTCACAACTGTCGGCGAAACCTTCGGGATGGGGTTGGAATTTATCAGTGCCCGCCTGCGGATCGCCGCGCAGGGCGACGATGTCTTTGATCCCCGCTTCGGCGAATTTATCCGCGACTTCCATGGTTTCCGCACGGCTAGCGCCAACGCAGGTCAAGTGCCCGGCGACCGGCAGGCCAGAGGTGCGATGCAAAACATGCGCCGAATCATGGGTAAGATCGCGTGTCGTGCCGCCCGCGCCATAGGTAACGGAGAAAAAGCGCGGGGCCAGCGGGGCCAGCGCCTGAGCTGCATCCCACAGTTTAAACGCCGCGCCGACGGTGCGGGGCGGAAATACTTCGAAGGAGACGGCAGGCGTGGTCATCAGGAGATCCTTTTGGCGGTTTCACGTCTTGTCTCATATTCAGCGCTGTGAGACAAACTCATAACATTCATCTTGAACATGAGTAATGCCTCACATGCACATTGAGTTCCGTCACCTACGTACAATCAAGGCCATTCACGAGGCGGGCGGGCTTGCCCGCGCGGCGGAGCAGATGAATATCACGCAATCGGCGTTAAGTCATCAGGTGAAGGGGCTGGAGGATCAGGCCGGGGTCGAGCTGTTCGTGCGGCGATCCAAACCCCTGAAACTCTCGCCTGCGGGGCAGCGTTTGTTGAAGCTCGCCCAGCAAGTGTTGCCGCAAGTCGAGGCGTTGCAGGATGAATTCTCGGGCCTGCGGGCGGGCAGCACCGGCCGGATGCATATCGCCATCGAGTGTCACGCCTGTTTCGAGTGGCTTTTCCCGGTGTTGGAGCAGTTTCGGCGGCATTGGCCGGATGTGGATGTGGATATCCGCCCCGGTTTGGCTTTTGACGCGCTGCCTGCACTGTTGCGCGAAGAGGTGGATCTGGTTGTGTCTTCGGACCCCGAAGAACTACCCGGGGTCGAGTTTGTCGAACTCTTTGATTACAATCCCGTATTCGTCGCATCTCAGAGCCATCCTTTGGCTGAGAAGCCTTTCGTTGAGGCGGCGGATTTTCGCGGTGAGACCCTCATCACCTATCCGGTGGAACGCTCGCGGCTGGATGTATTCAGCCAGTTGTTGATCCCCGCCAAGGTTGAGCCTGCCGCAATCCGGCAGGTCGAGTTGACGGCGGTGATCTTGCTGCTTGTGGCCTCTAATCGGGGCGTGTCGGTGCTGCCCGATTGGGTGGTGCGCGAGGTGAAATATTCCTCGGATTACGTGACGCGGCCACTGACAGAGCATGGCATTACGCGCCGGCTCTATGCGGCGGTCCGCAAAGATGATTTGGGCAAGCCGTTTATGGAGCAACTCTTGAAGCTCGCCGGGCAAGAGGCGCGAAAGCTGCAATTGGCGTGAACCTAAGCGGCAGGGCCGGGGTTGAATGCGCCGTCCCGCAGGGCGGAACGGCGCATCTTATCGCGGCGGCTATCACTTCACCTTAACGATCGCCTTGCCGGTGTTCCCGCCATTCAGCATGTCGATGAACGCCTGAGGCGCATTTTCCAGCCCCTCGGTGATGTCTTCCTTCACCTTCACACGTCCATCCGCGACCATCGGGGCCACTTCGCGCTGAAACTCTGGCATCCGGTTCCAATGGTTTGAGATGATGAAGCCGCGCACGGTGAGAAAGTTTACCAAGATTGTGCGCCACAGCCGCGGCGCAGTGAGGCCGGCCCCTTCGGCATCAGCGCCAAGCCCGCCCGCATTATACCACGCGATCATACCGCAAAGCGGGATACGGCCATGCGCGTTCATCAGCGGCAGCACCGCGTCGAGCACCTTGCCGCCGACGTTTTCGTAATAGATATCAACGCCATCCGGCGCGGCCTCCTTTAACGCGGCGCGCAGGGACTTGGCGTCGTCATAGGCGCGGTGATCAAGGCAGACGTCAAAGCCGAAGTCGCGCGTGGCGATCTCGCATTTCTCAGCCCCGCCCGCGATGCCGACGATGCGTAGCCCTTTGGCCTTGGCCAGCTGACCCACGATTGACCCGACAGGCCCCGTGGCTGCCGCGACGACAAGCGTCTCACCCTCTTTCGGCTGGCCGATTTCGTTAAGACCGTACCAGCCTGTCAGCCCGGGCATCCCCAGTACGCCAAGCGAGGCGGTGATCGGCACGCCTTCTGCATCGACTTTCTGGCACTGCTTGGCCGGGGCAACGCCATGGGTCGCCCAGCCAAAAGCGCCAAAAGCAAAATCGCCGACCTCAAAGCTCGGATCATTGGACGCGATCACCTTGCCAACGCTGCCGCCTTCCATCAGACCACCGATGGGCACCGGCTCCGCATAGGATTTCGCGTCATCCATCCGGCCCCGCATATAGGGGTCGAGCGACATGTAATGTACTTCGACCAAGATCTCGCCGTCACCGGGCTGGAGCACATCCGCACTCTCAAGGCGGAAATTCTCCGGCGTCGGCGCGCCGTCGGGGCGGCTGGCAAGGACGATTTTTTGCATCTGGTCGGACATGGGGTTTCCTTCGTGCTGATTGCTACGGGTCCAAGGTGTCACCTTGTGGTTCGAAAACAACCCGCACGCTGCGTAAGAATGGCCCGGCGGCTTAGGTTTCTGCCCCCTTGGCAATTGCGCGCTTGCGCCCTATACGTCCCGCCTTATCCATCAAAGGGCGCGAACAATGATCGGCAGTGCGAATCTTAACATCATGATCAAAGCAGCACGCAAAGCGGGGCGTGCATTGGTCAAGGATTTCCGCGAGGTCGAGAACCTTCAGGTCTCGGTCAAAGGTGCAGGCGATTTCGTGACCAAAGCCGACATTGGCGCTGAGAAGATCATCAAAGACGACCTGATGGGCGCACGACCCACTTACGGCTGGCTGGCCGAAGAGGGTGGCGAGGAAGAGGGCCAAGACCCCACGCGCCGTTGGATCGTTGACCCGCTGGATGGCACAACGAACTTTTTGCACGGTCTGCCGCATTGGGCTGTCTCCATCGCGTTGGAGCATAAGGGCGAAATCGTCGCCGGGGTGGTTTTCGACCCCGCCAAGGATGAGATGTTCTTTGCCGAAAAAGGCACCGGCGCTTGGATGAACGAGAGCCGCATGCGCGTGTCTGGCCGCCACCGTATGATTGAATCGATCTTTGCCACGGGCCTGCCTTTCGGGGGCCGTGCCGATCTGCCCGAAACGCTTAAGGACTTGGGCCGCTTGCTGCCCGTCTGTGCCGGTGTGCGCCGCTGGGGTGCTGCGTCGCTCGATCTCGCTTACGTTGCCTCGGGCCGATACGATGGGTTTTGGGAGCGTCGTTTGAAGCCGTGGGATGTAGCCGCAGGCATGTTGATCGTTAAAGAGGCCGGCGGCCTTGTTGAGGCGATCCGTCCAGAGCGGAATATCCTGGAGCATGGTGAGATCATCTGCTCGAACGAGCCGATCTATTCGACCTTTGCCAAGACGATCCGCGGCTGATTATTCGATCGGGATCGTCTGGCGCAGTTCGCCGGTCAATTGGTCGAAGATTAGAATCGTGTCAGCATCCGTTACCACCGCATACCAGCCGCGCCCTTGTGTAAATGCTTGGGCGCTGCTGCCATCGGGCAGGGTGATCGCGCGCGGCATTGTCGGCCCTTGATCGCTGAGGCGGGTGACAAGCACGAAGATCAGCACTAGAACCCCGCCAATCATCACGACGGTCAAGACCGTCACCATCCGCCGCAGAAACCGCAGGTTTGCCGGTTCATCAGGGTTGTCCGTGTCCATGTCTCACCGCCGCATCGATTTCATTCTGGGCGATAGCCCGCCCGCCCGTCTTGATAAGGCGCTGGCGCGCGATGTGCCAGAGGCCGCGAACCTGTCGCGCACCCGATTGGGTCGATTGATCGAAGAGGGGGCCGTGACCGTGGACGGTGCAGTTGTGCATGATCCGCGTGCCAAGGTAGCAGAGGGGCAGGTGGTGCAGATCAAGGTCGAAGAGGCCGCCGAGAGCCACATTCTGCCTGAAGATATCCCTTTGTCTGTGGTGTTCGAAGACGACGACCTGATCGTGATCGACAAACCTGCCGGCATGGTGGTGCATCCTGCGCCGGGATCGCCGTCGGGCACGCTGGTTAACGCTTTGCTCGCACATTGCGGCGATGATCTCTCAGGCGTGGGCGGCATGAAACGGCCCGGTATCGTGCACCGGATCGATAAAGATACGACTGGCCTGCTGGTCGTCGCTAAATCCGACGCGGCGCATCATGGGCTTGCCGCGCAGTTCGAGAAACATACTGTCGAGCGGTATTATCAAACCCTCGTCTACGGTGTGCCAGATGCCAATGACCCGCGCTTGCGCGGTGTCAAAGGCGCGTCGTTTGAGGCCGGGAATATCCTGCGCATGACCACGCAGCTGGCGCGGCACAAGACCGACCGTCAGCGCCAAGCGGTGCTGTTCCAAGGCGGGCGTCACGCCGTGACGCGCGCCCGGACGATTGAGCGTTTCGGCACGCCGCCCGTGCTGGCGCTGCTGGAATGTTGGCTTGAGACGGGCCGCACCCATCAGATCCGCGTGCATATGTCCCACGCAGGTCACGGGTTGGTGGGCGATGCGACCTATGGCGGGCGGCGCAAATTGGCGAAGACGGCTTTGCCTGAGGCGACCGCCGACGCCATCCGCGCTTTCCCACGTCAGGCCTTGCACGCGGCTGTTCTGGGGTTTGAGCATCCTGTGTCCGGCGAAAACCTGCGGTTCGAAGCGCCTTTGCCATCGGATATGGCGGCACTGCTGAACCTGCTGCGCGATGGGCCTGTCGCGCCATCGGCATGACCCCGCCGCCCTAAGGAACCGCTGCGGCTGTGGGTACGTTCTGTACACAGAAGCTGTGCAATCCTGAACAAAAGCGTGAACGCTTCTGTCTTGAAAGCACGGCGGGGGCCGACCATATTGTATGTTAAGAGAAATAACATAGGCCCCAACCTAACTGGGGAAAGGGACAAGACATGGCAAATTATGCAAATCTGCCCGCACCGACACCGGAAGGCGGGCTGAACCGCTATATGCAAGAGATCCGCAAGTTCCCCCTACTGGAACCTGAGGAAGAGTACATGCTCGCCAAACGGTGGGTAGAAGAGCAGGATACAGAAGCGGCCCACCGGATGGTCACCTCTCACCTGCGTCTCGCGGCGAAGATCGCGATGGGATACCGAGGCTACGGCTTGCCGCAGGCTGAGGTCATCTCGGAAGCGAACGTGGGCTTGATGCAGGCGGTGAAGCGCTTCGACCCGGAAAAAGGCTTCCGCCTTGCGACTTATGCGATGTGGTGGATTCGCGCCTCGATCCAAGAATATATTCTACGGTCGTGGTCACTGGTAAAGCTCGGCACGACCTCGGGTCAGAAAAAGCTGTTCTTCAATCTGCGTAAAGCCAAAAACAAGATCGGCGCGCTGGAAGAAGGCGACCTGCGGCCTGAGAATGTGACGGAGATTGCCACTCAACTGGGCGTGACGGAAGCCGAAGTTGTGTCGATGAATCGCCGGATGTCTGGCGGGGACGCATCGCTTAACGCGACTGTCGGCTCCGAAGGCGAGGGGACGATGCAGTGGCAGGATTGGTTGGAGGATGAAGATGCCGACCAAGCTGGCGACTATGCAGAGCGCGATGAGTTGGAAACCCGCCGCGAGATGTTGGCCGATGCTTTGGATGTGCTAAACGATCGTGAAAAAGACATCCTGACGCAGCGGCGCCTGTCGGACGAAACGGTCACGCTTGAAGACCTGTCTACACAGTATGACGTGAGCCGGGAACGCATCCGCCAGATCGAAGTGCGCGCTTTTGAGAAATTGCAAAAGCGCATGCGCGACTTGGCCAAAGACAAAGGGATGATGGCTGCAACTTAAGCCATCTACCTGTTTGATGATGAAAGCCCCGTTTTAGCAAGCGGGGCTTTTGCGTTGCAGCTTAGCTCGGTTGGCACAGCCTGCCTTCGATCGCAGCAATCTGCGCGAAGCCTTCGGCCAGCGTGCCGTGCTTCATCGCCCGCGCGGCGGATTGAAGTAACTCACGAAGGTGATCAATTTGCGGTCCGGACGCGGCGGCATGATCGCGCACCGTCCATCTGATTAAGCGCCAGTAGGCCGCGCGAAATGCATCGCTCAGGATCGGGTTTTCGATCATTTCTGCCAAAGCCGCTAACAGCCCTGCGCGCGCTTCAAAGAAGTCTTCGGCGCGGTCTAGCTGGCTGATGTCCATTATCCCTAAAATTCCAACCACCGACATGAACTGAGATGGCGGCGCGGCGTGGGCGGATGCACATTTGGCCACAGCCTCGATAATCGCGACCGCGGCGCAGATATCGTTGGCGCGTTTGCTCTCGTCCAAGGGGGTAACGACCGAGCCGACACCTGACTTCACAGCGATCATACGTTCATAGGCCAGCCGTTGAAGCGCCTGTCGGACAGGTGTGCGAGAAACCCCAAAACGCTGCGCCAAAGCCACCTCATGCAGCATACCGTCTTCGATATCTCGGCCGAGACAGATATCAGCGCGAAGCGTTTCGGCAATCATGTCGCTGGATTTAACCTGCTGTAGCATTGTTCCCATCCTTCGTCCTAATCGCAGCTTGCCTCGTTAACATGTATACAGGTACTGATGCGGACACTCAATTTATTTGGATGATAATATGCTTGTTGATGCACCTGCTTTCGATCCCGAGTTCACATCGATCCGCGCTGTTATCCCGACGCCACGTGGGGGGCATCTGGCTATGACGGGCTTTCCGGGGCTGCTGACCCATGTCGACGGCACGCCCTATCTTGACCCGCAACAGATGACGGAAACCCTCAAAGGACTACGCGCCGTCGGTGCCCGGCAGTTTTTAGTTCTCACCGAAGAAGCAGAGCTTCCCAATGATGCATTTGCACTAATATCTGATACTTCTCAGCAGGTTGGCCTAGAGATACAATTCGCGGCGATCGAAGATTTCAATGTTCCGGGGGAGGCGTTCCTGCGTCGGTGGCCCGAACATCGTGCTCGGTTTGAGCAAGCGCTGGACGCGGGAGAGGCCGTCGCTCTGTCCTGTCAGTATGGGGCGGGCCGCAGTGGGCTTATCGCGGCATGGCTGCTAATGGGGGCAGGGCTGCCTGCAGCCACAGCTGTGACATTGGTGCGTGAACATTTTGATGAGGCAATTGAAAACCAACTTCAGGAAAACTGGCTTCTAGACAAAGATAAAGTCTCGTAAAGCGCGCAATCGGCTAAAATTCGTGAAAATAATATCTCGAATTATACGAACGCCCCATTGTCGGCAATTTCTTGCCCCATTCTTGTCACAATTGGCAGCGACAACATGTATACAGCTTGGGTAGAGCGCGACGCCTTCAAGGAACAGCAACCACCCAGAAGAAGGGAAGCCACAACGGACGACGAGAGAAGAGGATCACACATGTTTATCAGCCCTATCGCCCAAAAATCATCTGCAAAAATCGCCACCCTCACCGCAGGGGACATTATCCGGCGCCGACGCACCTATGATCCCGTTCTCGTCTCAAGCCCGCTCGATGCACATACTTTGGCCTATAAGGTGATCGAAGCGCGCTTTCTGAGTGTCCGTTACGACCGTGACTTCGGCAAGGTCGAGGCGATGGTTGAAGTGACCTATTCGTCCCATCCTTCAGCGCCCCCACGCACCGTTTGCTTGCTCACCAGCGTGCCTTCGCGCGGCATCGGCCAGCGTCAAGAATTTCGCCAACGGCTCGTGCAGAGTGCTGTCAGCATATCCGTCATGTTTGACCGCCTGAATAAAGGGGATACCGCCCTGCGCGCTGCATAATCTACGGCCCCAATGCCTAACAACTGCACCCCCTTTTGGGGGTGTTTTTTTATCGCCGATCAATTCAATCGGGCCCGCAGCACCCGCAGCATGTTTTGCCCCATGACCTTGCGGATTTGAGTTTCGGTCAGGCCGGCGTCCATTAATGCCTGTGTCAGCGCGGGCATCTCCGAGGTGTCAAACGCGGTGGCAACCGACCCGTCGAAGTCAGAGCCAAGCGAGACATGATCGATCCCGACCACCTCAACCGCTTTGACAATCATCTTGGCGATCCCGGCTGGCCGAATATCGCCGCAGGCGACCTCGTCCCAATAGCCCATGCCAATCACACCGCCCGTGGCGGCGATCTCTTGCATCAACGCATCGGGGAAGTTGCGTTTGACATCGCAGTGCGCGCGGACGCCTGTGTGGCTGACGACCAGTGGAATGTCCGTTATTTCAAGCACATCACGTGCCACCTGAGGGCTGGAATGGGCCAGATCAAGGATCATGCCGCGCTTGGCCACCTCTGCCACCACGGCGCGGCCAAAATCGCTTAGCCCGTGATTGCCTTGCCCGTGAAGCGATCCGCCAAGCTCATTGTCAAAAAAGTGATGCAGCCCGATGACACGGTGTCCGGCGGCTTCGATCAGGTCGAGGTTTGCCAGGTCCCCCTCTAGCGGATGTGCGCCTTCGATGCCCAGTATGCCGCCGACAACTGTCTTGCCAGCTTCGCGGTCCGCCAGCAAAGCCTCAAGATCGGCGCGCGTGCGGATGATGCGGAATGCGTCGGGCATGGCCGCTTCGACCTTATGCAACCGCTCCGCCTGATAAAGCGCGCGCTCGAGCAGGCTGTTCCACGTACGGATCGGCCAAAGTTGCCCGACCGCCAATGCGGTGATGTTGTCGAAGGCTTGGGCTGAGTTGTTGTCGTAATTCTGTCCGGCGGGAGATTTGGTAACAGCGGTAAAGACTTGCAGCGCCACGCCGCCTTCGATCAGCCGGGGCACATCGACCTGACCATAATCCCCCCGCTGGGTGAGATCGCGGTTCCACAACAAGGGGTCGGCGTGCCAATCGCCGACGATCAGCTGGTCATGCAGGGCGCGGGCGGCATCAGACACGGGGTAGGGATCATGCGCAGCCACCGCATTGCGGGACTTTTCGACAAAAGCTGGGGCGAAGGCAAAAAAACCGATGACCGCCAGCAAAACGACCGCCAGCAGCCCGGCGAGGATGATCTTGATAATGCGCATGTCCCGTCCCATCTGATAAATTGAGCGAAGCGTAGACTCCCGCGCAACGCGAATAAAGCGTGACGTGAGGGGCGCGGGAACCATATCAATCAAGATCAAGCGGTAATTCCCTAACTGGAGGGCGTGACATGGCAGGTGGATGGGCGCGCGACGGCGCTGTAAGCGAGCAGATTGAAGCGTCAATCTCGGACGAACTGGCACGGATGAAGGCCCGCCGTGCGCAGGTGGGCGAAAGTCTGACCCATTGTGCCGAATGTGAAGAGCCGATCCCCGAAGCGCGGCGCATTGCGTTGCCGGGGGTAAAGCTGTGTATCGACTGCGTGCGAGAGCGTGACAGCCAAAAGCAGATGCGTGGCGGGATCAATCGGCGTGGATCGAAAGACAGCCAGCTAAAATAGGCGCAGCTGCTTTGGCCGACGGAGTGCGGCAAGGGCCAACCTGTGGCCCTCACCAATCTGTGGGCGTGGCGTTATTCCATCGCCTCAAGCTCATCGATCATATCCGAGATCATTGAAAGACCTTTGTCCCAGAATGCAGGATCAGAGGCATCAAGACCGAAGGGCGCCAAAAGCTCTTTGTGATGCTTTGATCCACCCGCTTTCAACATGTCGAAGTACTTGTCTTCAAAGCCTTCTTCACCTGCGGCATAGACCGCATAAAGCGCATTCACCAGACCGTCGCCAAAGGCATAGGCATAGACATAGAAGGGGGAGTGCACAAAGTGTGGGATATAGGCCCAGAAGGTCTCATAGCCGTCCATGTACTCAAACGCAGGTCCAAGGCTTTCTGCCTGCACCGACATCCACAATGCGTTGATGTCATCTGGTGTCAGCTCGCCCCCGCGCCGTGCTTCGTGCAGTTTGCATTCGAAATCATAGAAGGCGATCTGGCGCACGACTGTGTTGATCATGTCTTCGACCTTGCCCGCCAACAGCACTTTACGCTCAGCTTGGGTTTTGGCTTTTTCGAGCATCTTGCGGAAGGTGAGCATCTCGCCGAAGACAGATGCCGTTTCGGCCAAAGTCAGCGGGGTCGAAGACAGCATTTCACCCTGGTCGGCGGCCAGCACCTGATGCACCCCATGGCCCAATTCATGCGCCAACGTCATCACGTCGCGCGGTTTGCCCAAGTAGTTCAGCATCACATAGGGGTGCACGTTGGTCACGGTGGGATGCGCAAAAGCGCCCGGTGCCTTGCCCGGTTTCACGCCCGCGTCGATCCAGCCCTTGGTGAAGAAAGGTTTCGCAAGTTCGCCCATGCGCGGGTCAAAGGCAGTATAGGCCTCCATCACAGTGTCTTCGGCCTGCGCCCAGTTGACCACTTTGGGGTCTTCCATCGGCAGCGGCGCGTTGCGGTCCCAGACCTGCATCACGTCGAGGCCCAGCCACTTGCGCTTTAGCTCGTAGTAGCGGTGGCTGAGCTTGGGGTAGGCCTCGACCACTGCATTGCGCAGGGCTTCGACAACCTCCGGCTCCACATGGTTGCTCAGGTGCCGCCCGGTCTGCGGTGTCTCCATCCCGCGCCAGCGGTCCATGACCTCTTTCTCTTTGACTTGCGTGTTGTGAACGCGGGCAAAGGTGCGGATGTTTGCGCCCAGCACCTCGGCCAGTTCACGTGCACCCGCCTCGCGCTTGGCGCGGTCGGGGTCGGTCAGCAGGTTCAACGTGCCTTCGATGGTCAGCGTCTCGCCGTCGACCTCAAACTCAAGCCCGGCGATGGTCTCGTCGAACATCCGCTCCCATGCGTCACCGACCACGCCCAGATCATGAAGGAATTTTTCCATCTCGTCGGACAGTTGATAAGGTTTCATCGCGCGGATGCGGTCAAAGACCGGCTTGTAGCGTGCCAGATCGGGGTCTTGGTTAAGCAGATCAGCCAGATGATCGTCGGGCAGCTTGTTCAGTTCCAGCGTGAAAAACACCAGCGGCGTCGTGTAATCAGTGATCTTTTCTTGCATGTCAGACATGAACTTGGCCCGACCAGAGTCCGTCGTCTGCTGGTAATACCGCAGGCCAGCGTAGGACATGATGCGCCCCGCGACCTGATTGATTTTCTCATTGCGCAGCACACAGTCGAGCAGCCCTTTGGCATCCAATTCGGCCAGTTTGCCTTCATAATCAGCGGCAAAGCTCGCGCAGGCTTCCTCCAGCCAGTCCAGATCGCGTTTAAGCTCCGCGGCGTCCTCACTGGTGTAAAGGTCGCTCAAATCCCATTCCGGCAGATTGCCGAGGTCTTTTCCCCCGGCGCTGGCGTTGGCATCGTAAAGCGGGAAGGGAAGCTGAAACATCGGTGTACCTCTTTTGCGTTTCGTCACATCTATGCCTCCGGGCGGGCCGGGACAACCTACCCGTAAATCCGCAGCATTTCTTTCAGATCATCAAGGGTGTTCGCCTCTTGCAGCGGCTTGTCCTTGCGCCAGCGCAACATGCGCGGAAAGCGCAGGGCAACGCCGGACTTGTGGCGTGGACTGGGCTGAATACCTTCGAAGGCGATTTCAAAGACATGATGCGGCGTGACCTGCCGCACCGGGCCAAAACGTTGTAGCGTGTTCTTGCGCACCCAAGCGGTGATGGAGCGGAACTCGGCATCCGTCAGGCCAGAATAGGCCTTGGTGAACGGCACCAGATCGTTGCCATTCCAGACCGCGAAGGTGAAATCGGTGAACAGGTTCGCGCGGCGACCCGAGCCTGATTGCGCATAGATCATGACAGCGTCAATGGTCAACGGGTCGAGCTTCCATTTCCACCAATCGCCCTTTTTGCGGCCCGACAGGTAGGGGCTGTCAGCCCGTTTTAGCATCAGCCCTTCGGCCTGTGCCTCGCGGGCAGTGTCGCGCAGAGCGGCCAACTCGGCCCATTCGCTGAACTGATGCTGCGGGGACAGGCGGATTGGCGCGTCTTCGGGCAGATCGGCGCTGGCCTGTTCCAAAAGCGCCCGACGTTCGGCGAAGGGACGGGCGCGGATGTCTTCGCCCTGCCATTCCAGCAGATCATAGGCGTGTAAGATAACCGGGGCTTCCTTCAGCAGTTTTTTCGGCACCGTCTTGCGCCCAATGCGAGATTGTAAGGCGTTGAAGGACGACGGAAACTCGGCCCCCGGCTGCCAAACCAGCAGTTCGCCGTCCAGCACCGTGCCGGGCGGCATATGATCGGCGGCGCGGGCCAGTTCGGGAAAGCGGTCGGTCATCAGTTCTTCGCCGCGCGACCACACAAAGTAATCGCCGTCACGCAGGATCAATTGGCCCCGGATGCCATCCCATTTCCACTCGGCGCGCCAATCGGTCGGATCGCAAAGCGCCTCTGGTCCGTCCTCCAGTGCATAGGCGAGGTAAAAGGGGTAGGGGCGCGAGGCGTCGGCGCTGGCATCTTCGGCCTCGATCAGGCTGTGCCACGTTACGCCGTCGGGGTGCCAGTTGCCCATCAAGCGATGCGCCATCTCTGGCTCTGGCTTGCCCGTGGCGCGCGACAGTGCGCGGGTCATCAGCTTCTGGCTGATGCCAATGCGAAAACCGCCGGTGATGAGCTTGTTGAATAGGAACCGCTCAGTGCCGCCAAGTTGTTGCCATGCCGAAAGAACGAAGGCTTTGCGGGCGGCGTCGTCCTCATCCTTCAATTCGCGCAGGGCGTTGATCCATGACGTCAACGTACCGGTGTCGTCGCTGTCCACGGGCGGCAGGACCAATGCAATAGTCTCAGCCAGATCACCGACAATGGCATAGCTGTCCTCAAATAGCCAAAGCGGCACACCCGAAGCCTCAGACGCCCATTCACGTAGTCGCGTTGTCGTCACCGCCCGTTTCGGACGGCGCCCAGAAAAAAGTGCCACAGTCCAGAGTCGGTCATCCTCTGCGGCGGTGGTGAAATAGTCGGCCAAGGCTGCAACCTTGACGGTGGTTTTGGTGGTCTGGTCCACGGCGTTGAAGAGGGCGGCAAAATCCTTCATTCGCTATCGCCTCCGTCGCTGTCAAACTGGGTCGGCACCACTTGGGAGTTCCAGCCTTGGTCGTTAAGGTATCGCGCGAAGATATCCGTGTAACCATGTGTTACATAAATATTTTCTGCCTCCGTCTCGCGGATCGCCCAGAGCAACCCGGGCCAGTCGGCATGGTCAGAGATCACAAACCCCCGGTCGCCTGCGCGCCGCCTGCGGACCCCGCGCAGGGCCATCCATCCGGATGCAAAAGCGCTTTCCTGCGCCCCAAACCGCCGCGCCCATTGACTGCCGAGCGCCGACGGCGGGGCCAGTACCAGCGCACCGGGGTGCTCTTTGAGCGCAAGCTCGGGCGTGACGAGGGTGGTGTCGGGCAAAGTGATGCCTTGGCTTCGCAGCACGGCGTTGGTGTTTTCGACCGCTGTATGCGTCAAAATTGGACCGACATCCGGGTCCAGCATTGACAGCAGCCGTTGCGCCTTGCCTAACGAATAGGCACCCAAAAACGCTGTCTTTCCTGCCGCCGCACAGCCAGCCCACCAGGCGTTAAGGTCAGCCGCCACATCCGCCTGCGGCGCCCAGCGAAAGACCGGCAGGCCAAAGGTACTTTCGGTAATAAAATGATGGCATTTGACCGGCTCAAAGGGTTCGGACATGCCGTCGTTGATGACCTTGTAGTCGCCCGATGCCACCCACACCTCGCCGGCCACCTCTACCCTGATCTGCGCACTGCCCGGCACATGGCCTGCAGGGTGAAAGGATACCGTCGCCCCGCCGATTATCCGCTGCTCGCCATAAGCGATGCCCTCAGCCGTGATCGCGCCCAAGCGATGGCGCATGACGGGCAGGGCGGCATGGGTGGCCAAATAGCGGCCCATCCCGTCGCGCGCATGGTCCGCGTGGCCATGGGTGATCAACGCCCGATCAACAGGGCGCCAAGGGTCGATATAGAAATCTCCGGCAGCGCAGTAGATGCCGTTTTCGGTGAAGGTGAGGACGGGTTCACGTGTCATCCAAAGCAATCTAGGCGGCGCGGGCCGATTGCACAGAAAAATGACGCAGGGTGCTGTGGGTCAGCCGGTCATATTGCCAAGATAAAGCTTCTCCAGCCCATCAAAAATGGGTTTGCGCAGCTCTGGGGACTCTAGCAGCACTTCATGCTCACCGCCCTCGACGATCTCCAATCGGCCACCTTTCCACTGCGCCATCCGCGCGTGGACCCGGTTTGTGGCGACGATGCGTTCATTGCTGCCCAGGTAGGTAACGCATGGGATGTTCGGTGCCGCGCGACCCGCAAGATGCTTTGTCTCGGTCAGCGCCTCTCGCAACCAGACAAAACTAGGTCCACCGAGGCTGAGTTCAGGGTGCGCGGCCAGTTGATTGCGCATCATCTCGTACATCTGCGGATCGGTGGTCAGTAGATTATCTTCGAAAGGGGCGATTGCCGGGTAGGCTTCGATCCTGGTGCCCGGGGGCAGGCGGTGGCCTTGACCGACTTGCGGCATAAGCTGCGCCAAAGACCACGCCAAAGTGCGCAGTCGAGGCGCGACATAGATGCCCCACATCGGGCCAGTGAAGGCGACGGCTTGCACGGGCAGCCCCTCCATCACAGCGCGCAAGCCGATGCAGCCGCCCATGGAGTGCGCGAGCAAAAAGTAGGGGCGCGGCATGTTAAGGCTGCGTGCCGCACGCAGCATGGCAGCCACGTCTTTTTGATAGTCGCTAAAGGCATCTACATGACCGATGCGCGCATCTGGCAGCATCCGGTCGGACAGCCCTTGACCACGCCAATCGATCGCCATGGTGGCGAGGCCGCGCCGCGCAAGTTCGACGGCGCAAAACCCGTATTTTTCAATGTATTCGGTGCGCCCGGGGAACAGCAATACTGTGCCCCGTGCGCCTGCCAGTGGCCAATGACCCAGCCTGATCCGCTTGCCATCCGATGTCTCTACCCAATGGGCTTGGCCCCCCTCTGGTCCGGGGGCGATATCGGTGAAAAGCGGGGCCGGGTTCAATGGCATCAGCCGAGCACAGCCGCAAGTTTCATCGCCATGCCCATGTCGCCATCGATCTTGAGCTTGCCGGTCATGAAAGCGGATGTCGGGTTGGTGTCGCCCTCAAGGATCGACTGAAAGGTTTCGGCGTCGGCGCTGAGCGTCACGTCGGCTTCTTCATCGGCAGCGCGTGCGCCGTTTTCGTCCATCATCACGGTGCCTTCACCTTCGATGTCGAACTTAGCTGTGCCGTCAAAATCGCTACCGGCCAGCTTTTCGTTCAGCACTACAACCGCTTCGTTCACAATATCGCTCATCGCTCGCCCTTTTTTGGCATTTGGCCCCGCTACGTCTGGAATTGCGGCGGCAGCCTGTTACATTCAGTTTTGTTATGCGCATCATACCCGTCAACCTCAAACATACCGTTGCGGCAGTTGGTGGCTTTGTGTTGCTTGCGGGCATGGCCGTGGCCGAAATGGCCCCGCCTGAGCTTATGCAAAAGCTGCGCAAGGCACCTGCCGCCGAAGCCCCCAGAATTGCTCATGAGATCGAGGCGTATTGGCAGCGTTCAGGCTCGGCTGCGATGGATTTGCTATTGGCGCGCGGGCGGCAGGCCATGGCAGACGGTGATCCGCGGCAGGCGATTGAGCATTTGACCGCGCTGACCGACCATGCCCCCGATTTTGCCGAAGGGTTTCATACGCGGGCGCAGGCCTATTATGGGGCTGACCTTTACGGTCCCGCGCTGGATGATCTGGAGCGGACACTGGCGCTGAACCCCGACAATTATAACGCGATCTTCGGCCTTGCCGTAATGCTGCAGGAGTTTGGAGATCTGGGCCGCGCGGCGGAGCTGTACCGCAAGGCGCTCGCCCTCAACCCGCATCACGATGACGCCCGGTCCGCCCTTGAGGGGCTGCGCCGGGACGGCATCGGACGCGAGCTTTAATTCAAGGATAAACAGGTGGCAGGCAACAAGCGCGTCGTGGCCGTTCTCGGCCCGACAAATACCGGCAAAACGACCTATGCAATCGAGCGGATGCTGGCCCATCGTACCGGGGTGATCGGCCTGCCTTTGCGGCTGTTAGCGCGCGAGGTCTATGACCGGATCGTCAAGGCGCGCGGGCCCTCGGTCGTGGCGCTGGTCACGGGCGAAGAGCGGATCGTGCCGCCGCGCACGCAGTACTGGGTCTGCACGGTTGAGGCGATGCCGCAAGAGATGGGCGCGGATTTCGTCGCCATTGATGAGATCCAGCTCTGCGCCGACCCCGAGCGGGGCCATGTGTTCACCGACCGCTTGCTGCGGGCGCGTGGCCTGCACGAGACGCTGTTCATGGGGTCCGACACCATGCGTGGCACCATCGCTGCGCTGGTTCCGGGCGTAAATTTCATGCGCCGCGACCGAATGAGCGAATTGATCTATTCTGGTCAGAAAAAGATAAGTCGGATGAAGCCACGCAGTGCGATCGTCGGTTTTTCGGTTGAGAATGTATATGCCATCGCCGAGCTGATCCGCCGCCAAAAGGGTGGTGCAGCGGTGGTGATGGGCGCGCTTTCCCCACGCACGCGCAATGCGCAGGTAGAGATGTATCAAAATGGTGAGGTCGACTATTTGGTCGCCACCGATGCGATCGGGATGGGGCTCAACCTTGATGTCGATCATGTTGCCTTCTCGGCGCTTAGCAAATTTGATGGGCGGCGGATGCGTCCACTTGCGCCCAATGAGTTGGCGCAGATCGCGGGCCGGGCAGGGCGCGGGTTCAAGTCGGGCACCTTTGGTACCACCGGCGATGCGCCCGCGCTAGATGACGGGGTGGCGCGGGCAATCATGGACCATAACTTCACTCCACAGAACAAGGTGAACTGGCGCAACCACGCGCTGCAATTTGGCAGTATCGACCGGCTGATCCAAACCTTGGAGATGCCCCCAGAGGTCGAGCGACTGGTCCGTGCGCGTGAGTCCGACGATCTAAAGGCCCTCAAAGCGCTTGCCCAAGTCGATGAAGTTTTTGCCCGGGCGACCGACGGCGCGTCGGTGCGCCTGCTCTGGGATGTCTGCCGCATTCCCGACTTTCGCGGCATCAGCCACGCGGAACATGCGGGGCTGTTGGAGACCATTTTTAACGACCTACACCAGCGTGGATATATCCCCGACGATTGGCTCGCACGACAAATCAAGAGAATTGATCGAACCGATGGGGACATTGATGCGTTATCCAAACGACTCGCGTTTATCCGCACATGGACCTACGTTGCGCAGCGCAAGGGCTGGACGAAGGACGAAAGCCATTGGCGCGACACGACGCGTGTCGTAGAAGACCGCTTGTCGGATGCTCTGCACGAGCGTTTGACGCAAAGATTTGTAGATCGGCGTACATCCGTATTGTTGCGCCGGCTTGGACAGAAGGAAGCCATGGTGGCCGATGTAAACGAGACCGGTGAAGTCACCGTTGAAGGTGAATTTGTAGGCAAGCTGGACGGGTTCCGCTTTCGGGTGGACAAGGGCGCAGGCGCGGCCGAGGACAAGACGGTGAAAACCGCAGCCTTGCAGGCCTTGGCTCCGCAATTCCATCTGCGCGCTGATCGGTTCTACAACGCGCCCGATACCGAGATTGATTTCACCGAGCAGGGCGGCCTGATGTGGGGCAGCGCTGCGGTTGGTAAACTGACCGCCGGATCGGACGCACTGAAGCCGCAGGTTGAGGTCTTTGTTGATGATATCGCCGGGCCTGAGGTGGCTGAGAAGGTCAAACGCCGGTTGCAGCATTTCATCGACCGCAAGATCGCTGCCTTGTTCGAGCCGCTCTTGGGGCTGAGCAAAGACGAGACCATGACCGGGCTGGCCCGTGGCTTTGCTTTCCAGTTAGTGGAAAATTTCGGCATCCTGCCGCGCGCTCAGGTGGCTGAGGACGTAAAGTCGCTGGATCAAGACGCCCGTGGCGCACTGCGCAAGCATGGCATCCGCTTTGGTCAGTTCACCATCTTTATGCCGCTGATGCTCAAGCCCGCGCCGACGCGTCTGCGTCTGGTACTCTGGTCGCTGAGCAAAGACTTAAGCGAATTCCCCGAATCCCCGCCCCCCGGTCTGGTCACCATCCCGGTCGAGGCAGATGCTCCTGCAGGCGCCGACACGATGTCAGGTTACCGCAACGCTGGCAAACGCGCGATCCGCATCGACATGCTGGAGCGTCTGGCCGACATGCTGCGCGCCGAAGACTCCCGTGGTGGGTTCGAGGCCAAGCCTGACATGCTCTCGATCACGGGTATGACGCTTGAGCAATTCGCCGATCTGATGGAAGGCCTTGGTTATAAGGCCGAGAAAGATGAGCGGACTAAGGTGAAGCCTGTCGATGTGGTGATGCCCAAAGACGGCAGCCATAACGCGATGGATGCGTCCGCCGACACCAACGTCCCTGAAAAGCTCGACAGTGACCTCGCGGCTGATGATGCGGCGGATAAGCCGATCATGGACGTGGCGGCGGAAGAACCCGCCGGCGGTATCATCGAGACCCCGTCGGATGAGGTGAGCGCAGATGACCGCCCCGGTGATGTGGCACAGATGCCCGATGATGGCATCGCGCCCATGGCCGATGTCGCGGCAGAAGACACTGAGGTTGAGGCCGCCATCCCTGAAGTACCAGCGGAAGAAATCCCGCAGGGCACAGCCCCCGACGCCGATGTCGCCGGGCCTGAGATGGAGACCTACTATATCTTCACATGGGCGCGCAGCCCGCGTGGGAATGCTGGTGGCGGCCGTCGCGGCGGTGACCGCAATCAAGGCCAAGGCAAGCCCCGGGGCAAGCCCGGCAAAGGCAAAGGGCGCAAGCCCGGCGGTGAGCAGGGCGCCAAATCGCAGAACTTCTCGGCCCGTCCGCCGCGCAAGGAAAAGCAGATCGATCCTGACAACCCCTTCGCCGCAGCACTTATGGGGCTGAAGGACGACAAGTAAGTGACGGCGGGCGAGAAACTACGGCTGGACAAATGGCTGTGGCACGCCCGCTTTTTCAAAACTCGCTCGCTCGCTGCCGCTCAGGTGGCGGGCGGCGCGGTGCGGATTAACGGCACCCCCACCCAAAAACGCGCCAGCAACGTAGGCCCCGGTGATGTGTTGACCTTCACGCAGGGCGATCACGTTCGCGTCATTCAGATTGAGGCCATTGGCCAGCGCCGTGGTCCCGCGCCCGAGGCGCAAGCGCTTTACACCGATCTGTCCCCGCCGCAGCCGAAACCAAAGGACGGACAGCCCGAAAATCCCGGATATGAGGGAAAGGGCCGCCCGACAAAGCGTGACCGTAGGCAGCTTGATCTTTCTAGGGCGCGCCACCTTGAATGATCCCGCCCCCCGGTTTAGCTAGTCCCCCACACACCCAGCCAGAGTTTCCCGCATGACCTATATCGTGAACGACGCCTGCATCGCCTGCAAATACACCGACTGCGTCGAAGTATGTCCGGTGGATTGCTTCTACGAAGGTGAAAACATGTTGGTGATTCATCCCGATGAATGCATCGATTGTGGCGTCTGCGAGCCCGAATGCCCTGCCGATGCGATCCGCCCGGATACAGAGCCGGACATGGAGAAATGGGTTGAGTTTAACCGCAAGTATTCGGAGCTTTGGCCGGTCATCATCACCAAAAAAGACCCGCTGCCCGCGGCAGAAGAGATGGACGGCAAAGACGGCAAGATGGAGCTTTTCTCAGAAAAGCCGGGCGAAGGCGGCTGATTTTTGCTGATTCGGTCTTTGTTGCGTTTGAATGTCACTTGGATCTTCAGCTAAACCGCTGAAATGACCGGAAATTCACCAAGTTGACCTTGGGACAGCTTTCGGATGGCGTGATTCTGTGCTATGATGTCTTCAAGCTGTAACACACGAGCCTGATAATGTTTCGACCCTGCTGCCAAGGTTGACCTCACATTTCTAGATCAGACGCACCCGAACGCAAGCCGCTCTGGCGGTGCTTCGTATGCGTTTTGACGTGTTGTTCAGGTGTATGAGTTAATTGCGGGGCATCCCCCGCGCGCCAAGGAGCGATCTATATGACCAAATCGAAGAAGCTTGATTTCCGCCCGAATGAGTTCGTTGTCTACCCTGCGCATGGCGTGGGCCAGATCGTCTCGATCGAGGAGCAGGAAGTGGCCGGCATCGCGCTGGAGCTGTTCGTGATTTCCTTTGAAAAAGACAAGATGACCCTGCGGGTGCCCACCCACAAAGCGACCGAAATTGGCATGCGCGCGCTGTCCACGCCTGACGTGATCAACCACGCGATGAAGACCCTCAAAGGCAAGGCCAAGGTCAAGCGCGCCATGTGGTCGCGCCGCGCGCAGGAGTATGAGCAAAAGATCAACTCTGGCGATCTGATTGCCATTGCGGAGGTCGTACGCGACCTGCACCGCACCGACGATCAGCGCGAGCAGAGCTATTCTGAGCGTCAGCTTTATGAAGCGGCCCTTGAGCGTCTGACCCGCGAAGTGGCGGCCGTCTCTGGCGGGGATGAGCTTGCTGCCGCAAAGCAGGTCGGCGATGTGCTGGAAAGCCGCGTCGCTGCCTAAAGACGAACAAGTTTGAGAACATGCCGCGTCCCTCCAGGGGGCGCGGTTTTCTTCTAGGGAATGGCCTGCCAGCCATAGGCCATCATCTGACAGCCGATCAGTAAGGCAATCTCTGTCACCTGTTGAGTCGCACCCAGCACATCGCCGGTCTGCCCACCGATCTTGCGTTTGGCGATTTGCCGCACCACCAGCGCGCCTAGCAGCCCCAGTAGCGCCAAGCGCCAAGCGGAATAGACCGGCGCCACCACGATCACCACCACTCCGATCAGCACCGCCACAGCCGATGCCAATTCACCGGGTCGGCCTGTGCGATCTGACAGCCCGTCGCGGCGCACGGTGGGCAGGCTGTCCATTACCCAGACCATCGCGGCGCGCGAGCCACAGGAGGCGATGACAAGCGCCCAGACAAGCGCACCGTCGGTGATTAATTCGCTGATTAGATACCACCGCAACAGCAGCGACAGAACCAGCGCCACAACGCCGTATGTGCCGATCACGCTGTCTTTCATAATGCGCAGCCGTTGTTCCGCCGTCCAAGCGCCCCAAAACCCATCGGCACAATCCGCCAGACCATCTTCATGCATTGCCCCGCTGAGCATGACCGTGGTGATCAGAACGAAAGCAGCGGCGAGCGGCGGGGTTGCCCCCATCCGTGTCAGCGCCAGCCCCACGCCGCCTGCAATAAGTCCCAATACGATGCCGACCAGCGGATAGGCCCAAGCGCTACGCGCGGGCGGGCGGAGAACTTCGGTTTGAAAATGAAAATGGGGCAGGGGCAGGCGGGTCAGCAAAGCAAAGGACACAGCGATATCGCGCGCGCGAAAGGCGTGCCTAAGTGCGGAGATGTCGGGAATGGCCATAATTTCGCCCTTTCGGCACTTTCAGCGCCGACAGGCTAAGGCTAGAAACGGTTGAATATCAATCCGCAAAGGGCCGCATATGACCACGTCTTTCGCCAATCTTACCGAATTTCGCAGCCTTCTGCGGTCCATGCCAGACTGTGACGGCGCCGCGATGGAAGAGGCGCGGGCGCATGACGGCATCCTTACCAAACCCCCCGGTGCACTGGGCCGGCTAGAGGATTTGGCGATCTGGTATCGCGGTTGGCGCGGCGGCGCGCGGGCCGAGATTTCAGCGCCGCAGATCATCATTTTTGCGGGCAATCATGGTGTTGCTGCGCGGGGCGTATCAGCGTTCCCGGCTGAGGTGACAGCGCAGATGGTGGCGAACTTCCAGCACGGCGGGGCGGCTATTAACCAGATCGCACGGGTGAATGGGGCCAGCCTTGATGTGGTGCCGCTGTCGCTTGAGGTGCCCACCAAAGATTTCACCGCCGAGCCTGCGATGAATGAGGCGGAATTCGTCGATGCCCTGCGCGCCGGGTGGGAAGCGGTTGACGCCGATGCAGACTTGCTGGTGGTGGGCGAAATGGGCATCGCCAATACCACATCCGCGGCGGCTCTCGCCGGTGCGCTTTTGGGCGGAGGGGCCGCGTTTTGGACCGGACGGGGCACCGGTGTGGATGACACGGGGCTTACACTCAAGACAGAGGTGGTGACCGAAGCCATCAGGCTGCATGCGGACAAGGGTGACGGGTTGGAGACACTGCGCCGTTTGGGCGGCCGCGAGTTGGCAGGCATGGCCGGGGCCATGGCCCGCGCACGACAATTGCGCATTCCGGTGATCCTTGACGGCTTTATCTGCTGTGCTGCGGCGCTCTGCCTTGCGCGCAGCGCGCCCGGCGCGCTTGACCACACCGTGGCGGGGCACCTTAGTTCTGAGAGCGGGCACCGCCGATTGTTGGAAGCGCTGGACAAAGAGCCGTTGCTTCAGCTGAACCTGCGGCTCGGGGAGGGGTCCGGCGCGGGGCTGGCGATTGGCATCCTAAAGACCGCGCTGGCCTGTCACGCGGGCATGGCGACCTTTGCCGAAGCGGGCGTCAGCGACGCATAGTACCGCGCCAGACGGCCCCAGACGGCCCGCGTGGGGCCGCCGCATTAGGTACTATTCTTGGCTTTGTCTTCGCCCAGGTTCAGAAAGGCCGTCTCTAGGTCTTTCTGCAACTCTTTGGCGCGGGCGACATAGGCCGCGTTCTGCGAGGGCGGCACATCGGGCCGCCAAAGTGCCGCCAATTCACGGACCGAGGCGCGGTCATGGGCGTAGAAAAGCTTTTGTGCTTCATTTGCCTCGAAGTCTGAAAGCCCCATATTTTCCAGCACATAGCGGCCTGCACGTAGAGAGCTGTCGAACATCTCGCGCACGATGTCGTTGGCGCCGGCCTGATAGTGGCGGTAAACCTCGGTACGGTCGCGCGCACGGGTGACGATATGCAGGGAAGGGTTCTCCTTCCGGGCGTAGGAGATCAGCGACACTGCCGCCTTCGGATCATCCAGCGCCACCACCAGCACGCTGGCATCCTGCAGCCCCGCTTTGCGCAGGATGTCGGGCCGTGTTGGATCTCCCAGAAACCCTTTGAAACCAAAGCGGCGCATGACGGCGATGGTTTCGGGGTTGTGGTCCAACACGACGGTGGCGAAACCGCTGGCTTGCACCATGCGGTTCACCATCTGTCCAAACCGCCCCACGCCCGCGATGATCACAGGCCCACTGCTGTCGATCTCATCCGCGACGATGGGGCTGCTGTCGTCAAGCCGCTTGCTGATGAGATCATAGAGGATGAACAGCAAAGGCGTGATCAGCATGGTCAGCGCCACCACCAGCAACAGCGTCTCGGCAATCGGGTCCGGCATGACCCCGGTGGCGAGGGAGAAGCTGACTAGCACGAAACCAAACTCACCGGCCTGTGCCAGTGCCAATGTAAACAGCCAGCCATCGCGCCCTTTGAGGCGGAACAGACGCCCCAGCACCATCAAGATCAGTGCTTTGACGATGATGACCAAAAGCGCCATGCTGATCAGGATCAACGGCTCTTCGAAGAGCAGGACAAAGTTGATACCCGCGCCCACGGTGATGAAGAAGAGGCCCAAAAGCAGCCCTTTGAAAGGCTCAAGGTCGGTTTCCAGCTCATGGCGGAACTCGCTGCTGGCCAAGACCACACCGGCAAGGAAGGCGCCTAGTGCAGGCGAAAGGCCCACCACCGTCATCAGCGAGGAAATCCCCACCACGATCAGCAGTGCCAGCGCCGTGTACATCTCGCGCAGTTTGGCGAGGTGGATGTAGCGGAAGACCGGCCGGGTGAGGTAGATGCCGACGAGGATGATCGCCGCCACGGCCCCGATGGTCACGAGTGTCACGCCCCAGCCGGGCAGGCTTTGAACAAAGGTTTGGGCAGCTTGCGCCGCGCCATTGGCGTGGCTGGCCTCTGCGCTCAGATGGGCGTTCTCAACCTCTTGCGGATCAAGTGAAATGGCCCCGTTGGGCAGGATCCCCCCGGCAAGCCCCGTTGCCAGCAGCGGTAGGAAAGCGAGGATCGGGATCACCGCGATATCTTGGGTCAACAGCACCGAGAAAACGGACCTGCCCCCTTGCGTCCGCATCAATCCCTTTTCCGAGAGGGTCTGCAGCACAATCGCCGTAGAGGAGAGCGAGAGCGTCAGACCAATCGCAAGCGCCACGCGCCATGGCTGATCATAGGCCATGGCGATGGCCATCAGGGCCGCCGTCGACAGCAGCACCTGCAATCCGCCCATGCCCAACAACCTATGCCGCATGTCCCACAGCGCGCGGGGTTCCAGCTCCAGCCCGATGAGGAACAGCATCATCACCACGCCGAATTCCGCGAAATGCTGCACGTCCTTCGTTTCGGACCCGACCAGCCCCAACACCGGGCCGATCAGAATGCCCGCGGCTAGATAACCCAGCACCGACCCAAGCCCCAATCGCGCGGCAATCGGCACGGCGATCACGGCGGCGGCCAGATAGACGGAGGCTTGGAACAGGAAACCTTCCATTGCGGTCCTTTCTCAGGGTCAGGTGGGCAACGGCCCGTCCTGTTTTAGTTGGTCCATGACGATCTGACTATGCACCCGGCTAACGGCTTGATGCGGCAGAAGAACGTCTTGAATAAGCCTGTTAAGGCTTGGCAGATCGTCACAATAGACCCTCAACAGATAGTCCGCATCCCCCGTCATCGTCCAGACGCTCACAATCTCGGGACGGGTGGCCATAAGCCGCGCAAAACTGGCCGAATGCTCTGGGCCGTGGGTGCCCAGATGCACTTGCACAAAGCCCTGCACATTCAGCCCCATCCGCACCGGATCAAGCCGCGCGTGGTAGCCACGAATATAGCCGTCCGCCTCCAACCGCTGCCGCCTGCGTCCGGCTTGGCTGGAGGAGAGATTAAGCTGTTGGCCCAGCTCCTGCGCCGTGAGGTGAGCGTTCTTTTGCAATGCTGTCAGCAGCCGCCGGTCTGTTTCGTCCAACATAATGCGCAATTCCCGCGTGGTTTGGATGTAGTATGCGCCGTCCACGTAAAAAAGACCACAACCATGCCGCAAAATGCGCAAACTGCGCAGGGCGAGCGTCGTATTATGAGGCAAATCCCAAACGCAGAGGAGACTGACATGGGCCCTTTCCCACATGACGCCCCGAAATCGCAGATAACGGCAGAGAACCCCGCCGGCACCGATGGTTTTGAGTTTGTCGAATTTGCCAGCCCCGACCCGCAGGCGCTGCGCGATGTCTTTACCAAGATGGGCTATGCCCATGTCGCCAATCACAAGACGAAAAAGATCGAGCTATGGCAGCAGGGTGACATCACCTATGTGCTGAACCATGACCCCGAAAGCTTTGCCGCGCGCTTTGTCGATGAACACGGCCCCTGCGCGCCCTCGATGGGCTGGCGCGTGGTCGATGCGCAAAAGGCGCTGGAACATGCCGTGGCCAAGGGGGCCGAGGAGTACAAGGGCGACGGCAAGGTGCTGGACGTGCCCGCGATCAAGGGGATCGGTGGCTCGCTGATCTATTTCGTCGACCAGTATTACGACACATCACCCTACAACTGGGAATACGACTGGATCGCCAAGTCAAAGCCCGAGGGCGTTGGATTTTACTACCTCGATCACCTCACGCACAATGTGCACAAGGGCAATATGGACGTGTGGTTCAAGTTCTACGGCGATCTGTTCAACTTCCGCGAAATCCGTTTTTTCGACATTGCGGGCAAGTTCACTGGCCTCACCAGCCGCGCGCTGACGTCGCCTTGCGGTCGTATCCGCATTCCGATCAACGAAGACCGGGGCGAGACCGGGCAGATCGTGGCCTATCTGAAGAAATACAATGGCGAGGGCATTCAGCACATCGCCGTGGGCGCGCGTGACATCTATGACGCCACTGATGCGATTGCCGACAATGGTCTAAAATTCATGCCCGGCCCGCCCGAGACCTATTACAAAATGAGCAAGGATCGCGTGACCGGCCATGAAGAGCCGCTGGACCGGATGCAAAAGCACGGCATTCTGATTGATGGCGAAGGCGTGATTGACGGTGGCGAAACGCGCATCCTGTTGCAGATTTTCTCGAAAACCGTGATTGGCCCGATCTTTTTCGAGTTCATCGAACGCAAGGGCGATGACGGTTTCGGGGAGGGCAACTTTAAGGCGCTGTTTGAATCGATCGAGCAAGAGCAGATCGACAACGGCGAGCTTGAGACCTCATAACCACAGCCCACCCGGGAAGAGATGAAGGGGCGCTTCGGTGCCCCTTTTTCGGTGTCCAGTCGGCTCTGTCTACGGCTGAAAGAAGCCTTAGTTCGGCATCTTCAGCACGACATCGCGGCCCCGGCGGACATAGCGCAGCTCACTATCGCCAATCGCCGACACCCGGCCGCCATCAATTCGGTCACCGACCTCGACCTTTTGGTAGCGCCCATTGCTCAGCCGGACCAAGGCGCGGCGGTTCGACGGTTTGCCGTAGACCCCGATCAAGTTAACATCCCGCAGATTGATCGCATTCTTCACAGTGGCCTGTTGCGCGACCGAGGTTTTCGACGGGAAGCGCGGCTGCACCGCTTTGGGGGCGACGCTGGCCACCTGCGCAGGCTCAGGACTGCGCGCGGCGCGTTGAACGATACGGTCAAAATTCCGGGGCCGTGTGTCGGGGCGGCGCGATTGGGTGGTGGCCTGTTCCGTGGCATTCTGAATTGCCGGTGGGGCTGCAAGGGCGGCGGCAACGGCATCGCTGGTATCAATCGGATCAATCGTCACTTCAGGCGCGGCGGCAGCAGCAAGCGCCTCTTCCGCTTCCTCCTGAACGGACTGGGGGCGCAATTGCGGACGCAAGCCAGCCAGTTCAGACCGCGTCAGACCATCGAGCTGCGCGCGCTCTGTGGTTTCTTCCAAGTCTTCTGGGCGCGTGCGGGGGCGCGCCTCTTCCAACGTGTTGTCGACCTCTGGGGTGACGGGCTCAACCTCGGGCCGGGTCAATGTGGCCGGGGGTTGTACCGGGGGGCGGCCAAGGTAGACCAGATGTCCATCGGGGCTAAGCGCACCTTGTACCGTAGGCGCCACCAGACCGCGTGCATCCAGCGCAAAGCGCGTCCCCGCAGCGACAGGAGAGTTCACCGCGCCGGGTGCCGTATCGGTGCCAAAACCAGCGGCGGGCGGCAGGGCCACAGCGTCAGTCGTGGTGCTGATCGGGTCAATGCTGGTGAGGTAGAGATCGTCAATATCGATGGCCGCTGCAGGGGCCGGGGGCACGTCAGGTGCACGCGCCCAAATGCCGGTGGTGGCATATTTAGCGTCGACTTCGGCCTCTGTCATTTCGGTGCTGGGTTGCGGCTCGGGGTCGCGCAGCGTGTCAAGCACGGCACCGTCCTCGTCGGTCAGCCCCGCATCCAACGCGGCGGTTTCAATCGCATCGGGTTCTGCGGGTTCATCCGGGGGCAGAACGGCGATCTCGTCATCCGTTGTGGGGGTGTCGGCGGGGGCCAAGGCTTCGGCAGTGCTGCGCGGGCTGCGATCGCCAAAGAGCCGCGAAAGCGCGTTGCCATCGTCCAGAAAAATCGACGCCCATGCGGCGACGCCGGCGAGGAATACCAAGAGGGCCGCCGTCAGGATGAGGCCCAGAAAACGTGGCTTGCCGCCCACCTCGTTGCGGCGACGCGCGCCGAAAACGGTCATCCGGTCGGCTTCGGAAGTAGCTGTGGCGGCGGCTGGGGTGGCTGCTGACCGGCGGTCTTTCGTTGGTTTCGGCTTGCGGCGACTGAGGAACGCACCGACCGACGGAGGGGTATCGGGCGTCAGCGAGCTGCTGTCGGGCTGGGGTGTCGCGGCCACTGTCGTCGCTGCGGCAGTCGCAGGTGAGATGGCCATCTGCGGCGCCAACGGAGCAGCGGCGGGCGAGGGGGCACCGACGGGGAGTGACGGCGTGCTGAGCGCGGGCGTGGGCGCCGCGGTCGGTTCCGGCTTGGCGGCAGGCGGGGGCGGCGGTGTGGCCCGGCTTGCGCCGCCTAGATTTGGCGCAGTGTCACTCGCTCCACTGCGGCTTGCAAATCCAGCGGCAGGCGCGCTGCGTGACGGCGGTGCTGAAAAATCTACCTTGCGTGATGGTTCGGACGGTGTGGTGGCTGGGGGCGTGGGTGTCGCTGCCTCGGCACCAGCAGCCGCGGCGAGTGGCGCAGCCGAAACCGCGACGCTGCCGGAGATGGGTGGCGTTGCCTGCTCGGAAGCTTCGCGCGGACCTTTGGCGGTAGGACCGGCATCCAGCTGGGGCAGGTCTTCTTCCAGCGGCGGGGGGGAGCCCTTCGGCGTGGGGGCCAGCTCCGCCTCTGGTGCGGCGTCCGGTGTAGTGGGGTCCGCCACCGGCGCGTCGAGGATCGGCAATCCTTCATCAAGGGGCGGAGGCGTTTCTGCGGGTGTGGCCTTGAGCGCAGCTGGCTCTGCGGCGTCCGGCGTTTTCTCGGGCGTTGCCAACGCAGGCAGGTCTTCTTCAACCAGTGGCGGCGTGTCGTTTGGTGTGGCGGCAAGCGCTGGTTCTGCTGAGGGTGTGCCGACAACGGAAGGCATCTCTGACAGATCGGCGATTGGCCCATCAGGCACGCTCAACGCGCCCGTAATTACGATCGGTTCGGCCTCAGGGTCCACGGTTTCGCCGGGGTCCAAAAGCTTTGACGCGGATTTGGTCACCCCGAAATGTGGCGCGCCGGCAAAGGCGTGGGCGGCAGGAGCGGCGGCAAAGCTGACCGGGTGGAACCGATGCTCAACAGCGAAAGCTTCGGCCTCATCCAGCGTTTCGCGTGCCACGGCGGCGACATGGGTCTGCCCGCCGTCAGCGCTGACATCATAGACCAGATCAGCAACCGCATAGGGCGTGGCCCCCTCCAGTGCCGCAGCTGCAGCGGCACGGCGCGCAGGCTGGTCCATTCCGGGGGTGTCTGTGGTCAGATATTTAATCTGTGCATCGGGGATGAGCAGCAGGCTGCGCAGCCCACCGGAATCAAGCGCCGTGGCAGTTTTGCGCAAGACCGCCAGTTCCGCAGCCAAGTCGGCACTATCAAGCGCAACTTCACCAACAAGCCGCCAACCGCCCGCCGTACGGTGGAGCAAACGAATGCCGTCGAACGACAAGGAGAGGGTAAAATTCGGCTTCATCGTAGACGACTTTAGCATGGGGTCGGGCGCACTTACAGACACGCCGCAGTCATTGCAAAGGATAGAGCAGGAGTTCGCCCAAGGGAAGGGTGCGCGCGCCATAGTTGCTTGTCAGCGGCGGCTTGCGGTGGGCAACTGGCGGGGCATTGATGCACGGAAAGGAACGAACATGCGACTGATGAATTGGGTGGCGCTGGCGTGGATGGCGGGGGCTGGCATGGTCTCGGCGCAGCAGGGGCCAGAACAGGGGATCATTGTTACCGGCCAAGGCAGCGTCGCTGCTGCACCCGACATGGCGACGATTACCTTGGGCGTGACCGAAGAGGCCGCCAGCGCCAAGGCCGCAATGGACAAGGTGACCGAAGCCGTCGCTGCGATTCTCGCCCAGCTTGACGCGCAGGGCATCGCGGCGAGAGACCGTCAGACCAGCCGTTTCTATCTGCGCCCGGTGCATGATCGTCGCCCTATTGAGGATGGCGCGCCGCCGCGCATCACCGGCTATGAGGCGGGCAATTCGGTCACCGTCAAGGTGCGCGATTTGGACCGTCTCGGCGCGATGATGGATGCGGTAATCGACGAGGGCGCAAATGATTTCAACGGTTTGGACTTTGGTCTTCAAGACCCGAAAGACGCGCTGGCCGAGGCGCGCAAAGCCGCAGTTACTGACGCCACCGAACGCGCCCGGCAGTTGGCCGATGCCGCGGGGGTGAAGCTAGGCACGCTGCTGCGCATGACGGAAAACTCACATTCCCAGCCCAAGATGTTCGAGGCCGCCCGAATGGGCATGGCGATGGACAGTGCCGTGGCCGAAGGCGAGGTCGAGCTGCAGGCCGAGGTCTCCATGACCTTCGCGATTGCGCCGGGGCAGTAAGCCAAGCCGCGCAAATACCCCCGCCGGTTTGCCCGGCGGGGAGTGGGATCAGGCCGTGGCTTTGGCCAACGCTTGATCCAAGTCGGCGATCAGATCGTCGGCATTTTCCGTCCCGATAGAAATCCGCACCACACCCGGTCCGGCACCCGCCGCTTCCTGCTGCTCTTGCGTAAGCTGGCGGTGGGTGGTGGAGGCCGAGTGGATGATCAGCGAGCGCGTATCGCCCAAATTCGCCACATGGCTAAAGATATCGAGGCCGTTCACCAGCTTCACACAGGCGTCATAGCCGCCTTTGACCGCAAAGGTGAACAGCCCGCCCGCGCCCTTGGGGCAGACCTTTTGCATGCGCTTGTGATAGGGTGAGGATTTCAACCCGGCATAGGTGACGTAATCGACGCGGTCGTCCTGTTCGAGCCATTCCGCCACCTTTACCGCGTTCTGCACATGGCGGTCCATCCGCAGCGACAGGGTCTCGATCCCCATCAGCGTGTAATGCGCCGCTTGCGGGTTCATGGTCATGCCCAGATCGCGCAACCCAATGGCGATGCCGTGGAAGGTGAAAGCCATCGCGCCGAAGGTCTCGTGAAATTTCATGCCGTGGTAGGCCTCCTCCGGCTGGCTGAGCGAGGGGAATTTGTCATTGGCTGACCAGTCGAACTTGCCCGAATCCACCACGCAACCGCCCATCACAGTGCCGTTCCCGGTGAGGTATTTCGTGGTGGAATGGACGACCAGCGTCGCGCCGAGTTCGATCGGGCGACAGAGGTAGGGGGTGGCGCTGGTGTTGTCGATGATCAGCGGAATGCCCGCCGCATCGGCCACATCGGCAATGGCGCGCACGTCCATGATATAGCCGCCGGGGTTGGCGATGGCCTCGCCAAAGACCGCGCGGGTGTCGTCGTCGATGGCATCAGCCACGGCCTGCGGATCGTCGAAATCGACGAATTTGCACGACCAGCCGAAACGTTTGATCGTATGGCTGAACTGCGTGACCGTACCGCCGTATAGACGGGTGGAAGCGACGATGTTTTTGCCCGGCCCCATCAACGGGAAAAGCGCCATGATCTGCGCGGCATGGCCCGAAGAACAGCAGACCGCGCCGACACCGCCTTCAAGCGTGGCGATCCGCTCTTGCAGGACGGCGTTGGTGGGGTTGGTCAGGCGCGAATAGATATAGCCGACTTCTTG
Organism: Sulfitobacter sp. AS92; assembly: GCF_038900015.1. Taxonomy (NCBI): domain Bacteria; kingdom Pseudomonadati; phylum Pseudomonadota; class Alphaproteobacteria; order Rhodobacterales; family Roseobacteraceae; genus Sulfitobacter; species Sulfitobacter sp. AS92. The sequence goes on from NZ_JBBMQL010000004.1 coordinate 162,561, forward strand.
CAGGTTAAAGAGCGCCGCCGCGTGATCGGCATCGCGAAAGACATAGGCCGTGGTCTGGTAAATCGGCGTTTGCCGCGCACCCGTGGCCGGGTCGGGGTGGGCACCGGCGTGGATCTGCAACGTGTCAAAATGATGATTGGGGCTATCGGCCATTGGTCTGTCCTCTCAGAAAAATGGATTTCGCGCAGCCTAGGCGCAAAGATCCATTCAGACAACGGGGGACAGTTCGCTCAGCGCATCCAAAAGCCGTTGGATTTGATCCGGTTGCGGATCGCCTGTTCGCGCCGGGGCAGGTTGTCCAGATCGAAGAGCGCACGCACCTTGGCGCCGCGCCCCTGATAGACGATCCGCTTGATTGCATCGCGTTCTTTTAGCAGCTTTTTCATCTTATTGGGGGCGGTGATGGTCTCTAGCACCTGAATGGCATGGTCGCTTTCGCGGGCGTAGAGCAGCGGCAAGAAACGGTAGTGGCAGGACACCGTACCATCAAGCAGACCGGGCGGTAGTGCGTCGCGCCCGCCGCCGAGTTTGTGGATCACCAGCGGAAGCACGATCTGGTCGAGCCATGGATCAAAGCTCTGCGCGCAGAGTTCAACCGGGGGATCATCCCGCACCGCCAGCGCGTAGTGGAGGAACAACGCGCCAAATTCGCGGGGGCAACGGTAGTAGAAGAAGCCAGCGTTAAAATAGAGATAACGGCGCCAATATTCATCCGGTTGGCTGAGATCAAGGCTGCTGGCGAAATCCAGATCGAACTTGTCATAAAGCGACTTCCACAACTCGGTATAGCCCGGCCCGTAAAGCTGTGGCTCTGGCCAAGTTCCTTCGCAGCGCAGCGACGCTGAGGGGCGTTCAAAGTCAAACGGCACGGCAGTCAAATCGCCAGTGATCAACGTGTCGGTGTCAAAGAAAACAAAGGGTTCCCCTGCGGGCAGGGCGCTGAGCATCTCGATTTTGTTGCCATAGGGGTAGGCGCTGCCGAAATGCTGGTTATGAAACGGAATGAACTCCGCGCCAAGGTCGGCAAGCGCGTCGCGCAGGGCGTTGTCACTGATGCGCGGATCGTTTTCCCATAGGGGGCCGGGCTGTGGCTCTGCGATCAGCAAGCGGCCTTTGAAGTCTGGACAAGAATGCCGCAGCGAGGCGGCAAAGATTAGCGCCTCATAAGCCAGCCGTCCTTGCTGAGCCACGATGGCGACGTTGAAAATTTGCGGGATACGCGAGTTGCGTGTCATACTTAGGCGCGGCCTCTGGGTTTTGGATAGTATAGGGGCAAGTACCTATCGACAAAAGGCAGCAAATTGAGCGGCCTGCGGAGCGTTTGGGATGTTTGAATTTGTTTTCGCCGTGATTGCGATCGGCCTGGGCGGGGCAGGCGTACCCTCGGACGGGGTGGGACGGCCCGAAGTGCCGTTGAGGGGGGAAGCACCAGCAACACCGGCATCGCCGACAGCCCCCGCCAGCCCAGCCGCCCCAGCTTCGCCTGACGCGCCGGGACGGGCGTTCATCATGGACGCGGTGCCCGCCGGTTTGGTGGCCGAAGAACAGATTTCTACGGGCCGCTTTACCACGGCAGCGGAGGTCAGACCGATCTTAAACGCCACGCGCGGCAATTGGGTTGCCGTGCGGGAATATGGCGGGAAAGATTATGTCTATGTCACCCATTTGTGGAGTTGGCGCTGCGGGCTGGCCGCTATGGCCATCGCTGTAAATGATGCACCGCTGCGGGATTGGCCGCTGCCGCCCTGCCACAAAACGCTCGCCACCCCGAATGCAGTACTTGGTGACGATCCGCTGCCGTATTTGACGTTCGAACCCGGCTCGGTTCAATCGGTTCAGATACAACTGGTCTATGATGATCTCGGCATGGCTGCCGCGCGTTTTTCTCGCGGTGACGTGTTGATTCCGTGAGGAGGGGCAATCGCCCTTATCCATGCGCATCGAAGGGGAGAAAGTGGTGGGCGACCCTGGAATCGAACCAGGCGTGCGTCTCCGCGAGGGAGTTACAGTCCCCTGCCACACCTTGCGGCCTGTCGCCCACTTTGTCCTGTGCATTGCACCTGACGTGGGGGCGTGATTACAAGCGACCCAAAGGACCGTCAAGGCGAATTCCCGAGAAATCTTGGGGAAATCGCGCGAAAGGATAAAGAGATGAAGAAACCCAAATGGGTCGTGCAAAAAGAGCAGGACAAAAAGGCCGATGCGGCGCAGACAGTTTGGCTTTTTGGCCTGCATGCGGTGCGCGATGCGTTGATGAACCCGAACCGGGAAAAACTGCAGCTGATGGTCACGCCGAATGCCCAAGCGAAGCTGGAAGATGCCATTGCGGAGGCGGGAATCGCGCCCGAAGTCGTCGACCCGCGCAAGTTTCGTCCGCCGCTCGATCCCAACTCTGTCCACCAAGGTGCAGTGCTGGAAGTGAAGCCGCTGAACTGGGGGCGGCTGGAGGATGTCGCCATCGGTGACACCGCGCCGCGCCTGTTGCTGCTGGACCGGGTGACCGATCCGCATAACGTCGGGGCGATTTTGCGCTCGGCTGAGGTTTTAGGTGCGTCTGCGGTGATCGGCACCAAACATCATTCGGCACCCGAAACAGGTGCCTTAGCCAAGACCGCCAGCGGCGCGTTGGAGCGTCAGCCCTACCTGCGGGTGCGGAACCTTGCCGACGCAATCCGCGCGCTGCAGGGCATGGGGTATCTGGTGCTGGGGCTTGACGGTGAGGCGACGCAGACCATCGAAACCGCCGTGGAGGGCCGCCGGGATCGCCCTGTGGCACTGGTGCTTGGCGCCGAAGGCCCAGGGCTGAGAGAGAAGACACGCGAGACGGTTGACGCATTGGTGCGGATCGATGCGGCGGGGGGGTTTGGCTCGCTCAACGTGTCCAACGCGGCGGCCATTGCCCTTTACGCCAGCCGGGTTGGCGGCTGAGAATCGGCAAGAATTGGCTCAAAACCGGGCAGGGGGCGTCTCCAAGGACCGCGTCCCCTTTGAAATCGGTTGGGACTTCCTAAGTTTAATAGTGACCGCAGGCCCGGAACGCCTGCCGGCCTCAAACTGTCCCTCGTTCCGTACCTATACGCCCCGTGCTCGTCATGGGGCGTTTTTTTTGTTTGGAAGAGGGGGCCAGATACACAAAAGCCGCCCCAAGGGGCGGCTTTGCGTTTCCTACGGGGTGGTAGGATCAACCTGGAGCGGGCGAGGCGATTCGAACGCCCGACCCTAACCTTGGCAAGGTTATGCTCTACCCCTGAGCTACGCCCGCATCCGGTTGGTGAGGCGGGGATACCCATTCGGGCGGACGGCTGCAAGAGGGAAAATGAGGTGTTGTCGCCGACTGCATGCGTTTTTCTGGGCAAGGGCTAGAGGTGTCGGAAACACAAAGGGCCGCATCCAAAGATGCGACCCTGTGCAGACCAAATGGAGCGGGCGAGGCGATTCGAACGCCCGACCCTAACCTTGGCAAGGTTATGCTCTACCCCTGAGCTACGCCCGCTTACCGTTTGGTGTGGGCGGGATACCCATAGGCGCGGAGGGCTTCAAGAGGGAAATGATGTTTTGGGTGGAAAAAATGCCAGAATGCGGGGGCGCTGCCCCCGGACCCCCGCGGGTATTTAGAAAAGGATGAATTAGAAGAGGGCGTGGCCCAACAGGCCGAGGGCGGCGAGTGCGATCATGGCAAGGGTCAGCACCATGCCGATCTGGCGTAGGATAAATTTTTGTGGGGTCGCGGCGAAGCCTAGGGGGTGCAGGATGCGGCCCGCGAGGAGTGCTAGGCCGAGCGCATGAACCGCCAACGTCGGAGCGCCATTGGCCTCGGTCAGGGCCAGCAGGATCAGTGCGATAGGCATATATTCCGCAGCATTGGCCTGTGCCCGCATCCGCTTAAGCAGCGCCTTGTCTCCGGTATCGCCAAGCGAGATCCGATTGGCCCGACGGTAGGCGATGACATGCCAGCTGAGGCTCAGGAAAACCAGCGCGCAGAGGGCGGCGTAGATCGGGGTTATGGCGAGGGTCATCTGGTGTCCTTTTTGAGGGGCGGGGTGGTTGAGTTGAGGTCGCGTGCTTGGGACTTTGATGTCTAGAATGGCGCTAAGGGGGCGCAAATGAAAAGGCCCCGCGCTGGCGGGGCCTTTCATATTTAGTCTGGTCTTAGTGACCGTGCTGTTTGTCCCAGTCTTCCTGCTTTGGAAGCTGCTCGAACGTATGCTCGGGCGGCGGGCTGGGCAGGGTCCATTCCAGTGTATCCGCAAACTCGTTCCATGGGTTGTTCGCCGTGGAGCGGGCGCCGCGGGTCAGCGTGTAGGCCATGATCCCAAAGAAGAACAGGAAGGAGGCGAAGCTGAGGAAGGCACCGATCGAGGACCACTGGTTCCAATAGGCAAAGGCCTCTGGGTAGTCGATGTAGCGGCGTGGCATGCCCTGACGGCCCAAGAAGTGCTGCGGAAAGAAGGTCAGGTTGGCGCCGATGAACATCGCCCAGAAGTGCAGTTTGCCTGCCCATTCGGGGTACATGCGGCCTGTCATCTTGGGCAGGTAGAAGTAGATACCTGCGAAGATGGCGAAGACCGCGCCGAGGGACATCACGTAGTGGAAGTGTGCCACGACGTAGTAGGTGTCGTGATAGGCACGGTCCACAGCGGCCTGGCTCAGCACGATGCCGGTGACGCCACCAACAGTAAAGAGGAACAGGAAGCCGAAGGCCCAAAGCATCGGAGTTTTAAACTCGATAGAGCCGCCCCACATGGTGGCGATCCAGCTGAAGACCTTCACCCCTGTTGGCACCGCGATGACCATGGTGGCCAGCATAAAGTAGGCCTGCTGGTTCAAGGTCATGCCCACGGTGTACATGTGGTGCGCCCAAACGACGAAGCCCAGAGCGCCAATCGCGATGATCGCCCAAACCATCGGCAGGTAGCCGAAGACCGGTTTGCGCGAGAAGGTCGCGATCACGTGGGAGATGATGCCAAAACCCGGCAGGATGATGATGTAAACTTCGGGGTGACCAAAGAACCACAGGATGTGCTGGTAGAGGATCGGGTCACCACCGCCTGCGGGGTCGAAGAAGGCGAAGCCAAAGTTACGGTCCATCAGCAACATGGTGATCGCGCCCGCCAGAACCGGCAGAGACAGAAGGATCAGCCAGCTTGTGACGAAGATCGACCAAGCAAAGAGCGGCACTTTGAACAGGGTCATGCCGGGGGCACGCATGTTCAGAAAGGTGGTGATCATGTTGATCGCGCCGAGGATCGACGAGGCGCCCGAGACGTGGACCGCGAAGATCGCGAAGTCCATCGACATGCCTGCTTCGCGGACCGAAAGCGGCGGGTAGAGCACCCAGCCCACGCCGGAACCCAGTTGGCCATTGCCGCCCGGTGTCAGCAGCGAGCAGACGGCCAGCGTTGTACCGGCGACATAGAGCCAGAAGCTGAGGTTGTTCATCCGTGGGAACGCCATATCCGGCGCGCCGATCTGCAGCGGCATGAAGTAGTTGCCGAAACCGCCGAAGAGGGCGGGAATCACGACGAAGAACATCATTAGGATGCCGTGGCCGGTGATCAGCACGTTCCACAAATGACCATTGGGCGTACAGGCGGCAGAGCTATCCGCGATGAAACGGGCGCCTTCCATACACATGTATTGAACGCCGGGATTCATGAGCTCAAGGCGCATGTAAACGGTGAATGCCACCGAGATAAGACCCACGAAGGCCGAGACGATCAGGTACAAAATACCGATGTCTTTATGGTTGGTGGACATGAACCACCGGGTAAAGAACCCCCGGTCGTCGTGGTGATCTTGGCCGTGAATGGCTGCGTCTGCCATGCGGTGCCTCCTGCAAATGAATTGGACACATGGCGCCATAGGCGGCGCATGCGTAGTCGCGCCCGTTTTAGAGCGCTCGCTTCGCGGGGGCAATGGGCGCGATGGTCGCAGGGAGGGTATTTTTTGCCATGGTGGCGTTGTGGTCAAATCAGACGGTGGGTCCGCTTAACGCGCACTTTCGGGCCGTCAGGAGGCGATATCGCAGCTGCCGACGGGATCGCTGGCAAAGACACCTTCAAAGGTTGCGCGCAGGGCAAGGTCAACGTCATCCATGGTCACGGGCAGTCCCAAATCGACCAGTGAGGTTACCCCATGGGTCGTGATGCCGCAGGGGACAATGCCGCTAAAATGACTGAGGTCCGGCTCGACGTTAATGCTGATGCCGTGAAAGCTCACCCATTTGCGCAGCCTGATTCCAATTGCGGCGATCTTGTCTTCGGCGGGGCTGCCATCGGCTTGGTTCGGTTTTTCAGGACGTTGGACCCAGACGCCAACGCGACCGGGGCGAATCTCTCCGCGCAGGTTGAATTGGTCCAAGGTGGCAATCACCCAATTCTCAAGCTGACGCACGAAGCAGCGCACATCGCGCCCCCGCGCAGCCACGTCAAGCATGACATAGGCCACGCGCTGGCCCGGCCCGTGATAGGTGTACTGCCCCCCGCGTCGGGTGGGGTAGACCGGGAAACGCTCGGGATCGGTCAGGTCTTCGGCCTTTGCCGAGGTGCCGGCGGTGTAGAGCGGGGGATGCTCCACCAGCCAAATGCATTCCTCGGCCTCGCCCGCCGCTATGGCGGCGGCGCGCGCTTCCATCCACGCCTCGGCGGTGCGGTAATCGGTCAAGCCGTCGGTGATGATCCATTCAACCATATAGATGCCTTAGCAAGACCCGTGCCGCACCGCCAGAGGCAGCGCTCAGGCCGCCGCGTCGCGCTCTTCGAGAACCTTGCGCAGCATTTGGGCATAGTTATCGGCCCCCTGCGCGCCGGTGACGAGGTATTTCCCCTCAAATACCATCGAGGGCACGCCGGAAATTCCGCGCGACGTCCCGAATTCCTGCGCTTCACGGGTTTGCTCGGCCAAGCTGCCGCTGTTCAGAACCTCCAACGCATCTTCACGGTCGAGGCCAGCGGTTGCGGCAACATCGGCCAGCACGTCGGTGTCATTCACATTGCGGCCTTGAGTGAAATGCGCGTCAAAAAGGGCCATCTTCAGCGGGTGCTGCAAGCCCTTGGATTGCGCCCATGTCAGCAACTGATGTGCCGCGAAGGTATTTTGCATCCGGGTTTCATCAGAAAAATTAAAGGTAAAGCCCAGATCGCGGCCCATATCCGACAGGCGCTTGCGATTCTCGACCGACTGCGCAGGGGTAGAGCCGTATTTTTCGGCCAAATGTTCGGCCATGTTCTGACCTTCGGCAGGCATCTGCGGGTTCAGCTCGAAAGGATGCCAGCGGATGTAAGCGCCAACACCCACGGCACCGAGCGCCTGTTCCAACTGCTTGTAGCCAACGATGCACCATGGGCACATGACATCCGACACGATGTCAATCTGCACGGTGGGGGCATCGGTTGGATTGGCTTGGGGGTTGGTTTGATCGGGGGCGGTGCTGTCTGCGGGCATGACGTAATCCTTATTGCTTGCCCCATCAGATGGCCTGCCGGGCGCAGTGTTTCAACGTTTGGGGTCCGAGATTGCAGCGCCTTAAAGGATTTGTGAACAGGCCAGGCGTATTTTGGGCTCGGCGTCCCCCAGATTGTAGCCGACCGTTCGAGGCGCAGGGTGGGTCGCAAACGGCCAACTGAACGGTTCGGAAAAAGACTGAAAATTTTGCCGATTGCCTCTTCACAAGCCTCTGGTCTTTGGCTAAACCCCGCCCACCAACCATGGCGTGCGGTCGTGGCGGAATGGTAGACGCGCAGCGTTGAGGTCGCTGTGGGGTAACACCCGTGAGAGTTCGAGTCTCTCCGACCGCACCACCATGCTTTGCAGCGGCAAAGGGATGGTTGGAAAATTCATGAAACGAGCTTGGTTTGAAGTCTCGCATCTTTGTGCAGGCAGTCTACACTCAGACTGCGCGAGATTACGCCGATTTTGCGTCCCAGATACCCAATGGGTGGGGGGACCGTTGTTCAAATCCCCTTCATGTACCCGCAGAGTGTTTGCAGCCAAAGCAGCAATGCCGTTTAAAGGGTGATGAGATTAATGCCCGTCTGCGGCGGGCAAAGCAGAACCGGCACGGAAACCGGGGCGACGGGATGCAGGAGGGTAGCGCGTGGCGCATCAAGGGCAGACTCAAGGGGCGGCGATCTATCTTGCCATAGGCCTTCTTCTTGGCGGTAGCGCGGCTGCGCAGGCAGCTCAAATGGTACTCACGGGTGTGGCGGAGGATTCAGAGCTTTATACCACGCTGCTTGATGGGTCTTTGTTGGCTGAACAAACGGGTGAAACGGATGAAGATGCCGAACCTGCCACACCTCAAGAACTGGTTGCAGCCGCACAGGCGGACTACGGCAGGCTTTTGGCGCTTCTTTATGACAATGGGTATTTCGGGCCGACGCTGACAATCACGCTGGATGGTGTTGATGCCGCTGCAATCCCTCCGGTACGACCCCCGCGCCGGATTGACCGCGCCGTCATCACTGTCAATCCGGGGCCAAAGTTCCGCTTTGGCTTGGCCCGGATCGCTCCTGTCGCGCCCGAGACAGAATTGCCCGATGGGTTTGCCACAGGTGAGACTGCCAGACTTAGCGTGTTGAAAGAAACCGTTTCTGAAGGGATCAGCGGCTGGCGCGGTGTGGGGCATGCCAAGGCTGAATTGGCCGATCAAGACCTGACCGCCAAACACCGCGAGCGTCAGATCGACGCGGATTTGCGGCTGGCCCCCGGCCCAAAGCTGCGCTTTGGCGCGCTTACCGTGACCGGGAACGAGGATGTGCGCACCGCGCGTCTGATTGAGATTGCAGGCCTACCAGAAGGCGAGGTCTTTGATCCCGAGGAGTTGGAACTCGCCACGGAACGTCTGCGCCGCACCGGTGCCTTTGACTCCGTGGCGCTGATTGAGGCGGACCGGATCGGGCCCAATGACACGCTTCCGATCACCGCGCAGATCACCGAAGCGCCCAAACGCCGTTTCGGCTTTGGCGCGGAGCTGTCGTCGCTTGAAGGGCTGACACTTAGCACCTTCTGGCTGCATCGCAACTTGCTGGGCGGGGCCGAACGGCTGCGTCTCTCGGCCGAGGTAGAGGGCATTGGCGGCAATTCGGGCGGCGAAGATTACAGTCTGGCCGCACGTTTCGAGCGGCCTGCGACCTTTAATGAAGACACGAATTTCTATGCGCTGGCGACGTTGGAACAGTTGGACGAGGTGAATTTCTTCTCACGCCAGTTGGACCTTGAGGCGGGGATCGAGCGCATCGCCAATCAAAACCGCACCTACTCAGCAGGGCTTGGTCTGCGTGTGGCCGAAACGGAAGACGCTTTCGGCACCAATGAATATACGTTGTTAACCCTCCCATTGGGCGCTGAGTTTGATTACCGCGACAAAGAGCTGGATGCTACCGAGGGCTATTATATTGATGCCAGCATAATGCCCTTTGTTGCGCTTTCGGGATCGGAGAGCGGGCTGCGCACCTATTTTGACGCGCGCTATTACCGCACTTTCGGTAGTGAACGCCCGGTCACTCTGGCCTTTCGTGGTCAGCTTGGTTCGGTCGCCGGGCCAGACCTGTCTGAGGCACCTGCGGACTACCTATTTTACTCGGGCGGAGGCGGCAGTGTGCGGGGGCAGCCCTATCAGTCATTGGGCGTCGATCTGGCAAGCGGCGATACGGTCGGCGGGCGCAGCTTTGTGGGTGTCTCAGCCGAAGCGCGGGTGTCGCTGACCGAAAAGATCGGTGTCGTGGGCTTTGCCGATGCGGGCTACATCGGGTCAGAAGAATTCTATGACGGGTCAGGCACGTGGCATTCCGGCGCGGGTCTGGGTTTGCGTTATGCGACGGGTATCGGCCCCATCCGTTTGGATGTCGCAGTGCCCACGTCGGGGCCGGAAGTGGATGAAGATTTCCAAGTCTATATCGGGATCGGGCAGTCATTTTAATGCGACAGTTTTTGCAGTTTCTCACCGCCAGCTTCGTCTATCTGGCCTGTCTCGCTCCGGCCTTTGCGCAGGATGATGACAAGGGCTTTTTGACGCGCACCATTCAAGACGCGCTCAGCGGGGCGGGCCGAACGGTTAGCATTGACGGCTTTGCAGGGGCGCTAAGCTCGGCGGCCTCTTTCGAGCGGATGACCATTTCCGATGACGACGGCATCTGGCTGACATTGGAAGATGTGGTGCTTGATTGGAACCGCTCGGCCTTGTTGCGCGGTCGGCTTGAGGTTGAACAGCTCACCGCAGGCCGGCTTGATGTGGAGCGGCTCCCGGTCAGCGACGACGTCGATCTGCCCGACGCCGAGGCCACGCCTTTTGCATTGCCTGATCTTCCCGTATCTATTGAAATTGCAAACTTTTCTGTTGATGAGATCAATCTTGGCGAGCCGATCTTGGGCGAGGCGGCGCAGCTGTCGGTTCAGGCCAATGCGCGTCTGACCGACACCGTCGGTTTCGTTGATTTTCAGGCGCGCCGTACCGATGGCAAAAAGGGCGAGTTCGATATTCAGGCCGATTTTGACCGCACGGAAAACGTGCTCGATCTGCTTTTGAAGCTGACCGAAGACCCCGAAGGCATTGCGTCGAAGCTGTTGAACCTGCCGGGCCAACCTTCGGTACAGATGACCGTAGAGGGCGCAGGCCCGCTGGATGATTTTGCCACCGATGTGACAATTGCCACGGACGGTGAAGAGCGTCTGGCCGGGCAGGTCACTTTGGGCACCCAAACCTCGCGCCGCGCAAGCGAAACGCCGGATCGCCGTATTCAGGCGGACATCGGCGGCGATATCACTGCGCTGCTTGCCCCGCGCTACCGCGAGTTTTTCGGCGATGAGGTGCGGCTGGCAGTTGATGCCCTGTTGGAAAGCAACGGCGCTATTGATGTCAGCAGCTTCACCCTCGCGGCTAATTCGGTCGACCTTGAGGGTAAGGTCATGCTGAACCAAGAGAAATGGCCGACGCTGATCGACATTTCGGGCCGGATCGCAAACCCCGATGGCACCACGACGCTTTTGCCTATCTCTGGCGATGGCACGCGGGTTGAGGCTGTGACCCTGCGGGTGGATTACGACGCCGCTGATGGCGACAGCTTTGAAAGTGCGTTCGACATCACCGGGCTCGACACGGGCGCGTTGCAAATTGCCGAAACCCAACTTGCGCTTGATGGGATCCTTGAGGGAAATCTTGGCAGTTTAGGGCAGTTCCTTGGCGATGTGACCTTTGCCGCCAAAGGGCTTGCGCTTACGGATCCAGCCAGTGCTGCAGCGATTGGTGATGCGATCAACGGTAGCGCCGAGATCCGCTTCGTTGAGGGGGAGCCGATTGAGATTAACGGTCTGACCCTTTCGGGTGAGGACTATGGCCTGACGGGGGAAGCCGCGATTGACGGTGTTGATACCGGGCTTTTGACGCAGTTGAAGATGACGCTGGAAGCCAAGGATATCAGCCGCTTTTCCGCGTTGGCGGGGCGCGATATTGCTGGCGCAACAGCGCTGGCGTTGAACGGCACGGTCACTCCCTTGGGCGGTATGTTCGATCTGGCGATCGCGGGCGGTACGGACGATCTTAAAATTGGGATTGAACAGGCTGATGCGGTTCTGGCAGGGCGTACCAATCTGAGCATGGTCGCGAAACGCAACGAGACAGGGACATATCTGCAGGACCTGGACCTTAAGAACGACGCGATTGATCTGACCGGCAACGTGGAACTGCGCAGCGAAGACAGCCGCGCGGCCTTGGACTTTACGCTGGCGGACGTTGGGCTGGTGCTGCCGCAATATGAAGGCCCGATTTCGGTAAAGGCGACGGCGGAGCAAGAGGCGCGCGGCTGGATCGTCGATGCCGTCACCGACGGCCCCTATGGTGCAGCGCTGACAGTTTCGGGTTTGGCCACGGGCGAGGATGCCCAAATCGATTTCACTGCCGATATCCCGCGGGTTGAGGATTTTGTGCCGGACGCGGATATCACGGGTCCGGTCACGGCCAAGGGCACCCTGCGCCAAACCCCGGAGGGGTGGCAGATCAACACCGACGCCAGCGGGCCGCTGAATGCCCAAGCTTCGGTTGTGGGGCTGGTCTCTCCACGCGTTGACGTGGCCTTTGATTTGGCTCTGCCAGATATTCAGCCCCTCGTGCCGCAGATCACTGGCGGGGTAGAGGCCAGCGGCACTTTGGAGCAAACGGAACAAGGGTTTGTCGTCGACACTATCGTCAACGGCCCTTACGACAGCCGCGTTTCACTTGAAGGTTTGGCAACTGGCGCGAATATGGCGCTGAGCTTTAATCTTTCGCTGCCTGATGTCAGCCCTCTTGCGCCGGGTGCGAACGGCCCACTTTCCGCTCAGGGTGACATTCGCCAAACGCCTGATGGCATCGCCGTCGATTTCTCCGCAAACGGTCCCTATGGCAGCAGTGCGATGGTCGAAGGTTTGGCAACTGGTGCGAATATGGCGCTGAGTTTCGATCTTTCGGTGCCAAATGTGAGCCCCTTTGCACCCGGCGTAAACGGCGCGCTTTCGGCACAGGGTGACATTCGTCAAACGCCTGACGGGATCGCCGTGGATGTAGACGCCAGCGGCCCCTATGGCAGCAGCGCGATGGTTGAAGGGCTGGTCACGGGAGAAGTGTCGCTGAGGTTTGATGTCTCTGTTCCGAACGTGAACCCGTTTGTGCCGAGTGTCTCAGGCGCGTTCGCAGCCAGTGGTGTGGCCCGTCAGACTGACGCGGGCGTGGTGCTGGATGCCAGTGCGAGCGGCCCCTATGGCGCGCAGGCGACGGTCGAAGGCTTGGTAACCGGGCCCAATGCAGATATCGATTTCCAGCTTAGCATGCCCGACATCGGCGCCTTGGTGGAGCAGGTGAACGGCCCGCTCAGTGTTGCAGGCTCGGCCCGACGCGAAGGGGAGGCATGGCGGATTGACACCAATGCCAATGGCCCTGCGGGCACGCAGGCGAGCGTGGCCGGATTGGTCAACACCGACGGCACTCTAAACCTTGATATCGCGGGCAACGCGCCGCTTGGCTTGGCGCGGCCTTTCCTCGCGCCGCGCGATTTGCAAGGGCAGGCGCAGTTTGATTTGAATATCAATGGCCCTGCGGCACTGTCTTCGGTCAGCGGGCGGATCACCACCAATAACGCAACGTTCACAGCGCCGAACCTGCGCGTGGCCCTTCAGGGGATCAATGCGGATATTCAGCTAGGCAACAACCGCGCGCAAATCAACCTGACCGGTCAAGCGGTAGACGGAGGGGATCTGCGGGTGGCAGGTGCAATCACGCTGACCCCAGCTTTGCCTGCGGACATCAGCGTGACTGTGCGCAACCTCACCTATGCCGATCCAAGCCTCTACAGCACCACGCTGAATGGCGATCTGCGGCTTGCGGGACCCTTAAGCGGTGGCGCGCAGATTTCTGGCGTGATCAATGTGGGTGAGACGAGTATTCAGGTGCCTGCGACGGGGCTGACCTCAATCGGTGACATTCCACAGATCACCCAAGTCAATGCGCCTGCCGATGTCTTGGCCACCCGTCGCAAGGCCGGGCTTGATGGGGCCGATGCCGGGGAAGACCCGGCAGAGAGCGCCTCTGGACCCGGGTTCGGGCTGAACTTGCAGATCAATGCGCCCAACCGCATCTTTGTGCGGGGCCGCGGGTTGGATGCGGAGCTTGGCGGGGCACTCACTCTGACGGGCAGCACCAACCGCATCATCTCTGCCGGGCGGTTTGAATTGATCCGGGGGCGGTTGGACATCTTGGGCAAGCGCTTTTTGCTTGATGAAGGGTCTGTACAATTTCAGGGCGACTTCATCCCCTATATCCGTTTTGTGACCTCTACAGATACCGAAACAGGTGAGGTGCAGGTCATCGTCAGCGGTCCAGCTAATGAGCCTGAGGTAACGTTTGAATCCACGCCGGCCGCACCGCAGGATGAGGTGCTCTCGCAACTTCTCTTTGGCCGCAACATCTCGGAAATCTCGGCCTTCCAAGCGCTGCAATTGGCAAGTGCTGTGGCAACCCTTGCAGGTCGCGGCGGTGAAGGGGTGATCGGCAGCCTGCGTGAAGGCTTTGGGTTGGACGATCTGGATGTAACCACGACCGACGACGGCGCGACGGCGCTGCGGCTGGGGAAATATCTGACAGATAACGTTTATACCGATGTCACAGCGGCCTCTGACGGGACCGGCGAGGTTTCCCTCAACCTCGATATCACCGAAAGCCTGACAGCCAAGGGCACGCTGGGGTCGGATGGTGACAGCAGTATCGGTATCTTCTTTGAGCGGGATTACTAAGATCGGGGCGCCTTTCGGGGCGCCCTCGGCCTCAGGGGTGCTTAACCGTCGTCACGTGGGGTAAAACGTCCATAGCGACCTTGGTCAAACATCAGCCCGGCCGCGCCGTCTTCGCGCAGGGCAACCTGCCGCACATGTCCCAAGATTAGCGAATGATCGCCCGCTGGATGCACCGCGTAGGTATTACAGTGGAAACGTGCGAGGCAGCCTGCGAATGTGGGCACACCTGCAGCGTCTTCGCCCCAATCAAAGCCGGAAAAATCATGGCCTTGGGTGGCGAAACGTTGGGCTAAATCTTCTTGATCTGCGCCAAGCACATGAATGCAAAACGACGCCGCCGCGGTAAAACTGTCGTGCCGTTTGGAAGAGATCGCAGGCGACCAAAGCACCAAAGGCGGATCAAGCGAGACCGAGGCAAAGGAATTCGCGGTCATCCCCATAGGGCCCTGTGCGGTCTTCACGGTAATCACGGTCACGCCGGTGCCAAAACGCCCAAAGGCGCGGCGCAGGTCCGTGGCATCGCCACTGTCGGGGGAGAAAGGGATCAGATCATCGTTCATAGCGTCAAGCGGTGCCATGTGGCGGCTGATTTGTCCAGCGGTGGTGGGGTGCCCTGCGGCATCGAAAATCCGCAGATATCCGCAGCATCAGCAACCTGCAGGAACCCTTTGCGCAGGCGGACGTTGTCTCTGCGATGAGAGGCAACATCAGTGCCCAAACGGCATTGATGCTGGCTGTCGGAAGGGGGCGGGGCACGTGATGCGCACCGCTCGACCAAGGCACCCGAATGCCGTTCAAAGCAGAAAAGGCGCGCAAAGTTGCGCCGGAAAGTGACTTAAGATGATGCATGTAACCAAACTGACTCTCGGCGCCGCCCTGTTGAGCGCCACCGCCTTTGGCTCCGCCGCAGTGGCTGATGAAGAGACCGTGGACCACGCCGAGATCGGCTCGCTGTCTTGCGATGTTGGTGATGGCACCGGCTTTATCTTCGGCTCCACCCGTGAGCTGACATGTACCTTCAACCCTATTGAAGAAGGTCTCGAAGATGAGACCTATGTCGGTGAGATCAACCGCTGGGGCGTCGACATCGGCAAGACCCAGAACGGTCAGATGTCTTGGCTTGTACTTGCCCCGACCGAGCAGGAATATTCCGAAGGCGGTCTGAACGGCAGCTATAAAGGTGTCTCTGCCGAGGCGACCGTGGGTGTGGGCGCAGGTGCAAACCTGATGACCGGCGGCTCTGAGGACACGCTAGCGCTTCAGCCGCTGAGCTTGAACACTCAGACCGGCGTAAACTTTGCCGTGGGCGTGGGCGGAATCAACCTGCAGCGCGTAGAGGGTTAATCCAGAGCAGGAGCTTGTGAGGATTAATGAATTGGGCCGTCCCATAGGGGCGGCCCTTTTCTATTGGCGAAGCTTCAGAGCTTAGTTAGCTGATCATCGACGCGAACGATGCCGTCTCTTACGATTTTGCACAAAATACCGCGCAGGCGATGCGGTCGGTTTTCCCGTTGGTTGATCCAGCGCAAGCTGTCTTGACCGTACCGGTTCTGCCACTTGATACAGGCGTTGTTAAACTTATCGCTCACCTCCAACACCGCTGTTCCAGCCTGTAGCCTTGTGCCCACTGGCAGGTTGGCATGACCAAGGTCCATATCCACGATCATCGTATCGCCGGGATGAACCGTATGGTCGCGGTCGCGCCAGCAAAGGTCCATTACCCTTTTTGACAGGATCGAGACTTGGATGCGTGGGTCGGGGCTGCCGTCGGGCAGGGTTAGCCAAGGTTTCTTGGTCCAGCGTTCGCCAAGGATGCCTTGGGCCACCGTCAATTCCAGCCGGTCGGGAAACTGCCGCAGGCCGTAGTCGGGGCGGAAGCATAGCTGAAGGATGGGGGCCGTATCCTTGGGGGCGGCGAGGATATCCGGCAGGGCGGCATCACATTCCGCCGCCGTGGTATGCAGCGCGGTCTGGGGGGCGATCTGATCCATGTCTTTCTTTCTATTGCAGCATGGCGCGGAGGCGTGTGGTCGCCCGCGCCATATCGCGCTTTAGCGGTTCATGCGATTGTCGATCAGGTCATCTACCACGCTGGGATCGGCCAATGTAGAGGTGTCTCCCAAGGCGCCGAAATCGTCTTCGGCGATCTTGCGCAGGATGCGGCGCATGATTTTCCCCGACCGTGTTTTCGGCAGGCCTGGCGCCCATTGGATCAGGTCGGGCGAGGCGATGGGGCCAATCTCTTGCCGGACCCAGTTGCGAAGCTCGGTGCGCAGGTCTTCGGAAGGCTCTTCACCGCTCATCAATGTAACATAGCAATAGATGCCCTGACCTTTGACATCATGCGGGTAGCCGACCACGGCGGCTTCGGCCACTTTGTCATGGGCGACCAGCGCACTTTCGACCTCTGCCGTGCCCATGCGGTGACCAGAGACATTGATCACGTCATCCACGCGGCCTGTGATCCAATAGTCACCATCGGCATCGCGCTTGCAGCCGTCACCGGTGAAATAATAACCCGGGTAGTCGGCGAAATAGGTTTTCTCGAACCGTTCATGATCCCCCCAGACCGTGCGCATCTGACCCGGCCAGCTGTCGGCGATGCAAAGCACGCCTTCAGCTGGGTTGCCGTCGATCTCTTTGCCCGAAGTCGGGTCGAGCACGACAGGTTTGATGCCAAAGAACGGTTTCATCGCCGCACCCGGTTTCATGTCATGCGCACCGGGCAGGGGGGTCATCAGATGGCCACCGGTTTCGGTCTGCCACCAAGTATCAACAATCGGGCAGCGGCCATGGCCAACCACCTCGTGATACCAGTTCCACGCTTCGGGGTTGATCGGCTCACCCACAGTGCCAAGGATGCGCAGCGACGACAGATCGCTTTTGGTGACGAATTCTTTGCCTTGCCCCATCAGCGCGCGGATGGCGGTGGGGGCAGTGTAGAACTGCGTGACCTTATGCTTTTCGCAAACCTGCCAGAAGCGGCTGGCGTCGGGGTAGGTGGGCACGCCCTCAAACATCAGCGTGGTCGCGCCATTGGCCAGCGGGCCATAGACGATATAGCTGTGCCCGGTGACCCAGCCCACGTCCGCCGTGCACCAATAGATGTCGCCGTCGTGGTAGTCGAAAGTGACTTCGTGGGTCAGCGCGGCATAGGTGATATAGCCGCCGGTGGTATGGACCACGCCCTTGGGCTGGCCGGTGGAGCCTGAGGTATAGAGGATAAACAGTGGGTCTTCAGCATTCATGGCGGTAGGCGCGCAGTTATCAGCGGCCTTCTCGGCCAGCACGTTGTAGTCCCGGTCGCGCGCTTCGCTCCACGCCACATCGCCGCCCGTGCGCCGCACCACGAGGCATTGCACGCTGGTGTCGCACTGCGCCAACGCCTTGTCGGCATTGGCCTTGAGCGGCGTGGCTTTGCCACCGCGCGGTGCTTCGTCGGCAGTGATAACGACTTTAGCCTCGCAGCCGTTGACGCGGGCTGCGAGGGCATCGGGCGAAAAGCCTGCGAAAACGATCGAATGGATCGCGCCAATCCGCGCACAGGCTAGCATGGCATAGGCGGCCTCGGGGATCATCGGCATATAGATGATGACGCGGTCGCCTTTATCAACGCCCAGATCGCGCAGCACATTGGCCATGCGGCAGGTGGCGCTATGAAGCTCGCGGTAGCTGATGTGTTTGGCCGCATCCTTGGGGCTGTCCGGCTCCCAGATGATCGCGGTCTGATCGCCGCGTGTCTCAAGGTGCCGGTCAATGCAATTGGCGCTGACGTTCAACTCACCATCCGCGAACCAGTTGATGCTGACCGACCCGAGATCGAAATTCACATCGCGCACTTGAGTGAAGGGTTTGATCCAATCAATCCGCTGCGCCTGTTCGCGCCAGAAGCCGCCGGTGTCGGTAACCGAGGCTTCGTACATCTTATCATAGGACTGCGCATTCACATGGGCGCGGGCGGCCATGTCGGCGGATGGCGGATAGGTCTTTGCGGTGGCGTCGGACATGGTGGTTCCTCCCTAGATGTACGCGTCTTGCCACGGGCTGCGGGTCTTACCCTGCTTGCCGTGGCCTCCTCCTGTGCTGGATCATAACGGCCCGTGAAAAGAAGTGAATAAGCAACTGGAATACAAGGGCTTGCCTGTAAAGGTTTTTCCCGTCTTCCGGTTTGTCTGTAAATTTTTTCTGGTGAAGCGCTAATTGAGACGCTTTTTCAATATGTTGACAGTCAAACTTCCGGGGGCTGTCGTGCAGCTGTCGGATTTGCGCGGCAAGACGGGGTTGGCAGGCTTGCCCCCGCGGGGTAGCCTGTGCGCCAATCCGCTCACTAAGGGCGGGCATCTAGGGAGAGACATCATGAAAAATCTGCTGAGCGGCGCTGCCGCCTGTGCGCTAAGCGTTGCCTTCGTCGGCGAGGCTGCCGCGACCGAATGGAACGCCTCCGTCTGGGGCAAGCGCCGCGCCTTCACCGAGCATGTCGAGAAAATCGCCGAACTGGTGAGCGAAAAGACCAACGGTGAATTCACCATCAACGTCAGCTACGGCGGCTTGTCCAAGAACCGTGAGAACCTCGATGGTATCTCCATCGGTGCTTTCGAGATGGCCCAGTTCTGCGCCGGCTACCACGCGGACAAGAACCGCGCGATCACCGTGTTGGAACTGCCGTTTCTGGGCGTGAGCAATCTTGAAGAAGAAGTCGCCGTCAGCCGTGCCGTCTATGCCCACCCCGCCGTGACCGAAGAGATGGCGCAGTGGAACGCCAAAATGCTGATGACCTCGCCCATGCCGCAGTACAACCTTGTCGGCACCGGCGATCCGCGCACCACGCTGGAAGATTTTGACGGCATGCGCGTGCGCGCCACAGGTGGTCTGGGCAAGGCCTTTGAAGCCGTTGGCGGTGTGCCAACATCCGTGACCTCTTCGGAAGCGTATAACGCGATGGAATCCGGCGTTGTTGACACCGTGGCCTTCGCCCAGCACGCGCATCTGTCCTTTGGCACGATCAACAAAGCAGATTGGTGGACCGCCAACCTCAACCCCGGCACCGTGAACTGCCCTGTTGTGGTAAACATCGACGCCTATGAGGCGCTGAGCGACGCAGAGCGCGAAGCGCTTGATGGCTCCGTTGATGAGGCGCTGGATCACTACCTCGCCAACTACGGTGAGTTGCTTGAGCGTTGGGACACCGTTCTTGAGGAAAAGGGCGTCGAGAAGGTTGAATTCTCCCCCGAGGTGATTGCGGAGTTCAAAGCCAAAGCGGCCGATCCTGCGCGCGAAGCATGGATCAAAGACATGGAAGCCCAAGGCATTCCGGGTCAGGAACTCTATGACCTCGTGATCGAAACGCTGGAAAAAGAGCAGGCGTCGAACTAAACCCTGCCACGCATGACAGTGAGGGCCGTGCGGCAAACCGCGCGGCCCTTTCGACTTCCAAAACGCAACAAATAGACTTTCTGAAAAGGAGAGCCGATGGCCGGATCATCCGCCGTGCTGGAGGACAGCAGCCTCCTCAGCCGCCTCGACCGGGGCCTGCTGAAGCTGGAGACCATCTTTGCCCTGATCTCAGGGATTGCCGTTTTCATGTTGATGGTACTGGCCGTTTGGTCCGTGGGGGGGCGCAAGTTCTTTGCCACGCCGCTGGCGGGCTATGTCGACTGGATCGAAGCGGCGATGCCGTTCATCGCCATCATGGGCATTGCCTATACCCAACGCATGGGTGGCCATGTGCGCATGGACATCCTAATCGGCCAGCTTAAGGGCCGCGCGCTTTGGGCGGCGGAACTGCTGTCGGTCGTGCTGATCCTTCTGTTGATGCTGGCGCTGACGTGGGGCGCTTGGGCGCATTTCGACCGCAGCTTTGACATGGGCGCTCCGATGTGGAGCCGCGATAGCTCGATCGATATCGGCCTGCCGATCTGGCCCAGCAAACTGGTGGTGCCTGTGGCGTTTGCCGTGATCAGCCTGCGGCTTTGCCTGCAGATCTGGGGCTATGGCCGGGCCTTGGTGCTGGGGCTGGACCGCCCTGTGGCCGTGCCGCTGGTACAATCGGCAGCAGAACAAGCAATGGCCGAGGCCGAACAACTGGATGGACGCGACTGATGGATCCTATTGAAATCGGCCTTTGGGTCTCGGGCGGGATGCTGCTCATGGTGGTGCTTGGCATGCGGGTGGCCTTTGCCGCCGCAATGGCCGGGCTTATCGGTCTTATCTGGATTTTCTGGGCCAAGAAGGGCATGGAATGGGACCAGCTGGGCTGGGCGCTGACCGTCGCGATCAAGACCGCAGGGCAGGTGCCTCACTCGAAAGTGTCGAGCCAGACACTCTCGCTTATTCCGACCTTCATTCTGATCGGTTTCTTGGCCTATTACGCAGGTCTGACCAAAGCGATCTTTGAAGCCGCGAAGCGTTGGTTCGCTTGGGTACCGGGCGGTTTGGCGGTCTCGACTGTCTTCGCCACGGCAGGCTTCGCGGCCGTGTCAGGTGCTTCGGTTGCGACGGCAGCGGTCTTTGCCCGTATCGCCATCCCCGAAATGCTTAAGATCGGCTATAACAAGCAATTCGCCGCGGGCGTCGTGGCGGCAGGGGGCACGCTGGCCTCATTGATCCCGCCCTCGGCGATCCTCGTGATCTATGCGATCATTGTTGAGCAGGACGTGGGCAAGCTGCTCTTGGCGGGCTTCATCCCCGGTGCATTCTCGGCAGTTGTCTATGCCATCCTAATCATCGGCATCGCCATGATCTGGAAGAACGTCGGCCCACCCGTGACCGGCTTTACATGGCGCGAACGCTTTGCTTCCTTGCCGGCAGCACTGCCGATCGTGGCGGTGGTCGTGATCATCATCTTCTTCGTCTACAACCCCTTTGGCGATGCATGGGGCACCCCGACCGAGGGCGGCGCGGTGGGTGCGTTCATCGTCTTCTGCATGGCGGTCTTCCGTGGGATGCGTCTGGCCGAGTTGAAGGACGCGCTGCTGGAGACAGCCAAGCTGACGGTGATGATCTTCACCATCATCTGGGGCGTGTTGATTTATGTGCGGTTCTTGGGCTTTGCTGACCTGCCGGGTGCGTTTGCCGATTGGATTTCATCGCTCGAAACCTCGCCGATGATCATCCTGATTTGCATTCTGTTGGCCTATGCCGTGTTGGGCATGTTCATGGACGCCATCGGCATGCTGCTTTTGACGCTGCCCGTGGTCTACCCGGCGGTCATGGCGCTCAACGGGGGCGAATTCGTCTCTGCAGCTGACAGCGCCTTCGGCATGTCGGGCCCAATGTGCGCGATCTGGTTTGGCATCCTGGTGGTGAAAATGGCGGAGTTCTGTCTGATCACTCCGCCGATTGGTCTCAACTGCTTTGTGGTCGCGGGTGTGCGCCCTGACCTCAGCGTGCAGGACGTGTTCCGCGGCGTGATGCCCTTCTTCGTCGCTGACGCGGTGACCATCGGCTTGCTGGTGGCCTTCCCCCAAATCGTGCTGTGGCTGCCGTCCCTCGCGGGCTAGGCAGCTTCAGGCACCGGGCTTTTCCGCGGCGGGTTCGTCCGCCGCGGTCGCCGTTATATCGGGAGAGGATTTATCCAGGAAATGCCCGATCATATTAAGCGCGGTGACGTTCTCACAAATCACCTTGAACACCACGAGGAACGGCACCGCCACAAGCGCGCCTGCAATCCCCCAGAGCCAGCCCCAAAAGACCACGGTGAGGAACACGGCAACGGTGTTCAGTTCCAGCCTGCGACCGACGAGATAGGGGGTGATAAACTGCCCCTCGACCCCGGTTAGGATTTGATAGCCGATCGGGGCCAAGATCGCATAGCCTAGACTGTCAAACGAAGCGATGGCATAGGCACCTACCAACACCGCCCCAATCACGCCGCCGATATAGGGCAGGAAGTTCAACAAGAACGCCGCAAGCCCCCAGACGTAGGGCACCGGTAAACCAAGTGCGAAAAGGTAAAGCCCCACGGAGATACCAAGGCCTGCGTTGATAATGGTGATTGTCAGCAAATAGCGCGACACGCGGCGCTCAACGTCGTAGACGGCCTTTAGGGCGCGTTTCTTACCGGTAAACGTCTGAAATGATTGCACAAGCTTAAGGTAGAACATATCGCCTGACGCCAGCAGGAACAGCGCCAGCACCAGCGCCACGGCGACCGTGCCACCAATGCGCGCGCCTGCAGTCATGGCGTTGTTCAAAAGGCCGGGTTGTTTGACCACGACCTCTTCAGTAGCCCCGCTGCCGCCATTGTCTGCAGTGATCTGTTCTACCTGCTCGGTCGCTGAGCGGACGTTTTCAACCGTTTGCACCCAGCCTTGAAGCTTGCGGCGTATCTCATTGCCCATTGATGGGATGTCATCTGCCCATGTGGCCACTGTGCCAGCCGAAAGGCCGGCCAGCACGAAAATGACCAGACCGACAAGGCCTATCAGCATCACCGCGCCTAAAGGCGGTGCAATGCCAAGCTTTTCCAGCGAACGGATCAGAGGGCTAAGTGTAAGGGCGATGATGAAACCAAGGAGGATCGGCAGCAACAAATCCTTGGCGAAATATGCAGTTACGAAGAGGGCGATCAATACCAACACTTCCAACAGCCGTCTGATCGCGGCGATATCTTTCAAAATTGTTCCCCCAAGAGCCCTGCACAGATGCTAGGGTGCCAACGCGCGACGAGAGGATAAGTTCATCTCTGATAAGCATTTATATAGCGTCGGGGCGCGCGTCCTTAACGCTACTCCCCGACGGGTTGCAGCCGCAGCGCCTGTCCTCCTAATGCGCGAAATGCGCGTTGGCGGCAGGTCAGCACGATGATTTGCATATCGCCTGCTTGCCGGTGCAACGCGTCAAACATTCGTTCAATCCGGTCGTCATCGGTAAAGACCAGCGCGTCATCCAAGATCACCGGCGCGATACGCCCCGCACGGGCCAGCATCCGCGCAAAGGCCAACCGCACCAGCAGCGCGACCTGTTCTTGCGTGCCGCCCGAGAGGACATCTATAGGCTCCTCTCGCCCGCCACGGATCAAGGCATGTGGCAGGAGCGATTCCTCGCCCCAGGTCAATTCCGCGTCTGGCCAAAGCAATTGCAGCAGCGGTTTAAGTTCTTTGACAATAGGGGTGAAATACCGCTCTCGGGCCTCATTGCGCGCGTCTTGCAAAGCGGTCTCGAGCCGGGTGAGGACAGCGACCTCATGCACAATCCGTGTGAGCTTAGCTTCTGCCGCCTGCAATTGCTCTTGGGTCTCGGCCAGCCGTTCCTCTACCGCGTCGCCGGATGCGCGGGTGATCCTTTCGCTGAGCCGTGCAAGCAGGGGACGCAGGCGGGCAATCTCATCGCGCGCTTGGGTTTCCACTGATTCCGCGCGGGTAAGGGCGGCCTGAAGGCTGGCCGCGTCCGGCGCGGATTTCGCCTTCTCAGCGTGGCTCAGCCGCGCGGCCTCCAGAGCGGCGGCGGTTGTGACAGTTTGCGATGCAAGGGCTTCTTCTGAGACATCGCCCAGTTTGTCCTGCTGTGCCTCGGCACGCTGCAAACGGTCGGTGAGCGACGCCAATTGCGCTTCGCTGCGCGCGGCGTCGGCCTTGGCATCGGCAAGCGCATCGGCAGCTGTTTCACGGGCGAGCCGGCAGGCTTCGTGTTGGTCTTGCGCGCTTTGCAGGGTGGCTTCGGCGGCCTCAAGGTCAGGTGTCTCGGCTTCCTCCGCCGGCGTCGGAATGGCGGCGAGAGCTTGGTGCAGCGCGTCGATCCCGTCAGGGGCAAGGCTGGCCAGAACGGCTTTGGCTTCACCCTGACGGGCGGCGGCCTCAGCTCGGGCGGCAGCGGCGGCGCGGGCATCGGTCAGATCAGCCGCGCCAACCTTATCCAGAGCTGTCTGTAGTCTGGCCGCGGCGGCCTCTACTGTGCCGTCCTCTTGCCCGCCTGCGCCGGGGTGGATTTCCAAGCTGCCGATACCGTCAATTCGCAACGTCGCGCTGCGTGGGAGCGGTAGTGCAACGCCATCGGCCAGCGGGCCAGTCTCGCCATGGATCGCGCCCGATTGACCGGGGGCGTAGCGCATGATCACTTGGGTCGCCGTGGCGTCGCGGGCGGCGCGGCTGGCAGAAAGCTCAGCAGACAAGGTCTCAAGCCGTTGCAGCGCGACGGCGTCGGGGCCAGATTGGGCCGCAGCGGCGGCTGTCTCCATGCGGCGGCGGGCCTCTTCGGCCTCTTTGATCCGGCCCTCAAGGGCGCGGCGTCGGTCTGCCCCTTCGCGGGCGGCAAGTGCACGCAGGGCACTGCGGCGCTGGTCTTCGGCAGATTGCAATGCTGTGCGGGCCTGTTGGGCAGAGACATCTGCCGCTTCTAATGCGGCACGGCGCTCAGACAGAGCACTGCGCGCACTCTCAGTCGCTTTGCGCGCCAGCGCTTCGTCGAACATTGCGGTCTTTTGCTCGGTCCGCGCCGCGCGGTAGCTGTCGAGGCGCGCGGTCGCGCTTTCGGCGTTTAGCCGGGCAAGCTCCACGGCGCGGGCGAGGGATTCCACTTCTTCGGCGTGGCGTGTGGCAGCTGCATGGGCGGCGCGGGCGGTCTCAAGCTTTCGGCGGCGCGCCTCAACGACCTCAGGTGCTTCCAACTCTGCCAAGGCCCGACGGGCGCGCTGCCGTTCGGCCAAGGCGTCATGCAGCTCTCGCGCCGTACTGACGAGGTGATCGCGCGCAGCAGCCAAAGCTTCGACATGGTCTTGCGCTTCCTTCCACGGGCCGCCGGTGCGCGGGCGCCCGGTGCTGGTGGTATAATTTGCAAGCTCCTCACGGCATTGAGCCAGCGCCTTGTCCATGCGCCGCCCACCTGTCATCGCCTCCACCTCGGCCCCAACCGAGGACATCAGATCGCGCCGTGCCTCCAGCGCCAGCTTTTCTTCTTTGGTAGAGCCGCCGTTGAGTGCGGTCATCCCCTGTCGGACCCAGATCAGCCCCGACGGCCCGCCTGCATCGCCGCCCAAAAGCTGCGCGATCCACGCCTCGGCCTCATCCGCCTGCGCGATCAGCGTGCCGTTTCGGTGAACGGTGGCGAGGGGCTTTTGAAACCAGCGTTTGAAAACGACAAAGCGCCCCTCGTCAGTCTCTACTTCAATGGTCACCTCGGGCGCGCCGCCCGCATGGGGGCGCAGCGCGGCGACATCTTTGTCGCGTGAGCCGTAGGGTTTGAAAAACAACGCCTGTATCGCATCAAAGAGCGTGGATTTGCCGTGTTCATTCGGCTCGCTCAGCACGTTGATGCCATCGCCGATCCCCACGACCTGCGCAGGGTCGGTAAAGCGGCGGACGTTGTTAAGGGTGATGGCGCGGATTTTCATGTTTTCGCCCCCTGCACATAGGCATGCAGCCGGGCAAGGGCATCGGCAGCCACGTCACGCTCGGCTTGTGAGTGGGTCTCGGATTCCGCTTCGGCGACCAAGGTTTCTGCCGCCAATCGCAGCGCGCCGCCGCGGTCAATCTCATCAAGGTCGCCGGCCTCGTATTGCGTGGCCAGCGCCTCTGTCACCAGATCGAAATGGGCGAAATCCGGGGCGCAGGATTCGGCGGCGCGGGCAAGGTCAGCGCGGTCTGGCAGACCCGCCCAACCGCTGACCGTAACGCGCAGCAAGTGATCCCGACGGCCCGTGGTGGGCAAGAGAGCGTGCAATGCCGCAGCGGCGTCTTGTCTGGGGTGAAGCTGAAGCTCAGCCTCTGACCAAAGGAAACTGCCGGTTTCGACCTCTTCCACCTCAGGCGTGGCGCCGGGGCCCGCAATATTAACCGCAAGGCAGACACCACGACGGCCATGTTTGAACCGATCCTGTTCCGGCGTGCCGCAATAGTGCACCCGGTCAGAGACAGCCATCCGCCCATGCCAATCACCAAGGGCCAGATAATCCAGCCGCGCGCGCAGGTCCCGGTCCGGGGCAATCGCATCGCCGCTTTCAGTGAAATCTGTGACGCCGCCATGGGCAAGGCCAATGCGCAGATGGCCCTCAGGGGTCTGCATATGATCCAACGGGCTGCTGGGGTCGCTGGCCCCTGCACGAAAAGCGACAGGGCAGGGCAGCAGCGTGGCTCCTTCGGTCATCTCAATCGGGGCGGCCTCGGCTAGGGCGCGTATATTGCCAGGTGCGTCGCGGCGGATCACGTCCCACAGGGGTTCTGCATCGCGCAGGTTGTCGTGGTTGCCGGGCAGGATCCACCAGTTGACGCCCGAGGCGTCGCCCATCGCGGTCAGCGCCTGACGCATGACCGCGGGCGAGGGGGTTGCCGTATCGAAGGTATCGCCGGCCAGCAACACATGCGCAGCCCCTTGATCGCGCGCAGCTTGGGCCAGTTTGGTGATGGCTCCGTGCCGCGCCTCCATCAAACGCCCGCGAATGTTACCGTCTGGCGGCTGCGGAATATTCGCGAATTTGCGCCCGATGTGCAGATCAGAAGCGTGAATGAAACGGAATGTCATGCGGTTGTCCTGAATGATTTGGGGCAGCGGTTTGCGAAAAGGCGGCAAATGGCAAATGGCAAATGGCAAAAGATCTTCGGATGCGCGACACCGATAGGCCGATGCTTGCACCGGTTTCATTCATCGCAAACTGAGCGCGGAGTTCAAGGCGTGGCGAAATACGTCACAGAAAACTGGCGTAGCGCGCTGTGTAGACTACATCACTTTTCACCGCCTTTATGACGCAGTGGTTTTACATTGCCACGACCCGCATGTTCCGAGATACGATGATTAACACAGCACTGCCTAAAGTTTTCGACCCTGCATTTGCTCATCGGCTCTGCAAACGCGGTACGACAACCCTCCTTGCCTGCCACCGCAAAGCGGGCTTGAATGCACAGCTACGGGCGCCAACCGAAATTCCCTAATAGAAATGCAGATTTAGACACGATGAACCACGACTTTGAAAAAATCCTCCAAGCCGCACCATCTTCTTTTGTGTTGCTGGACAAAGAGCTTCGGGTGGTCTGGGCGAACGATGCTTACCTTGCGGTCACAGACCGGCAGGCCGACAAGCTATTCGGCAAAATCCTGACCGAAGAATTCCCCTCTGACCCAGACAGCGATTCGGGGCGTATGTTGCGCGGATCCTTTGAGCGTGTGTTCCGGGATGGTATTGCCGATCACCTTCCCGTTATCCCTTACCCAATTTCCGGCGCAGATGGCGAAAGCGAAGACCGCTATTGGAGTGCGACCCACACTCCGATCTTGGACGCGGACGGCGAGGTCGAGTTCATCCTGCAGCACACCCAAGACATCACCGCAATCTACGCGGCCGAAGCCCATGCGGATGGCAACGCGAGCATGGCCCAAGCAGACGTGTTGCGCCGCGCGCATCAGGTAGCGCAACAAAACCTTGAGCTGGATTCCAGCATCAACTTTTTCAGAATGATTTTCGAACAGGCTCCGAATTTCATGGTCACCCTCATGGGGCCGAACCATGTGTTTCGCACAGCCAACGCCGCCTATATGCAACTGGTAGGCCAGCGCGATCTGATCGGCCGACCGCTGTGCGACGCCGTGCCAGAGGTCGCAGGCCAAGGCTTTATCGAAATGCTTGATGAGGTTTACCGCAGTGGTAAGGCCGTAACGCAACTGGGGGCCGAAGCGTGGTTGCAGCGCAACCCCGATGGGCCGCAAGAACGTGTGTTCGTCGACTTCGTGTTTCAACCGCTCGACAATATGCACGGTGATACCATTGGAATTATGGTGCAAGGTCATGATGTCACAGCGCAAAAGATGGCTGAAATCCATCTGCGCGAGGCAGAAGAACGTTTCCGGACCATGGCACATACCATGCCAGTGCATGCTTGGACCGCCACGGCTGATGGCAATTTGGATTGGATCAGCGAGCAGCTCTATGCCTATTCTGGGGTGGATAAAGACAGCTTGTTGGGGAACGGTTGGCCGGATGTCGTACACCCCGATGACCGCGCGGTTTCAATGGCGGCCTGGGCCAATGCGATCAAAGCGGAAACGGTTTATGAAACAGAGTTTCGTCTGCGCCGCGAAGATGGATCCTATCGCTGGCATTTGGTACGGGCAGCCCCGATTAAGGACGATCAGGGCAACTTGTTGCGCTGGGTCGGGACAAACTCAGACATTCATGAGCAAAAGGAGCTGGCACGCCAGCTCGCCGAGTTAAACAGCACGCTGGAAGAGCGTGTGGAGAAACGCAACCGCGAGTTGGAAAAGCTTCATGATCGGTTGGCGCAAAGCCAGCGGGTTGAGGCAGTGGGCAACCTTGCCGGGGGCATTGCCCATGATTTTAACAATCTGCTGCAAGTGATGACGGGTAGCCTGACCATGGCCACGCGTGAAATCCCTAAAGATGCGCCCGCAAACCGCCGGATAGATGCCGCCATGCGCGCGGTTGAGCGTGGGGCGTCACTGTCTTCGCAACTGCTGGCCTTTAGCCGTCGTCAACCGCTGCAACCCCGGTCGATTGACCTGCGCGATCTGCTGACAGATATCGATGACATTATACGCAGTGCATTAGGCGAGGGGATGGAGGTCGAACTTGACGCAGTTGAGGCGCTTTGGCCCGCCTATGTCGATGCCGCCAGCACTCAGAACGCTGTGCTGAACCTCTTGATTAACGCACGCGACGCAATGGAGGGACGCGGCAAGCTGAAGATCGCGATCGCGAACCGGCATTTTGGTCCAGAAGACCTGTTGGGAGAGCCCGACATGGTGACAGGCGACTATGTCGAGGTCAAAGTCACCGACCACGGGCCGGGCATCCCTGCCGAGACATTGCCCAAGGTCTTTGATCCGTTCTTTACCACCAAACCTGTTGGCAAAGGCACGGGGCTGGGGCTGTCTACCGTCTATGGTTTTGCACGGCAATCGGGGGGGCGGGTGACCATCAACAGCCGGCCGGGCGTTGGCACCTCTGTGGTGCTGCTGCTGCCGCGCGCGCAATCTGCGGCGGAGCCTGTGCGATGGCATGACCCGTCCGATATTGCTGGCGGAACCGAGACGGTGCTGTTGGTCGAAGATGACGCAGAGGTGCGCGATGCTACCGCCGCCTTGCTGTCTGATCTGGGCTATCAGGTCCGAACCGCCGAAGACCCGACCGCTGCCCTCGAAACCGCGCGCCAAAATCCGAAGTTCGACTTGCTGGTTTCTGATGTGGTCATGCCCGGTGAGCTTAGCAGCCGCGATATGGCCGAAACCCTTCAGGCCGAGCGGCCCGATCTGCCGATCCTTTTCATCTCGGGCTACTCGCGCGATTCAATCGTTCGCGATGGGAAGGTCGATGCCGGGGTGCAGTTCCTTGCCAAACCCTTCACCAAAGACGCTTTAGCGATCAAGGTGCGCGATGCCTTGTCTTCGGTCCAAGCGACTGCGCCTGAGCAAGCAGAAGACATTTCCGACCGCCCCTGCCATGTGTTGCTCTGCGAAGATGATGCGCTGATCCGGCTGGATTTGGCGGATATCCTGGATGGGCTGGGCACCGAAGTAACCGAAACCGCATCTGGGCAGGAGACTTTGGATAAGCTGCAAACCGGGCATTACGACGCTCTGCTTATCGACGTGGGTCTACCGGACATGTCCGGTGAAGAGGTGGCCACCCGGGTGCGCCAGCAACATCCCAACATGCCCATCATTTTTGCCACGGGCCAAGCCAATGTGCCTGCAGCTGAAACTCTGGGTCATTGTGCTGTGGTGCAAAAACCTTTCGGAGACCGCGATCTGGCACGCGCGCTTGCGCGTTTGGGCATTTTGTCTCACGCGGACGCAGCCTCCGGGTTTTGATGCAGCCCCGGCGCGCGGGGGTGTGGGGGGGTATCTCGCTGCACAGCCGCGCTGGGGGCAGGAGAAAGAAGGCGCCGCCTGACTGTAAATGACGTGTTTAATCAAGCGGCGTTCTGCCGTGTGCACTGTGCGCAATGCCAAATGCAGCTCTTGTAGGTTCTACTTTGAAAAAGGACGGTCCGGCACATGAGATCCGATGATTGACCCTGAGCGCATTGCAGCAACTATTGTCGACCTCGCAGCGGCGCGGGGGGCGGACAAGACAATCTGTCCTTCCGAAGTCGCCCGGTATCTTGGTGGTCAGAATGAGGACATGTGGCGCCCGCTGATGGATCCTATTCGTGAACAGGCGATTAAGCTGGACGGGGAAGGTGCGATCTTAATCAAGCAAGGTGGTGCGCGCGCCGATCCCAAGACGCTTACCGGGATTTACCGGATCGCCATCGCCAAGGGCAAAACTTAATCCTGCGGCAGACCGCGCCACCAGTCGGCGTAAGAGGTATTTTTAGGATGGTGCCGGTTCACGTCCGGCGCGCCGTCGTCCCACCAAACCGGGCCTCGTTCGCCCAACGCAACCTTGGCCGCATGCACCCGTTGACGCGCATCCTTCACGTCATCATCTGACTTCGCATTCTTCACCGCTGAGCGCGCCTGCATAAGTTCCTTCACATACGCCGCGCGCTCAGCTTCGGGCAGGGCGGGATTGCTGCAGCGCCACAAACGGTTTTTTACCAGAAAATACCGACCGTCCGGGGTGGTAGGATAAGAATGACTGGCCATTAAACTCTGCGAAAACTTATGCCGGGGTCAGTAAACGGTGCGTCGCCAAGGGTCGCGTGAATAGGGCTGCTGCCGCCGGAAATTTTAGCGTCCAGATATCCGCCCGGCACGGCATTGTTCGGGCTAAGCTTGATCGCATCTGGCCCATCGACCGCGCGGCGTGCTTTTATAACATCGGCCATCTTTGTTAACCCTCCTGTCGTTTTTTTTCGCCAAGTATTTAATGGGAATTTTAGCGCTCGGGGGCGGAGAGTAAACGCCGAGCCGTGATCGCTGTAGGCCAGTTACAGAATTTGCCGGTGCAAAGAAGTGCGCATGCGTGCAGGCTTGGATGCTGTCAGACCTTGCACTTCGAGCGAATGACATCCATATACCATCCACACGGATGGAGGATACATTATGAGTAATGTTCGGCAACTGCGCGAAAAGACCCCTGACAGCGAGAAGATAACGATCAATCTTGGCTTTGTTGATCTAGGTAGGATCGACCTGCTGGTGCAGGAAGGTTTCTATTCAAACCGCAGCGACCTGATCCGCACAGCGATCCGCAACCAGCTTGAGAGCCATGTCGAGGTGGTCAGCAAATCGCTTGAACGCCATACGATGGAGCTTGGTCTACGCGATTATACGGTGGCCGATCTGGAAGCGCTGAAAGCGGCCGGAGAGGTGCTGCACGTCAAGGTGGTCGGGCTGGCGCGGATTGCGTCAGATGTGACGCCGGAACTGGCGCTTGAGACCATCGGATCAATCACCGTGCTGGGCGCCCTACAGGCTAGCGCGGATATCAAAAAGGCACTCGCCGACCGCATCAAGTAAGATGCGCACCCCTTCATAAGGATAGATGAGATGAAACTCTTTAACGTCGGTGCCACGCACCGGGCGACCAATGATGCACGCCTGACGGCTGCGAATGATCTGGTGCAGCGCACGCTGGCGCAGCACGGCCTTGGCGGCCAAGCCATGCCCATGGGCGCAACAGAACTGCCAGCTATGCCTTCGATCAACGATCTTCTATCAAAGCTGGGGGCCGCGACTTCATCACCCACCACACCACCGGCAGACATCCCCACAGGTGCCAGCTTTCTCAACGATACATTCACCTGCACGGCGGGCAGTCGAAGCTTTCGCACCTATATCCCCGCATCGGCTGCGGATGGTGCCAGTGGTGTTGTCGTCATGCTGCACGGCTGCACGCAAACGCCTGAAGATTTTGCCGCAGGCACTGGCATGAACCGGCTGGCCGAAGAGCATCGTTTCATCCTGGTCTACCCCGCCCAGTCGCGGTGCAACAACACGCAGTCTTGCTGGAACTGGTTCAGCCGCGGGGATCAGCGCCGCGATGCGGGTGAGCCTGCAATCCTCGCCGGTATGGTGCAACAGGTCTGCGCAACCCACGGTATCGCGCAGGACCGCACATTCGTGGCGGGATTGTCGGCGGGGGCAGCCATGGCCGTTATCTTGGGAGAGACCTATCCGGATGTCTTCGCTGCTGTCGGCGTACATTCAGGATTGGCCTATGGGTCGGCAAAGGATGTCGCCTCGGCCTTTTCGGCCATGGCAGGGCCGACGGCGGAGCCTCTGCCGAAAAAATCGCACATTCCGACCATCGTCTTTCACGGGACATCGGATGCGACCGTTCATCCCTCGAACGGCGAAGCAGTGGTAAGGCAGGTTCAAGACATCGGGCCGGGCCAGACGCTCGAGACGTCTGAGACCGGCAACCACGGCGGGCGGTCCTATTCGGTTCTGCGCTGTACGGCGGCAAACGGGCAACCGACGCTTGAACATTGGACCGTGTTCGGGCTTGGCCACGCATGGTCTGGCGGCCAGAGGGAGGGGTCTTATACCGACCCCAAAGGCCCGGATGCCAGCGCCGAAATGATCCGCTTTTTCTTTGAACTGCCCACAAAAGGCGCTTGATATGACCCAGATGACACTGACATTTGATGCCGTTTCCGAAGCTACCCCCGGACCTAAATGGGCGGCGCGCTGGCAGCGGTCGTGGCCTGCCTATGAGGCGTGGTTCACCGCCCGCGGGGGCGATCACGGCCCCTCCAGAGAGGATTGCCGCGCGGCCATCGAGCGCCATATGCCCGAACTGATCCCAATCTATGACCGGCTGGTGCTGATCGCCGGTGGCTCGGACCGCGCAGCGCGGTTTCTGTCCACTTGGTGCCCGCCGACCTATCTGGGCGGCTGTTCGCTCGCCGCCATTGGTGACGCAAGCGATGTCCGGCTGGTGCGCAACTATGATCTGTCGCCGGGCTTAAACGAGGGATTGCTGCTGAGAACGCAATGGTCTGGTCGCGCTGTGATGGGAATGGTGGAGTTTCTCTGGGGATTGTCTGACGGCATCAACGACGCGGGGCTTACTGTGGCGCTTGCCTATGGCGGGCGGTCTGAAACCGGCCCCGGCTTTGGCGTGACCACGATCCTGCGCTACATTTTAGAAACCTGCGACAGCGTGCCAGATGCGTTGAAGGTTCTGCACCGGGTGCCGTCGCATATGGCCTATAATCTGGTGCTCGCGGATGCCTCGGGGCGCACAGCAAGCGTCGAGCTTTCTCCCGGAGGTGGGGCAAAAGTGATGCCGAAGGCGATAGCAACCAATCACCAATCTGCACCGTCCCGCGCCGACCGGCCTGGCTTTACCCGCAGCTTTGAACGCCGCGACCATCTGGACCGCCTGCGCGTCACACCGCGCAGGCTGAACCGAGAGTTCCTGCGGGCGCCACTTTTGCAGGATCGTTATGCAGAGGGTTTCGGCACTTTGTTTACGGCTGAATACAGTCCGATGACGCGGGCCCTGGGTCTGACCTTGAAAGGAGAGCGATGGGAGCAAAACCTTGATGCATTCCAGGAGGGGCAGCGCATCGTGGATTATGCAGCGACGGAAACCCCAGGCACAGCTTCCCGAACAACGCCAGATGCCCATCCCAGCGTAGACTGGACCCAAGCGGCCCGGATTGATTGGACACAAGTGGCGCAGGACTACGCGGCAGGCAGGGGCAAAGAAATCGCCGCGTATTTACCGGAATTTTGATCTGGAGTGGGGCCGTTGCGAAGCGCATGTCTTCACGCTTCTGCTCACCGTGATATTTTGGAAGGGTTTGCCGTCACTGTATTCGGTAGGGCGACCTCTTCCATTGCTCCCGCATCAGTCTGCGTGTCTTCTGCAAGGCAACCTAAGTGAAATATGCAAACGGCGTCTGTTCTAAGGGACGCCGTTTGCAAAATTGCCGCAGCGGTGTTTCCCTTCGACCGGGGCTTCAGACCTACCGCACCCACCGGCGATACCAAAAATTGTAGTACTGTTTGGCAAAGGGCTTTAGCTTTTCGCATATGGGTTGTTCCACCAACAAACAGTGAGACGTCATGGGTCAAGAAACACATGTTGCACGCCGGGCCGGTATTCGAGAACCGCAGCGGCAGCGGGGGATCGCGCGGTTTCAACAGCTTCTCGACGCGACCGAGGTCATTCTGACCGAGACGCCTGACAGCGACATAAGCCTTGCGGTCGTGGCAGAGGCGGCGGGGGTGCCTTTGCCCTCGATCTATCACTTCTTCCCGAACAAAGACGCGATCCTGGTAGCTTTGGCGCAGCGCTATCATCAGGCACTTTCCACACTCGCGCAAAAGCCACTGGACCCGCCCCCCGGCTCTTGGCAGGAAATCATCCGCCGGCGACAGATTGGCGGGGTCGCGTATCTCAACCGTCATCCTGCCGCGCTGCGTCTTTTCATGGGGGCAGGGGTTAGCGCCGAAGTGCGCACCTTAGACCTGCAGGGCAATGCATCCCTGTCGGCGATACGTTCGGCGGAGTTCAGGCGGTGGTTCGATTTTTCCGCCGTGCCAGATCTTGAGCACCGGGTCGGGCTGTCGATTGGGATCATGGATGGTATCTGGGCGATCTCATGGTCCCAGCACCGCCGCATCACCGAAGACTACCTTACCGAGAGCATCCGCGCGTCGACATGTTACCTGCGCTGCTTCT
Source organism: Sulfitobacter sp. AS92 (assembly GCF_038900015.1). Classification (NCBI taxonomy): domain Bacteria; kingdom Pseudomonadati; phylum Pseudomonadota; class Alphaproteobacteria; order Rhodobacterales; family Roseobacteraceae; genus Sulfitobacter; species Sulfitobacter sp. AS92. The sequence goes on from NZ_JBBMQL010000004.1 coordinate 197,347, forward strand.
TGCCAGAGATTCTGCCGGCACGCGGACCAATTGGGAATTAACCAAACTTTCTATGACTAACTAGTTGCCTTTTTTGTGACGGCTACGCGCAGGTCGGTTCAATCCGCACCATGAATTTATGCGCATTCGCCCCAGTCCATAAAGAAATTTTGCCAATCAGCGCCATTCTAGCAAAGCGAACTATAGGCGATTTACTGACCATCAATACCCTCTATGCAGCCAAAAATTCCCCCGCTAACCTGATCTGCATGGCTCAGCAGGCCAACAGATAAATCGCACCGATCACAGTCATTTCCAGCCGGCCGACGGGCAGATTGGCGGTCACGGGCCCGACAGGGCGCGGCACCTTATTCCTGCCTGATCCATCGACCTCACAGAATGCTGGGGCGGAGAAACAAGCAAAGGGGACTATGGTATGAATACGGCTTCATCTTTCAAGACCACGGCACGGCGGCGGGGCACGGCCCTGCTTTTAGGCACGACCAGCGCGCTGATGTTCGGCTCCGCGGTTGCAGCGCAGGATACGCTTGTCGTGGGCCGCTCAATGGACGTCAATTCGCTCGATCCGTCGCGGGCCTTCTGTGATACCTGCCAAATCTACCTCACAGCCGTCTATGAGCCACTGATCACGCTCGGCGCAGACAACGAGACGCTGGAGCCGAAGCTTGCGATAAGCTGGGAGCACAACGAGGAGTTCACTGAGTTCACCTTCAACCTCAACCCCGACGCCGTCTTTTCTGACGGAAGCCCGGTTGAAGCCTCCGATGTGGTCTGGACCTTCGAGCGACTTCGCAACCTCAAAGGGTCGCCCTCCTTTTTGATGGATGGCACGCAGTCCATCGAGGCGGTGGACGCCCATACCGTGAAGGTGACGGTGGAGGCGCCAAATTCTGAATTTCTCAATAAGGTTTCCGCCCCCTACACAGGCATCCTGAACGCCGAAGCCGCCATGGCGGGCGGGGCGCTGGCGGATGAAACTGCGGCGACTGCCGATGGCGCCGAAGGTTGGTTCTTGGAGAATTCGGTAGGCAGTGGGCCCTTCGTTCTGGCCAACTACGCACCAGAAGACGAGCTGCGTCTGTCGCGCAATGACAGCTACTATGGCACCGCCCCCGCCTTTTCCGAGGTGGTGATCACGCAGATGCAGGATTCCGTCAGTCAGGCGCAGGCGCTTGAGACGGGCTCGGTCGATATTGCTATGCAGATCGACGCGGATACGGCCAAATCCCTCGACACCCCGGATGTGGTGACTGAGATTATCCCTTCCTTCAACTTCGTCTATTTCGCTTTCATGCCGGGTTCGACCGCGATGAAGGACAAGCTGACCCCTCAGGTGCGCGAGGCGCTGACTTATGCGGTCGACTATGACGGGATGATTGAATTCACCGTTGGCGGCAACGGCAACAAGATCGCAGCACCCATTCCCAACGGCTTTCCGGGCACCAAGAACCTTGAGCCGCGCGCGCAAGATGTGGAAAAAGCCAAGTCCATGCTGGCAGAGGCCGGTATGGACAGCGGGCTTGAGATGGTTGCCGTTTACCCCAACGACAACGTCTACGGCGTTGACCTCAACGTGATGATGCAAAAGCTGCAACAAGATTTCTCGCAGGTGGGGGTCGAGGTCACGCTCAAACCGGTGACCTATCCGGTCTGGCGCGAGGAAATGGCCGCGGGTACGGCTGACCTTACTGCAGTCTATTACGCACCTGACTACTACGGATCAGGCCAATATGCGGCCTATTTCGGGATGACCGAAGGCTCCACTTGGGTCAGCCGGGCAGGGTACCAATCGCCCGAAACCGTGCTGAACGCGAAAGAGGGCGACATCTACGCACAGGCGCTGGCCGCGTCGGGTGAAGAGGCCGCCGCAAAGTATGAGGAACTCGCCCGAGAGTTGATGGCTGACAATGTCATCATTCCGCTGGTCAGTCCCAACCTTGTGCTGGCCCACCGCGCTGACATCGACGGGGTGCGCTACAGCGCCTGCTGTAACCTGCCGCTCGCCGAAATCTCGCGCAAGTAAGCAAGTAAAAGGGGCAAGGCCATGCTGCGCTATATCATACGCCGGGTGCTGGGAGTGCCGTTTCTCCTGCTCGGCGTGGCCAGTGTGGCCTTCATCCTGTCGCAAAGCACCAAGGGCGATCCGCTTTCTGCCCTGGTGCCCGAGCGGATGATGAACAACCCCGAGATCGTACGGGCCGTGGAGGCGCAGTGGGGTTTGGATAAGCCTTTGCCGGTGCGCTACGTCGTCTACATGAAAAACCTGGTACAGGGCGACATGGGGACCTCCTTCAACACCCGCCGCCCCGTCGCCCGCGATATTGCCGAGCGTTTGCCCGCGACGTTGGAACTGGTGGTCGCCGCGATGATCGTCGGCACCACGCTTGGGATGGCAATTGGCTTGCTGTCGGCACGGTTCCGTCACTCGAACTTCGACAATGCTGCCCGCGGGTTTGCCCTGCTGGGATCCTCGCTGCCGATTTTCTGGTCGGGTCTGATCATGCTTTATATCTTCTCGGTACAGCTTAAATGGACGCCTGGGACGGGACGACTTGACGCACGGAGCCAAGCGCCTGAGGGGATCACCGGGTTCTATACCGTTGATGCGCTGCTGGCTGGCAATGGCGGACTTTTCATCGAGGCGCTAAGCCATCTTGCGCTGCCTGCGCTGGTCTTAGGCTGGTCGGTTATCGGCATTGTCGCGCGGCTCGTCCGCTCTTCGCTGCTCGACGCGCTTGGGCAGGATTATGTGCGCACAGCACGGGCTAAGGGCGCATCCGAGCGGGTTGTGCTGATCAACCACGCGCTGCGCAACGCGCTTATTCCGGTGCTCACGGTGTTGGGCTTTACCTTTGCCTACCTCATCACGGGCGCTGTGCTGACCGAGGCGATCTTTAGCTGGCCGGGCATCGGCTCTTATGCCGTGTCGGCCGCGCGTTCGCTGGACTATCCCGCCATTGGCGGCGTCACCATCGTCGGCGCGACGGCCTTCCTTTTGGCCAATCTGGTCACCGATATCGCCTACGCTTGGGCCAACCCGCGCATTAAGGTGTCGGGATGAGCGCGGTCGAGACCCTCCGCCCCGCAAGCCCCAGCCGGCCTCGCCGTGCGTGGACCTTTGTGCGCCGCTTGCCCCTAACCGGACAGATCGGCATCCTGATCCTTTTGTTCTGGGCCGTGACCTTGCTGACCGTTCAGTTCTGGCCACTTGTCGATCCACTGATGATGGCAGGACGGCGGTTGCAGCCGCCCTCCGCTGACCATTGGCTGGGGACCGACGCGCTTGGTCGTGACGTGCTGTCGCGGACCCTGCATGGGTCAACCTACACGATCCCCGTGGCACTTATGGTGGTGGTTTCTGCCGTTGTCATCGGCTCGGCCCTAGGGGCTGCGGCGGGCTACCTTGGCGGCTGGACGGATGCAGTTATAATGCGGGCCGCCGATGTGACTTTGTCCTTCCCGCCGATCCTACTGGCGATGACCGTCGCTGCAACCTTGGGGCCGGGATTGTCGAATGCAGGCCTCGCGATGGTGATCGTCTGGTGGCCGATCTATGCGCGGCTGATGCGCGCACAGGTGCTGGAGGTTCGCACCCGCGAACATGTCGAAGCGGCCATCGCAGGCGGAGCTGGGCGTAGTCGCGTGCTGGTGGTGCATATCCTGCCGCTGTGCTGGACACCCACGCTGATCAACGCGACGATGGACTTTGGGCAGGTGGCGCTGCTGGCCGCCTCGCTGAGCTTCATTGGTCTGGGGGCTGTGCCGCCAAGCCCGGAATGGGGCAGCATGATCTCGGAAGGGGCGGCGAAATTCTACAGCTGGTGGATCGCTTTTGGTCCCGGCATGGCGATCCTTTCCGTGGTGCTGGCAACCGCATTCTTAGGCGACGGTCTGCGTGACGTGCTTGACCGCAGAGGGCCGAAATGAGCGCCGCACCCCTTTTGGAAATCCGCGATCTGCGCGCCGCCTTTCCCGGCCCGCACGGCCCGGTCGAGGCTGTGCGCGGCATCGACCTTACGCTTGACGCGGGCGAGGTGCTGGGGATCGTGGGCGAAAGCGGTTCGGGCAAATCCGTGGCGATGATGGCGCTGCTACAACTGCTCCCGCCAAGCGCCATCGTCAGCGGTTCGGCCCGGTTCAAGGGGCGCGAGTTGGTCGGCATGCCGCGCCGAGAAATCCGTCAGATCTTGGGTCAAGAAATCGGCTGTATCTTCCAAGACCCGCTTAGTGCCTTTAACCCGGTGTTGACCATCGGCGACCAGATCCTTGAAGCGATCCGTTTGCATGACCGCAAGATCAGCAACCATGACGCAAAACGTCGGGTGCTGGACCTTTTAGCGTCGGTTTCGATCCCACAGCCAGACCGGCGCGTGGACCAGTATCCCCATGAATTTTCCGGCGGGATGCGCCAGCGCGCCATGATCGCCATGGCGCTCGCCAACAATCCCAGCCTGCTGATCGCTGATGAGCCGACCACTGCACTTGATGTAACGGTACAGGCGCAAATCCTTGATCTGCTGCGGCAATTGGCCGAGGAACGCGGTATTGGCATGGTGCTTATCACCCATGACTTGGGCGTTGTGGCGGGCATGGCGCGGGACATCGCGGTTATGTACGGCGGCCGGGTGGTCGAAACTGGTACGGCAGACGACATTTTCTACGACACCTGCCATCCCTACACGCGTGGACTGATCGCCGCGATGCCCCGGCTTGAGACGATCACCGAAAAACTCGTGTCCATCGAAGGCACGCCACCGTCAATCTTTGACCGCCCCTCGGGGTGCAGCTTTGCGCCGCGCTGCAAACTGGCCCTTCCTGCATGCCACGCGACCGATCCAGCCCTACGCCCGGTGCATCGCACATCCGTGGCTTGCCTGCGTGCGGAAGAAATCATTGCAGGCACGCAAGGTGCAGCGCGCGCAGAATTTGAGGAGGGGGCATTATGACCCAGACACCTCCCTCCCAACCTGTTCTATCGGTGCGTAACCTTTCCAAGGACTACCCCATCGGTTCCAACCTTCTGGGCACCAAACCTGCGCAGCTTTTGCGAGCCGTCAGCGACGTGAGCTTTGACGTGGCGCCGGGCCAGACCTTTGGGCTGGTGGGGGAAAGCGGCTGCGGTAAGACGACGCTGGGCCGCTGCATCCTGCGGCTGATTGAACCGACCGATGGCGAGATCGTGTTGGCCGGGACCAACATCACCCGGCTAGATGCAGCCGATATGCGGCCTGTTCGGCGGGATCTGCAGATCGTGTTTCAGGATCCGATGTCCTCGCTGCATCCGGGGATGACCATCCGGCGCATTCTGGTTGAGGGGATGCGCCTGTTGAAGCTGGACGCTAAGGCGACCGAGGCGCGCATTCGTGACCTGTTAGAACTGGTGCAATTGCCGCAGGACGTGGCAGACCGTTATCCGCACGAGCTTTCTGGCGGACAACGGCAGCGCATCGGCATCGCGCGGGCCATTTCGGTCGACCCCAAGGTGGTGGTTCTGGACGAACCTGTCTCGGCGCTGGATGTGTCCATTCAGGCGGGGGTGCTGAACCTGCTGCGCGATTTACAAGATCGGCTGGGGATCGCCTTTTTGTTCATCGCCCATGACCTTAGCGTCGTGCGCTATATCTCGCACCGGATCGCGGTGATGTACCTTGGCCAGATCGTCGAGGTCGGCGCGGCGGATGCACTGTTTGCGGCACCGCAGCACCCCTACACACAGGCATTGCTCTCGGCGATCCCGCTGGCTGATCCCCGCGCCGAGCGCAGCCGCAAACGGACCATGCTGAAGGGCGATTTGCCCAGCCCGCTGAACCCCCCATCGGGCTGTCGTTTCAGAACCCGCTGTCCCCGCGCGCAACCGCTTTGTACCGAGGTCAGCCCAGTCTTGACGCCAGACGCGGATGACCATGCCGTCGCCTGCCATTTCCCGGGCCCCGATCCGGCGCTGGACGGCATGGCACCCACAATTGCAAATTCTCATAACGGAGCGGATAGATGAATTCGCCTATGCTTCAGACCAACGAGTCTCAGGACAGCCGCCTGCGCGCGCGGGCCGCGCGTGTCATTCCCGGCGGCATGTGGGGCCACCAGCGGGCCGAGGCGCTGCCGAAGGGCTATCCGCAGTTCTTCGCCAGTGGCAAGGGCGCGCGGGTGACCGATGTCGACGGTCGTGAATACATCGATTTCATGTGCGCTTGGGGGCCGATTATTCTGGGTCATCAGCATGAGGGGGTCGAAGCGGCTGCCGCGGCGCAGGCGAGCGTGGGGAACTGTCTCAATGGCCCCACTGAACATGCCGTGATCCTTGCCGAAAGGTTGGTTGAAACAGTGGCCCATGCAGATTGGGCGCTGCTGCAAAAGAACGGCTCGGACGCGATGACCACCTGCATCACCACCGCCCGGGCGGCGACAGGACGACGCAAAATCCTCATCGCGAAAGGGGCCTATCACGGGGCGGTGCCTTGGTGCTCGCCTTCGCTGGTGGGTGTGACCAGCGAAGACCGCGCGCATTTGCTGCACTTCACATTCAACGATGCTGAAAGTCTTGTCGCGGCTGTTGCCGACGCGGGTGACGACCTTGCCGCGATCGTGGTCTCAGCGTTTCGGCATGATCTGGGCATTCCTCAAGAGTTACCGACCGAAGCTTTTGCTCGTGCGGTGCGCAAACACTGCGACGACAGCGGCGCAGTTATGGTGCTTGATGATGTGCGGGCGGGATTTCGGCTTAGTATGGCCGGATCGTGGGAAGGGACGGGCGTACGCCCTGATCTGACCGCCTTTTCCAAAGCAATAGCAAACGGTCACGCGCTTTCAGCCGTTACAGGAAGCGATTGGCTGCGCGACGCGGCCAATAGCGTCTTTGTGACCGGCTCATTCTGGTACGCCGGTGCGCAGATGGCTGCAGGGGTTGCCACGCTGGATGAATTAACGCGGATCGACGGCCCCGCGCTTATGGCCCGCGCCGGACACCGGCTGCGCGACGGATTGGACGAACAGGCCGCGCGCCATGGATTTGCCCTCAACCAAAGCGGGCCGGTGGCAATGCCGCTTGTGCAGTTCGCAGGCGACGACACCAAAGCCTCGCTTGGCGAGGCGTTCTGCGGAGAGGCGCTGCGCCGCGGGGTCTATCTGCACCATCGCCACAACATGTTCCTTAGCACGGCACATACGGACGCAGAGATCGACCGCGCGCTGGAGGCCACAGAGGATGCGTTCGCCGCTTTGGCGCGGAACCGTACCAAAAATCAAGGAGACGCCGCATGACCCCCGAGCGCAACAACGTCAGTCTGTCGGTTCTGGAAGAAAAGGCGAAGTTCATCCGAACCGAAACTGTGCGACTGTCCCGCATTGCCGGGGCGGGGCATTACTCATCGACATTCTCCTGCGCCGAACTGCTGGCGACCCTCTACTATGATCAGATGCGTCTGGAGCCGGGGCAGGCAGAGTGGCCGGAGCGGGATCGCTTCGTGATGTCCAAGGGGCATGCCGCCATCGGGCTTTACCCCGTGCTGGCCGATCTGGGGTTTTTCGACCCGTCCGAGCTCGACACCTATACCCGGCTGGGGTCCAACTACGGTGACCATCCGGACATGAAGAAGGTCAAAGGGATCGACTTTTCCTCTGGGTCATTGGGGCATGGGCTGTCTATCGGCGTTGGTATGGCGCTGGCGGCCCGGATGAAGCAGCGCGACTACCGCACCTACGTGATACTGGGCGATGGCGAGTTGAGCGAGGGACAGGTTTGGGAAGCCGCGAATTCGGCCGGGCATTTCGGGCTGCAAAACCTCGTGGCCATTGTGGACCGCAACGGTCTGTCGATCGACGGGCACACCGAAGACATCATGACCGTTGAGCCGATGGAGGACCGATTTGCGGCCTTCGGCTGGAACGTGCAGCGCATTGATGGCCATGACCTTAACGCCGTCCGCGAGGCATTCGCGCGCCTGCCTTCGGGCCGCGACGGGCGACCGCAGGTGATCATCGGCGACACCGTAAAGGGGCGCGGCGTGGCGCATATGGAGATGTCATTAGATTGGCACGTCGGCAACCTCGTGGGCGAAGACTACGACGCCGTGATGGCCGAGTTGGAAGCAGGCCTGAAACCCTATGAGCCGGAGAGCATGGCATGACCAAGGATATGCAAGACGAAAGCGAAATCTTCCGCGGCACCACCACCGGCAGCACCCGGCTGCGCGATGCCCGTTCGGTGCGCGGCACGCCCAAGGCTGGGATGCCGGCCTTTGTTTTGGGGGAAGAACTGGCCGATCTGGCGGACAGCGATCCGCGCATTGTTGTGGCGACGGCGGATCTGGCTTCTGCCAACCGTACCAACGATTTTCGCGACCGGCACCCCGAGCGTTTCGTGAACTTCTCAATTGCTGAGAAGAACATGATCACAGCGGCGGCGGGCATGGCTTCGACCGGGCTGGTGCCCTATGTCGCGACCTTCGCCAGCTTTGCGGCCATCCTCGGGGCCGAGGCGATCCGCACCGATTGCGCCTATCCGCGTATGAAGGTCCGGGTAATCGGCAGCCACTCTGGCATGTCGATGGGATTCTACGGCAGCTCGCATCATGCGTTAGAAGACCTCGGGATGTTGCGCTGCATGGCCGATCTGACGGTTGTGTGTGCGACAGATGCCAACCACCTGCGCGCGATCCTGCGTGCCTCGGTTGACCACCCGGAGGCGATGTATATCCGGCTGGGCCGGGGCCGCGACCCCGAAGTGTACCCTTCCGTGCCGCAGGTTACCTTTGGCAAGGCGGCACGGCTGCGCGAGGGGACCGATTTGACCATCATTACCTGCGGCTCGCAGGTCCGCGCGAGCCTCGACGCGGCAGAGATTTTGGCAGACGAGGGGATTTCCGTTCGCGTCGTCGACATGTTTACGATCAGCGAGATGGATCGCGATGAGATTAAGGCCGCTGCCGAGGAAACTGGCGCGATCTTGACCGTAGAAGAGCACAACATCACCGGCGGTCTCGGGTCAGCGGTGACTGAGGTTCTGATTGACCTGCCAAGGTGCAAGTTTCGCAAGCACGGCGTTCCGGACAAATACGTCGAAGTCGGCCCGCCCGCAGCACTTTATGCGCATTACCGATTGAATGCGGAGGGTGTCGCCGAAATCGCGCGTGAGTTTCATTCAGCTTGAAAGTTGTTGTGAGCTTGACGTTTCATTCTCATTTGAGCCCATCATTCCGCAGCGTTTGAGGTTTCTTTGCAGCTTGGTGCCGCACCTATACTTCGGTGCGGCCGGACGGTGGAACGAGCGAGAGCAGCTTTCTAGACCTTGCAATACGTCGATCGGCCTTCATTCGGCCGCGCTTGATGCATGCAAATGAATGCGATAACCTTTTCTGAGAGGCGCCACAGCGCGGGTTTCTGAGGGGTTGCGGGAACATGAAAGCACTGAGCCGTATCTCGACAAAGTCCACGCCCATTGAAGTTCTGCGCAACGACATTTTACAAATCTGCGGCGCTTTCGAGGTGGAGCCTGCGCGCCGCGAGGGGCCGTCTCACGGTTTGGCGCGAAAGCGAGAGATGGGCGGTTTCGAGGCGGCGTTGGTCTCGCTCGACGCCCAAGAAGCGGCCCGCACGCAGACTTGCATCCGGCGCGATCCCGGCGAATATTTCTTTATGCTGGTGCAGGACGTCGGCGAATGTGTGGTGCATCAAAACGGTTCATCGACCCTCCTGCGGCCCGGCGATATGTATATCGTCGACGCGACCCGCCCCTCAAAATTTGTCTATGACGGGCAGTTGGCACATCAGATTTCAGTGCATCTCCCGCGGGATGAGATGATCGGCAGGTTCGGTGGCATCTGTGATGGCGGCATGGCGATTGACCGCAATGATCCGCTGTGGCTGGCGCTGCGGGCAGTGCTTTACAAGATGATGCATTGCCCGCCTGAAACGGGCCTGCAGTTGAGCGAAGCATTCTATGGGCTGATGGGGGCCTATCTTCACGAGCGGCGCAGCCAGACCTTGGATGCACGTGGGCAGATCATCGAACGCGCGCTGCAACTCATGACCCGCCACTACCGCGACCCTGAGTTTGGGCCGAGCGCTTTGGCGCTGCACTTGGGCGTATCGCTGCGCAGCCTGCAACGCTATTTCGAACCCTTGGGCGAAACGCCCGGTCAACGTCTATTGCACCTGCGTTTGACCCAAGCGCACGCCGACCTCTCTCGCCGCGGGGGCATGGAGGTCTCTGTCACCGACTGCGCCTATGGTTGCGGCTTTAACGATCTGTCGCATTTCTACCGTGCGTTCCGGCAGCGTTACGGCATGACCCCCGGTGCCGTTCTCGCACAAGTCCGCAACGGTGGCGCGATCGTCCAATAGGGCTGTCGCGTTATCCCAAGATGCCCGTCCGATCCGCGCCTAACCTCTTACCCGAGGAGGCGTTTCGGCGAGGTGCTGGAACGGGATGACGGAGGACATCATGAAAGACACCATCGATAGCATCGGCCTGATCGCGGGCGGTACGCGGGTTGAGACGGGCGCGCGTTTCCCCGTGGCCAATCCCGGCACGGGCGGCCAAGCAGGCACGGCGCCGGATGCCGGTCAGGCAGAATTAGACCGGGCGGTTGCTGCGGCGAAGGCGGCTTTCCCAAGCTGGTCCGCTACTTCTGACGAAGAGCGCGCCGCCGCCTGCAATGCCGTGGCTGACACGCTCGAGGCGCATGCTGAGGAATTGGCCCAGCTTGTCACCGCAGAACAGGGCAAACCCTTGGGTGGCATTGGTTCGCAATGGGAGATGGGCGGCGCGGTCGCCTGGGCGCGCTATACCGCGAGCCTGTCACTGCCGATGGAAGTGCTGCAAGACACGCCTGAGGGCCGGGTCGAGATGTACCGCAAGCCGCTGGGCGTGGTGGGGTCAATCACCCCGTGGAACTTCCCCGTGCTGATCGCGGTCTGGCACATTTTGCCCGCGCTGCGCAGCGGCAATACCGTGGTCAGCAAACCATCCCCGATGACTCCGCTCGCGTCACTGCGCATGATTGAGTTGATGAACGAAGTACTGCCAGCAGGCGTGGTTAATTCAGTGAGCGCCGCCGATGGTGCATTTAACATGGGCGCGGCCATGTCCGCGCATGAGGATATCGCCAAGATCGTCTTCACCGGCTCTTGCGGGACGGGCCAGAAGGTCATGCAATCCAGCGCAGAGACGATGAAGCGTCTGACCCTTGAGATGGGCGGCAACGACGCGGGCATTGTCCTGCCCGATGCCGATCCACAGGCGATTGCCGAAGGGCTGTTCTGGGGGGCGTTCATCAACAACGGTCAGACCTGCGCCGCGATGAAGCGGCTTTATGTCCACGACGATATCCACGACGCGGTATGTGATGCATTGGTCGCCTATGCGCGTAACATCAAAGTGGGCGAAGGCACGCAGGAGGACAGCGTTCTTGGTCCCGTACAGAACCAGATGCAATTCGACAAGCTGGCGAAGCTGGTGGTGCAGGCCAAGGAACGCGGGCAGGTTTTGCTGGGCGGAGAACCGGGCGAGGGGCTGTTCTACCCGCCGACGATCATCGCGGGAATGCGCGCCGACGATCCGCTGGTCTACGAAGAGCAATTCGGCCCCGCGCTGCCGATCATCCGCTATAGTGATCTGGACGATGCGCTGGCGCAGGCCAATGCGCTGGACGTGGGCCTTGGTGGGTCTGTCTGGTCGGCGGACAAGGCGGCGGCCAAGGAGGTGGCGAATCGGATGGAATGCGGCTCGGTCTGGATCAACAGCCATGGCATGATCCAGCCCAATGCACCCTTCGGGGGCGTCAAGAAATCAGGCTTCGGCGTCGAGTTCGGCGAAGAAGGGCTGAAAGAATACACCGACATTCAGGTAATTTTCGCCTGACGCTGGGAGGCGAGGGCGATCATTCGGTGTCTGCCATGGCAGACACCTTAAAGAAAAACATGAAGGGAGACAGCATGTTACGTAAAACTCTACTCGGCGGGGCCGCAGCCCTTGCCCTGACTGGCGGGGCGTCATTCGCGCATCCGCTTGATGGATTTTCCGGTGAGGAATACCAAAAGATCAACGAAATCCTGCGCGCAGGCGATCTGGCAGGGGATGATACGCTCTATCCGCTGATTGAGTTGATTGAGCCGCCCAAGGCCGATGTGCTGGCATGGAGCGAGGGCGACACGCTCGACCGTCGCGCGATGGTGCATATGTCCAACGCCGACAACAGCGGTTTTGTTGAAACCATCGTTAACCTCACCACCGGAGAGATCGAACGCAGCGCCCCCACCGAAGGCCAGCCGATGATCCTTTTCAACGAATTCGCCAACGCGATGACCGCCGCTTTGGAGCATCCCGACATGATTGCGGGGCTGGAAAAGCGCGGATTGACGCCGGATCAGGTGTTCTGTTTGCCGCTCACTGCGGGCAATTTCTTCTCGGACGAAGACGACGGCACGCGGCTGATGAAAGTGCCTTGCTATGTTTCGCCCGAGGGGTCGAACTTCTATGCCAAGCCGATTGAGAACATCTATGCCGTGGTCGATCTGCAAACCGGCAAGGCGCTGCGCGTCATCGATGAAGGCAATGTGGCGGTCCCCGAAGACGGCTGGGGCTACACCGGCGAAGAGATCGAGGCCCGCGCCCCTCAGCGCGCGGCGATGAACCCTGCCGTGCTGACCCAAGAGGGCGGGCCGAATTTCACCTATGCCGATGGCGCACTGGAATGGGACATGTGGCGCATGCGCCTGCGGGTCGACAAACGTCCCGGTCCGGTGCTGTCGAACATTGACGTGAAGGATGGCGATGAGTGGCGCACGCTGCTCTATCAGGCGCATCTGTCTGAGGTTTTTGTGCCCTATATGGACCCGAGCGCCGGGCTCTATTGGCGGACCTATATGGACAGTGGCGAATATGGCTTCGGCCTGTTCCTGACCCCGCTGGTGGCCGGGATCGACTGCCCGTCTTATGCGACCTTCCTGCCAGCGATGATCGCGGGCGATGACGGTCAGCCGCTGGAAATCCCCGACGCGGTCTGCATCTTTGAACGCAACATCGGTGATCCGGCGTGGCGACATTTTGAGGTCTTTGCCCAAGGTCCCGATCCATACACCCCCGCCGAGGGTCGGCCTGAGACTGAATTGGTGGTGCGTACAGCATCCGAAGTGGGCAACTACGACTATCTGATCGATTACCGTTTCAAACAGAACGGCCAAATGGAGATCAAGATTGGTGCCACGGGTCTCGACGGTGTGAAAGGTGCTGATGCGACCTCGATGGACGATCCTTCGGCGGCGCGCGAGACGGAGTATGGCACGCTCATCGCGCCCAATCTGGTGGCGGCGAACCATGACCACTACTTTAACTTCCGGCTCGATTTTGACATCGACCAGCCCAGCAACCGCTTCATGACGATGGACATTGTGCCCGCCGAAGTGGCCGACGACAGCCCGCGCCGGTCCCTATGGAAGGTCGAGCATAACATGCCCAAGTCCGAGGCCGAGGCGACCTATCAGGTGTCTTCGTTCAAGCCGCGCTACTTCATGTTGCAAAACCCCGACCGCAAAGGGCCGTTGGGGCATAAACCGGGCTATATGATCCACCACGGCAGCGTCGCCTACGGCCCCTTCGACTTTGAGAACGACCCCCCGATGATCCGCAACGCCTATATCGAAAACTCGGTTTGGAACACGGTGCACGATCCTAAGGAACGCTATGCAGGCGGTAAGTTCGCGTTGCAAAGCGATGGGTCCGACACGCTGGCGCAATGGGTCAAGGAAGACGCGTCGCTACAGGATCAGGACATCGTTACGTGGTTCACTGCGGGCTTCCACCATGTGCCCCGCACCGAAGACTGGCCTGTGATGTCGACCGAATGGAAAACCGTGCATATCATGCCGCACAACTTCTTCCCAATGAACCCGGCGATCACGATCCGCGATCCCGAATAAGGACGCGTGAGATGAAACGAAGACGAGCAGCACCGGGCTGCTCGTCTTTCTCGTTGAAGAGGTTCTCGACGAGGATGCGGAAATTTGCGGAAACTTTTTTCTTCGAAGGCAAATGGTCGCTGACCGTCAGGGGGCACATCGGCCAGCTTGCCGACGCGTCCTGCGATGTCCGCCTCAGACCACTTCACGCGCGGCAGTTTGTTTGCAGCTATCAGCCCCGACCTCGGTAAGGGGGAACGCCCTGGTCAGGAATCCACACGCCTTCCGGCAGCGGGCCGGTCTGCCAAAAGACATCAATCGGGATGCCCCCGCGCGGATACCAATAGCCACCAATCCGAAGCCATTGCGGATCAAGGAAATCGGCCAAGCGGCGCGCAATAGAGATCGTGCAATCCTCGTGAAACGCGCCGTGGTTGCGGAACGAGGTCAGGAACAGCTTGAGCGATTTCGACTCCACCAGCCACGGGCCGGGCACATAGTCGATCACCAAATGGGCAAAGTCCGGCTGACCTGTCATCGGGCAGAGCGAGGTAAACTCCGGCGCGGTAAAGCGCACGTTGTAGGCCACATCGGCCTGCGGGTTCGGCACCCGCTCAAGCTCGGCCTCTTCGGGACTGGCGGGGATGCGGGTCTCACCGCCTAGTTGCTTGAGATTGCTGTAGATGTCTTCAGACATAGGTGTCTCCATCGGTCAGACGCCGCGCTTGTTGCCCCAGATCAGGACATGAAGCTGCGGCAGGATACGGGGGGCGAACCAGCCATCGGCCATCGCCATTTCAGTGAGCCAGCCCAGCCGATCGGCCAGCGCTTGCGGATCAACCGGGGTGGCGGGGTCGACCTCGGGGTTGCCGGGCTGCAGGTAAAGGGGGATATCAAGGTGGTGGGCGTGCACTTCGCGCGCCCATTGGTAGTCGATCTCGTCGAAAATGACGATCTTCATCACCTGCTGGCGCGCCTTTGCACCGATGGTGCGGCAAGCATCAAAGGCGTCCCAATCAACGTCCTCGCCACTCGATGGCGGCTTGGGTGACAGCACCAGCGTATCAAGATCGGCAAACCATGGACGCGCGATTGAGCCTTGGGTCTCGCAGGCAAAACGATAGTCTGCGGCCTTGCCCATTTTGATCAGCGGGCCGAAATCCTGAATGGCAGGGTTGCCGCCCGAGAGCGACACAGTCAGCGGTTGGCCACCTGATAGCTTGCGCACTTTGCGCCACACGTCCTCAGAACTCATCGGTGCCCAAGTGTGGCGGTATTGGCTCTCGACGGCGTGCAGGCTGTCACACCAGCTGCACCGATAGTCACAGCCGCCGGCGCGGACGAACACGGTGGGCTCCCCGATCAGCGCGCCTTCGCCCTGAATGGTGGGGCCGAAAATCTCGGCAATACGCAGGGTCATGGTCGGTATTCCGCCCATGTTTTTGGGGTCTCGCTCACCAACACGGCACTGGTCTCAGGCCAGCGTGCGGCGCACCAATCATGGAAATGCTTTGCCATGTTCTCGGCGGTGGAGGGTCCGTCCATCACATCGTTCAGATGCCGATGGTCAAAGTGATCGTCGATATAGGTCTTGAGCGCCTTCAGGTCGTGATAATCGCGCACGAAGCCGTCGGCGTTCAAGGCCTCGGCCGCCAGTTCCACCACAACGATATAGTTATGCCCATGCAACCGCGCGCATTGGTGGTCATCGGGCAAGTGGGTCAATTGGTGGCTGGCCGAGAAGTGGAATTCTTTGCGAATGCGGAACATCAGCTCTCCCCTCGCGTGGCCAGTGCTTCGGTCCAATAGTCCGGATCGGAATAGACCGTGGGGTCGCTGACTTCGGCCAAATGGAAAGCCTCGCGTCGCTCAACACAGGTGCCGCAGCGCCCGCAATGGATCTCGCCCCCTTTGTAGCAGGACCACGTCTCTGCAAAGGGTGTGCCATGCTGCGCACCTTGGCGCACGATCTCGGCCTTGCTTTGCTCGACGAATGGCGTGTGCAGGCGCACATCGGCATAGCCGTCGAGTGCTGCCTGCTGCATTGCGTCAAAGGCGCGGGTGAAACCGGGGCGGCAGTCGGGATAGATGAAGTGGTCGCCGCCGTGCACGGCAGTCGCCACGGCCTCATCGCCCTGCGCCGCCGCGATGCCAAAGCCGATCGACAGCATGATCGCATTGCGGTTCGGCACAACGGTGATTTTCATCGTGTCTTCGGCGTAATGCCCATCGGGCACGTCGATATCGTCGGTCAGGGCGGAGCCTGACAGCGCCGCACCGATGTCGCGCATGTCGATCAGGTGGAACGGCACGCCAAGCCGCTTGGCGGCGGCTTCGGCAAAGTCGACCTCCTTACGGTGGCGTTGACCATAGTCAAAGGAGACAAGCCGGGTGAGCTGATGCTCATTGGCAGTGATATGCGCAAGCGACACGGAATCGAGTCCGCCAGAGCAGATGACAAGTGTTTTCATTTTGGGGCCCTTGTTTTGATGTCCGGGTAGGCTGCGACCGGATGGCGGGGCTTATTGCAGATATTACACAGATTGCAAGCGGGGTTGGTTGCGCATCGTGATGTGCCCGACCTGATCATTCTTTGAACCAGAGCGACCATTTTCCAAAGAACAGCTTAATGTCTGGTCAGAGCTATGGAGGTCCTTTCGAAGGGGTAAATTAGGGGCTCGCCTTCGCTTGACAAAAATGCCTGCCAGCCTTGGTTGACCGGGGTCAGCGTATTGATCATCAAGCGCGCCTGCGAGCTTCAGATTACGCACTGCATTGCGGATCTAGCGCTTGGCCGCCTAGCGAATTGGGAAGGTCTCACTCATAGTCAGGACAACCCTCCCGCGTTTCTCGCGGATCACCGCAGTGATGCGGCTTGCACCGCCTTTCGTCTCGCGCTGCATAATGGTACCCACTCGGGTCTCTTTTCGCTCCTTCATACTTCATTCTGAGGGGATCGATCCATTGCATTGGGGCGAACGGGTCTTCACGCGGGGTTTTTTTATCTCGAGATGCGGGCACCAACCGAGGTTTCCCCTTCATGGCGAGAGGCGGGAGTTCGAAGGGGTAGAAGAGCGGCGCAGCAAATTGGCCTTAATGCAACATTTTGTTGCACCACCCTGAAAAATGGGGGCAAAAGGCGCGAAAATATAGGAAGATCGAACAGATGACAAAGCTGTCGAACCCAAGAAAGCACGGGACATCGGATGTGGTTCGGGCGGCCCGCCTCTCCGTCGCACCCATGATGGACTGGACCGACCGCCATTGTCGTTACCTCCACCGGCTGCTGAGCCGCGAGACGCTGCTTTATACCGAGATGGTCACCGCACCCGCTTTGGTACGCGGCGGTGCGCTGCATCTGCTGGATCATGACCCGTCTGAACATCCCGTGGCGCTGCAACTTGGCGGGTCGGACCCCGCAGAGCTGGCACAGGCGGCGCGATTGGGGGCTGAGGCGGGCTATGATGAAATCAACCTCAATTGCGGCTGCCCGTCCGACCGGGTGCAATCGGGCGCCTTTGGCGCGGTGCTGATGCAGCAGCCGGG
The DNA here is from genome assembly GCF_038900015.1 of Sulfitobacter sp. AS92. Classification (NCBI taxonomy): domain Bacteria; kingdom Pseudomonadati; phylum Pseudomonadota; class Alphaproteobacteria; order Rhodobacterales; family Roseobacteraceae; genus Sulfitobacter; species Sulfitobacter sp. AS92. The sequence goes on from NZ_JBBMQL010000004.1 coordinate 214,789, forward strand.
GCTGGTGGCGGATTGTGTGGATGCCATGCGCGCGGTCTGTGATGTCGAGGTGACGGTGAAATGCCGCATTGGCGTGGACGATCAGGTCCCTGAGGAAATCCTGCCCGAGTTTTTGGCACGCATTGTGGCAGCAGGCTGCACCCGCGTTACGATCCATGCGCGCAAAGCGTGGTTACAGGGGCTAAGCCCTAAGGAGAACCGCGATATTCCGCCGTTGGACTATGACCTGGTGCATCAGATGAAAGGGCTGTTTCCGAACCTGCATATCTCGGTCAATGGCGGGATCACCTCGCTCGAACAGGCCGAAGCCTTTCTCGACGCAGGTTTGGACGGCGTCATGGTGGGGCGCAGTGCTTATCATGCGCCGACCGACATCCTTGCCGGCGCGGATCGGCGCATCTATGGGCAGGGCCCGGACAGCAGTGCAGAGGCGGCGGTGCGGGGGATGTTGCCCTATATTGAGGCGCATTTGGCAAACGGCGGGCGTCTGGGCCAGATCACCCGGCATATGCTGGGGCTTTTCGCCGGGCGGCCCGGGGCGCGGCAGTGGCGGCGTATCCTGTCCGAAGGGGCGCATAAACCCGGCGCAGGGCCGGAATTGCTTGAGGCCGCCTTGGCCGAGGTCGCCGCGGCGCAGGAAATCGCCGCGGCGGGGTAGGGTTAAACGCTGGGCTCTGCCACTGGGCGGGGCCGCAGCAGTGCCAACGTGAGCAAGGCCGCCACCAGACCACATGCCGCAATGGCCCCCAACATCGGTGTGACAGTCCCGTCAAAGAACGGCCCGGCCAGCGCGATGGAGAGGCCACCCGCCACCATCTGCAATGTGCCGCCCAGTGATGAGGCCAGACCGGCGATGTCGCCGTGATCGTCCAGCGCCACGACCATCACCGTCGGCACCACGACGCCAAGGCAGGCGTTAGCGCAAAACAGCCCCGCCATCACCAGATAGAGGCCCGGATCCGTCGCCAACGCCGTGAGGAAGATCGCGGCGGAGAAGAAGACGAAGCCCGCCACCCCACGCCGAACGAGGCTGCGCATGCCCCAGCGTTCGCCGAGCCAGCCCGCCAGCTGCGAAGCCGAGAAGAAGCCGACTGCATTCACCGCAAAGGCCAGCGAGAACCCCGTCGGACCTAGCCCGTATTGCCCGGTATAGACGAAGGGCGCGAAGGCGATAAAAACAAAAAACGATCCCATGGCAAAGCCACCGATAAAGGTCAGCCCCATGAAGATCGGATCGCTCAGCAGCACCTTCGCCCCGCGCCAAAGGTTGCGCGGATTAATCTGCACACGGCGTTTGACGGGCAGCGTCTCGGGCTGGGCGAGGGCGGTCAGCACCAGCGCGGCGATAGCCAACACGCCCAGTATCACGAAAATGCCGCGCCAATCGGCCAGCGCCATCACCGCGCTGCCTGCCAGAGGGGCCAACATGGGCGAGATCGAGATCACCAGCATCAGCATCGCCATCAACCGCGTGGCCTGCGTGCCGGTGTATTGGTCCCGGATGATCGCCCGCGGCACCACCATCAACACGGCGCCGCCAAGCCCTTGCAGCGCCCGCCAGCCGGTTAGTGCCGCCATCGTCGGCGCGAAGGCGGCCCCGAAGGAGGCGATCACGAACAGCACCAGCCCCACCATGATCGGCAGCTTGCGCCCCGCCTGATCGGCCCACGGGCCGTAGAAAAGCTGCCCCAGCCCGAAGGCGATGAAATAGGCGGTGATGGTCGCCTGAACCGCCGTTTCAGACGCTCCATAGCTGGCGGCGATGGCGGGCATGGCGGGCAGATACATGTCGATGGCGAAGGGGCCGACCAGCCCCAGCAACCCGAGAATGAGCGCTGAACGTAGCACGTGATGTCCTTTCGGATGGGATGGCCAGGGCCAAAGGGGGGAGGCGGCAAGCATAGACCAACGCTTGGGGCCAACTTTCGCGCGCAACCTAACCTGAGCGGGAGGAAGTGCAACCCCCGCGTTATCGCCTTGAACCCCCGGCGCGAAACGGCTTGATAGGCGCAATGACAGCCGGGAGGGGCCCATGCCAGAGTTGAACGATCTTTTGCCGATGCTGGTGCTTATCGCCCTGATCGGAGGGTTTGCCGGTGTTCTGGCAGGGCTGCTGGGCGTGGGCGGGGGGATCGTCTTGGTCCCTGCGTTTTTCTATGCGCTGCAATCGCTCGGCTATGACGGGCCACAGCTGATGCAGATTTGCTTGGCGACATCGCTGGCGACGATCATCGTCACATCCGCGCGCTCGGTCCATGCGCATAACAAAAAGGGCGCGGTTGATTGGGACATTCTGCGCAGTTGGGCGCCGGGGATTATGCTTGGCGCTGTTCTGGGGGTGCTGTTGGTGTCGCAATTGCGCACTGTCACGCTTCAGGCGATTTTTGGTGGGCTGGCGTTGACTGTCGGGCTCTACCTTGGCTTCGGGCGCAGTGAATGGCGGTTGGGAGAGACCATGCCGCGCGGCATCAAACGCGCGATCCTGTCGCCGATGGTTGGGTTTTTGTCGGTGCTCATGGGGATCGGCGGCGGCAGCTTTGGCGTGCCACTGATGACATTGCACGGACGGCCCATTCATCGGGCCGTGGCCACGGCCGCAGGCTTTGGGCTGTTGATCGCTGTGCCCTCGGTCATCGCGTTCCTATTTATCGATATCGATCAAAACCGCCCGCCGTTCACTGTAGGCGCGGTTAATCTGGTCGCCTTTGGGACTGTAATCACTATGACGCTGATCACTGCGCCGTGGGGCGTGCGTTTGGCCCATGCGATGGACCCCAAACCGCTGAAACGAATCTTTGCCGTGTTTCTAGTGCTGGTGGCGATGAATATGTTGAGAAAGGCGCTTTGGGGCTAAGCCGACCTGTTTTTCACCTTAAACCTGCCGGAATGCGGCTGTTTCTGCCTAATTTCGGACAATGTTCATCAAATCGCCGCAATCTCGACACAAAGTAAGGGCTTAATGCCTTAACAAACGCAGAATCATCCAAACCAAGGGACGTGAAGAGATGGGCCAGACCGGGACCAAAGCAATCATCCTCAAGGGGCAGGGCAGCGACCTCGCCTATTGGAGACCTGCGCGCAGTGGTCGTCGGGCGTTTCGTTTTGACGGGATGTTCACCCGCGAAACCAGCCTGTCCTTCGCCCGCGCGTCACTCCCTGCGGCCAACTACGACGCGACGCCCATGGGCTACCATGATGCCACAGATGGCGAAGCGGCCCTTATTTTCTTAAATCAGATCATCCAACGCCGCGGCGCGTAACGCTGCGCTAGTCCCGGCGCCGTGCCAGCTTGGCAGCACGGCCCCCGCGTCTTTTGGCGTGGGCACTGGCGCGTTGGGGCAGGTCTTCCATAATCGCGCGACGTTCCTCACCGCTCATGGCCGACCAGCGGCCGATCTCATCAATCGAGCGTAGGCAACCGGTGCAAAGCCGACTTTCGGGATGCACCACGCAGATATTGATGCAGGGGCTTTCAATCTCATCGCGCTGCCAGACTTTCTTATTCACGGCGCATCACCTGCAGGCGGTCCAAAAGCCCCTGTAAAATATAGCCCGCCGCTACATGATCAATCACCTCGGCGCGGCGTTTGCGGGTGGTGTCGGCCTCCAAAAGCGCGCGTTCGGCGGCAACGGTCGACAGGCGCTCATCCCAATAGGTAATCGGCAGCGGGGTGAGCCGGTCAAAGTTGCGGGCAAAAGCGCGGGTCGATTGGCAGCGTGGCCCTTCGGAGCCGTCCATATTGCGCGGCAGGCCCAAGACCAGACCGCCAATGCGACGCTCGGCGATGATCTCGGCCAGACGCGCGGCATCCAACCCAAATTTCTTGCGCCGCACGGTTTCCAGCGGGGTGGCGACGGATTGGAAGCTGTCGCTTACCGCGACGCCGATGGTTTTCTCTCCTAGATCCAACCCGATCAGCGCCTGCATCGGGGGCAGGGCGGCGATGAAATCTGCGGTGTCGTCAAAAATCATCCTGCCACCCCTGCGCGCTCTCCGGCGTTGCGGATCATATCCAACGCTGCGCTATCGCCCGAGAAGACCTCAAGCGCATTGTCATAGACCGCGCGAGCCTGATCGGTATCGCCCAAGACACCGAGCGAGGTTATCAGCCGCGCCCAGTCCTGCGGCGGGCCGCCTTCGCTGGCCAGACGGTCGGAGAGGCCCGCGACCATGCCGCCGATCATCTCCATCCGGTCGCCTGCGTCCATTTCCGACGCGGCCTCAATGTCATCGGCGGACGGCCCCCGGGCAGGCGCGCCGGTGCCTGTCTGAGGTATCTCGTAATCCACCCCGGCAAGGGCTGCGACCTGTGGTATCTGTACGCGGATCGGCTCGATCCACGGCGCATCTGCTGGCCCGCGCCGCAACAGCGCGTCCCAGATACGGAAACCGACATCCGGTCGCCCGGTTTGCACCATCATCAGCCCAAGATAATAGCGCGCGCGGCCATCCTGCTCATCGCGGTTAAGCACTTCGCGCAGGGCCGTTTCCGCCTCGGGAGAGACGTAGCCCCCCGCCGCCAGCACCAAAAGCTCGGCGTAATCGGCTATGTCCTTGGTGGTGCGATCCGCGCCCTTAAGACGCAGCACGTTGCCCTGCGCCTCGGCAGCGGCGGCGAAATTGCCAATCCGGGCTTCGTTCTGGGCCAACAAGACCTGACCTTGCACATCCTCGGGGCGTTCTTTGATCGTCGCGCGAAGCTGTTGGATCAGGGCAAGATAATCGGCGCTCAGCCCTTCGGTGTTGGGGCTGGCAGGCAGGCTTTCCACCGCGCTTTGCTGGTTCGGGCGGTTGCGGCGCATGTCCTCTGCAAAGGCAATGCGGTCTGCCAGCGCCAGATCGCCATAGCCGGGCTGGCCCAGATGCAAATACAGCGCCAGTGACCCGGCACCCAAGGCTAGAATACTTGCGATCAGCACGACGGGCGCGGGGCGCGACGTGCTCTGCGCGCGCGTGTCGCGCCCGGCGTCGGCGGCAAGGATACGGCGCGAGATTTCGGTGCGGATCCGGGCGGCATCGGCCTCAGGCACCACACCGCGCGCTACGTCCCTCTCCACCTCGTCCAATTGGTCGCGGTAGACCTTAAGATCATAATCCGCCTGCGCGGGCAGGGGCGTATCCGCGCCGCGCCATGCGGCCCGTGCCAGAAAACCACCCACGACAAGCGCCATTGCGCCAGAGAGAAACCAAAATATCATGCCCTCTACCTAACCTCTGCCCGGCGCCGACAAAAGACCGCATTTGCCGCGCCCCCTGCGGCATTTTTCACCAATTGCACCACATGTCGCAAAACCGCGTTTAAATGCCGTGGTGGTCATTTCGCAAATGTGTTCCTAGGCTCAGAAAAGACCACAGCCGCCCGCGCGGCCCGAATCCTTGCTGGGAAGTGACGTGATGAAGAAATACTCCGTTTTCGCAGTGGCCCGAGAGGCGATGCGCCATCATACGGGCTGGACCCGTGCGTGGCGCGATGCGCAACCGAAAAAGCGCTATGATGTGATCATCGTCGGTGCCGGGGGGCATGGGCTGGCGACGGCCTATTACCTTGGCAAGAATTTCGGCATCACCAATGTCGCGGTGCTTGAGAAGGGATGGCTGGGCGGCGGTAACACCGGGCGCAACACGACAATCATCCGTTCGAACTATCTGCAAGACCCCTCCGCCGCGATCTATGAAAAGGCGCGCAGCCTTTACGAGACGATGAGCCAGGATCTAAACTACAACGTCATGTTCTCCCCGCGCGGGGTGATCATGCTGGCGCAGACCGAACATGAGGTGCGCGGTTATAAACGCACGGCACATGCCAACGCGCTGCAGGGCGTCACCACCGAATTCATCGGGCCAGATCGTGTGAAACAACTGGTGCCGATCATCAACATCGACGGGCCGCGCTATCCGGTTCTGGGCGGGCTTTGGCAAGCGCGGGGCGGCACGGCGCGCCATGATGCGGTCGCCTGGGGCTATGCGCGCGCGTGCTCGGACATGGGTATGGACATCATCCAGCAATGCGAAGTCACCGGTGTGCGCCAGACGGGCGGTAAGGTGACCGGAGTCAGCACCACGCGCGGCGATATTGACTGCGATAAGCTTGGCATGGTGGTGGCCGGGCACTCGGGGCAGTTGGCGAATATGGCGGGCTTCCGGCTGCCGATAGAGAGCGTCGCCCTGCAAGCGCTGGTCAGCGAGCCGATCAAACCCTGTATGGATGTCGTGGTGATGGCCAATACGGTGCACGGCTATATGAGCCAGTCCGACAAGGGTGAGATGGTCATCGGCGGTGGCACGGACGGGCATAACAACTACACCCAACGCGGCAGCTTTCATCATATCGAAGAGACGGTGCGGGCGCTGGTTGAGACTTTCCCGATGATCTCGCGTCTCAAGATGTTGCGCCAGTGGGGCGGGATCGTGGATGTGACGGGCGACCGCTCTCCGATCCTCAGCAAGACCCCGGTTGAGGGGGTCTTTATCAACGGCGGCTGGGGCACGGGCGGGTTCAAGGCGATCCCCGGCTCGGGCTGGGGCTTTGCCGAGTTGATGGCCAAGGGGCATTCGCCGTTGACGGAAGCTTTCGGGATGGAGCGTTTCGCAGAAGGGCGGTTTATCGACGAATCCGTGGCTGCAGGGGTGGCGCACTGATGTTGCGGATCGGCCACAAGTCGCTGAAGCGTTGTATTGTACGGAACGAATTCGCCCGCGCTGGAGTTGCCTGTTCAGAACTTGAAATTAACGGAGCTGAACAATGGCAATCCCGGAAAACAATCGTACCGACCACACCGATCATACCGACCACACAAATACCACCACGACTACAACCACGACTGACCGTGGTGGCAGCAGCAGCCTTGCCTTTATCGTGGGTGCGGTTGTCGTTGTTGTGGCTCTGTTGGCCTACTTCCTCTTCGCAGGTGGTGACATCGACGGCGCGAATGATGTCAACGTCAACATCGAAGGCGCAGCCGAAAGCACCGGTGAGACCATCGAAGGTGCCGCCGAAGGCACAGCGGATGCAGTTGAAGAGACAGCTACACCGACTGAATAAACGCATCTTGGCAGCGCGCAGCGCACTGCCTCGTCACGACCAACGCCGCTCCGCGCTTTTGCGCCGGGGCGGCGTTTTGCCGTTTTCCCATTGCTCAGGAGCCTGCCCATGTTGATCCTCACTTGCCCTTGCTGTCACGTCACCGCCGAGGAGACAGAGTTTCACGGCGGCGGTGAAGCGCATCTGAAACGTGTGGGCCCTGGCGGGTCGAGCGACGATTTCGAAAGCTATCTGTTCATGCGCGAAAATCCAAAAGGCGTGCATCTGGAACGGTGGCGCCATGCATTTGGCTGCGGCAAGTGGTTCCACATGGCCCGCGATACCGCCACGCTAGAGGTCTTTGGCAGCTATTCGGCCCAGACCCTCGCGCCGCCGGATCATATCACTGACGCGATCCGCAAACGGCATCCAGATTGGCAATGGCACGCAGCCAGCTAACCCCGCCTCGGCCCCAACCCAACCGGGAGGCATCCGCCCTCCACCAGCCCGCAAGGTTTCCCACGATGAGCACAAGACTGGCCACAGGCGGCCGCCTGCTGAACAAAAGCAAACCGCTGAGTTTCACCTTTAACGGCAAGCAAATGCGCGGCTATGAGGGCGACACGCTGGCCTCGGCCCTGCTGGCCAACGATCAGGTGCTGGTTGGGCGCTCGTTCAAATACCACCGGCCGCGCGGGATCGTGACCTCAGGCCCGGAAGAGCCCAACGGCTTGGTGGGTCTCGGCCAAGAGGGGCATTTTGAGCCCAATGCCCGTGTCACCACCACCGAGTTGTTTGAAGGGCTGGAGGCCGCCAGCCAGAACCACTGGCCGAGCCTTGAGTTCGACGTGGGCGCGCTCAACAAACACCTCAGCCGCTTTCTGCCCGCCGGGTTCTACTACAAAACGTTCATGCATCCGCGCCCGCTATGGAAGCACCTCTATGAGCCGATCATCCGCCATTCCGCAGGCTTGGGCAAAGCGCCAAAGGCGCCGGATGCGGATACCTATGAGCATTTTCACGCCTTCTGCGATGTGCTGGTCATTGGCGGCGGGGTTGCGGGGCTGCAGGCCGCACTGGCAGCGGGACTTAGCGGTGCGCGGGTCATCGTGATGGAGCAATCGACCCATTGGGGCGGGCGTGCGCCGGTTGACGGCGGCACGGTCGACGGCGCGTCGGTTGAGACGTGGATTGCTGCAACCCTCGACCGCCTGCGCGGCATGGAGAATGTCGACCTGCGCGACCGAACCATGGGCGCGGGTGTTTACGACCACGGTTATGTCTTGGGCTATGAGAGGCTGCGCGATCATGCGCCCGACGCCCTCGGCCCGCGCCACCGCCTTTGGCGCGTGCGCGCAGGTCATGTGATCACCGCGACCGGCGCAATCGAGCGCCCGCTGAGCTTTGCTGGCAATGACGTGCCCGGTGTGATGCTGGCCTCGGCCATGCGCGACTATGTGGCCAATTTCGGTGTTTCGCCGGGGGATCGCACCGTTCTGGTAACGAATAATGACAACGCCTATCTGACCGCCATTGCGCTGAAACAGGCGGGGCTTGAGGTACCTGCCGTGCTTGATGCGCGTGTGCTGCCACAAGACAGTGAACTGGTGGCGCAGGCCAAGGCGCTCGGCATTCGGGTGGTCATGGGGCAGGGGATCTCCTCGGTTCTAGGCGGCAAGCGGGTGACGGGCGTGGCTGTCTGTTCGCAGGCCGGAGAGGGCGCTGTGCTGGAAGAGATCGCATGCGACGCGGTCGCCATGTCGGGTGGCTGGTCGCCGGTGGTGCACCTGTGGTCCCATTGCGGCGGCAAGCTGACGTGGGATACGACCCATGCCTGCTTCCGCCCCAATCAGGACCATCCACCAACCGGCGCTGACGGCCATGGTTTCGTCACGCCCGCCGGAGCCGCGGCTGGGGTGTTCCCGTTGGATGACGTGCTGCATGACGCGCATGCCGCCGCCGACGGGGTGGCCACGTCGCTTGGTTTCAAACTGCCCCGCGATTTCACCTCGCCTGAGGCTACGCGCCGCGAAGAGGCGCCGATGATGCCGGTCTGGCAGATGCCACAGGGCGCCAGTGTGAAACTGCGCGAAAAGACCTTTCTCGATTACCAGAACGACGTGAAAGTCTCGGACGTGCGGCTGGCTGCGCAGGAGGGGTTCGTTTCGGTCGAACATGCCAAACGCTATACCACGCTTGGCATGGCGACGGATCAGGGCAAGCTTAGCAATATCAATGGGTTGGCCACGTTGGCGGGGGCGCTGGACGCCGAGATCCCCAGCGTTGGCACCACCACCTTCCGACCGCCTTATCACCCGATTTCAATGGGCGCGATTGCGGGCGCGGCGCGGGGCGATACTTTCCAGCCGATCCGCCGCACGCCGCTGCACGACTGGCACGAAAGCAACGGCGCGATCTGGGAGCCGGTCGGCCAATGGCGGCGGCCCTATGCCTATGTGCAAAGCGGCGAAAGCACCCATGACGCGGTGATGCGCGAGGTCACCAACACACGCAAAAACCTCGGGCTGCTCGATGCTTCGACACTGGGCAAACTGATCGTGCGCGGCCCGGATGCGGGGCGCTTCCTCGACATGCTTTACACCAATATGATGTCGACGCTGAAACCCGGCAAATGCCGTTATGGGCTGATGTGCAATGAAAACGGCTTCTTGATCGACGACGGCGTGGTCGCGCGGTTGGATGAACAGACCTTCCTCTGCCACACCACCACCGGCGGGGCCGACAGCATCCATGCCCATATGGAAGAATGTCTTCAGACGGAGTGGTGGGACTGGAAAGTGCATGTGGTGAACGCCACCGAACATTATGCGCAAGTTGCCGTGGTCGGTCCTAACGCACGAAAATGTCTTGAGAAACTCGGCGGGATGGACCTGAGCCGTGAGGCGCTTGGCTTCATGGAATGGACCGACGGTGAGCTCGGCGGCTTCAAGGTGCGCGTCTTCCGTATCTCTTTCTCGGGCGAGCTGAGCTATGAGATCGCGGTCGAGGCCGGGCAGGGGCATGCCTTCTGGGACGCCTTGCTGATCGCTGGACATGACTTGGGGGTGATGCCCTATGGCACGGAATGTCTGCATATTCTGCGCGCCGAAAAGGGGTTCATCATGATCGGGGATGAAACCGACGGCACGGTGATCCCCCAAGACCTTGGCCTCAACTGGGCGATCTCGAAAAAGAAGGATGACTACCTTGGCAAACGCGCGCAGGAGCGCAGCCATATGCAGGATCCGACCCGCTGGAAGCTCGTGGGGCTTGAAACGACCGATGGGAGCACCCTGTCGGACGGGGCCTACGCACTTGGCGACGGGGAGAATGAGAACGGGCAGAAAGTGGTGCAGGGGCGCGTGACCTCAACCTATCATTCGCCGACGCTTGATCGCGGCATTGCCATGGGGCTGGTGCTCAACGGGCCGGATCGTATGGGCGAGGTGCTTACCTTCCCCGGCACGGATGGCAAAACCTATGAGGCTAGAATCGTCGACCCGGTATTTTACGACCCCAAAGGGGAGAAGCAGAATGTCTGAAGCCGTTACCGCCTTGAAAAACGCGCGCTATGACGCTGGAATTGCAACGATTTCCGAGATTGGCCCCTTGGGGATGATCACCATTCGCGGCGATCTGGACGCGGCCTTTCTGCGCAAGGTTGTTAAAAAGGTCACCGGTGTTGAGCGCCCCGACCGCGGCGAGTGCAGCACCGGAGGCGAGGCCGGGGTTGCTTGGATGTCGCCGGATGAATTGTTGTTGATGTGCCCCCACGCGCAGGTGCCTGAGGTGCTGGCGCGGCTCCATGCAGCGTTTGAGGATACCCATACGCTGGCCGTCGATGTCTCCGGGGCGCGGGCGGCCTTTCGTATCGAAGGCCCTCATGCCCGCGAGGTGTTGGCCAAGCTCGCGCCGGTTGATCTTGCGCCCGCGACATTCACCCCCGGCATGTTCCGCCGTACGCGCATTGGTCAGGTGCCCGCCGCCTTTTGGCTGCTTGAAGACGGTGCCTTTCAGGTGGTCTGCTTCCGCTCTGTCGCGCAATATATGTTCGACCAGCTTAAGGTGGCAGCACAGCCCGGCAGCGAAGTCGGGCATTTCGGTGCCGGATAAACCGGGGGAAAGTCTGACAAATTCGCTCGGAACAGATATGATTTGCAGACGTTGATCTTGACGTTGCTGCTTGATGCACATCAAGTGGCCGCAGCGAAATTCCAAAATGAGGAGGCCCCCGAAATGGCTTTTCAACTTCCCGATCTTCCCTATGCCCACGACGCGCTTGCTTCTAAAGGCATGTCCAAGGAAACGCTGGAATACCACCACGACAAGCACCACAACGCCTATGTGACCAACGGTAACAAGGCGATCGAAGGCACCGAGTGGGAGGGCAAGACCCTCGAAGAGATCATCAAAGGCACCTATGACGCGAATGCGGTCGCCCAGAATGGCATCTTCAACAACATCAGCCAGCTGTGGAACCACAACCAGTTCTGGGAAATGATGACCCCGAACGACAGCAAAATGCCCGGTGAGCTGGAAAAAGCGATCACCGAGAGCTTTGGTTCGGTCGACAAGTTTAAGGACGAGTTCAAAGCCGCAGGCGCGGGCCAGTTCGGCTCTGGCTGGGCATGGCTGGTGAAGGCCAAGGACGGCGGCCTGAAGGTCACCAAGACCGAAAACGGCGTGAACCCCGTTTGCTTTGATCAGACTGCGCTGCTGGGTTGTGACGTGTGGGAGCACTCCTACTACATCGATTTCCGCAACGCGCGCCCTGACTACCTGACGAACTTCCTCGACAATCTTGTGAACTGGGAAAACGTCGCATCGCGCCTGTGATTTGACGAACGCAGCCTCTAGGTTGCAGTAAACCAAGACTAAAACCCCGCAGTCCAGCTGCGGGGTTTTTCGTTGGAACCCAAGGCACTCCAGAACTGTTTTCCTACTGAGACTTCACGTCATAAGGAGGACAAAATGGCCGAGCGAAAACGATCCAACGACGGCAGCAAAGAAACCGATAAGTTCCTTTCTGACACCGATACACCAGATCAAGGCGGCCGCGCCGGTGGGGGGCTACAAAAGGACGTAGGCACTCAAGACGCTCTGCGACGCGCCGAAAAGGGTGAAGACGGCGTAACCCGCGTCACTGGCGAAGATAAGCGCAACCACGGAGAGCCTTCATGACCAAACTTAGCCAAGACACTTGGGTGTTGATCGCGGATGGCCAAAAGGCCCTATTTCTGCAAAATCATACCGACGGAGATGACCCTTACCTTCAGGTCGTGCGGAAAGAAGAGCAGGAAAACCCCCCCACCAGAGAACAGGCCGCCAACCGCCCTGGACGGATGAGCGATGGGCCAAGCGGTCACCGCTCAGCTTTCGATGATACAGATTGGCATGAGTTGGAAAAAGAGCGCTTTGCCAAAGACTTGTCGGACATTCTTTACAAGCTCGCACATAAGGGCAGCTATGACCGCATCGTACTGGTTGCCCCACCTGCGGTGCTGGGTGAGTTGCGCGACAACCTCCACAAAGAAGTGCAGAGCAAGGTTGTAGGCGAAATCCCCAAGACCCTGACCAACCACCCCATTGATGAGATCGAAAAGATCGTCGCTGGGGAACTGGCAGACGCCTGACTTTACCCTTGGCGCGGGAATTGATTGCCGTCACAACTAGGCAATCTACCGCGCCAAGGATTCCCAATGACCGACACCACCAAAGGTATCGCCGCTATGATCGCGGCTTGTTCCATTTGGGGGCTGTCATCTATTTTCTACAAATTGCTATCCCACGTGCCCGCCGCCGAAGTGCTGGCGCATCGTACCCTGTGGTCGCTCGTGTTTTTCGTGATCTTGCTGACCGTACAAGGGCGCCTTCGCGCGGTATTCGACGCGATGACCGGGCTACGGGCGTTTGGTCTGCTGGCCTTCGCGGCTTTGATGATCGCGACGAATTGGTATCTGTTCATTTCGGCAGTGCAAAGCGGACAGGCGACGGAGGCCGCCTTGGGCTATTACATTTTCCCGCTGGTATCCGTGCTGCTGGGGCGTTTGGTCTATGCTGAGCGGCTGAGCCTTGTGCAGCTATTCGCTGTGGGTTTGGTGTCTGTGGCGGTTTCGGTGCTTACCTATGGACTGGGCACCGCGCCGTGGCTCGCCTTGGCACTCGCGGCCTCCTTCGGGCTTTATGGGCTCGCGAAAAAACGGTTGGCGGTGGGGCCGGTGGTCTCTGTCACGGCGGAGGTCTTGCTTTTGTCCCCGCTTGCGGTCCTCGTGCTGTGGCAAACGGGTGACAATGGGGCCGGCGCCTTTGGCGTGTCTTTTCGCGATACGGCGCTCTTGATGCTGGCTGGTCCGATCACGGCGACACCGTTGATCTTGTTCAGCTACGCCGCGCGGCGGCTGTCGATGGCGACCGCCGGGCTGCTAAGCTACATCAACCCAACCTTGCAGTTTTTCTGCGCCGTGGTCCTATTCCAAGAGCCGTTCACCAGCTGGCATGTCCAAGCCTTCGTACTGATTTGGTGCGCCTTGGCGCTCTACTCTGTCAGCACGTTCCGTCAAGACAAAGCGCGGCGCAGGGCGGTGAGGGCCGCATCGGCATCCGCGACGACGGTGATGTAATCCAACAGGGTCGCATCGGCAAAACCATGGGCCACGACGTGGTTCATCAGTGACATGAAGGGATCCCAGTAGCCGTTTGTGTTTACAAGGAAAATTGGTTTTTCATGCAGGCCCAGCTGGCGCCATGTCAGCACTTCGAAAAGCTCATCTAGTGATCCCGCACCGCCGGGCAAAACCGCCACGGCATCGCAGTTCATGAACATGACTTTTTTGCGCTCATGCATCGTCTCGGTCACGATGTAGCGGGTTAGATCGGTCTTGCCGACCTCCCATGCCACGAGATGCGCGGGTATCACGCCAAAGGTGTCGCCGCCCGCTGCTTGCGCCGCACGCGCGACACTGCCCATGAGGCCCACATCGCCCGCCCCGTAGACCAGCCGCAGCCCGGCTTCGGCCAGACCCCGGCCAAGTGCTTCGGCATCTTGGGTGAATGCATCGTCATCGCCGGGGCGGGAGCCGCAATAGACACAGACAGAATGTTGCATGGTAAAGTGTCCTGATGATTTGGAAAAATCGGCGCAGATGGTCTGCGCTTTTGACCCCTGTTAGCCTGCTTGCTAAAAAGGCTCAACCACAGGGGAAGTAGAAGATGTTAAAGGGACTTGGCCGATTTGGCGGCATGGGGGCGATGGCGGCGGGCGCTTTTGCGGCGGCAGTGCTCGCACTTGGGGCGTGGATCGGCAGCAAACGTGCCGGGCCGGAAGACGCGCCGCAAAGCGCCGTGGCCGTGGTCCCTGAACGTGATGCCACGCCGGAAAATGCCACCCTTGCGCCAAATGCCGTGCAGGGCGTTTCCGTCGGGCCCGAAGGCGCGGCAGCGACGGAGCCTGAAGCCCCGGTTGAAACCGCTGAGGTGGCCCCGACCCCCCAAGCGCCCACCTTTGACGAAGTGCGTCGCGAAAGCGACGGGATGACCGTGATCGCAGGCCGCGCGGCGCCCGGCAGCACTGTCCTCGTGCTGAAAGACGGCGAAGAGATCGCCAGCGCCACCGCCGATGGGTCGGGTAAGTTTGCCACCCTCGCGATGGTTCCACCAAGTGAGACGGGCCATGTGTTGACCCTTTTGGGTCAGGACGGTGAAAACAAGATCGCGTCGGAAGAGGAAATCATTCTTACGCCGACGGCTGTCCCAGATGCGCCGGTAGAGTTGGCTCAGGCAGATACCGCGCCGGAGCAAAGCCCGCTTAATCTTGTGGAGGAGGCTGCTGACCCTGGTGCACAGAGCGAGAGTGCCGCACCTATGTCGGCTGAGGCTGAGGGCGCGCCCGAAACGCCAGACGCGACACCGCTTGCTGGGACTGGCACGGCTGCAGAGCAGGGCGCGGATGCAGCCCCGTCAGAGGAGACCCGCGGTTCAGATGGTCCTGCCGAGGCGTCAGCGGCGACTAATAGCGAGGCTATGTTGTCCGACACAGCGCCTGAGCCGGCGACCCCGCTCGCAGGAACTGCAGCCTCGGTGCCGCAGAATGCTGAGGCTGAAAGTCAGCCGGGTACAACCACTGCTGCAACGCCACTTGCTGATACCGGTACCGCTCAAGTCGAAAATTCCGCAGCGGCGGGGCAGGCCGCTCCGACGAGCGAGGCGGGCCAGACCATCGGTGCGAGCGATCCGGCGCAAACCACGCCCTTGGCCGGCACCGGGACCGATGTGCCAGATGCCTCCACGTCCGCAGAGCAGACCCGCTCCGCTGAGGAAGGGGGCGCGTCTGATACCGAAACCGATCCGGCGCAAACTACGCCCTTGGCCGGCACCGGGACCGACGTGCCAGATGCCTCCACGTCCGCAGAGCAGACCCGCGCCGCTGAGGAAGGGGGCGCGTCTGATACCGAAACCGATCCGGCGCAGGCTACGCCGCTATCCGGCACCGGGACAACCGACAGTCCCGCGCCGACAGGGCAGAACCCAGATGGTGACGCGGCTGAAGGGCTTGCGGGTGCAGCTGCTCAGACCCAAGCCACGCCGTTGGCTGAGATGGGAACTGCGGAGCCAGAAGCATCTTCAAATGCAGAACCATCCGGCCAAGCAACGCTGACACCTGATACTACCACCGTCCCCGAGAACACGGCGCCAGCCTTCGAAAACCCATCCGCGCCAGAAACCGCACCAACCCGACCTCCCGCGCCGGCCCCGGTGCTGAAATCCACCGCCGACGGGGTGGAGCGGCTCGACACCGCGCCACCGCAAGTCATGACCAATGTGGCGCTCGACACTATCGGCTATTCCGATCAGGGGGACGTGCAACTCGCAGGCCGCGCGCAACCGGATACCAGCGAAGTGCGCGTCTATCTAAACAATAACGCGGTGATCAGCCTGCCGGTCGATCAAGAAGGCCGTTGGCGGGGCGATCTGCCCAATATTGATGAGGGCGTCTATACCCTGCGGGTGGATGAGCTTTCCCGTGCGGGCGATGTGACCAGCCGGGTGGAGACCCCGTTCAAGCGCGAATCCCCCGAGGTGCTGGCAGCCGCCACGGAGGGGCAGACCGGGCCGCTGAACGCAGTGACAGTCCAGAAAGGCGATACGCTCTGGGCGATCTCGCGTGACCGCTACGGCGATCCCTTGCTCTACGTTAAGGTGTTCGAGGCCAACAGCGCCAACATCGGCGACCCCGATCTGATCTACCCCGGACAGGTCTTTGACCTGCCCGAAGAGCCCGCTTCGGAGTGATCGACGCCTGACTTCAGCGACCGAAACCGTGGCGGCATTCGCAGCGCGCAGAGCCGCTGTGCGCCGCCCCCCACTGGCAACCCTTGGCTTTGGAGCCTATGTAGCCTGTAATCACTTCAGGAATTCCCATGCCAGCCGATACAGACCAAACGCCCGCCGCGCGTCGGCGCGACCGCAAAACCCCTAAGCCTGACCGCATCCCCACAGAGGCCGAAATGATCGACGCCGCCGAGCGCCAGTCGGGCTTTTTGGTGCTGCGCAAGGTGGCACCCTACCTTTGGCCCAAGGATATGCCTTGGGTGAAGCGCCGGGTGATCTTGGCCATGTTGGCGCTTTTGGTGTCGAAACTGATCATCGTCGCCACGCCGTTCTTCTACCGCGACGCGGTGGATGCATTGGCAGGCGAGGGCGCGCCGATGCTGGCACTTGGGGCCATTGGTCTAACCGTTGCTTATGGCATGGCGCGGCTGATGGGCGTGGGCTTTCAACAGGTGCGCGATGCGGTCTTCGCCCGTGTCGGACAGCGCGCCCTGCGGATGTTGGCGCTTGAGACCTTTCAGCACATCCACAAACTGTCGATGCGCTACCACATCACCCGCAAGACCGGGGGCTTGAGCCGGATCATTGAGCGCGGGGTCAAGGGTGTCGACTTTCTGCTGCGCTTCTTGCTCTTCTCCATCGGGCCGCTGATCCTTGAGTTGATCCTTGTCGGTGTGATCCTCGCCGTTTTGTTCGACATTTGGTATCTGGTGGTCGTGACCGTGACCATCGCGATCTATGTCTGGTTCACTTTTGCCGTCACCGAATGGCGCGTCCGCCTGCGGCGGCAGATGAACGACAGCGACACCGAAGCCAACCAACGCGCGATCGACAGTCTGCTGAACTATGAGACAGTGAAGTATTTTGGTGCCGAGGGCCGCGAGGCCGCGCGCTATGACTTGGCGATGGCCGACTATGAAAACGCGGCGATCAAGACGAACTATTCGCTCGCGTTCCTGAACTTCGGCCAAGCGTTAATCATCACTGCGGGGCTTATCGGCGTCATGGTGATGGCGGCGATGGGCGTGCAAAGCGGTGAACTCAGCGTCGGTGATTTTGTCATGGTCAACTCTTACATGATCCAGCTGACCGTGCCGCTGAACTTCCTTGGCACCGTTTATCGCGAGATCCGTCAGGCGCTGGTGGATATGGGGCAAATGTTTGGCCTGCTCGAACAACCGGCTGAGATTGACGACAAACCCAATGCGCCAGACCTTAAAGTCACAGGCGGCCATGTGTCGTTGGAAAACGTGCGCTTTGCCTATGACACCGACCGGGAAATCCTCAAAGGCGTCTCGCTTGAGGCGCGCCCGGGGGAGACTGTGGCGATCGTCGGCTCGACTGGGTCTGGCAAATCCACCATCGGGCGGCTTTTGTTCCGTTTCTATGACGTGGCGGGCGGTGCGCTGAAGATCGACGGCCAAGACGTGCGCGATGTGACCCAACATTCGCTGCATATGGCGATTGGTGTGGTGCCGCAGGATACGGTGCTCTTTAACGATACCATCGGCTACAATATCGCCTATGGCCGCGATGGGGCCACGCAGGCGGAGGTCGAGGAAGCCGCCCGTGCGGCGCAGATCCATGACTTCATCATGACGCTGCCGCTGGGGTACGAGACCACAGTTGGCGAACGCGGGCTGAAACTCTCGGGCGGTGAGAAACAGCGCGTGGGCATCGCGCGGACGTTGTTGAAAGACCCGCCCATTCTGCTGCTGGATGAGGCGACAAGCGCGCTCGACAGTGAGACGGAGCATGAGATCCAAGACGCGCTGCGCCGCGCAGGCCAAGGGCGCACGGTGCTGACCATCGCCCACCGTCTGTCGACCATCGCAGAGGCGGATCGCATCGTTGTGCTGGAAAAGGGCGAGATTATCGAACAGGGCAGCCACGAGGTGCTCTTGGCCAAAGGCGGGCGCTATTCCCAGCTTTGGCAGCGCCAGCAAGCGGAAGAAGAGCAGATATAACGCAAACCCCGCCCCCTGTTATGGCAGGCGGGCGGGGCATTGCCGCCGATAGCGTTTTTCAGTCTGATCTGCTCTTGCGTTGTGCCAAGCGGCACACGATATCTACCGCCATGACCGATATCCCCACCTCTTCGCAACAGTCGCTGCGCGCCCGCGCGGCGCGGCTGGCTGACCGCCCCTCGTTCCAGAACTTCATTCTGGCCGTGATTCTTTTTAATGCCGTGATCTTGGGGCTTGAGACCTCGGACGAGGTAATGGCTCAGGCGGGCCCGTTGATCCTGCTGCTCGACAAAGTATGCCTCAGCATTTTCGTCATTGAGATCGCGATCAAGCTCTACGGCCGGGGGATGGATTTTTTCAAACGCGGCTGGAGCATTTTTGACTTTGTCATTGTCGCCATCTCGCTGATCCCGGCCACTCAAGGCCTTAGCGTTCTGCGTGCCCTGCGCATCCTGCGCCTGTTGCGGGTCGTCTCCGTCGCCCCCTCGCTGCGCCGCGTGGTTGAGGGGCTGGTCAACGCTCTGCCGGGCATGGGGTCGGTTTTCCTACTGATGGGGGTGATCTTTTACATCGCGTCCGTGATGGCCACCAAACTTTTTGGCACCGACTTCCCGCAGTGGTTCGGCACGCTGAGCCGGTCGGGCTATTCGCTGTTTCAGATCATGACGCTAGAGTCTTGGTCCATGGGCATCGTCCGCCCGGTCATGGAAATTTATCCCTACGCTTGGATGTTCTTTGTGCCCTTCATCATGGTCACGACATTTGCGGTTGTGAACCTTTTAGTCGGCCTGATCGTCAACTCGATGCAAGACGCCCATCACGAGGAAAGCAACGAGCAAACCAACACCTACCGCGATGAGGTGATGTCGCGCCTGACCGATCTGGAAAACCTGATCAAAGCGCAGAATACCCCGCCCAAACGCTGAGGTCCGGGCGGGGGAGAGGGGTTACTCTTCGTTAACCGCCTTGGCAGTGAGGTTATCTAGCGCCTCGGTCATCTTGGTAATATATTCCGCCTCTTCCGGCAGTCCGTGGGCCGTTACCAGTGTTTCAGGGTCGGCATAGGTCACATGCACGGCCCCTTCGCCATCGGCATAGACCAGCACGCGCAACGGTAGATCAAGCCCGGCTGTCTGGGCGTCCTGCATCGCGGGCGTGCCAAGTTTTGGGTTACCGAAGATCAAAAGCTGCGTCGGGCGGAGCTCCATCTCGACCTTTTCGGCCCCAGCGGCGTGATCGACGCGGGCAAACACTTCGGCCCCGGCCTCTTCCACAGCGCTTTCCAGCCGGTCCATCGTGGTCACCACGTCATGGGGTGAGACCTTGGCCACCAAATCCTGCGCCAAGGCTGGCGCCGCTGCCATTAAAACACCTGCCGCCATTGCAATCGCTCTCATCATTGTCTCCTTTCGTTGCATCCTGACCCTGACCTAGCGTGACGTTGCCCCGCGCCAAGCGATCATCAGAGGGCGCGCGTAAGTTCGCTGGGTCTTGGCTTGGCTGGCCACGCGCGGTAAGAGGGGCAAAATCAGGCCGGGGGCAGGGCGCGATGAGCGATACCGACAGTTTTATTGACGAAGTGAACGAAGAAGTCCGCCGCGACCGGCTTTATGGCCTGCTGCGCCGCTATGGCTGGATCGCCGTGGTCGCTGTGGTTGCCATTGTCGGTGGTGCCGCGTGGAACGAATACAGCAAGGCACAAGAGCGCGCGCAGGCCGAAGCCTTGGGTGATGCGATGCTCGGAGCATTGGAAGCTGATGCCAGCAACGCCCGCGCAGAAGCGCTTGCCCCGATAGAGGCCGAAGGCCCCGGTGCCCGTGCCGTGCTGAATTTCATGCGCGCCGATGCGCTGGCCGAGGCGGGTGAAACCGACGCTGCGGTGGAACAGCTCGACGCCATCGCGCTCGACGGCGAACTTGCGCCGATCTACCGCCAGCTTGCTCAGTTTAAAGCCGTGACGCTACAGGGCCAGTCGGTGCCGGTGGCTGAACGGCGTCAAGCCCTCGAAGCGCTCGCACAGCCCGGCGCGGCCCTGCGTCTGCTGGCCGAAGAACAACTGGCCCTGATCGACATTCAAGAAGGCGAGACCGACAAAGCCGTCGGGCGTTACCAATCCATTCTTTCCGATGCAGAAACCACCCCGGACTTGCAACAACGCGCCCTTCAGGTGATTGTGGCTTTGGGTAAGGAACCGGAGCTTGATGGTGCCGCCGCTGAGGCTGAACTTGATATCCCAGAAACAACGGGTAACTGACACATCTTTACCGCCCAAAATGGGCTGAGACGTGAAGGTTGAGGAACGACAAGAAGTGAGCAGGTCCATGACAAAGCATCGCGAAATCAACCTCGGGCATCCGGGGCTGCGTCGTCTGGGTGTGGCGGGTGCCGTAGGCGCCGCACTACTGCTAAGTGCCTGCGAAGATAAGCAGACCTATCTTCCCGGCAAACGCGAAGATGTGCGCGCTGTGTTGCAGAACCCCGGACCGCAAGACCTTGCTCTAGCAGCAGTAGACGGTCCGGTGCCCGCGAACACCAGCCGCGCCATTGCTCTGGGTGGCACGGTAAACAACGCCAATTGGACCCATAGCATTGGCACCGCGTCGACGCGCGTCAGCCACCCGGCGTTGCGCAGCACGCTGCAGCCCGTGTGGAGCGCAAAGATCGGTGCCGGCGACAGCCGCAAGCAGCGTATCACTGCCGACCCGGTGGTCGCAGGCGGGCGTATCTTTACCCTTGATGCAGGTGCTCAGGTCACGGCGACCGCGACCTCTGGTCAAACCATATGGACCCGCGATCTTACCCCTTCTTCTGACCGTCAGGGTCAAGCCACCGGTGGCGGGCTCGCTGTGGATGGTGAGACACTTTATGTCTCCATCGGTTTCGGCGTTCTGGCCGCATTGGATGTGACAACCGGCGGTGTGCGCTGGACCCAAGACCTTAACGCCACAGGCTCTGGCACCCCGACCGTTTCGGGCGATCTCGTCTATCTCACGGCCGGAGATGACACTGGCTGGGCGCTCAATAAAACCGATGGCCGTATCCAATGGCAAACCGGCGCGACCACCAGCCTCAGCAACGTATTGGGCGCACCCGCACCCGCCGTAACGAGTGATCTGGCGATCTTTGCTTTTGGATCGGGCGAGGTGCAGGGGCTCTTCCGCCAAGGCGGTCTTGAGCGGTGGTCGACCTCGGTCCTAGGCAAGCGCGTAGGTCGGGCATTAAGTTTTGTCGGTGACGTGACCAGCGCGCCGGTGATCTCGGGCGGGACGGTCTATGTGGGGAACCATTCGGGCCGATTGGCGGCGCTGGACGTGAACAGCGGTGACCGCAAATGGGTCGCGCGGGATGGGGCGATTGGCCCGGTCTGGCCCGCAGGCGATTCTGTCTTTGCGGTGACCGATCTGAACGAACTTGTGCGGCTTGATGCCAGCACCGGACGCCGCATCTGGGGCACGCCTTTGCCGAATTTCGTCAAAGACAAGCCAAAGAAGCAATCCGAAGTCGTCGCGCATTATGGTCCGATCATCGCCGGAGGGCGTGTCATCGTCGCCTCCAATGATGGCGTATTGCGCAGCTTTAACCCCACCAATGGCGGCCTGACGGGCACCACTCAAATCCCCGGCGGCGCGACCACAGCGCCCGTTGTGGCGGGCGGTACGCTTTATGTCGTGTCCACCAAGGGGCAATTGCACGCTTTCCGTTAGGCCGCAAATAGGCTAAGGCGCGTGTCTGAAGTGGCCCAACCGGGGCCCGGAGCCTGAATTATGTCCTTTACCCTTGCCATCGTGGGCCGTCCGAATGTCGGTAAATCCACGCTGTTCAACCGCCTTGTCGGCAAACGTCTTGCGCTGGTCGATGACCAGCCCGGCGTGACCCGTGACCTGCGCGAAGGTGCTGCCAAGCTGGCCGACCTGCGTTTTACCGTGATCGACACGGCCGGTCTTGAGGAAGTCACCGACGACAGTCTGCAGGGCCGCATGCGCCGTCTGACCGAACGCGCGGTTGATATGGCTGACATTTGCCTGTTCATGATCGACGCCCGCGTCGGCGTGACCCCATCCGACATGGTGTTCGCTGAGATCCTGCGTAAGAAATCCGCGCATGTGATCCTTGCGGGCAACAAGGCCGAGGGCAAAGCCGCTGATGCGGGTATGATCGAAGCCTATTCGCTGGGTCTGGGCGAGCCGATCCGCCTGTCCGCCGAGCATGGCGAAGGGTTGAACGACCTTTATTCCATGCTCATGCCGCTGGCCGATGAATACGAAGACCGCGCCGTGCAGGACGCGCCTGAAACAGACGTGGACCTGCCCGACGATGACGCCGATCTTGAGGCCGAAACCGTTCCCATGCCGACCCGCGCCAAACCGCTGCAGGTTGCCGTGGTGGGCCGCCCCAATGCGGGCAAGTCGACGCTGATCAACCAAATTCTGGGCGAGGACCGTTTGTTGACTGGCCCCGAGGCCGGGATCACCCGCGATGCGATCTCGCTGATGACCGAATGGGCCGGGCCGGACG
Organism: Sulfitobacter sp. AS92; assembly: GCF_038900015.1. Lineage (NCBI taxonomy): Bacteria > Pseudomonadati > Pseudomonadota > Alphaproteobacteria > Rhodobacterales > Roseobacteraceae > Sulfitobacter > Sulfitobacter sp. AS92. Next base: position 237,620 of record NZ_JBBMQL010000004.1, read on the forward strand.
GCGATCCGGTGCCGATGCGTATCTTCGATACCGCAGGGATGCGGAAAAAGGCGAAGATTCAGGAAAAGCTTGAGAAGCTTAGCGTCAGTGATGGTCTGCGCGCGGTGAAATTTGCCGAAGTCGTAGTGGTGCTGCTGGACGCAGAGATTCCTTTCGAACAGCAGGATTTGCGTATTGCCGATCTTGCCGAGCGCGAAGGCCGCGCCGTGGTTGTCGCCGTCAATAAGTGGGACATCGAAGAGAACCGTCAGGACAAGCTGCGCGAGTTGAAGGAAAGCTTTGAGCGCCTTCTGCCACAGCTCCGAGGCGCGCCGCTGATCACCGTGAGCGCCAAAACGGGCAGGGGTCTAGATCGACTGCAAGCCGCGATCATGCGCGCCTATGAGGTCTGGAACCGCCGGATCACCACCGCACAGCTGAACCGCTGGCTTTCGGGCATGATGGAGGCGCACCCGCCCCCCGCGCCGCAGGGCAAACGCATCAAACTGCGTTACATGACCCAAGCCAAGACGCGCCCACCGGGTTTTGTGGTAATGTGTAGCCATCCTGACAAGGTGCCAGAGAGCTATTCGCGTTATCTGGTCAATGGGTTACGGGTGGACTTTGACATGCCCGGCACGCCGATCCGTCTGTGGATGCGCGGCCAGTCGGACGCCAACCCCTATAAGAACCGCAAGAAGGCCGCGCCTTCAAAGCTGCGCAAACACACGGCAGGGCGCCGCAAGGACTAACAACTGGGGCATTAGCCCCGCCGAAACGCCCGCAGGGTGGGCAGCGCCACCGCGACGCTGCCCCCAAGCGCCAGATAGGCGACCACGGGTGTTTCGCCCCAGTTGGTCACGATAACACCCACCAGCCCCCAGATTACCGCGATGCCGTAGGTCGGCGTGCGTCCCAATGCGGTCTGCACAATCGCCCCAATCGCGATCGCCAGCCCGACAAAGACTATGGCCGCGGTTTGCCCCTCAAGATAGCCATAGCCCGCCGCCAGCAACGCCAGTGAGACGCAAGACGCGGCAGAGAGCCAGCCAGCGTAGAGGCCCACCGGGGCGGCAGCCCAGAGCGGGTCTTCGACGGGGGCGAGGAACAGGGCGATCAACGCGGTTATCAGCATGATCCAGATGAGCACTGCCGCCCAGATTGGGCTCATGGTGGCCACCGCTAGCCATGTGGTGCCCACGGCCAGCGACAGGCACAGCGGCACGCGCATGTCATGCCACTGTGCGTCACGGGGTGCGCGCAACAGGCCGTAGGCCAAGCCGACGATCAGCCACAGATAGATCAGGCCCCAGATCGAAAAAGCATAGCCTGCGGGCTGTGCGGGCGGGTTCTCTTGCGGGACGGGGAACTGGTTGGGATCAAAGCCCGAAAAGCTGGGGACGAAGAACGGAGAGATCGCGAAGGCGATGCTGAGCAGCAGAGCGAGCGCTGCGATCAGGGTGCGGGATGATTTAGGCAAGCGGGGGCCTCGCGGGATTAGGTGTTGTGGTACATCTAATCTTAGAGCGTCGGGTGCTTTCGGCAACCAAGGGCCATCGCCAGCCCGTCGCACCAAGGGTGCGCCGATATATCGGCACGCCTCTGGCGTGCCGGGGCGGGCAGGTGATGGCCCGGCGCCTGCGGCTTGATTCCGGGCCGGGTGGGGGGCCTTGCCTTGCCCTTAGGCGAGCACACCTTCAGCGGTCAGCGTCGTCTTGCCCCCCAGATACCCTGCGAGCACTTCAGGCAGCTTGACCGACCCATCCGCCTGCTGGCCGTTCTCCAGCACCGCGATCAGGCAGCGCCCGACCGCCAGACCAGAGCCATTCAGCGTATGCACGAACTGCGGCTTGCCGCCACCTTCGGGCTTGAACCGCGCGTTCATGCGCCGCGCCTGAAAATCGCCGGTGGTTGAGACCGAGGAGATCTCGCGGTAGCAATTCTGCCCCGGCACCCAAGCTTCAATGTCATAGGTCCGGCGCGCGCCAAATCCCATGTCGCCGGTGCAGAGGATCACGGTGCGATAGGGCACGCCCAGTTTTTCCAAAATGCCCTCGGCACAGCCAACCATGCGCTGCTGCTCGGCGTCGCTTTCATCGGGGTGCGTGATCGATACCATCTCGACCTTCTCAAACTGGTGTTGGCGCAGCATGCCTGCAGTGTCGCGGCCCGCGCTGCCGGCCTCAGAGCGAAAGCAAAGCGTATGCGCGGTGAGACGGATCGGCAGGGCGCTTTGCTCAAGCGTGTCGCCGCCCACGGAATAGGTCAGCGGCACTTCGGAGGTCGGGACCAGCCACCAGCCGTTCGTGGTCTGATAGCTGTCCTCGCCGAATTTGGGCAGCTTATCGGTGCCGTACATCGCCTCGTCGCGCACCAGCACGGGGGTGTTGACCTCGGTCAGGCCGTTTTCATCAACATGAGTGTCGATCATGAACTGCGCCAACGCCCGGTGAATACGGGCCACGCCGCCTTTCAGCATGACAAAACGCGCGCCCGATGTCTTCGAGGCCGTCTCGAAATCCATGCCGGGTTTGACGCTTGCGATCTCGTAATGCTCAACCGGGGTGAAATCAAAGCTGGGTTTGTCGCCCCAGACCTTCACCTCGACGTTGTCATCCTCATCCGCGCCCTGCGGCACGTCATCGGCGGGGCTGTTGGGGATGCGGGCCAGCATGTCCGTCAGCTTTGCATCCAGATCCTGCGCCTCAGCATTCATCGCGGCCACTTCGGCCTTTTTGTCGCTGACCAGCGCGCGCAGGCGCTCAAACTCGGCCTCATCGCCTTTGGCTTTGGCAGCACCAACTTCCTTGCTGGCCTTGTTCTGCTCAGCTTTTGCCGTTTCAGCTGCAGCGATCTTGGCGCGGCGCGCGGCATCAAGGGACAGCACAGCTTCAGACATCGCAGCTTCGCCCCGGCGGGCAAGAGCGGCATCAAAAGCCTCGGGATTGTCGCGGATGGCGCGGATATCGTGCATATGTCTGTCCTCAAGATCGGGTGAGTCGGTTTAGCTGCGTTATGCCTCAAAGCGTGGCAGGGCGGTAGGGGCCGCAACCATGCGGCGATATGCGCCAGTCTGGGCCCATATAAACCATGGGGCTTTCCACCTTGCACCCGGCTGTTAGCGCGCTTAGGTTCTGGCCAAATTCTCAAGGCCCCTTAGGCGGCCCAATACCCATCGAAAAGGACGACCCCCATGGAAGGCATCCAGCAATTTGTGCCGCTGATCCTGATCTTCGCGATCATGTATTTTCTGCTCATCCGCCCACAGCAGAAGAAGGCGAAAGAACATCAGGCCATGGTTGCCGGTCTGCGCCGGGGTGATCAGGTCGTCACCCAAGGTGGGATCATTGGCAAAGTGGTCAAGGTCAAAGAAGACGGCGAAGTCGAAGTTGAAATCGCTGAAGGCGTAAAAGTGCGGGTGGTGCAGGCCACCATCGCGACCGTCGTTTCCAAGACCGAACCGGCGAAATAAACCCTACCCCGAGGCCGCAACCCAAAGGCGGAACTATGCTACAGATTGATCTGTGGAAGCGGATTGCCATTGTCCTGACCTGTTTGGCAGGACTTTGGCTCGCGCTTCCCAATGCCTTTTACGCTCCTGTCGAAAAGCACAATGACGCGGTTGCGGCCATTGACGTGCAGGGCAGCACGCCTGAGTTGGAAGCGCAGCGCGCGCTTTGGCCTGAGTGGATGCCCTCGGGGTTGGTGAACCTCGGCCTTGACCTGCGCGGCGGTGCGCATCTGCTGGCCGAAGTGCAACTCGCCGATGTCTATGCCTCGCGCATGGAAGCACAATGGCCCGAGGTCCGCGATGCTTTGCGCAGCCTGACCCCGGTCCGCCGTGAAGAAGCGCCAGCGGGCGAATTGCGGGTCCGTCTGAACGATCCGTCGAAAATGGCCGAGGCCTTGCAGATCACCCGCGATTTGGCCCGTCCTGTCACCACGGTGACCGGGGCAGGTGGCAGCGATATTGATGTCAGCGGCACGGATGGCACCATTAACATCACCCTGTCGGACGCCGAGAAACAGGCGACTGATGAACGTACGATGCAGCAGAGCCTTGAGATCGTGCGCCGCCGTATCGATGAGGTCGGTACCCGTGAGCCGACGATCCAGCGTCAGGGCGCTGACCGCATCTTGATCCAAGTGCCGGGCATTGGCTCCGCCGCTGAGTTGAAAGCGATCATTGGCACCACGGCGCAGCTGACCTTCAACCCGGTGGTCAACCGCGGCTCTAGTGAGAACGACAACCCCGGCATCGGCAACGCGATCCTGCCTGCGGCGGATGAAGAGGGCGTGTTCTACACCGTGGAAACCGCCCCCGTCGTCACCGGCGAGCAACTGGTCGACGCGCAGCCAAGCTTTGACCAAAACGGCGCGCCTGCCGTGTCCTTCCGCTTTGACACCTCTGGCGCGCGCAAATTTGGCGATTACACCGCTGATAACATCGGGTCGCCTTTTGCCATCGTGTTGGACAACGAAGTCATCAGCGCCCCCACCATTCAAAGCCATATCCCCGGCGGGTCGGGCATCATCACCGGGCGCTTCTCGGTTGAGGAAAGCACCAACCTTGCGGTGCTGTTGCGCGCCGGTGCCCTGCCTGCGGGGCTGAGCTTTGTCGAAGAGCGCACCATTGGGCCAGAGCTGGGCCAAGACAGCATCGACGCGGGCAAGATCGCCACGATGGTGGCCTTTGCCGCCGTGCTTTTCTTCATGTGGGCATCCTACGGCCTGTTCGGGTTCTTCGCCAATATCGCGCTGATCATCAACGTCGGGCTGATCTTTGGCCTGCTGAGCCTGATCGGGGCCACACTGACCCTTCCGGGCATCGCCGGGATCGTGCTGACAGTCGGCATGGCGGTCGACGCCAACGTGCTGATCTTTGAGCGTATCCGCGAAGAGCAACGCAACGCCAAGGGTGCCGCGCGGGCGATCTCGCTGGGCTATGAGCGCGCACTCAGCGCCATTTTGGATGCCAACATCACCACTTTCATTGTGGCGGTCATCCTCTTTGCCCTAGGCTCCGGCCCGGTGCGCGGCTTTGCCGTGACGCTTGGTCTTGGCATCGTCACATCGGTATTCACCGCCTATTTCGTCACCCGCTTGCTGGTGGTGATCTGGTTTGAACGCCGCCGTCCCAAGACAATCGAGGTTTGACATGCGACTGAAGCTGGTACCCGACAACACGAACTTCGATTTCTTTGGCTATGCCAAGATCACCTTTGGCGCGTCTGTGGTGGCGATGATCCTATCGCTGATCGCCTGGGGCGTGATGGGGCTGAACTTCGGCATCGACTTCCGCGGTGGGACAACCCTGCGAACCGAAGCCACTGAGGCGGTGGACGTGGGCGCTTACCGTGACGCGCTGAGCGCGCTTGAGCTGGGCGACGTGACCATCTCTGAGGTCTTTGACCCCGGCTTTCGCGACGATCAGCATGTGGCGATGATCCGGGTTCAGGCCCAAGAGGGGCAGGAAGCTGCGACCACCGACACGATCCAGACAATTCAGGCGGCGTTGCAGGAGGTATCCCCAGATATCAAGTTCACCTCTGTCGAGTCTGTTGGGCCAAAGGTCTCGGGCGAGTTGATCCAGACGGCGTTTCTTGCCGTGGGGGGCGCGCTGGCGGCGATCTTGATCTACATTTGGCTGCGGTTCGAATGGCAGTTTTCGGTCGGAGCAGTTGTGGCATTGTTCCATGACGTGGTGCTGACCATCGGTTTGTTCTCACTCTTGCAAATCCGCTTTGACCTGCCGGTGGTGGCCGCGATCCTGACGATCATTGGCTATTCCATCAACGATACGGTGGTGATCTTTGACCGCCTGCGGGAGAACCTGCGCAAATACAAAAAGCGTCCCCTGCGTGAGGTGATGAACCTATCCGTCAACGAAACGCTGAGCCGGACGCTGATGACCTCAGGCACCACGCTGCTGGCACTGATCGCACTGCTGATCTTGGGCGGTGACGTGATCCGGGCCTTTGTCTTCGCCATCACATGGGGCGTGATCGTGGGCACCTATTCGTCTGTCTATGTCGCGAAGAACGTCGTCCTGTTCCTTGGCGTGAAACGCGACTGGTCCAAGCCCGACGCGGGCGCGGGCACGCAATTCGCCAATATTGATGCCTGACCTGCTGGCGCAGGCCATCGCCACCTCCGGGGTGGCATGGCTTGCGCTGGCCGTGGTCATTGCGGGACTGGTCCGGGGCTTTGCGGGCTTCGGCTCTGCCATGATCATCATGCCGGTTGCGGCCTCTGTGCTTTCCCCGGTCGAAGCGATCCTATTTATGACCGCTGCCGAATTGATCGGCCCCCTTCCCAATCTGCCAGATGCCCTGCGCCAAGGCGCGCCGCGAGAAGTGGGGCGCTTATTGCTGGGGGTGCTGATCGGCATGCCACTGGGCCTTTGGGGGCTGTCGATGATGTCACCCGAAGGGTTCGGTTGGATCGTCTCCGGCGTGGTGCTGACGCTTCTGGTGCTGCTGCTGGCGGGCTGGCGGTATCATGGCCCACTGGGGGCGCGATTGGTTGTGGGGACAGGCGCTTTGGGGGGCTTCATGACGGGCTTTGCCGGGATCGCCGGGCCGCCTGTAATTTTGCTCTATATGGCCAGCCGAAGGCCCGCTGCAGTAATCCGAGCGAATTTCCTGCTCTACCTGCTGGGGATCGATCTGCTGCTTTTTGCTATGCTGGCTGCGACGGGGCAGGTGGTCTGGTCAGTGCTCATCCTCGGGTTGCTCGCCGGGGTGCCGAATATTATCGCCAATATCATCGGGGCGCGGCTGTTTGATCCGGGCCGAGAGCGGCTTTTTCGCGCAGTGGCCTATATCGTCATCGCCGCATCGGCTATCCTTGGTCTGCCGCTGTGGAATATCTGAGCCTGAGAGGGACATGACATGCGATTGAATGAGATCACCTATACCGACGCCAAACCGATCGACGGCTACGGCCCCGGCTTTTTCCGCATTGGCGGAGAGGTCGTGCAAGGCCCGCAGGTCATCGGCCCCGACGGCATCACCGGCTGGGGCGGTCTGGCCGACGCGGCGCCGGTGCTGGCGCTGGCGGGCAAGGTCGATGTGGTTTTCCTCGGCACCGGGGCGGATGTGGCACATATCCCCGATGACCTGCGCGAGACGCTAGAAGAGGCTGGTCTGGGGATTGAGGTCATGTCCTCTCCCGCCGCCTGCCGCACCTATAACATCCTGCTGAGCGAGGGGCGGCGCATCGCGCTGGCCCTATTGCCGGTCTGAAAGCGGAGCGGCTTCCCCGGTGCAAGTAAGCGATCTCAGCGTGGCGCGCGGCGGGGTGCCTGTGCTCTCGGGCGTATCATTCGTGCTGGCGCCGGGCGAGGCACTGGTGCTGCGCGGCCCCAATGGGGCGGGCAAGACGACGCTGCTGCGCTGTATTGCGGGTCTGCAAGCGCCGTTGTCGGGGCGGATCGAAGGGGCGGAGGACCGCGTGGCCTATGCCGCCCATGCGGACGGGCTGAAATCCATGCTGACGGTGCGGGAAAACCTTAGCTTCTGGTCGCAAGTATTTGGGAACAATGATATTTTATCGGCGCTTGATGGCTATGATCTGCGTCCCTTGTCCGACCGTCTTGCAGGCACGCTTTCGGCCGGGCAGAAGCGTCGTTTGGGGCTGGCACGACTTTTGGTGACCGGCCGTCCGATCTGGGTGTTGGATGAGCCGACGGTCTCGCTCGATGCGGATGCAGTTGCAATGTTCGGCACCGTTCTGCGTGGGCATCTGGCGGCGGGCGGTTCGGCGCTGATGGCTACGCATATTGACCTGGGGATTGACGCACGGGTGCTGGATGTCAGCGCCTACCGCGCCGCGCCCGATGCCGACCTCGGCGCCAGCGACGCGGCATTCCTATGAAGGCGCTGCTGCTTCGTGATCTTCGGCTGGCTCTGCGCGCGGGCGGGGGCTTTGGCCTTGGGCTGGCGTTCTTCCTGATTGTGACGATGCTGGTGCCCTTCAGCGTCGGACCAGAGGGGGCGCTGCTCAAGGTCATTGCCCCTGGTGTGCTCTGGCTCGGCGCGCTGTTGGCCTGCTTGCTGTCGCTTGATCGGCTTTTGGCGCTGGACCTAGAGGACGGCTCTCTCGAACTGCTGCTCACCGCGCCTTTGCCGTTGGAAGGCGCGCTGGCGATCAAGGCTTTGGCGCATTGGCTGACCACAGGGTTGCCGCTGGTGCTGGCGGCCCCATTCTTTGGCGTGATGCTGCAACTCGCGGCTCCCGGTCATCTGTGGCTCTTCGCGTCGCTCGCGCTTGGCACCCCGGCGCTGTCGGTTATCGGCATGTTCGGCGCGGCGCTGACGGTTGGGATCAGACGCGGAGGCTTGCTGCTGTCACTGCTGGTGCTGCCGCTTTATATCCCCACGCTTATTTTCGGGGCCGAGGTCGCGCGGCGCGGGGCGGCGGGGCTGGATCCCAGCACACCGCTCTTGATGCTCGCAGGGCTGACGCTGGCCGTGGTGGCCTTGATGCCATTTGCCGCAGCGGCGGTGCTTCGGATGGGGTTGCGATGACCCCAAGAAATCGTGCATTGAGCACCACCCACCCGCGCGATAGGTAAACTGCATGTCCCTTTGGCAATACGCAAACCCCGTCAAGTTTCTAGCGCTTTCCGAGCGTGTGCAGCCTGTGCTCTGGGCCTTAGCAGCGGTCTTTGTGAGCGCTGGCCTGCTCTGGGGGTTCTTCGGCACGCCCGATGACGCGCGCCAAGGCAGCACGGTCAAAATCATCTATCTGCATGTGCCCGCCGCGCTGATGGCGATCAACGCATGGTTCATGATGCTGGTCGCCTCACTGATCTGGCTGATCCGTCGGCACCACGTCAGCGCCTTGGCGGCCAAGGCTGCAGCGCCGGTGGGGCTGGTCATGACGCTGATCGCGCTGGTGACTGGGGCAATCTGGGGCCAGCCGATGTGGGGCACGTGGTGGGCTTGGGATCCACGGCTGACATCGTTTCTGATCCTGTTCCTGTTCTACCTCAGCTATATTGCCCTGTGGCAGGCGGTTGAGGATCCCGACACCGCCGCTGATCTGACCTCGGTGCTGTGCCTCGTCGGCTCGGTCTTTGCGGTGCTGTCGCGCTATGCGGTGCAGTTCTGGAACCAAGGGCTGCATCAGGGCACCTCGATCCCCGTCGCCACCGGTAACCGAAGCGTGGCGGATGTGTTTTTCTATCCACTCGTGCTGGCGATGATCGGCTTCGGCCTGCTGTTTCTGGCGCTGGTGGTTTACCGCACGGGTACCGAAATCCGTCTGCGCCGCACGGCGGCACTGCGGGCGCGGATGAACAGGGGGGCATGATGCCAGAACTTGGAAAATATGCAGCCGAGGTGCTTTCGGCCTATGGCGTGTCGCTGGTGTTGCTGGGGGCCTTGGTTGCAGTGACCCTGCTACGGGGCCGTGCTGCGCGCCGCGCGCTTGAAGAAACCGAAGCGGAGGCCGGACGCCGTGGCTAAACTCTCTCCCATGATGATCGCCCCACCGCTGATTTTCGCGGCCTTCGTGGCGCTGGCGGCGGTGGGCATGTACCGCGATGACCCTGAGGGGCTGCCCTCTACGCTGGTTGGCCAACAGGCGCCCGCCATGCCCGAGGCCGCGCTGCCCGGCTATCCGCAGGCCACCGACGACATGCTGCGCGGGGGGGAGGTGAGCCTTGTGAACTTTTGGGCCAGCTGGTGCCCGCCTTGCCGGGCGGAACATCCAAAACTGCTGGAAATGCAGGCCGATGGGATGAACATCATTGGCGTGAATTTCAAGGACACCGAAAAGAACGCCACCGCCTACCTAGAAGACGAAAAAAGCCCCTTTGCCGGGGTTGGTTTCGACCCCCAAGGGCGGGTGGCGATTGACTGGGGGGTGACCGCCCCGCCTGAGACGTTCATCGTTGGCGGGGACGGGACGGTGCTGTTCCGCTTTGCCGGGCCGCTGGTCGGCAGCGATTACGAGCAGCGGTTCCTCCCGGCATTGCAAGACGCGCTTAGCCGCTGATCTTGCTTGCAAATTCGACCAGACGTTTGGCCTGAAAGGCGACGGATTTCTTGCCCGTTTCATCTAGCGGGCCGGGCTCGCAGGAATAGCCGTAAGGGTTGCCGCCGTCTTCGAACTTCACCCCATCGGCATAGCCCGGCGGCACGATGATCGCGCCCCAGTGCATCGCTGTGACATAGATCGATTGGATCGTGGTTTCTTGGCCCCCATGCGGGTTCTGGGCAGAGGTTGTCGCCGTGACTGCTTTGTTTGCCAGCGCGCCTGATTGCCACTGCGGCCCCAGCGTGTCGATAAACGCACGGAACTGACTGGCGGCGACGCCAAAGCGCGTCGGGGCAGAGATGAAATAGCCGTCGGCCCATTCCATGTCTTCGGGCTTGGCTTCGGGGATATCCTGCATCTTGTCCAGCTGCTCACGCCAAGCATCCTGCCCATCTACGACAGCCTGCGGGGCGGTTTCTGCACAGCGGCGCAGTCGAACCTCGGCGCCAGCTTCTTCCGCGGCGCGCGCGGCCTCTTGGGCGATGGCGTGATTGGTGCCGTAGGTGGAATAAAAGAGAACGGTAATTTTCGGGCTCATGAGGTGTCCTTCCGCTTGAGTGCATCTGGATCAACGGCCCGCTTGGGTTTCTGTTCCTTAGGTTTGAAGCGAATACTGGGCCGACCAGCCCCGCAGGCGGGCGATGAATTGCGCATCGGTCAACTGGTCCAAAGTACCCTCGGGCGCGGTGAAGCCCGGCAGCGGTTCCAATGCGATGCGCAGGCGGCGCATCTGTTCGGGAAAGGGCGCGACCCGCTGCGCCATCTGGACCATCGCGACAGGAACCCGGCGGGCGGGGTGTTCGGCACTGTAATAGAGCGCGAATTGGGTCGCGTTAAGGTTCGACACCAGATCGGCCAACTCCGGCAGGATGATGGTATTCATTTCTTCGCTATCTGCCGCGAACATCGACGCTTTGGTCAGCAGACCGCGTGCCCGGGCAACAGTGGTGGTCGTTGACAGCACGAAACTGACCGACAGGGTAAGGATCACCATACCATTGACCCCGGCAAGGACGGACAGCACCAGCCAAAAGGGGCTCTCGGTCTGAAAAGGCCCGCCCCCAAGGGTGGAAAGCAAATGGCCCACATAGGCAAAGTCTCTCACAAAGTCAGCAGGGCGGTCGCTTTCTGTCAGCACCACGGCTTCGCGGCTCATCTGAAAGACCAAGGTCCAGCCGAGGGAGACGAGCACGATCCACGTCACCGCAATGGCTGTCATTACCACCGGACCGGAGAGGCGATGGCGGGCGTTGCCCTCTGGCATGATCTTGGAGAAGATAAAGAACGCCGCCCGTGCAACCCGTTCCGACAGGGGTGCGACAGGAGCGGCCCCGATGGCGGTATAAAGAAAATCCAGCAGGACGATAACAAGGATCACCGCGCCCAAAGCGCCGAGTGCGTAGCCTGCTATCATTGCTTTGCCTTCCCAAACGTCACCGTCTTACAGACGCAACCCGTGATCGGCTGGCAGGTTCCCGCGCAGAGGCGGGGGCAAAGAAAAGAAGCGGCCCGTTGGGGGCCGCTCCTTGAATTGTTCCGAGGTGGCGACTGGCGCTTAGGCCGATTTCGCCAAGTTGCGCAGCACGTAGTGCAGCACGCCACCGTGTTCGATGTACTCGATCTCAATCGCGGTATCGATGCGGCACTTCAGCGTGATCTCTTTGGTGCTGCCATCGGCCATTGTGATCGTGCAGGGCACTTCCTGCAGTGGCTTGATCGTGTCCAACCCGCTGATCGACACGGTTTCTTCGCCGGTCAGGCCCAGCGATTTGCGGGTGTCGCCGCCGGTAAACTCGAACGGGATGACGCCCATGCCGACGAGGTTGGAACGGTGGATACGCTCAAAGCTCTCGGCAACCACGGCTTTGACGCCCAGAAGCGCCGTGCCCTTTGCTGCCCAGTCACGCGAGGAGCCCGCGCCATACTGCTCACCACCAAAGATAACCAGCGGTGTGCCGCTTTCCTGATGCGCCATGGCAGCTTCAAAGATCGAGGTCTGCGCGCCATCAGGGCCTTTGGTATAGCCGCCCTCAACGCCGTCCAGCATCTCGTTCTTGATGCGGATGTTGGCGAATGTGCCGCGCATCATGACCTCGTGGTTACCACGACGGGAGCCGTAGGAGTTGAACTCCCGCACTGGCACCTGACGCTCGGTCAGGTACTGACCCGCAGGGGTGGTTTCTTTGAAAGAACCAGCCGGCGAGATGTGGTCGGTGGTGATCATGTCACCCAGCACCGCCAGCACTTTCGCGCCTTCGATGTTGGAGATCACGCCCGGCTCTGGCGACATGCCTTGGAAATAGGGCGGGTTTTGTACGTAGGTCGAGGCCGGCGGCCAGTCGTAAGTCTTGCTGTCCGTGGTCTCAACCGCCTGCCACTTTTCGTCGCCCTTGAAGACATCTGCGTATTTGTCTTGGAAGGCTTCGCGCGTCACGGTCTGTTCGACCAGATCGGCGATCTCTTTCGTGGAGGGCCAGATATCTTTCAGATAAACGTCGTTGCCATCTTTGTCCTGACCCAGCGGGCTGTTGGCCAGATCGTGGTTCATGTCACCCACCAGCGCATAGGCCACCACGAGGGGCGGGGAGGCGAGGTAGTTGGCGCGCACGTCGGGGCTGATGCGGCCTTCGAAGTTACGGTTGCCTGACAGGACCGAGGTGCCGATCAGATCATAATCGTTGATCGCCTTGCTGATCGGCGCTTCCAGCGGGCCGGAGTTGCCGATGCAGGTGGTGCAGCCGTAGCCCACGAGGTTGAAGCCGATCGCATCAAGGTCTTCTTGCAGGCCAGCGGCTTCAAGATAGTGCGACACGACCTGCGAGCCGGGGGCCAACGATGTCTTGACCCAAGGCTTGCGTGTCAGACCCAATGCGCGGGCTTTGCGCGCCACAAGACCCGCACCGATCATCACATAGGGGTTGGATGTGTTGGTGCAGGAAGTGATCGACGCGATCACGATGGAGCCGTCGTGCAGCTGGTAGTGGCCGTCATCCGTGGAGACAAAACCGCGATTGTGATGACCTTCGTCACCGGGGATGTCGCGCGGCTCGGGCTGGCCGCCTTCGCCTTCCCAGCGGATTTCCGAGTTCGCCGAGGTGTCTTTGCCTTCGCGGACGCCTTTGACGTAATCGGCAAAGGCCGTGTGCGCGGAGGTCAGGGCGATGTAGTCCTGCGGACGCTTCGGGCCGGAAATCGCAGGTACGATGGTGCCCATATCAAGGCTCAGCGTGTCGGTGTAGACCGGTGCGTAATCCGCATCGCGCCACATGCCGTTCTCTTGGGCATAGGCTTTGACCAGCGCCACACGATCCTTGTCGCGGCCTGTGTTGGTCAGGTAACGCAGGGTCTCGTCGTCGATCGGGAAGAAGCCACAGGTCGCGCCATATTCCGGTGCCATGTTGGCGATGGTCGCGCGGTCTGCCAACGGCAGGTGATCCAGACCTTCGCCGTAGAACTCGACGAATTTGCTCACCACGCCTTTTTCGCGCAGCATTTCCACGACTTTCAGCACGAGGTCGGTGCCGGTTGTGCCTTCCATCATGCGGCCTGTCAGCTCAAAGCCGATGACTTCGGGGATCAGCATGGAGATCGGCTGCCCCAGCATCGCAGCTTCGGCTTCGATCCCACCAACGCCCCAGCCCAGAACAGCAGCGCCGTTGACCATCGTGGTGTGGCTGTCGGTGCCGACGAGCGTGTCGGGATAGGCCACCTCTTCACCGTTTTGGTCCTTGTCGGTCCAGACGGTCTGGCTGAGATACTCAAGGTTCACCTGGTGGCAGATGCCGGTGCCGGGGGGCACAACGCGGAAGTTGTTAAACGCCTTTTGGCCCCACTTGAGGAAGGTATAGCGCTCGATGTTGCGCTCATACTCGCGGTCGACGTTCATCTGGAACGCGCGCGGGTTGCCAAATTCGTCGATCATGACGGAGTGGTCGATGACCAGATCAACGGGGTTCAACGGGTTGATCTTGTCGGCGTCGCCGCCCAAGGCCACCAGACCATCGCGCATCGCGGCAAGGTCAACAACGGCTGGAACACCGGTGAAGTCCTGCATCAGCACGCGGGCCGGACGGTAGGCGATTTCGCGGGGGTTCTTGCCGCCCTTGGTCGCCCATTCGGCGAAAGCCTTGATGTCGTCCTGAGTGACGGTCTTGCCGTCCTCGAAACGCAGCATGTTTTCCAAAACGACTTTCAGCGCCGCTGGCAGTTTTGAAAAATCGCCCAAGCCCGCAGCCTCGGCGGCAGGAATGGAATAGTAGGCGACTTTCTGGCTACCAACGGAGAGGGTCTTGCGTGTTTTGGCACTGTCGTGACCGACTTGGATTGTCATGGCGGGCTCCCTTCGGGGTCTGATGGGTGGCTAGATTGACGTCTCAATGCCACTAGAGGCGCGGCGGTTCAACTGTTATCAAGCGGGTTCGCGCGATTTTGTATACCATTGTGTACCGAATTTGAAGGGGGAAGCATACTGAGAGCGGCATGGGGGCGCTAACGGGCGTTTCAACAAAGGTTGATTGGTAATTTACCCGTCGGACAGCTAAACCGGGGCCCATAATAATATTTGTCCGTCTGGAATTTTATGAAGCCCCTGATTTATCCCGTTCTCACCGCGTTGATCCTGCTGGCTGCCCCGTTGCAGGCCGAGCAGGATCAGCCTGTGGTGGTCGAACTCTTTACCTCTCAGGGCTGTTCCTCTTGTCCCGCCGCCGATGAAATGCTGGCCGAACTGGCCGAGCGGGAGGATATCATCGCGCTGGCGCTGCATGTGGACTATTGGGACTATATCGGCTGGAAAGACCCGTTTGGCGATCCGGCCCATGCAGAGCGTCAGCGCGGCTATGCCGCCGTGGGCGGGCGGCGCAGCGTCTATACGCCTGAGCTGATCGTGCAGGGGCAGACCGACATCGTCGGCGCCAAACCGATGAAGCTGATGGACGCGGTCGAGAAACACGCTGAGGCCACGCCGCGCGTAGCGCTGGCGATCAGCCGCTCAGGCGATGCCGTTCAAATTGAAGCGGAGCCGTTGGCCGCGGCATCAGAGCCGATGCATGTGCATATGCTGCGCTACTCTCCGATGGAGCGGACCAAGGTCACCCGCGGTGAGAATGCAGGCCATGTCATGGAGCACAGCAATGTCGTCCAAGACTGGCAGGTCTTGGCAGATTGGGACGGGTCGGCACCCCTGTCGCTGCGCGCGAAGGCCGAGGGCGATCTGCCTGTTGTCGTGATCATTCAACGCCAAGAGAAGGGCGGGCCGGGCGCTATTCTGGCGGCAGCGCGCAGCAAATGAGCCGCGGCAGCCGTTACTTCTCGTGCGGACGCCAGCGGCGGTGAACCCAGAACCACTGCTCAGGTGTCTTGGTCACCTGCGCGGTCAGGCTGTCGTTCAGCGCCTGCGTCATGGTCATCGGATCGCTATGCGGTACGGGGGCCTCAAGCACCACGTCAAAGCTCACCCCATCGTCTTGGCGGATGCCGTAAAACGGGATCAACAGCGCGTCATAACGCAGCGCCAGTTCCGCCGCCGAGATCGCCGTGCGGGCAGGTTGGCCGATAAAGTCGAGGATCGGCGCGCGGATGACGTGTTGGTCAAACAGCAGCACCAGCCGTCCGCCCTGTTTCAGATGCCGCACGAAACCCGCCGTGCCGCGCCGCCCTTGTGGGAACACCGGGCCGCCGAAGGCCTCAAGCGTTTTGACGTAATGCGCGTTGAAATAGGGGTTCTTCATCTCGCGGTAGAGCCCGCCGATGTCATAGCCGCGCGCCACGAGGGCCGCCCGCGCCGCTTCGTAATTGCCGTAATGCCCGGTCACGAGGATCACGGGCTGGCCCTTTAGGTTGGCCTCTTCCAGCGCTGCCATGCCGTCGCCGCGCGGTGTGGCCTCGGCCATGCGTTTGGGAAAATCATTGGCCGAGTAGTTTTCGATAAAAGACCGGCCGAGGTTGTTCAGACAACGCGTGGCGATTTCCTTGCGGCGGGCCAGCGGCATCTCGGGCCAGACATGCTCAAGATTGTCGAGCGCGCGGCGACGGTAACCCGCGAGCGGGGCGATTACATGTTGTACCAAAGCGCCAACAAAGCTGAGCCGCGCCTTATAGGGCAGGGCCAAAGCCGTGCGGATGATCCCGACGATCAGCAGATTGCTCAGGTAATGCCGCGCACGGCGGCCAAAGCGGTCGGGGGATTTTTTCTTGCGCTTGGGTTGGTCTGACATGGGGCTCTGACAGGCAGTTGAAGTTTTCTCGACATAGCCTGCACAGACGGGCGCAACAAGTCATGGCGCAAGTCATCAGCCGGGGTCAGCCGCTGTCGGCCCTAGCGTTCCCCGTGTCCGAAGCCGGCCCCTGCCCATCCGGGAGTGGTTAACGCAGGGCAGCAGGGATCGCTCACGCGTCGATCAATTCAGACCGCGCGCGCTGGCGCTGTTGCAAGGTTGTCGCCTTAAGCGGTGGCGTCCGGCACACAGGTGCCGCTGCTGGTGTCGAGTTTCATCCCCTCGGCACAGGTCATGACCTGTTTGTCATGTTCGCAGCCCGATGCGAGGGCGAGGGAGGGGGCCGTGAGCGCCATGAGGGCGCCGAGTGTCAGTGCGAGTCTCATTGTATTGCTCCTTTGACAGGCGCAGACAGGGTACACCCATCTGCGCCAATCTCAAAGCGTTACGATTGACCTATCATGCGCCGAAGACGCGCTTGAAGATCGTGTCGACATGTTTGGTGTGATAGTCCATGTCGAATTTTTCGTTCACGCCATCTTCGCCCAAGGCCGCGACGACCTCTTTATCGGCCAGTAGCAACTCGCGGAAATCGAGGCGTTCTTCCCAGACTTTGAGTGCGTTGCGCTGCACCATAGAATAGGCGTCCTCGCGGCTTACGCCCGCTTGTGTCAGCGCCAAAAGCACCCGCTGGCTCATCACCAGACCGGGGAATTTGTTCATGTTGTCCAGCATGTTCTGCGGGAAAACGAGCATTTTGTCGATGACGCCCGCCAGACGGTGCAGTGCGAAGTCCAGCGTGACGGTGGCATCGGGGCCGATGCCGCGCTCAACCGAGGAGTGCGAGATGTCGCGCTCATGCCAAAGGGCCACGTTCTCCATCGCCGGGATCACCGACATGCGCACCAAACGGGCAAGACCAGTGAGGTTTTCGGTTAGCACCGGGTTTTTCTTATGCGGCATGGCGGAGGAGCCTTTTTGGCCCATCGAGAAGAACTCCGCCCCTTCCAGCACCTCGGTGCGCTGCATGTGGCGGATCTCAATCGCGACGTTTTCGATGCTGCTGGCGATGACGCCGAGCGTGGCAAAGAACATCGCATGGCGGTCGCGCGGGATGACTTGGGTCGAGATCGGCTCAGGGGTAAGGCCCAGTTTCTCGCAGACATGCTCTTCGACGCGCGGGTCGATATTGGCGAAAGTGCCAACAGCGCCCGAGATCGCGCCAGTGGCGATTTCTTCCCGCGCCGCGACGAGGCGGGCGCGGTTGCGGTCCATCTCGGCATAGAAACGGGCGAAGGTCAGGCCCATGGTGGTCGGCTCGGCGTGAATGCCGTGGCTGCGGCCAACACGCACGGTGTCTTTATGCTCAAGCGCGCGTTTCTTCAGCGCTTCGAGCAGCTTGTCCAGACCGACGAGCAGCAGATCGGAGGCACGGACGAGTTGCACGTTAAAGCAGGTGTCTAGCACATCCGAGGAGGTCATGCCCTGATGCACAAAGCGGGCCTCGTCGCTGCCGACATGTTCGGCCAAGTGGGTCAGGAAGGCGATAACGTCATGTTTGGTGACGGCTTCGATCTCATCAATGCGCGCCACGTCAAATTCCACGTCCTTGGCTTTCCACACGGCTTCGGCATTCTCGCGCGGGATCGTACCCAGATCGGCCATCGCGTCGCAGGCGTGGGCCTCGATCTCGAACCAGATGCGGAATTTCGTTTCCGGCGACCAGACGGCAACCATATCGGGACGGGAGTAGCGGGAGATCATGCGCGCACCTTTTCGGGACAGGGGAAGGGTCAGGGGCGGCATAGACTGACTTGGGGTTAAGGACAAGTGTGAGGGGGTTATGGGGTGGTGAGGGCCAGCGCCTGCCCGTGGGTTGGCGATCCAAACGTGGCCTCGTGCCACTTTACGGTGCAGCCTTGGGATGACTTAGCAGACATGCACCCAGCCTTACCAAATCGCCTACCCGTCCGGGCGGGCAGGCGATGGCCCGGCGCCTGCGGCTTGATTCCGGGTTGGGTTGATAAAGTCACCGTACCTAGAGGAGTTCGGTTAGTACCGTCGAACTCCTCTCTAACGTTCGGTGCACTGGGCATTTATCCGCAATCTCCAGCAACCGCTGCCGCTGTTCCTCGCTTAAATCCCCTTCCAGCCGGATACGCCGCCGCCATGTGTCGATCTTCTCCGCCGCACCAGCCCCCGCATCCTGCGCGTGGACCTTGTCGTGGCAGACATCCACGCGCACGCCCGTCAGCGGCCAACCCTTGCGCCGCGCATACATGCGGATCGTCATCGACGTGCAGGCGCCAAGCCCCGCCGACAAAAATCCATAGGGCGACATGCCGCGATTGGTGCCGCCATAGGCCAGCGGCTCATCCGCCAGCGCGTGGTGATGCGGCCCCGCATTCACATCCTGCAAGAAGCCATCGGGGTCGGCTTCGCTTACCCGCACGATCCCTTCGGGCGCACCGGGGGGCGGGGCGGGCGATTTCAGCGCCATATAACGGTCGGCCCAAGTGGCGATGATCTCGGCTGCATATTCCGCGTCGCCTGCGCGGGTGATGAGGTGGTCGGCATCGTCCAGCGTAACAAAGCTTTTGGGGTGTTTCGCGGCCAAGAAAATCTGGCTCGCGTTGTCGATGCTGACGATCTCATCGCGTGGGGCGTGGAGCACCAGCAACGCGGCTTTCAGCTTGGCAATATCCGGGGCCAGGGTGGCCCCTTGGACGTCCTCGATAAAGCCCTGGCTGATGGTAAAGGGCCGCCCGCCAAGGTTCACCTCGGCGCTGCCCTCGGCCGAAATCTCAGGCAGGCTTTCGGCGAAATTATGGGTCACATGGGCCGGATCAAAGGGCGCGCCGAGCGTGGCGACTGCTTTGACATGCGACAGTTGCGCGGCCGCTTTCAGCACCGCCGCCCCGCCGAGTGAATGACCGATCAGCAGCGCCGGGGCCATGTCGCGGCTGGAAAGGTAGCTGCAAGCGGCGATCAGGTCATCAACATTGGAAGAAAACGACGTGTTCTCAAACTCGCCGCCCGAATGCCCCAGCCCGGTGAAATCAAACCGCAGCACCGCGATCCCCATCGCCGCCAGACGCCCCGCGATGCGCCGCGCGGCGGGGATGTCTTTGCCGCAGGTAAAACAATGCGCGAAAAGGGCAGTCGCCAGATGCGGCCCCTCGGGCATGTCCAGCCGTGCGGACAGTTCCGTGCCATCTGGGCCGGGGAAGGTAATGCGTTCGATGGCCATGTGGCTCTCCAATTTGCTTGCCGTAAAGGTGACATGTTCAGCGGTCTGATCAAGGGGCGAGGCGGCACGCTCACCCAAGCGTGACGGGAAAGCATTCTGCGTGATCGCATTTGCCCCGCCTTGTTGCTTTGTATACGACTTGAGCGAAACACCTGTCGGAGAACAACCTTGGCCCAGCCCCCCAAACCAAACCTGCACCCTGCCACCATCGCGGCCCAGGCCGCCGGGGCCGTCGATCCAGCTTCCGGTGGGGTTGTGCCGCCGGTGCAATTCGCCACCACCTATCTGCGGGACGAGAATTACGATCTGGTGAACCCCGCCAATGTCTACCTACGCTCGCATAACGAGAACACCCGCGTGGCCGAGCGTATCTTGAACGCGCTCGAAGGGGCCGAAGAGACGCTGATCTTCCCCTCGGGCATGGCGGCCATCGCGGCGGTGTTTCGCACCGTGCCCAATGGCGCGAGTGTGGTGGTGCAGAGCCAAATTTATTGGGGCACAACCAAATGGATCCGTGATTTCTGCACCCGTCGGCAAATTGCGCTGCATGAGGTGGATGCGAGCGACCTTGACGCCTTCGACGCGCTTTGCCGTGCCGAGAAGCCTGACCTGTGCTTGATCGAAACCCCCTCGAACCCATGGCTGCGGATCACCGATATCGCCGGGGCCGCCGCCGCCGCGCATGAGGTGGGTGCGACGCTGGTCGTCGACAGCACCGCGGCCTCTCCGGTGCTGAGCCACCCGCTGGAGCATGGCGCGGATATTGTCATGCATTCGGCGACCAAAGGGATTAACGGCCATTCCGACGTTTTGGCCGGGTCTTTGGCCACCAATAACGCGGGCGCGGCGCGCTGGCAGATGATCCGCGATGACCGCAACGAGGCGGGCGCTGTAATCGGCCCGATGGAGGCATGGTTGCTGGCCCGCGGGATGCGCACCCTTCCGCTCAGGATGCGCGAAATGTCGCGTAACGCTATGATCTTGGCAGAGTTTTTAGTGGACCACCCGCAGGTGGAACAGGTTATGTACCCCGGCCTGCCGGTCCATCCCGGCCATGCCCTAGCCGCGCAGCAAATGAGCGGCGGGTTTGGCGGGCTGTTGTCCTTTGTCGTCAAAGGCGGGGCCGAAGCGGCGCTGAAAGCGGCGGGGCGGTTGCAGCTTTTCCACCGCGCCACCTCGCTCGGCGGGGTCGAAAGCCTTGTCGAGCATCGCCACACGATTGAGCCGCACACCGGCATCCCCGAAGGGCTGCTGCGGCTGTCGGTCGGGATCGAGGATGTCGAAGACCTCGGTGCTGATCTGGGTCAGGCCCTCGGCCAGTAAAAATCTTCTGGCCGCGGGTTTCTGCGGCCAGTTTTGCCTATGGCGGCCCTATTCTACCGCGGCTGTCTGTGCCACTCTGACGCGAATTCTGCGTTACGCTTGAACAGGATGACGGAACCAACACCATGCGCCTGATGCTGATCTGTCTGAGCCTGCTGGCGCTTTCGGCCTGCGAAGGGCGGCAATCTGTTCTAAACCCCGCCGGGCGCGACGCGCAGGATGTGCTGTCGCTCATCTGGGTGATGTTCGGCGGGGCGGTGCTGCTTTGGTTCACGCTGGGGGCGATCTTTGTCTATGTGACCCGCGTGGAGCCGCGCGAGATGCCGCGCCGCTGGGGGGAGATGCTGATCGTCGGCGGCGGGGTGATTTTCCCGGTGATCCTACTGGGCGCCTTGCTGACCTACAGCCTGCCGATGATGGAACCCCAACGCGACGCGGAAGAGGGCCTCAAAGTCCATATCACCGCCGAGCAATGGTGGTGGCGCGTGGACTACGAACTGCCCGACGGCAGCCGCGTGACCTCGGCCAATGAGTTGCGGCTGCCTACGGGACGGCGCACCGGGCTGGTGCTGAACGCGCATAAGGTGATCCATGCCTTTTGGGTGCCCGCCCTTGGCGGCAAAGTTGATATGATACCGGGGCGCGAAACCTATCTGTCGTTCCTGCCCGAAGAGCCGGGCGTTTACCGGGGGCAATGCGCCGAATTCTGCGGCGCGTCCCATGCATTGATGGCATTCGAGACGGTGGTGATGACACCCGAAGACTTTGCCGAGTGGTTGACTGCTGAGGCCGAGGCAGCCGCCGCGCCCGCCAGTGGAGAGGCCGTTCGTGGGGCGCAGGTCTTTGCCCGCGAGGGCTGCGGCGCTTGCCATAGCGTGCGCGGCACGCGGGCGGTGGGGCAGGTAGGGCCGGATCTGACCCATGTTGGCAGCCGAAAAAGCATCGGCGCTGGCATTCTGAACGGCAGCGAAGAGGACTTCGCCCGGTTCATCGCCCATACTGAAAGCCTGAAACCCGAGGTCGCCATGCCAAGCTATGACCACATCGCGCCCGAGGACCTGCGCGCGCTGGTTGCTTATCTCAAGGGGCTGACATGATAAAACCCGCAACGCTCCCCGTGGCCGAAGGGCCGTATCCGCCAAGCGAAGAGGCGCTGGCCAAACCGGTATCAGAAGCCGAGCAACAGCGCGGCGCCGAGGAGTTGCGCGCGGTGTGGAAGACGCCGGAAGGCTGGCGCTATGTCACTGCCGTCAATAACTCCGAAGTGGGCAAATGGTATGCGCTGACGGCGCTGGCCTTCATGCTGATCGCAGGCGTTCTGGCGCTCTTGATGCGGGTGCAACTGGCCTTTCCAGACTTGACCTTTTTGGACGCGGATCGGTTTAACCAGTTCTTCACCATGCACGGCTCGGCGATGATGTTTCTTTTCGCCGTGCCGATGTTCGAGGCAATCTCGATCCTGTTGCTGCCCGCCTTCCTCGGCGCGCGAGACATGCCGTTTCCCCGGCTATCTGCGTATGGGTATTGGTGTTTCCTGATTGGCGGCTGTTTCGTTTTGGGCTCATTGCTGTTTGATGCCGCGCCCAAGGCGGGCTGGTTCATGTACCCGCCGCTTGCCACCAAAGAAGAGGGGATCGGCCCCGATGTATGGCTTTTGGGGCTGAGCTTCATCGAAGTCGCCTCCATCGCCGCGGCGGTTGAGTTGATCGTCGGCGCTTTAAAATGTCGTCCGCCGGGGATGCGGGTCAACATCATGCCGCTCTACGCGTGGTATGTGCTGGTGGTGGGGGGCATGATCCTGTTCGCCTTCCCGCCGCTTATCGCTGGGGATTTCCTCTTCGAGCTGGAGCGTTCCTTTGATTGGCCGTTCTTTGACCCCACGCGCGGCGGTGATCCGATCCTGTGGCAGCACCTCTTTTGGATCTTCGGGCATCCGGAGGTTTATATCGTCTTCCTGCCCTCCATTGCCATCGCCGCGATGATCGTGCCCACCGTCGCGCAGCGGCCCATCGTGGGCTATTCTTGGATCGTGCTCAGTGCTGTCGGCACCGGGTTTCTTAGCTTCGGTCTTTGGGTGCACCACATGTTCACCACTGGGCTGCCGCAGATTAGCCTGGGCTTCTTCTCGGCGGCGTCTGAGGCGGTGGTGATCCCCACAGGCATCCAGATCTTCGCCTTTGTCGCCACACTGATGGTGGGACGGGTGAAGCTGACACTGCCGATGCTTTGGATCGCCGGCGCTCTGGCAATATTTGTAGCAGGCGGGCTAACGGGCGTGATGCTGGCCATCGTGCCGTTCAATTGGCAGGTGCATGACACCTATTTCATCGTGGCACATCTGCATTACACGCTTTTCGGCGGTATGGTCTTCCCAGTGATCGCGGGGGTCTATTATTTCTATCCTTTCATCGCCAAGAAACTGCTCAGCGAACGCTTGGGCCTCTGGGCGTTCTGGCTGATCTTCTCGGGCTTCAACATTACCTTTCTGCCGATGCACCTAACCGGGTTGATGGGCATGCCGCGGCGGGTGTTTACGTACCCCGAAAGTTCCGGCTGGGGCTGGCTTAACCTGATCTCGACGCTGGGGGCTTTCATCATCGCGGCGGGCTTTGCCGTGTTCCTTTACGACCTGCTGCGCCCAAAAAGGGCACAAGGTGAGATCCCGCGCAATCCGTGGGGCGCGGGCACGCTTGAGTTCTCCCATGAAGTGCCAGAGGAAGCATGGGGCGTGCGCTCGGTCCCGCATGTGACCTCGCGCTATCCGCTGTGGGATCAGCCGCAATTGGTCGAGCGGATGGACGCGGGCCGCTACTATCTGCCCGATGCGCCTGATCACCAGCGTGAGACCATCGTGACCAGCGTGATCGACGCCAAGCCCTTGCATGTGCAGCGTGTCACCGGACCTGCGTGGATCACAATTCTCGCTGCGGGTTTCACCGGCGGCGCGTTCATCTTTCCGACCTTCCACATCTACACACCCGCCATCATCTGCGGGGCCTTCGCCGTCGTCTGCATCATGTATTGGCTATGGACCAGTACCGCTCGCCCTCCGAAGGAAGAGATGCGCGATGCGGGGCTTGGCCTGCGCCTGCCGACCTATGCTTCTGGGCCCGACTCCGTAGGCTGGTGGGCTATGTGGATCACCATGTTGGGCGATGCCACGGCCTTTGCCAGCGTGGTTTTCGGGTTCTTTTTCTACTGGACCGCACGGCCTGATTTCCCGCCCGAGGGGGCGCTGCATCCCATGGGCCATTGGGTCGTGTTGGCAGCGCTGGCGGGCGTGGCCGCTTGGGCGCTGACGCTTGCGGCGCGCGAGGCGAATGTGCGCGGGAACGTCGCGCTTGCCCGCGTGGCGCTGGTCTTGGCGCCCTTGGCCGCTGTGGTGGCAGGCGTGGCCGCTTGGGCCGCCGTGCGCGAACTGGACCCGACTTCCCATGTCTACCCCGCGATCCTTTGGGCGCTGATGGTCTGGCTGGTGGCGCATCTGAGCGCGGGCGTGTTGATGCAGGGGTATTGCTTGGCCGGGAGCGTCTTTGGCAAGCTGACCCCGCGCCACGACGCGGACCTGCGCAATGTCACCCTTTATTGGCATTTCATGGCTGTCAAAGCGCTGGTGACCGCCGCGATCTTGGGCCTCGCGCCGGGGTGGCTGACATGAGCGACATCCGCGACGAAGAAGACGCCCATGAGTTCCGCGCCGAGGCGCTGAGCCTGTGGCGGATCACCTTCAGCCCGCTGATCTGGGCGGTGCATTTCGTGACTTCTTACGGGGCGACCGCGCTGGTCTGTGCCAAGGGCGGGACCGGGGCGGTGGCGCTGCTCCGGCTGGGCATCGGCATCGGCACGGTTTTTGCATTGACGCTGATCCTCTGGCTGGCGTGGGGGGCATGGCGGCAATGGGATTTGCGGCGCGACCGGGAATGGGAGAATGACGCGGGCACAAGCGAAGACCGCCACCAGTTCCTCGGCCATGCGGCGTTTTTGTTGGCGGTGATCTCTTTCATCGGGGTGGTCTATGTCTCCCTGCCGGTGCTGCTGATCGGCGGCTGTGGATGAGGGTGGGGCTGGGATATGCCGGGCTTGCTCTGCTGGCGGTGCTCTGGCTTTTGCCGCTGGGGCAATGGCTTGGCGCGGATTTCCCGCATCACATGCTGCGGCATATGGGGCTGGTGGCTGTGGTGGCGCCGCTGCTGGTGTTGGGCTTTCCCAAGGTAACTGCGGTATTCGCCCTGTCGCCGCTTTTGGGCGCGGTGGCTGAGTTTGTCGTGGTCTGGGGATGGCATCTGCCCGCGTTGCACGGCTGGGCCGATGGCGGATGGCCGGGGTTGGTGCTTGAACAGCTAAGTTTCGCTTTGGCCGGGTTGCTGGTCTGGGCCGGGTGCCTGCGCGGCGAGCCGCTGGCGGGGGCAGGCGGGCTGCTGCTGACCTCCATGCATATGACGCTGCTGGGCGCGCTGATTATCCTTGCCCCGCGTGACCTCTATGCTGCGATCTGTGGCCGTGCGCCGGATTTGGACGCGCAGCAGTTGGGGGGGCTTTTGATGTTGGGGATCGGCACGCCAATTTATCTGGTCGCAGGATTGGCGTTGGTCGCTAGGGCGCTGGAAGACAAAAGGGAAACGGCATGAAGCGGGTGGTTCAAACCCTCGCCGCAGTGGCGGCTGGCGGGTCCATGGTGGCGGTCTTGATCGTGACAATCGGGCTCTACAACGTCTCGGCTCGTGAGGGGCATATGTGGGGGGTGACCTGGCTAATGCACACGACCTTCAAGCAGTCGGTCAAACTGCGCGCGCCGGGGCCAAAGGAGGTGCCAGATGACCTTAGCGCGCCGGATCGCGTGACACTTGGGGCGCTGCATTTCAAATCCGGCTGCGCCTTCTGCCATGCGCTCCCCGGCCAGCCGCAAAGCGCCACGGCTCAGGCGATGGAACCGACGCCGCCGCATATCAGCACCATCACCGATTGGACGCCCGGTGAGATGTTTTGGATCATCGACGAAGGCGTGAAAATGACTGGCATGCCGCATTGGCCCGCCAAGGATCGCGACGATGAAGTTTGGTCGGTCGTGGCCTACCTGAACGCGCTGCCTGACGCGGCGGGGCAGGTGGCGCTGGCGGGTGAAGGGCGTGGCCGGGCAAGTTGCGCAGAGTGTCATGGCGAAAGTGGTGAGAGCGGCAACAGCTACATCCCCCGGCTTGACCTGCTGACCCCCGGCCAAATTGCAGAGGCGCTGCGTCAGTACCGTAGCGGTCAGCGGCCCAGCGGGATCATGCGAGAGGCGGCGATGGCGCTGAGCGACAGCGAGATCGCCACCTTGGCGCAGACGTTCGGTTCTTCCAAAGGTCCACGGCAGCAGTCTGAACCTGCGCCCGAGGCCACAACCCCCGGCGCGCTGCTGGCGCAACGTGGCACTGGCCATGTGCCTGCCTGCACCGTCTGTCACGGTCCGGGACGGCAGGCCGATGCGCCCATCGCACCACTGCTGACTGGGCAAAGCCGCGACTATCTGGCGGCACAACTCAAACTTTGGCGCGACGGGCATCGCGGTGGTGGGGCGCGGGCGCATTTGATGCGCAAGGCCGCGCAGGATTTGAGTGATGCGGATATCGCAGCCTTGGCGGACTATTTCGCGGGGCTTCCGGCTGAGTAGCCCTTAGCCCTCAGACCAAGTCTGCAACTTCTCGATCACCCCATCGGTCAGCGATTGCAAATCGTTTTGCACCGCCAGTGCCGGGCAGGGCTGATCCAGCCGCGCGGCCATATCGCCCATGCGGAAGCCATTGGCGCTGTCGAGTTTCTCTAACTCCTCCCAAGTCACCGGTACGGCCACCGGCGCACCGAGGCGGGCGCGGAGGGAATAGGGCGCGATGGCCGTGGCCCCGCGTTCGTTGCGCAGCCAGTCGATGAAGATGCGGCCCTTGCGCTTGGCCTTGGACATGGTCGCGACATAACGTTCAGGATTTTGCGCGGCCATGACATGAGCGAAGGTCTTGGAGAAGAGCTTGACCGTGTCCCAGCCGCGTGTACGGCGCAAAGACAGCCAGACGTGCACACCCTTGCCCCCAGTCACGATAGCCCCCGATTGCAAGCCGAGCGCGGCCAGCGCATCGCGCAGCTCAAAAGCCGCGGCGCTCACATCGGGCCAGTCCAACCCCTCATCTGGATCAAGGTCAAAGACTAGCCGGTCGGGGCGGTCCAACCGGTCCACCCGGGCGCCCCAGATGTGATACTCCAAACTGCCCATCTGCGCCGCGGCAATCAGGCTGTCCGGCCGCGTGGCATAGAGGTAATCCGCTGCGTCGCCGTCACTTTCTTCGATCGAGACCCGTGACAGCGCATCGGGCATCCCGCCGCTGTCGTGCTTTTGAAAGAAACATTGCCCGTCGATCCCCGAAGGGCAGCGGAACAGCGACAGTGGGCGGTGGCCGATCAGTTCGATCATGCGGGGGCCAACGCGCTCGTAATGCCGTGCCACATCGCCCTTGGTGCAGCCCGCATCGGGGAAAACTTTGCGGTCGGCGTTGCTGATTTGAACGCCGCCGACCTTGCTGTCGTCACCCATCTCAGGCTCCTCTAGCGGTTCTTCCACAGTCACTTGGGCTGCCTCCTTGTCGTGACGCAGCCCCAAAAAACTGCCGTGCCGGATCACACCATCGTCGGTGAATTCGGTGAAATCCACCTCCGCCACCAGATCGGCGCGGACCCATTTGGCATCGCGGGCGACCTCGGGCGGAACGTCACTCGCGGGCGGGGTTTTGCGGGCGGTCATGGCGCGAGAGAGGTCGTCCATTGCCTCTGCCGAGAACCCAGTGCCGACGCGACCCTTATAGCGCAATTCGCCCCCTTCATGGCTGCCAAGCAACAGCGAGGCAAAGGCGCGGCCCTTCTTGTCGGAAGGGGAATAACCGATGATGACGAATTCCTGCCGCCTGGTGCATTTGACCTTGAGCCAGTTTTTGCTGCGTCTGCCGGAATAGGGCGCGTCGATGCGCTTGCTGATGATCCCCTCGGCCCCGGCCTCGCAGGCGCGTTTGAAAACTTCGGGGCCGTGGCCGACCACATGTTCGCTCAGGCGCAGCGCCCCACCTGCGGGCACGCCAGAGAGCAGTTTTGCCAGTCGTGCGCGGCGGTCTTCTTGTGGGGTGTCGCGGAAATCTTCGCGATCGAGCGACAACAGATCGAATGCATAAAACACCAACGGATGCCCTTCCTTCAATGCGCGTTGCAGCGAGGAAAAAGCCGAACCTTTAATCTTGGCCGCCATGACTTCGCCATCCAGCAGCGCGCTGTCACAGGGCAGCACGTCGAAGGCACGGCCAAGTGCACCGAACTTGTCGGTCCAATCCTTGCCCGTGCGGGTATAGAGCCGCGCACCTGTCTTGCCGAGGGAAACCAGACAGCGATAGCCGTCAAACTTCGTCTCATGCATCCAACCCTCGCCCTCAGGCGCGTCACTGACCAGAGTGGCAAGTTGCGGTTTAACGAAAGCAGGATTTTTGCCTTTCCGCGTAGGACGCGCATCAGTAACCTTCTTCGCGGGTGCATCTTTGGCGAT
The DNA here is from genome assembly GCF_038900015.1 of Sulfitobacter sp. AS92. Taxonomy (NCBI): domain Bacteria; kingdom Pseudomonadati; phylum Pseudomonadota; class Alphaproteobacteria; order Rhodobacterales; family Roseobacteraceae; genus Sulfitobacter; species Sulfitobacter sp. AS92. The sequence continues at coordinate 265,989 of NZ_JBBMQL010000004.1, forward strand.
CTCGGACATCGTGCGGCCCGTCGTGATCGACCGCGCGGTGCCCTTAGTTAGTCCGTCGGGCTGATCGGTCGCGTAGTCGTCGCGTTCTTTGACCAATAACCAGTTTTCGCGCTTTTCACGGCCGCGCATACGCACCAACGTCCAGCCGCCCTGCATATGCTGGCCTTGCAGCGTGAACTTTAGCTTGCCGTCGTTCAATCCTTTGGTGACATCACCTTGGGGCATCCAAGTGCCATGGTCCCACAGCATCACCGTGCCGCCGCCATATTGGCCCTTCGGAATGGTCCCCTCGAACCCGCCATAGTCAAGCGGATGATCCTCTGTCCGCACGGCAAGGCGCTTTTGCTGCGGGTCGAGGGAGGGGCCTTTCGTGACCGCCCAACTGAGCAGCACCCCCTCCCACTCAAGGCGAAAGTCGTAATGTAGCCGAGTGGCGTCATGCTTTTGGACGACAAAACTTTGCCCTGCGCCCGCGCCAATCTGGCCACGTGGTTCGGCGGTCGCCTCGAAATCACGTTTGGCGTTGTAACTGGCGAGCTTGTCTGCAGGTTTTGCCATCACGAGGCCTTTTTGCGCGGTGCCTTCTTCTTGGACCCAGACTTCGCGCCGCCCGCGTCTTTCAGGCTCTCTTTCAGCGCGCTCATCAGGTCGATGACGTTCTCGCCCTCAGCGGGGCCATCATCGCCGGTCTGCACGCGCGGTGTTTTTTTGTTTTTCACCTTGGCGTCCAAAAGCTTTTGCATCGCTTCGGCGTATTTGTCGGTATAGGCGGAAGCGTCGAAGGGCGCGGACTTCTTGTCGATGAGCGAGGTGGCAACTTCGAGCAGTTCCTTGTCGGTCTTGTCATCCTCAATATCGGTAAAAATCTCATCCGCTTCGCGCAGCTCATCAGCGTAGTGCAGCGTCTCCATCAACAGGCCGTCACCGCAGGGTTTAACGCAAGCGAGGTATTCTTTGCCGCGCATGGTAACCTGGCCCAACCCCACCTTGTTTGCTTGGCGCAGCGCGTCGCGCACAACGCGGTAAGCGTCTTGGGCCAAATCATCTGAGGCGGTGATGTAATAGGGCTTGTCGAAGTAGAGTGGGGAAATCTCGCAGGCATCGACGAATTGTACCAATTCGAACGTCTTCTTCGTCTCAAGCTTGATCTGATCCACTTCATCGGGGTCTAGCAGGATATATTCGTCACTGCCAACTTCGTACCCCTTCACGATGTCTTCGGCCTTTATCGGCCCGATGCCGGGAACTGATTTCTCATAACGGATGCGTTTGCCCGAGGGTTTATGAATTTGGCGGAAAGAGACCTTTGAACTGGTTTTTGTGGCCGAGAATATCTCGACCGGGATCGATACAAGCGAAAGGCGAAGCTGTCCTTTCCAGAGTGCGCGCGGTGCCATGGTATCTCTCTCCTATTTACCCTTCGCGCGCCCTAGTTTGTCGGCCTTGACCGCGTCGCGCTCACCCATCGGCTCATCCGGTCCGGTGGTGCTGTCTTTACGGGTCTGGGCCTCCATCTCAGAGTTAAACTCTGCGCCCAAGAGAACGATAAAGGCCGAGATCCAAAGCCACATCAGCAGAATGATCGCCCCGGCCATGCTGCCAAAACTTTCGTTATAGCTGCCGAAGTTGCTAACATAGATCGAGAACCCGACCGACGCGACGATCCAAAGTACGCAGGCGATGACAGAGCCGGGGGTCAGCCATTTCCACTCGGCATTGTCGCGCGCCGGACCGTAGCGGTAAAGGACGGCCAGAGCGAGGACCGTGAGGGCAGCCAAAAGCACCCAGCTGCCGTAGGTCAAAAGAGTTTCGAACCAGTCAGGCAGCGCGAGAAAGCTAACGACGGCAGGTACAGCCAATGTCGCGCCGAGGCCTAGGAGCAGCACGCCAACAAGCATGAGGGTAAGGCCAAGGGTCCAGATCAATTTGGTAACGAAGCCGCGGGTCTCATCCTCGTCGTAGGCGACGTTGAGACCTTCCATCAGACTACCCACACCTTTCGAAGCTGAGTAGAGCGCAAGCCCGACACCAATCAGAAAGGCCCAGCCGAGACCGGTTTCTTCGGACCCTGTCACGGCGATGGCCTGATCCAGGATGATTGTAGCGGCTTCTTCGGGGATAAGCCGGGTAATCGCTTCTAGCTGTTCGGTAACCTGCGCGGGCTCCATCACCAAACCAGCAAGTGCCATAAGCGCGGTAACGGCGGGAAAAATCGCCAAGAGCGCGTAAAACGCCACGCCAGCGGCAACCAATGACACATGGTCGGTCGCGATCTCGTCCTTAACCCGGAATAAAATATCTTTCCATCCGGGGGCCGGTATCTCAATCGGCGTCTCCGCTCCACGTCCGCGCGCCATAGGTGTACCTCTGTCTTTTTAGAATTTATCAAAAAAAGTGCCCGCCCCCAAAGTAGGGGACGGGCTGTGAGTGGATTAGCTTTTCACGTCGCCCAGCTTTTGCTTATCAGCTTCGTCTTTCGCTGCATCGGCCACGCGTTGGCCGCTTTCTTTGGCCTTTTTCACCGCGGCATCCGCGGCGGTTTCTTCGTCGGCTGCGGCATCGGCGTTGGCTTTGGTCTCTTTCAAAACTTTGCCAGCTTCATCTGTCGCGGCCTTGGCCACTTTACCAAGCTTTTCGCGCTCATCCGCGTAGATACGCTCGGCTTCGCTAAAGAGGGCGTCGCTATGTTCGCCCATATAGTTGTCTTCGGTGCGGCTGCGGGGCAGGGCGGCGCCGAAGGCGGCACCAACAGCCAGCGCCAATGCACCAGCGACCAAGGGATGCTCTTCAAACATGTCGGAGGCGCGCTCGCGACCCTGACGGGCATAGCGACCACCAGCGTCCCAAGCGTCTACTGCACGGGCACGGGCCATAACGATCCGCTCACGGGCTTCTGCGCTCATCTGCTCAGTGCCTTCGGACAGGCGATCCCGCAGCGCATGTGCACGCTCATTGGCAGCGCTGGCACCGTCGCGGACGCTGTTCGCGGCACCGCTGGCTGTGCTGCGCACACTGTCGACAGCAGAGCTTGCACCGTAAGATGCGCGATCACGTGCATAGCGCGCGCCGCTCGCAACGGAGGACCCGGCAGAGCGGGCACGATCCGAAACCGAACTTGCAGCACCCTTCACGCCACCAGCGGCAGAGCTTGCAGCACCCGAGACACCACTTGCCGCAGAGCCTGCAGCGCCTTTGACGCTACCAGCGGCAGAGCGGGCACGATCACCCAAGCCCCGACCATCGTCATCATCATCGTGGTGTACGTCGCGGGCCCATGCGGGCACGTTGTCAGTTGCGTTGCGCTCAGAGCCATAGCTGGATGCATAGGCGCTTGCAGGGGCAGAAGAACGGCGGGCGTCGCGCACGGCGGGGCGGTTGTCGGTGTTTGTCACGGGAACCGGCACGGGGTGCGCGCGCTCACGATCAAGACCCTCATAGCCACGGTTGTCGCGGGTGTTGCCGCTGCCAAAGACCAACCATGCAAGGCCAGCGCCAGTCAGGGCCAGAGCCACCGGGTTGCGTTTGGCCGCGTCAGAGACCGAACGGCCCCAGTCGCCACCGTGCTCGCGGAACTGGTCCGAGAACTGGCGCGCGATGCCTTCGACCGAAAAGCGGTCTTGCAGATCGTCCAGCGTATTGGCCAAACCGGCGCGCTCCCGTTCGATTTCGCGTTCAATTTCTTCGGGATCTCTGGAGTCATTTGTCATCGTAAACCTCCTTCATGGTCTGTGCGTCACGCTTGACGTTTTTGGCTGTACGGGTAGGCGCAAGGCTGCTCAGTTTCAGGTCGCTTGTGCCTTTCTGGACCATCACATAAGCAACGATCGCAAGCAGCACGCCGACAATCACAGCGGACCAGCCAGCGGGGATGCCAGCCTCGGTCAGCGCGGCGACGAGGGCGGCACTCAGCACATTCAACGCTGTCAGAGCGACGACGACTGCGCCGACGATCAAACCAATGGCAACGCCTGCGTGCCGCAGATTTTCGTTCACTTCTGCGCGGGCCAAATCGACCTCTTTGCGCATCAGCGAGCTTACGTGTGAGAGCGCTTCAGTCAGCAGGCTCCCGGCAGATTTATTGCTATCGGTGGTCATACCTTATCTCCTGTTACGACTGTAGGCGCGGCAGGTTGGGCGGTTGCACGGCTAGGAACGGTGCTTGCGGCACCAGTCGGCGGCGTGCCGGGCATGGGCCGGTCAATACGGTCGTCATCGTCATACTCAACGCCGGACCCGCCGTATCCACCAGCTGGCCGATCGCTTGAGGCTTTGGCAAAACGGGTAGCCACAAAGCCCAGAAGGGCTGCACCGCCCAGGAAGACCAGTGGATTGCGCTTGGCGAACCCGTTCAGGTCACCCACCACTTCGCCGAGGTCTTTATCGCGCATGGTTTCTGACACATCGGCCAAACCATCGGCGAGTTGGCTAAAGCTACGCTCCTGAGGGGAGCCGCTGCGCAACTCGTCTGCGGCTGTGCGCAGAGCAGAGGCCACGCCTTTAACTTCATCCGCAGCCGTGTCGCGCGCTTGATACGCATAGTTGGTGGCTTCGGTCGAAACAGTGTCGGCCAAGTCACGGGCCTGCGCTTTGGCTGTTTCGGTCGCACTGCTTGCAGCGGCGGCGGCTTTGTCTTTTGCGGCTGTCGCTTGCTGTTTAGCGGTGCTGCTTTGTGTCTGTGTATTCTTGTCTTCGGGCATGGTGACCTCCATTAAAATACGAGATTCAGGATCGCGAGAACGACCACGATCAGGCCGATAAGGTAGAAAATTCCGTGCATGGGTCCCTCCATTCGTCTTCGCCAAATATATCATCTACAGCCCAACGGCTGACGCTGCTGGCGGTTCCCCCCGAAACTCAAAAGAATGCCGGGAACCTCTTGGTCTGCGGCGATTAAATGCACCTAAGGGCATAGCGGGGTGGACAAACGCAAACGGCGCGCCCCGTGGGACGCGCCGCCGTTTAACAAAGATTAAGTCGTTCAGCCGTCGATGCGGCCTGCCATGATCGCGATGGCCTTTTGGTAGACGCCCGCTGCGTTCCACGCCTGAATGACACGGAAATTTGGTTGACCTTCTTGATAACCAGCACCGGGCTGCCAGCCTTTCTGGCGCAGAAAGTTGGCGGTGGAGGCGAGTGCATCGGTTTCGCTGTAAAAGTCCACACGCCCATCCCCATTGCCGTCAACGCCGTAGCTCAGCGCGTTACCGGGCAGAAACTGCGTATGGCCAAGCTCGCCGTGTTTCGCGCCCTTGGTGCTGGGCGTGATGGCGCCTTGATCAACCAATTTCAAAGCGCCAATGGCATGGGGCACGAAAAAGTCGGAACGGCGGCAGTCATAGGCCAGGGTCGTGATGGCCGAGACAACCGCGCTGTCGCCCATGAATCCACCAAAGCCCGTTTCCATGCCATGGATCGCCAGAAGAACGCCGGCAGGGACGCCGTAGCGCTGCTCGAGCGCGTTGTAAAAGCCAGCGTTGCGGGCTTTGCGCTTGCGGCCTTGGGATACAATCGTATCCGCGCCACGCACCTGCATGAACCTGGACAATGAGTATTTAAAGGACTTCTGATTGCGGTCTGCGGCAATGGTTCCGTTGGCATAGCGCGCGCTTGCCAATGCATTCAGGCCGGATTGGCCAACGCCGGCGGCGCGGGCCTCTTGGGCAAAGGCGCCCTTCCATGCATCAAAGCCATTGGCCGTGTTCCCGCACTGCGCGGCCAAGGTAGGAGCTGCCATGAACGTGCAGATGGCCGCGGTGGTGGTGAAAAGTGATTTAATCATGAGTTTGACCCTCTGCGTCTGTGTACGAGGCAAAGGTTAGCCCAATTGGACACCGGTTCAACTGAGTTGATCGATGAGGATGAAAATCTTTTTCCGTTATCTGGGCAACAGCGCGCTGACATGTTCAAGGGCAGCCCCGGCCCATACGCGAAACTGCGGCATGCTTTCCTGTGCGATGCTTGCCCCTGCCACCAGCACACCGATCGCGACCAATACCACCAAACTGTTGCGCCCGCGCTTTGCACCGCGTCGCTTGCTGTGATCTTTCTTGGCGCGGTCTTCGAGCCGTATTAGCCGCTCGTTAAATGTGGTCGTGGAAATCGCCATCGTAACTGCGTCCTCTGCAGGGTTTTGTTAGATATTGGTTAAACGCTGTGGCTGATTTATGGCGAAGATAGGGCGCGCGAGAGGATTAGCCGCCAAGAAGCAGGGTCGCCCCTGCAAAACCCGCAATGCCAGTGGCGGTAAAACCCAACAGCATCAGCAAACCATCATGATAAAGCAGCGCCAGTCCGAAGATTGAGATGGTGACCATCGGCACGGATGTTGCGAAGGGCACGACCTCAAGTGGGAGCACCGCAATGCACAGGCAAAGGATCAAGATGCTGGCCGCTTTTCGGCCCGTGGGGCCGGTAAGGGGGGCAAGTCGGGTGTGCAGCTTTTCGTCGATCCATTCTGAGATGGGCTTTAGCCACTCAACCGATTTCAAAACCTTTTTGGATTTCAGGCTTCGGTTTCGCAGCCAATCAGGGGCCCAAAAATGCTCATAGCCCATGAACATGCGTAGAACGAGAATCGCCACCAAAAGTGCCAGCATGGTAGGAAAACCGGGGATACCGCCGAGCGGGGTCAGCTCCATCAGCGGAAGCACAGCAAGGGCCGCGCCGTATCCACGCTGGTCCAGCGCGTCGATCAGATGACCGACCTTGACGGTATCTGTTCCTTGGGAGGCGTCTTCGAGCTCTTCAACAACATCCGTAAGGGCCGTTGAGTCGTCAGCCATAATACGCACCCCTTATCGCGCTGCACTGCCAAGGTAACGCGGTGGGGCACCCTGTGTTCCACGTTCGTAAATGCAAAAGGGCGCGGTGTGACCCGCGCCCTTTCAAATTCCAGCTAACTGCCCCAGTGGGGCGAAAAAATTAGCAGCTGTAGTACATGCCAAATTCAACCGGGTGCGGGGTCTGTTCGAATTTCAGAACCTCTTCCGTCTTCAGCGCGATATAGCCATCAATCTGGTCGCGGGTGAACACGTCACCGGCCAGCAGGTAGTCCATGTCCTTGGACAACTCGTCCAGCGCTTCGCGCAGCGAACCCGCCACTGTTGGGATGTCTGCCAGCTCTTCTGCGGGCAGGTCATAGAGGTTCTTGTCCATCGCCTCGCCGGGATCGATCTTGTTCTTGATGCCGTCAAGGCCGGCCATCAACAGGGCCGCGAATGCCAGATAGGGGTTCGCCGCCGGATCGGGGAAACGGGCCTCGACGCGCTTGGCTTTGGGGCTTTCAGTCCATGGGATACGGACACAGCCCGAACGGTTACGCGCGGAATAGGCACGCAGAACGGGGGCTTCGAAACCGGGGATCAAACGCTTGTAGCTGTTGGTCGTCGGGTTGGTGAAGGCGTTAAGCGATTTGGCGTGGCTCAAGATGCCGCCGATGAACCACAGCGCTTCTTGGCTGAGGTCGGCGTATTTGTCGCCTGCGAACAGGGGCTTGCCGTCTTTCCAGATCGACATGTTGACGTGCATGCCAGAGCCGTTATCGCCAAAGATTGGCTTGGGCATGAAGGTGGCCGACTTGCCATAGGCGTGGGCCACGTTGTGAACCACGTATTTGTACTTCTGGATTTCGTCAGCTTGCTTGGTCAACTCACCAAAGATCAGACCCAGCTCATGCTGGCAGGACGCAACCTCGTGGTGGTGCTTGTCGACCTTCATACCAAGGCGCTTCATGGTCGACAGCATCTCTGCCCGCAGGTCTTGCGCTTCGTCCACTGGGTTTACAGGGAAGTAGCCGCCCTTAAGGCCCGGGCGGTGGCCCATGTTGCCCATCTCATAGTCGGTGTCGGAGTTCCACGAGCCGTCGGAAGCGTCAACTTCGTAGGATACTTTGTTGATTTTGTTGGAGAACTTCACATCGTCGAAAAGGAAGAACTCGGCCTCAGGGCCAAAGTAAGCGTTGTCACCGATGCCGGAAGACTTGAGGTAGGCTTCGGCCTTTTCGGCGGTGCCACGCGGGTCGCGCTCATAGCTTTCGCCGGTGTCTGGCTCAGCGATCGAGCAGTGCACGCAGATGGTGGTTTCGGCATAGAAGGGGTCGATATAAGCGGTGCTGACATCGGGCATCAGCTTCATATCGGAGGCTTCGATGCTTTTCCAGCCAGCGATGGAGGAGCCGTCGAACATAAAGCCTTCTTCGAGGAAGTCTTCGTCGACCAGATCGCTCACGATGGTAACGTGCTGCAAAGCGCCGCGGGTGTCAGTGAAGCGGATGTCGACATATTCAATGCCTTCATCTTTGATTTTGCTCAGGAATTCCTGGGTATCCATCGAGTAGGTCCTTTTGGTATTTTGTAGTCTAGGCCAAGGGGCCGATTTTAAAGCGCGTCTGAACCGGATTCGCCGGTACGGATGCGGATTGTCTGTTCAACAGGGGAGACGAAAATTTTACCGTCACCGATTTTCTCCGTTTTGGCGGCGTCGACGATGGCTTCGATAGCTGCGTCCACCTGATCGTCATCTAGTACCACTTCAACCTTCACTTTGGGAAGGAAATCTACGACATATTCTGCACCGCGATAGAGTTCGGTGTGGCCTTTTTGACGGCCAAAGCCTTTGACTTCAATGACGCTAAGACCCTGAACGCCCACATCTTGAAGGGCTTCTTTGACTTCGTCGAGTTTGAATGGCTTGATGATGGCTTCGATCTTTTTCATGGTATTCCCCTGACAATTCCCGCGCAATTATGCTCTGGTTTTTGACAGAGCATCCCGCCCGCGTAACGTCCAGCGCCGGGCAGGGGGTTACATGGCGCAGGGGATGCATTTGCCAAGGGGCGATTAGAATTTGCGCAGATTGATTAAAAATTAGGCGGTTGTGAAACGGCCTCGGGCTGTACCTTTGCGCAGCACTTGCTAGATCCCTTTTCATGAGAATTTCAGAGATCACCCGCGAGACCCTTGATGTCACCCTGCTGTGCAAAAAGCCGGGGCATAAATATGAGCACGGCCATGTGCTAGTTTTGTCTGGTGGTCCGGGCAGGACCGGAGCCGCGCGGTTGGCGGCGCGGGGGGCGCTCAGGATCGGCGCAGGGGCGGTGACCATAGGCGTGTCGCCTGCCGCGCAGCTTGAAGTGGCAATGCAAGTCACGGCGATAATGCTGCAGCGCATTACCGATGGTGCGGCGTTGATAGATGCACTGAAAGACAGCCGAATAAACGCGCTTTGCCTCGGGCCCGGATTGGGACTGGGGGCGCGCGCTGCCGAATTGGTAAAGGCCGCCCTTGCCGCGCCCAAGGTGGTATTGGACGCTGATGCGCTAAGCCTATTGGCGCAGGATACAGACCTGCGCGCAGGGCTTCACAGGGGGTGTATCTTAACGCCGCATATGGGGGAATTCGCGCGGCTGGCCCCTGATCTGGCAGATGCCGCTCAGGGTGAGGGGCAGGACGCCAAAGCGCAGGCGACCCGACAGGCAGCCGCGCGTTTTGGCTGCGTGGTTTTGCTGAAAGGGCCGGAAACAATCATCGCCACGCCCGAAGGAGAGGTAAGGCGCCACCGCGCCCCCCATGACCGCGCGACCCCGTGGCTGGCCACCGCCGGAGCAGGTGACGTGTTGGCGGGGTTCATCACAGGGCTTATCGCGCGCGGGGTTGCACCGGTTGAGGCCGCGTCACTGGCCACCTGGTTGCACGCCAAAGCGGCTTTGACCCACGGGCCGGGGCTGATCGCAGAAGACTTACCAGATCTGTTGCCGCAGGTGCTGCGGCAATTAAACGTTTAAGCGGCGTGAAGCACTGCGCCACGGGCACGGGCGGCATCGGCGGTGCCAAGTTCAAGCCCGTCGGCGTAGATAATATGCGGCCCGTCACAGAAAATCTGGATCAACGTTGTTTCTGCTTCACCCAAATCGGTGATGAATTCATCGTCTACCAAGGTTCGCGCCGCGACCAATGCGCGTTCGGCGTTGAAAAGCGCGCGTGCCCGCCAATCCCGAATAAGGACCATTTGATCCCCGGCAAGCTGCACATCACGTTCGGGCCGCGTATGGCCTAATGACCCAGCCGCGAGCGCAATGCGTCGCACTTTCCGGGTAGAGCGCTGAATATGCATGATTTTCGCAAAACCGCTGTCGCGTGTAATGACCCGATCCCCGACAGAGATATACTCAACCGGGATCTCACCATCCAATGTCAAAATAAGGGCGCCCTGCACAAGACCCGTGTCTAGCGCAGCATACGGGGAAAATTGGCCCGCACGGCGATCTTCGCCGCTAACGCACCCGACCGTATTCGGTTTCATGGGCGTCTCTTTCTGTTGTACCTGCCTCAGGTATGTTCGACCATATGCAAACATCTAGTTAATGTCTTGTGTTTTTTGCTCTCGCATATGTCGCACGGGTTTGCTAATCAGCGCGGGCACCGGTTGGTGCAGTGCGGGTGTGGCGGAATTGGTAGACGCACCAGATTTAGGTTCTGGCGCCTATGGCGTGGGGGTTCGAGTCCCTTCACCCGCACCACTTACTCCCCAAATTGTCGAATTCATCATGGCGTCCAGCGGTGAGCCGAGGGTGACTGCATCCTCAGCCCAGCACGGTCAGCCACAGCCAAACTGTCAGGATCGAACTGCCGGTGGCGATCAGCACCGAACTGGCTGCTACACGCCGCGCGCGGCCGTACATATTGGCGAAGATATAGGCGTTGAACCCCGGTGCCATGGCTGCTGTCAGCACACCTGACCGGAAGCCCGCTTCGGGCAGGTTAAGGGCTGTGCCAAAGGTCCAGACCAGCGCAGGATGCACCAGCAAAGCGATGGCGCAGACCATCAAAATAGCCTTCATATCGCCTTCGGGCTTGTACTGAAGCAACACGCCGCCAAGCGCAAAAAGGGCAGCAGGTAATGCGGCGCGGACGATCAGCGAAAGGGCGTCATCGACCACGCCGGGGATCGGCAAACCGCTGAGGTTAACCGCAAAACCCCCGATGATGGCGATGACCAGCGCGTTGCGGAACATCGCGCGGCTAACATTGCGCAGCAGCGACAGGCTCGACTGACCCCGGTTGCGCACAAACTCCATGACCGTGATGCCCAGACCGTAACAGAAGGGCGCATGGAACGATAGAATCGCATAGTTTCCGGCCAGCGCATCAGGGCCATAGGCGCGTTCTGTGATCGGCAGGCCGAGCAAGATTGAGTTGGAGAAGAGGCAGCAGAACCCAATGGCGACACTGTCTTCCCAGTCCCGGCGAAACAGCACCCGCGCGCCGAGGATCCCAAGTGCGAAACAAATCGCCGCACCACCATAGAAACTGCCCAACAGGCGCGGGTCATAGCTGCTGGACAGATCAAGGCGGGCGATCGCTTGAAACAGCAGACAGGGGATGGCGAAGTTCTGGGTGAATTTCATCACCCCGTCGATGCCTGAAACGGGGAAGAGCCCGCGCCAAACGGCCACATATCCAAAGCCAATGACCAGAAATACCGGCAAGATGACGTCTATAAGAGTTTGCACTTAAATGGGCCTTTGAGGGGCTCGCCAAAGCGCTGACCCTGTGGCCCGCGCCCGGCGCTGCCTAGTCAGAATGGGGTAGGGGGAAATGTAAGGTCAGCCCGTCATAGGCAGGTTGGATATGATCCGCCGTCTCAGCGGCGAGGGTATGGTAATCAAGATCGTTATGTAAATTAGTCAGCACCGCCGTTTCAGGCTGAACCCGGTCGATCCACTCCAGCGTCTGCGCCAGATGGCTATGGGTTGGATGTGGGTCGCGGCGCAGCGCGTCGACGATCCAGCAGCGTAGGTTGTCCATCATCGGCCAGCATTCATCGGGAATGGCCGAGACATCGGGCAGATAGACGATATCGTCAAAGCGAAAGCCGAGCGCGTCGATATTGCCATGGGCCACGGTGAAGGGCGTGAATTTCAGCGTGCCGCCGGGGCCATCAATGCTGACCTCTCCGGTAATGTCATGCATGTCGAGGATCGGTGGGTAGCTGGACCATTCAGGCTGCACGAAGGCATAGCCGAACCGCTCAATCAACGCGTCGCGTGTTGGCCCATCGGCCCAAACGGGCAGGCGCGCGCGCATGTTCATTACCACCATGCGCAGATCGTCCAGCCCGTGCACATGGTCCGCGTGGGCATGGGTATAGACGACCGCATCAAGCCGCCCAACGCCCGCATCCAGCAACTGGCTGCGCATATCGGGAGAGGTGTCGATCAGCACCGTCGTGGTGCCGCTTTCGGTCACGCGCTCCACGAGAATCGAGCAGCGGCGGCGGGCGTTTTTGGGTTCATTTGGGTCGCAGGCCCCCCAGTGGCCCCCGATCCGGGGCACGCCACCCGAGGAGCCGCAGCCCAAGATGGTAACGCGCAGTTCAGCCATCAGCGTGTCGGCTCCCACGCTGCGGCTTTGGTGAATAGACGCTCGAAATTCTCCTGCGTGCGGACGGCAAACTCAGGGTAATCGAGACCGAAGGTTTCCGCTGCGCGGCGGGCGGTATGGGCTGTAAAAGCAGGCTCATTCGATTTGCCACGATGCGGCGGCGGGGCGAGGTAGGGGGCGTCTGTTTCCACGAGGATACGGTCCAGCGGAGCGGCGGCAAAGATATCGCGCAGCTCTTGCGACTTGGGAAAGGCGGTGATGCCGGACATCGACAGATAGAACCCCAGATCGAGCGCAGCACGGGCCAGATCAGCCGAGGATGAGAAGCAATGCATCAAGCAAGAGTAGGCGCCCTGCGCGTGTTCTTCGCGCAGGATGCGGGCCATATCGTCATCCGCGTCTCGGGCGTGGATAATTAGCGGCAAGCCGCTTTCGCGGGCCGCCGCGATATGGATGCGCAGGGAGGTCTTTTGCACCTCGGCACTTTCGGCGGTGTAGTGGTAATCAAGGCCCGTCTCGCCGATGCCGACCATCTTGGGGTGACGGGTGAGAGCGAGCAGCTCATCAACCGAAGTCAGCGGCTCTTCGGCTGCGGACATCGGGTGGGTGCCGGCGGCGTAGAACACCGGATCATGCGCCTCGGCAATTGCACGTACGCTCGGCTCATTCTTGAGCCGTGTGCAGATGGTGACCATGCGCGTCACGCCAGCCTCAGACGCGCGGGCGATGACGGCGGGCAGGTCAGCGGCAAGGCTCTCAAAATCGAGGTGGCAGTGGCTGTCGGTGATGGGGGGCGTGTCGGTCATGCTGTCCTTTCGGCTATCTTGGTGCCGTCTGGCCTATTTGCCGCAGGGTATCTAGGACCAGCGCGGCAGGGTCAAGGTTCACCGCCAGCCCGTGGCGGGCGCGCTTAGATATCTGCTGCGCGGCATCGGCCCATGCGCGCCCCTGAGCGGGGCTGGGCGAGAGGCGTTGCAGCACGGCAATTTCATCAGGGCAGGCGGGTTGCGCAGGCGGCGCACCGGTGGCACCAGTGCGGGCCAGACGCACCAATAGCAGGTCGAGCAGGGTAAAGAGCAGGTCAAGCTTGGTCTCGGCTCCGCGTTGCGCGGCAGCTTCGGCCAATTTGATGGCGCGGCCTCGGTCCATCTGAGGGAGGGAGGAGATTAGTCCGACGAGATCGGCATAAGTTCTCACGCCGCCCATCAGCGACAGGCGCAGCGCCCCGCCGACGGAGCCGCCGGAGAGTTCCGCCAATGCTGCAGGATCGCCTTCGACCTCCACGCCGGACCCGGCCAGCGCCTCGGCCATCTGATCCGCGTCCAGGGTGCCGAGCCGCAAGGTGCGGCAGCGCGAACGGATGGTCGGCAGAAGGCTAGAGGGTTGGTGGCTGAGCAGCAGCAAAATGGCGCGCTCCGGCGGCTCTTCGAGCATTTTGAGCAGCGCGTTGGCAGCGTTAGGGTTCATCTCATCGGCGTCGTCGATGATGACCACGCGGCGGCCTCCATCGGCGGCGGACATTTGGAAAAACCCGTTCAGCGCGCGGATGTCGTCCACCACGATTTGCTTGCGCATCCGCTTGGTGTCGGGGTTGATGGTGCGGGTCACGGATTTCAGCCCCGCTTCGGCCCCAGCTGCCACGCGGCGGGCGACGGGGTGTTCGGGGTCAATGTCCAGCGTTTCAGCCGGGGGAAGGTCAAACATGCCGCCATTCGGGTCGGGCGTGGCCAAAAGAAACCGCGCGATACGCCAAGCGAGCGTCGCCTTTCCCACACCGCGCGGGCCGGTCAGCATCCACGCATGGTGCAGTTTGCCGCTGTTGAACGCGTCAAGAAATGCCGCCTCCGCTGCGCCTTGGCCGATCAATTTCGGCGTGTCGCGCGGGTGGCGGGCACCTTCCACGCGGTCTGGTTGGGGGGCGTCATCTGTCATGGCATCGGTCTAGCATGTTTCGCCGCAGAGGGAAGCGGGCAGGGCGGTTGGATCAGCCCAATCGCGCGGCAACGGTTGCGGTCACATCGCGCGCCACGCTGTCGATCCCGCGGCCGCCATCGATCACGTGAAAACGGGCGCTGAATTCTTTGGCAAGATTTAAAAAACCGGCGCGCATTTTCGCCTGCAGCTCGACCCCGAAATCCTCGAAACGCTCCTCGGCTGTCTGTCGCGACAGGGCGCGTTCGAGACCATTCGCCGGGTCCATATCGATCAGAATGGTCAGGTCAGGCTCTACCCCGATCATCAGGGCGTGCAGATCATCGACCATCTGTCGCAGATCCCCACGCGACAGGCCTTGGTACATCCGGGTGCTGTCGGCAAAACGGTCGCATATCACGATCTTGCCAGCGTCAAGCGCCGGGCGAATGGTCCGTTCCAGATGATCACGCCGTGCGGCGGTGAAGAGCAGGATTTCCGTCTGTGCCGACCAGCGATCCGGATCACCTTGCAACACAAGCGCGCGTATTTCCTCGGCCCCGGGGCTGCCGCCCGGCTCGCGGGTCAAGACCACGTCATGCCCCTGTGCTCTGAGGTGGTCGGCCAAAAGCCGCGCCTGAGTGGATTTGCCGGAGCCGTCGATGCCTTCGAACGTAACAAACAGGCCCGATCTGCGGGCCTTTTCTGCCTGCGTCACGAAGCTTCTGCTTCTACCGCAGGTACCGCCTGCGGACCCGCGTTGAGGCGGTTCATTAGGTGCTGCGCCGCGGCAGTCATCTTTACCATGAACCCGCCCGGCGCGATGGAGGCAGAGGCCACCAGCGGCACGCGCAGGGCAGGCAGTTCGCCGCGGTCCACCACCAACTCACCCAATTCATCGCCCTTGGTAATTGGCGCTTGGAAGGGGCCCGTATAGATCACTTCAGCAGCGATCTCATCACCACCAGTAACAGGCACCAGCATTGACAGATCGTCCTTGAGCTCCAGCCCTACGGATTGTGTCGTGCCCAGTGCCACAGGGGCATTGGCGATCTGCTTGCCTGCTTGGCCCAAATCGCGCTGAGTGAACTGACGGAAAGCCCAATTGACCACGGATTCAGCCTCTTGAGCGCGGGCGGCAGCGCTGTCGAGACCCGACAGTACAAAAATCACGCGGCGATCACCTTGTTTGGCAGACCCAACAAGTCCATAGCCCGCTTCGTTTGTGTGACCTGTTTTTAGCCCATCCGCGCCGATGCCAAGGCCCAGCAAAGGGTTGCGGTTTGATTTGTTCTGCGGCGCGCGGCCATCAAACGCGAACTCACGTTCGGCAAAGAGCGGGTAGAATTGCGGATAGTCAGAAATGATCCGGTTCGCCAGCAACCCAAGGTCACGGACCGACATCAAATGCCCTGCCTGCGGCCAACCGTTGGAATTGGCGAAGGTAGAATTGGTCATCCCCATCTGCTGCGCGCGCTGCGTCATCAACCGGGCGAAACCGTATTCCGTGCCATCGGGGCTGAGTGCCTCAGCGATCACGGCGCTGGCGTCGTTGCCAGATAGGACGATGACGCCGCGGATAAGATCTTCGACGGAAACGCGGTCGGTGGTATCCAGAAACATGGTCGAGCCGCCATAGGACATGGCGTGTTCTGACACGGGCAATTCCTCAACCAGATCAAGCCCGCCGTTTTGCTTGCCGCGCTCGACGGCCTCAAACGCCATATAAAGCGTCATCAGCTTGGACATCGACGCAGGCGGCAGCGGCTCGTCCGCGTTCTTGGCCAGCAATACGGTGCCGGTCGTCTGGTCCAGCACATAGGCGGCGGTGGCGCGGGTGTCGAAGGCGGCGGCAGGCTGGAGCGTTAACACCAGTGCCACGGCGGCGGCAAAAAGACGGATCATAGGAAGCATTTCCTCCGGTTTGTCAGTTCGACACGGCGTAGGCGTCGGTAAAGCCCTCAGCTTTGACCTTCTTGAGAAGGCTGTCGAGTTCGGATTGGCTTGTGGCGGGGCCGATCACCACGCGCCAGAAGGGTTTATTGTTGATAGAGCTTTCTTTGACAGTGGGCACCATACCCGCGCCACGCATCTGTTTGGCGGTGCGGGTGGCGTTGGCTTCTACGCTAAAGATGCCAAGCTGCACGTAGGGTTTCGATAGCTTGGCGCTGGACGCAGGGCGGGCCGGTTTCGGTGCTGCAGCCTCAGATGGAGTAGCGACCGGGGTGGTATTGGTCGCAAGCTCGGCTGACGCACCCGCCGAGGCTGTCGCGGCAGGCTCCAACGCCGTGGCTGTCACAGGCGCCGGGGCGGCGATGGCACTCGAAGCATCACCTGTATTTTCCGCCTCAAAACTCTCTTCGGGCGCATCACTTTCTTCGCGGCGCAGCGCGGTCACATTCAGCGGCGCCGGAGCGCCCGCCAAAATGCCAAGCGCTGCCGCTGCATCAGAAGAGATTTGCAGCTTCGGCCCGGGCAGTTCCCGCTCACGCCGGAACAACGCGCCGATCACGAATTTACCGTTGGCCTCGTTGCGCACGATCACGCGCTCAGGCTCGGTCACGTCCGGATGCGCCACCCAGACCCCGCCGAGCGAAGGCCGCCCGTCCCAGAGCCCTTCGTCGGTGGCAGAGAATACTTCAGGCGCTTCCACGTCGCGTTCAACCAGCTTGGTCGATGTGCTACGCGGGGCGCTGGCGCCGTCTTTTGCGCCGAAGGGCAAGCTGAAATCGCCGCCCTCACAGCCTGCCAGCAAACCGAGTGCGAGAATGCTTACACCCAAGCCCGCTGCGCGGCGTTTCTTAGTGCGCAGCGGTTGATTGTCCCTGCTCATGCCTTTGATGTCCTTGCCTGCTGTCGTCGCGCGCCGCGACCAATGTCCCGCGAGAATGTCGCGCCGTTGGATCGGCACGCCCTGCGCCCCTTTGAGAGGGGCTTTGGTGCACAGTAACCCGCCCAAGCGGCTGTGAAAAGACCGCCGACAGTAGATCGGCGAATTTCCCCAAGGTTGTGATTAAGGTTAGTGGGCTAAATTGTGCATTTGCCGAATCAATCCGAGCGCTCTAGGAGGAGCGTGCTGCGGAGGAGTGGCAGAGTGGTCGAATGCACCGGTCTTGAAAACCGGCGTGCGTGAGAGCGTACCGTGGGTTCGAATCCCACCTCCTCCGCCAGCTTGATACATCATTAATTTCAGGCACTTAAGCTGCGTGGTGGTGGTCATATTAGACCCCTTATTGGGCCCGGCTGCAGACTGGTCACAAGACCACGGTTGAGGAAGTTTTGTGGTTCCGGAGCATCTCTCAAGTAAGGGGGTAGTAATTTTCGAGGCTTGTCAGTTTCGGACGCTGAATCTCAAGGCGCTATCGCGTTTTCCAAATGTGCAGCACCTCGCGCGTGGCCCAATCCATGATCGCCACTAGATATAAGAAGCCACGTCGCACGGGGATGTACGTAATGTCACTGCACCAAACATGATTGGGTCGCGTGATCGGCAGCTTTCTCAGTAGGTAGGGGTAAATGCGATGCTGTGGGTGCTTCTTGCTGGTATTAGGGCCTTTGTAGATGGCCTGTAGCCCCATGATGCCCATCAGTCGACGCACACGATGACGGCCAGCGTGGAACCCGTTTCTGGGCAGGTAGGCTGCAATCTGGCGGCTGCCGAAGAACGGGTATTTAGTGAACACCCGATCAATCTCATTCATTAGTTCCAGTGTCTCAGCATTCACACCAACCGGCGTATAATACAGCGACGACCGGCTAATCTTCAGTAACTTGCACTGCTTCGTCAAGCTCAGGTCTGTGCAGTCTGCGTTGATCAGCGCCTTGCGATCGGTCGGGCTCATCACTTCAGCCCTTGTGACAAAAAATCATTTTCGACCGCCAGCTTTCCGATCTTGGCGTGAAGCTCTTTGACCTCAGCTTCGTTATCTTCGGCCCGCCGGACCTTATCGGAAAATACCCCGGTCAGCCCATCAATGGCCTGTCGCTTCCACGCAGTCACCTGCGTTGGATGAACCTTGTGCTTCGCTGCAATCTTTTGCGCGGTTTTGTCACCACGGAGCGCCTCGAGCGCCACAGTAGCTTTGAACTTGTCAGAAAAACTGCGTCTCTTCGTCATTTGTGTATCCTGTCTTCAAGGTTGGATACACCTTAGCACGCTGTCTGAATTTGCCGGACCACTTCAGTAACACAATGCAAGACCAGACCGATTATGTCGATGGTGTGCTGTCAACGATGCAGCGAGCGCAGGCAGTAGACTGTTGCGGCATCCGCCGCAGCGTTTCCCTTGCCGCACAGTGCCGGCTCGGTTTGAGGGGTGTCCGACATAGGCACGCTGGCGCATTTTCTTGGAATACAACGAGGGGTGCCGTAGAGTGAAACCTACGCTTGTTCAGAACTTCTCTGGAAGGATAGAGTATCGAACGCTCACTCTTTGCTTTCATCTGGAAGTTCTCGAAGCGCGAACAGCTAATCTTGCTTACGGCAACGCTGGTCCTCTTTCCTTTGCTGTATCTGACCCTCGAACTACCCAAGCGCATTATTAACGATGCCATCGGTGCGGAGGGCGGAACCGTTACGGTTCAGGGCGTTGAGTTCGGGCAGATCACGTTTCTAATGATGTTGTGTGGCCTGTTTTTAGCGTCGGTGCTGGTCCACGGCGCGATGAAAATGCGGATCAACACAATGACCGGTGTGCTATCCGAGCGCATGCTACGGCGGCTGCGCTATACGCTTATTGCGCGGATTTTGCGGTTTCCGTCCCCCTACTTTGAGCGCACCAGTCAGGGTGAGTTGGTCAGCATGGTCACATCGGAGGTTGAACCGATGGGCGGGCTCATGGGGAACGCGGTTTCCCAGCCTATCCTTCAGGCGGGGCAGATGCTTACGATTTTGGGCTTTCTATTTGTCCAGAGCTTTGCCTTTGGCATCGCCGCCTGCGCCATGATCCCTTTACAGGCATGGATTATTCCAAGGATGCAGCGCCAGATCAATGTGCTGAACAAGGCCCGCGTCATTGAAGTGCGCGCGCTCGCCAGCGAAATTGGGGAGAGCGCGGCAGGTGCCCTGACACTGCGTCTGAACCGCGGCTGGCGCCACCGTCTGGCGATGATTTCAGCCCGTCTGGGGCGCCTCTATCACGTTCGTTTCCAGATCTATCGAAAAAAGTATTTCATGAAGTTCGTGAACAACTTCATCGGTCAACTCACGCCATTCCTTTTCTATACGATTGGCGGCTTTCTGGCGATTAGGGGCGAAATCACGGTGGGCGCTTTGGTGGCCGCCCTGGCAGCGTACAAAGATCTCTCTAGCCCTTGGAGAGAGCTTCTAATCTACTACAACCAATCGCAGGATATGGCGATGCGATGGGAAACGATTATTGAGCGTTTCGCGCCGCAGCAGATGATAGATACATCACTATTTGAGGGCGCAGCGTTGGACAATCCGCAGTTGGTTGGTGACATCGAATTGCGTGGCGTTAGCGTAGTGGATGCGGAAGGGGCAACCGTTCTAAACGATCTGAATGCCACTTTCCCAGCTGCCAGCTCTATCGCCATCACCGTGCCGGATGAGCAAGACCGTCGCGCTTTGTCGATGTTACTAACACGCGAACTTCTGCCATCGCACGGCCAGGTCCACATCGCGGGCCAAAACCTCAGCGCGCTCCATCAAATAACAATCGCTAGCCGGATCGGCTACGTTGGCACTGCACCCGTCCTGTTTGAGGGCCTGTTGGGCGACAACTTCAACATGGCGCTGCTCACCGGGCCACAGGTTCCGCCACCTGATATGGCAGTTATTGTGGAGAGTGAGCGCACTGGTAACAGCACCGATCCGCTGGATGTGCCATGGCTTGACGCTGCTGCCGCGAAAGTAACCGACATCGAAGCCTTGCAAGATTGGTGGATCGAACTGATTACCAGTATCGGATTGAATGATTTCTTGTTAGATCGTGCCATTGAGCAAAAGTTGCTCCCAAAGCGGCATCCCGAACTTGCTCGCAAACTCACCGATCTGCGCGCGGAAATTGCCACAGAAGTGCGCGGTGCCGGACTGGCGGATCAGGTCGCCTTTTTCGACGAAACGACATACAACCCCGCATTGCCGGTGGCAGAAAACCTGATTTTTGCGATGCCGTTGGTCCCCGTCACAGCGCAGGTCCTGATTGACCACCCATCCTTTGCGTTGCTTTTGGACAAGCTGGACCTAGAGGACGATCTACTTCAGCTGGCCGCAGATATCGTTGATCTCTTGGATAAAATCTTTGGAGTAGACGGTACCGATCACCCTCTGTTTCGCAAGCTCGGCCTGCAACCATCGTCTTTTGAAGCGGCGCTGGAACTCTTGCCCGTCTACCGCCGGGGCGCCCCTCTGTCATTAAGTCAGAAAGCACAGTTGCTTGCTGTTCCTCTTGTAATCCCCGCGGAGAAAATCGGCCCGGCATTTCCTGCTGATATTATGACGCGGGTCTTGCAAATGCGTCGCGCACATTCCGCCACCCTACAAGAAACAACCCAAGACATATTTGTACCGCTGAGCACCGATGCACCGGTTGAAGGGCTCTCCGTTCTTGAGAACGCCTTGTTCGGCAAAATCAAAGATGGCGTAAACGCCAAAGCTCTGTTGTCGCTCGTCGGGAAACGGCTGCGCTCTGCTGGGCTGCAGGGGGCTATTCTAGGACAATTATTCTATCTCCCAGTCTCCTTGGGGGGGAGGAATTTGTCAGCAATGCTTTCCGAAACGGTCGCTCTGGGCCGGGCGACTGTCAAGCGGCCAGATGTTTTGATACTTGACCAACCGCTTGCGAGTTTCGATGCGGAAATTAGCAAAAACTTGCACGTTCAGCTCCGCAATCTTTTACCCCAAACCATAATCATCTGTTTAGGCTCTGATATCGCGCTACCCGAAAGATTCGACCATCATTTCCTCATGCAGCAAGGGCGGTTGTCTGGCATGGTCAGCGATGGGGAGGGGGAGAAACATCAGACGTTCAGCGCAGATATGGCGCGGAAACTGCGCGCGCTGCAACGCGCCGAATTGCTTTCAGGTCTCGCGCGCAAGCAGTTGCAACTGCTTGCATTTGGGGCACGCTGGTATCATGCCGCCGCCGGCGACTACGTCTTTCGTCAGGGCGACGACCCGTCGATTGGCGCATTTCTGATATTGGAAGGGACGGCGGAGTTGCTGGACCCCCGACAAGATGGCGACAACCAAATTGTCACTGTTTCGTCACCGGGCGATCTCGTGGGGGAACTTGGTTTAATCCGCGGCGTGCCACGGGCCCTCGATATGCGCGCAACAACCGATCTAACATGCCTGCGCATCAGCGCGGAAGATTTCTTTGCGGTGGTCAAAAACGACGCGCCTACCGCCTACAAGCTTTTGCAGGTCGTAGCTGGCTACGTCTAGCCGCGGTACCGTGGGATGCAGTCGTACATCTCACTAAACCATTCGTGAGGCCGGGGCTCAGGTCGCCCCAAAACCGATCCTTTGCGTTCGAGCCGCGGTCGACAGGCGATGAAAGTTGGCATCAGGACGCAAAAACAGGTACAGTTGGAGTTACATCAGAAAACTGTGTTAGTGAGTGCCACGCGGGTGTCATACCAAACTTTTCCGACTGCTTGATTGGTTTCCCTTCGATTGGCCGGAAAGACTGGGGCGAAACCGTATGGCTGCTAAACCAAGTGTTGATTGCTTTACATTCCGCCCGATGTCTTTGGACGATATATCGACGTTTTCCGAATGGTTTTGGGACTTCAAAGATGTAGCGCTGTTTGAGCGAAGCAATCCCATTCCAACAAATCTGGACGCTATGAAAGGCAGCTGGAAAAAGTCGTTGGAGTACGCGACCAACCCGACAGCCTTTTGGTTCATCGCGATCAGCGCTGATGGGCGGCCAGCGGGCATCGCGGGACTGGAGGCCATCAATTACATCCACGGTGATGCCATCGTTCCCGCATTTGTGGGGCGGCAGTTTCGCCGGAAAGGCCTTGCGACGGCCATGTCGATCAGCCTGCTGGAACTCGCGTTCAGGCAGCTCCGGCTATACCGGGTGTCGACCTATTACAGAGAAGACAATTCAGCGACCCGGTCCGCTCTCACCTCGCTAGGATTTCAGGAAGAGGGGCGGTTTCGAGGGGGGTGGTTCTCGGACGGCAAAAGGCGTGATGTCATTATTGCCGGGTTGCTTAGTTCTGAGTGGGAGCAAACACGGAAGTCGGTTTTTGAAGCATTAACGCAGAATTCCAAGGTCGTGTTCAAGCCCACATGCTGGACGAACGCAGGTGAGTAAGCTCAAAGCATCAGCGCGTTCGACCTCCAGAAAGAAGAGGAGGCTGGTTGCAATAGTATTCGCAGACGTTGCGAACTTTAGCCGAATGATGAGCTTCGACGAAGAGGGAACCGCAGACGCAGTGCGAGAGCGGCTAGATATTTTTCGGAGCGAGATCGCTCCGTTCTCTGGGGAATTTAAGGGGTCGGCGGGTGACAACGCGCTCATGATTTTTGAAAGCGCCGTTGATGCCGTCACCTTCGCCGTCGAGATGCAGAAGATCTGCAGCGAGATGAACCAGAGCCTGTCCGCAGACGAACAGATATGGTTTCGCTTCGGCATCAATCTCGGCGAAGTTCTTGTTCAGGGAGACGATATTTCGGGTGAAAGCATCAATATCGCTGCCCGGATTGAGGCGTTTTCAAATCCCGGACGAATTTGCATTTCGGGCGCGACCTACGATCATGTCAGCAACAACCTTCAATATGGGTACGAATATCTTGGCGGCCAGGATTTCAAAAATATCGGCAAAACAGTCGATGTCTTTCAGGTTCATGAAAACCCGGCCTCCGCGGCAATGACGCCGGGATTGAGGCGCGATATCAACAAGTCTGTCGACTACCGGGAAAGGGCTATTCCAAATCAGTCCATTGTTGTGCTGCCCTTCGAGTTTCAGGGCAACAGCGAGGACGACAGATGGTTTGCTGAGGGCCTGACGGAGGACGTAACCACCAGCCTGTCGCGCTTTCACAATCTCTTCGTTATCTCTCGCGATTCCGCTTACATGTATCGCGACCGGCTCAAAGCGCCAAAGCAAGTGGCAAGCGAACTGAGGGTGCGCTACGTTGTAGAGGGGTCCGTCCGAAAATCCGGAGCCCGGCTGAGGATTACCATCCAGCTACTGGACGCGCTGCTGAACCGCACGATTTGGGGCGAGCAATACAATCGCAATATCGAAGACCTCTTTGATTTGCAGGACGAAATCAATCAAGTCATCGTGTCGGCGACAGCGGCCCAAATCGAGGTTACTGAACAAGAACGAACGCGCCTGCTGCCGCCCGCAAATTTGCTGGCCTATGGGATAGTGCTCAAGGGTGAAAGGTATTTGTCACGGTACACCCAAAAAGACGTGCAAAACGCCCGCTCGCTGTTTGAGGCCGCTTTGGAGAGTGACAGTTCGTACTCACGAGCCTACGCCGCAAGTTCGCGGACGTCCAATTTAATCTGGCGCTACGACTGGTCTGAGGACACCGCGAACTCGCTTGACGAAGCCCTAGTATTTGCGCAGCGCGCCATTGAAATGGATGGAAGCGATGCGCGCGGGTTCGGCGAGTTGGGCTTTGCACATCTTTACCGGAAGGAGCATGACGCGGCGCTCAATGCCTATGACCGTGCTCTGAAATTGAACCCCAACGATGCCAATGTGATGTCCGACATGGCTGACGCATTAGCGCATTCAGGTCGGTCAGAAGAGTCCATCGATCTTTTACAGAAAGCTATGCGGCTCAACCCATTTTACCCTGATCAATATGTCTGGCACCTCGGGGGGGCATATTTCAACCTTAAGCGCTATGATGAAGCAATCAAAACAATCCAAAAGATGCAAAATCCGACCGAAGGAAGACGGATATTAGCTGCCTCCTATGCGTACCTTGGGCGAAAAGACGAAGCCCAGTCCGAAGCGGATCGGGTACGCAGAGCGCATCCGGACTTTGCGGCCGAACGTTGGGCCGATGTCCAACCGGACAAATACCCAGAAGACGTTGAGCACTTTTTGGAAGGCTTAAAACGTGCTGGACTATAAAGAATAGTAAGGCCAGCAAACGTTAATTGAATCAGTCGCTGGCATCTCCGCGTGCACCGCTGATCCGAGCACCCGAGACCCGCGCACCCGATACCCGAGCGCCTGATACGCGCGCTCCTGAAACCCGAGCGCCTGATACGCGCGCACCCGACACGCCAGCCCCGCCATCGCCGCCGGTATCGGGCAGAAGGTTTTCGAACCTACCAGAATCAACATCCAATCGGATCGTCTCATCCGTGCGCTTGACCGTCCAAGCGCGCAGGTTTTCATAAAACTTCTTATCGCGCGGATTGGGACCCGGAAGCTCGATATCGTCCGCCTCTTCGCCATTTCCATCTACTAGAAAGAGTACAGGAGACGTCAGTTCGAGATACGTGCCGTCAAAAGTAAAGCCATATGCCCGCGCAAATTTCGGGTCTCTCTTTGCCTTTTTGTCTTCCGCAGAAATGCTCACCTGCAAATCATCAACCACGCGACCAAATATAACGATCGTTGCTGAGGAGTGGATTGACTCTTTCATAGCGACATTCCTTAAATGAGAATTCTGGAAGAAAATTCAACCTAAAGCATTGAAATGGTAGCGCAGTATTCCGTTTTAGTCCATCGGCACCATAGTCCGCACGGAATTTGCGTGGCTGCCCTTGTCGAGCGGCTGGAGTTGTGGCCCGACTTTCACATAGCCGATGTCGCGCATATCAAAGTTGCCGCGGATCAGCCGTGCAAATCGGCCTCCCGTATGCCGGCGGTCAATTTCCACGAATAAATCAGCCACTTCGACAAAATCGAGTTGAACATTTTTCAACTCTTTCCAGGTGTCCGCCAGATAGGTCCCCAAGATGTCACGCGCATCAACCAGGGCCAGTTTAAACGCTGCCGGATTGGCGGCAAACGCTTCGTCGAACATAGCCTGCATGACAGTCGCATATTCAGGCGTCGCCAACAATTTGTCGGACAACTCTTCAAGCTCAGGTGAAATCACACCGTAGTCGAGCAGCATCTCATGAAAGATATCCACGAAGATATCGAAGAATGCACCGGTAAGCGGCTGGGCTAGGTGGTGTTCCTTGACCCAGCCCTTAGCAAAATCACTCAGCCGCGAGTCGTTGGCGGCCACTCGGATCTGCTTGTTTTCGGACAGTTCGGCGATCCGACTTGCCGCGTTAAGCGTGTACAGATTACCGCGCGTTTGTTCGAGCAGTTTATCTACCAGCGAGTTAAAGTGCAGCGACGAGAGGAGCGCAACAAGATCGGCAGCGCTTTCGTGAAACCCGAAATACTCCCCGGTCACGTTTTCTGGATCGGGGACGCCGACTTCAGAATAGATTATCGCGTGACCCAATTCATGGGCAATAACATCAAAGTTGAGACTGAAGGGTGTATATCCCCCATCGCTACGGTCGCCGCCCATCTCAAGAAATCCAAAGCCGGAATAGGCGTTTTCAAGCGAGGGCAGGATGGTCAGTTCGACGCGGTCATAAGTGCCATCGCTCTGCCAAGGAATCTCCCGCCCGAAATATCCCTCCCAAATATCCATCACAAATCGAACAGTTCCGAATAGGTGCGCAGTTTCGAATTGTGGAGTGCCAGGTTCGAGGTAGTCGAAATTGCCGTATTCGTCAGGATATGCAGGATCCTCAACTTGTCCCTGCCATGCAGGTGTCAAAACCGCAGAACCGTCGGGCGCAATGCCATAGGGATCGGTCTTACCGATGGGAAATATTGCATACATGCGATCATCCGAGGGGCCCGGCCCAAGGCTCCCTGCGACGGATGAGACAAGAACAATTTCTGGCTCTGAAAAATCTTTCAGAAATTGGGGTTGAGGGAACAGTCGGAACCGCGTGCCCTGCATGGATTTGCTTCCCTCTCGCTACGTGCGCCTTACTTTCTGAGACGCAGCTTACCACATGCCGACTGAAATTAGCTGAGAAAGTTGTTCTTCCCCAATAGGTTGTAAGTGCCGCTGTCCTCATTATTGCTCTTCGATTGGCGACTTTTCCAAGTCCGGGTGGCGTGGACCCAAAGATCGGTACGCTCAAAATGAAAGTCGATGTCAGGTGTTTCCAACCCAACCGTGATCATGCGCTCCAGAAGAAATCCGGCATCAATGCGTTTCTGATCGACCTCGTTCACTGCAATCCAAGCCTTTAGGTCTTCGCGATCGTTTGGCCCCGTATCTGTTTCAGACAGAACGCTCTCCCATGTTCTGTCTTTAAAAAAGATATTCCTGGCCCGGACAGCTAACTCACCGGCTTCGGGCCGGGAAAGTACGTTTGCGAGAACCGCTGCCTTGAGAGTTGCCCGGACGTTAACCATTGCAACGCTCAGCCGCGTGAAACCAAGTTCAGCCGGTCCGTGTGCTAGTGCGACTTCATCATCGCCTTCCAATATTCCGTCGCGGTAGTCGACATAGATCGCCCCAACACCAATCATGCCAAATGTATCAAGCTCAGCAGCGCGCAAGGCACCCATGCTGGACGCGCCAAGCACTGTAATGCCTTGTGACATCGCCCATAGGATTTCCTTATGCCAGACTGAGGGAGTTCCGTCGAAATACCCATCGATAATGCCGATCGCCTTCGGTTTTTCGAGCGTTGCCAAATAAACATCGCCCTGACGCACGGGGGGCCGGATTTCGAGTGCGGAACCCTGCAAGAAATCGGTATCGCAAAGAGATGGCCCGGCAAAGACGATCACCCCATAGTTCCTTCTCCACTGAGACGGCGGGCGCGGGTGCCCGCGACATACCCTTCATCGTCATGCGGAGCTTCAAGCCCCGGCACGATCACCCGTACAACTGAAATTTGGAATTCTTCACGCCCAAGACCGACAACAGCAACCTCTTTGATTCCAGCACTCCACAAGCACTTCTTGAGAAACTCGAGATCGCCTTCTAGATCAACGTTGAAAGATGAAGGGACATCGCAGAATTTCAGCAAAGGCATCGGTCCGCTAAGAGCAACCGCAAATTCCGTCGTTTTCTGCGCTCGGCCGGACGCGCTGTATTCTTCAAATGACAGGTCCTCTCGGGCACCGGAGATATAGTTCAACCGCGTCTGCGCCGCTTCGTTTAGCGCTCTTTGCAGCGCGACCGAGCGGTCCGGATGGGTTCCTGATCCTAGCCCGAGATGGTCCGTTTCTGACTGGCGGTCAAAGATCACGCACATAAATGTGGCCACTGCGACATCGGACGTCACATTCCATACAAAACACTCCAGACCAGCTTCCGCGAATTTCCGTAAGGCCTCCAAACAAATTGGATCATCGACGGTGTTTAGGTCAAGCTGCGACGACTTCTGCGCGTTGGGAGAGCCATGATGCCACAAAGCCAAAGCATCACGTTCGATCACTTCGCATATCGCATGGCATGTCGCCTCAAGCTCACTGTTCCCCGAGGCCAGACCGTTGGTACTTGAGGGAAAACAACCTGTGCCGGGAAAGAGCGGGTGGGTGTAATCAGTTTGCACCATTTCTACGGGAACAAGCACCTTTCTACCGCTCATCAATTCCTGTGCGTAGACCCAGTGTAGGCGTTCTGCGCTGTCGCGGGTGCGCCCACGAACTTCCGGCAGTCGTGTCAGGTCAATAAAATCATGTTGCTCAGACAGATCGTCAAAACGCGCAAAGAAAACTGGCCGGTCAAAATGCTCTGCATGCCAGATTTCGATCGCCTCCATTAAAGCGGAGACCTTGGCAAGAACAAGCGTCGAACCTTTTCCCTGAGATACCGAAATGGAGCGTGCATTGGGTCTGATGGCCAATACAACCGGTAACCCGACATGATCCAAACCTGTAACATTCGCAATGCGGGTAATCCCAAATTTATGCTTGATCGGCAGAATTCGATCGAGGGTTTGCTGGGCCGTGCAAATGCGGTGCAGCCCGTTTCTGAGCAGCTTTTTTGTGCCGCCAGAAATACCGAAATCCATTTGTTTACCGCCCGTTTGCGCATTCTCCAGAAGAGAATTCTATCATCCTTTCGATCCAATAGAAAAATAATTGAAATGTCTGCCACGAAACGATCCGGTATTGGTGGCATCGGCGCTGTCGAAAGAAAACTTGTTGAGGCGTGCAGGGCGAGCACCTAGCTTCTGTGTAAGACAATACGTTCCCTCTTTGGTTTTTTCTAGACGAGCCCCGAGATCATCCGCTTGGCTGTGATGATGGCTCTGTCTGGACCTGTCGCGCTTTTATGCCGCTCCAAGTGCTCGTTTAAGCCACTTCCCGTTCGAAAGCGACGGGGCTTTTCCAACCCAGTGCTGAGTGACGGCGGCGTGGATTGTAGAACCCGTTGATGTACTCAAAGATCGCTATCTCAGCTTGCCTGCGCGTTTCCCGTGACTGCCGCCATATCATCTTGGCTTTGATGGTTTTGAAGAAGGTCTCGACGGCGGCATTATCATAGCAATTGCCCTTCCCAGACATCCACTGCCCGGCAGTGCATGTTTACATGCATGAGAGGGGACACCTTGAACCCGTGCGGGCGCAGGATCTTCTGGTAGTCGTGCGAACAATATCGCGGCCCACGATCCGTGTGATGGATGCAGTCCTTGGGCGGCTGACGGAATGCGATGGCCATCTTCAAAGCCCTGATCGCAAGGTCGCGTTTCATCCGGTTCGAGACCGCCCAGCCAACTACACGCCGTGAATGCAAGTCCAAGATCACAGCCAAGTACAGCCACCCCTCGCGCGTCCAGATATAACTGATATCGCCTGCCCACTTTTGGTTGGGCGCATCAGCGTTGAAGTCACGATCCAGCAGGTTTGGCGCGATATCGAACTTATGACTGCTGTCCCCCTCTCGGCAGATTGCGCTGCAATCGCCTGTCGGGCAATGGTTGCCGCCTTATATTTGAGAGTTCTTACGACTGATATGCCGTTCTGACGCATCAGCCTGCCTACGCAGCGGTGCCCTACATTCAGACCAATTTCCTTCAGCTCTTCGGTCATGCGCGGCCTACCATAACTGCCCAAACTGAGACGGGATTGTTCTTTGATATGGGCCAGCGTGACCAAATCAGACCGCTGCCTGCGGCTGGCTGGACGGCTACGATGCGCCCGCAAACCACGCGGGCTGACTGCCATAACCCGGCACATCAGATTGATGGAAAATGTTGTTCGGTGGTCTTCAATGAACTTAAACCTCACGGCTTTTGGCTCGCAAAGAACACCGTGGCCTTTCTTAACACCACATCTGTGTCTCGATGTGCAGTGACCCATTTGTTCAGCGTCGACATGTCGACGCCCAGATCGTCAGCCACCTGTTTGCGCGTCAGTCCACTGGTTAGCGCGATACGCACCGCATCAGCGCGGAATTCATCTGTGCGTTTCAGTCCCATAGTTAGTCTCCTTTGTTGCAGTAAATGCTATCAAAGAAGCGGCATAAAAGCGCGACAGGTCGCCGGTGCCCGCTATACCGAAGAAGGCACGAAGGGAGTGGATGCATGAGCCGGACTGCTGAACCGTTGTCGCAGGCGATGGCTCTGCTGGACAGGCTGGAACCGGGCGCGCCCGCCAAAGTACAAACCGATCTCGACGCCTTTTCTCCGGGCGCGGCCGAACTGGTGCTGGGATACGCTTTTGCGCACATCGTGGGGCGCGATGGCATCGACCTGCGCACCCACGAGATGTTGAGCGTGGCGATGCTGGTCGCGATGGGCACCGCGCCGGGCCAGCTGGAGTTTCACATGCGGGCGGCGATGAACACGGGCGTGGCACAAGAGAAAATTGTCGGGATCGTCCTTCAGGTTTCCGTCTATGCGGGCGTTCCCGCCTGCATGAATGCGATGGCGGCGGCGAAAAAAGCGTTTCAAGCGGTGGAGGAAAGCTGACCTGTTTGAGCCAGTGTGGCTAAGCGAACGGCTGGTTTGCCGCCTTACAAGCTCAGATATGGCGTAGGGAAAGAACGCCCACCGTAAACCAGTCATCCGTCTCTGCCGCAGCGGACGTCCGCTCCGAGCCCATTGCTCTGAATGCTGGGAGACTGATCAGTGACCGCTCTGGCGAAGTCACAGACTTTGCGTGCGATTTGTTGTAACATCGGCCCAAATATGGTGCTGGGTATGAAAGACAGATACGGATATTCGCTTTCTACGAACTCGCAAAAGGCCAGAGACGCTTATGTTCTTGGCCTTGATCGGTTTCTCGGTGCCGAGATTGGCGTTGAAGCCGCGCTCAAGCTGGCGACCCAAGAAGACGAAGGCTTCGCCCTCCCACATGTCGTGTTGGCACGTTACCGGCAGCTTGTCGGAGATAGGGCTGGTGCGCAACAATCAATTCATCTCGCCAAAGAGTGCGACGGGCCGCTGACAGAACGGGAAGCGCGGCAGATCAAGATCATCGGCCTTTTGATCGACGGCAAGAGCGCCGCTGGATATCAGGCCGCGCGGGATCAATTGCAAGAATATCCCCGTGATGTGCTTATCGCGCAAGCCTGCCTGGGCGTCCTGAGTCTGATCGGATTCAGTGGCGAGCCGGGACGCGAAGCTGAGAACCTTGCACTGGCTGAGATTCTTGAACCCCATTATGGCGATGACTGGTGGCTCCAAGGTCTGTTGGGCTTTGCGCAAGTCGAAGTCGGCCAATTCCGCCGTGCTGAAAAGAACATTGATAAATCACTGACGGCCAATCCGCGAAATGCGCATGGTGCGCATTTTCGATCACATCTCTATTACGAAACAGGCCAGACAGAGGAGGGTTATGCTTTCATCACGGATTGGCAAAGCTCCTATCAAAAAGAAGGGCAGATGCATTGCCATATAGCCTGGCATATCGCGCTTTGGGCTTTGGCACGCGGTGATACCGACGAGATGTGGCGCATTGTTGACCGGGATATTGATCCGCGCGGGGCATGGGGGCCTCCGCTAAATGTCATGGTTGATCTGGCGGCGGTTCTATATCGGGCGGAGCTTTCGGGCGTAAAGGTCCCTCAAGAACGGTGGCAGATCGTTTGCGACTATGCCGCGGAGAAGTTTCCAAACCCCGGCTTGGGCTTTGCGGATGCACATGCAGCACTTGGATATGCGATGGCAGGAAGATCCGAGGCACTTCAACGGATCATTGTAGGTGCCAGGGGACCGGCAGCCGACCTTGTGCGATATCTGGCAGAGGCATTCGGTGCCATCGCTGCTCAGAACTGGTCGGAGGCGAATGACTTTTTGACAAAGGCGCTTTGGGATCACGCGCGGCTTGGTGGCAGTCGCGCGCAGCGGGATTTGATAGAATATGCGTCAGTCGGTGTTCTGCTGCGGCTGGGGCGTCATCACGAAGCGCGTAGGCAACTTGCCATGCATCGCCCCAAGGCAATTATCGAAAATGCCGTAAAGGGCATCTGGTAATTTTCTAAAGCAGACGTTGGCGCAGGCGCAGCTAATGGCCGCTTGGTCCACTCTGCCGACCTTCACCCGCCGAAAATGCTGCAAGATGGAAGAAGGCCGATCTGGTGAAGCAGCACCAGCGCTCGGCGACGGGGCGAACGGCAGGTCAGGGCCGAAAGCGCGTCAGCGGCGTTTGCCAGGGGTCTTCGTAACTTTGTTACCGCGGGGTCCGGTCTGGATGACCGTATTGGTTGAGTTTTCTTCCGTAAGCTTGCGCCATCGGTCAAGGCGGGCCGGATCGAGCGTCCCATCGGCGGCCGCGCCCTGAACCGCGCAACCGGGTTCATGAGCATGTGTGCAATCGCGGAAGCGACACTGGGACGCAAGCTCGACGATCTCTGCAAACAGAGTGTTCAGCCCGGCTGAGACATCGCTGAGATGCAGTGTTCGCATTCCCGGCGTGTCGATCACCCAGCCGCCACCGGCGATGGCATGGAGCGAACGCGAGGTGGTTGTATGCCGCCCTTTCGCATCTGCCGCGCGAATGGCGCCTGTTGGCTGTGCATCCTCGGAAGACTTCTCCGACAGCGTATTAAGCAAAGTCGACTTACCGACCCCGGACGACCCGACAAGGGCAACGGTCTGCCCGGGGCCACACCAGCGCGCCAATGTAAGTGCCGCATCGGGTGATTTTGCGTTCAGCATGACGGCATCCAGACCGGTTTGAAGGGCTTGCGCCTGCCGAAGATACCGTGCGGGTTCTGCGGTCTGATCGATCTTGGTCAGGACGATCACAGGGACCGCACCAGCCTCGTTTGCCAACGCCAGATACCGCTCCAATCGTGCTGGATTGAAGTCATCATTGCACGATGTGACTATAAAAAGAGTGTCGACATTTGCCGCAATAAGCTGCGCTTGTCGCCGGCCTTCGGCTTTGCGCTGTAACTGCATCCGTCTCGTGAGACGCCGAACCAGCAGCCGGGTGTCGCGCGCCACCAAGACCCAGTCGCCCACGGCGAAATCCGTCGTATTCGTCTGAGCGGAAAGTTTCAGCCTCATCGGGCCAAGTTCCGACATCGCAGTCATCAGGTCCCGGTGGACGGTTGCGATGCGCATAGGGGCAAGCTCTGCTTCGCCGGGCTCCACTTGTTCGTCAAAAAACGTTGACCAACCGAGGGTGGCTAATGAAACTGCGTAAGGAGCTGATGAATGGGTCATTCCCGACTGAATGGCGGTGGAAACACCTTGTTGCAAGCTTTCCTTTAAGCCAGCGCAAGAGCTACCACGCGACAGAACCGGTCGAACAGGCGCGTTAACTGGCGCATATAGCTGCCTGAATGGTTGTGTTGGACACATCAATGCATGAGGCTACGGGATCGATGCTTAAAGGGAATTACGCCATGATGATCTACGGCTTACAGACTTGCGCAATCTGTCAGAGGGCCCGCAAAACATTAGAAGCGAAGGGAATTGACGTCACCTTTCGTGATGTCCGGTCGGAGCCGTTAAGCGAGGCGAAACTGTCGAAACTGATCGTAGAATTTGGGGACCGGCTCGTGGACCGCAAATCAAATGACTACCGCGGGCTTAATGACTGGTTAAAGAATTCGGAGGCCGAGGCGCAGATCGCGGCCCAACCCAAGGTAATGGCCCGCCCAGTAATTCGTGACAACGACAGGTACTTTTTGGGTTGGGATGACGGTGTTCAGGAAGCTTTACTTGCGGACTGATGCCCTGAGTTGGACTGCACACTACGGCAATCCCAGTTGAACTGCTTATGCCCACGGATGCGGCCTCAAATGGAATTGAACTATGGCAGTTGAATGGTCGAATTAGGTCTGGTCTGGGCCCCTCACAGTAAACGGTTGCGAAAAATGTCGGCTCAGGGCCGTAGTGAAGCTACCGGATTACCGGAATTTTGGGGATGGCCTTAGTCAGCTTCGCGACCTAAATGCGTGATATTGCATCACGTAAATGAGGTCGTACCGACGCGGCGCCTGAAGATCTGCCACAACGATAGTTTTACACTTTGTCCCTGAAAGCTTAAACTTCAGAAGCCCTCTGGCCAGTGACGCCCTCCAAACTCGAACAAAGGGGCCCCATGGCCAGCAAGACAAAGCTTCACCCCCGCAATCTGCACTTAGACGGCTATGATTTTGAGCGGTTGGTTGCCCAGACACCTGAGCTTGAGGCCTTTATGATCAAAAATCCCGTTGGTCAGTCGACGGTTGATTTTCAAGATCCGAGGGCTGTTCGCATGCTTAATCGGGCCTTGCTGAGAACGCATCACGATATCGAATTTTGGGATATCCCGGCTGGGTATCTTTGCCCTCCGATACCCGGCCGTGTGGATTACATTCACCATCTCGCGGACCTGCTTGCTGAAGATACTAAAGTCCAAGAAGCCCCGCGGGGAAACCATATCAAGGCGTTGGATATCGGCACCGGTGCAAGCTTGGTGTACCCCCTGATCGGCCAGAGCGCTTATGGCTGGCGTTTTACGGGCGTCGATGTTGACGCGAACGCGGTTAAATCGGCACGTCAGATCCGGGACGTCAACAAGTTGGACATTGACCTTAGGCTACAGAATAACTCTGAGAACATCTTTCGCGGCGTGATCCAGCCCGACGATGCCTTTCACGTCACGATGTGTAATCCACCGTTTCATGGCTCATTAGAGCAGGCGAACAAGGGCACCCAACGCAAGTGGGCGAGCCTTGGCAAAGGACGCTCGACCAAACTCAACTTTGGTGGCCGAGACGCTGAACTTTGGTACCCGGGTGGCGAGATAAAGTTCATCGCACGCATGGTTGCCGAGAGCATGGACTTCGCCAAACAGTGCCTGTGGTTTACTTCGTTGGTGTCAAAAAAGGACAATCTTCAGCCGCTCCATCGAATTTTGGGCAAAGCGAGGGTTGCTGATTATAAGGTCGTCGAAATGGCACAGGGGCAAAAAACAAGTCGCTTTATTGCTTGGACCTACTTCAAGAAAAAACACCGCACCTTGTTTGATGAACGAGGGGCATGAGGGCGTTTCGTAGAAGTTCAGCATTAAAGGTAATCTCGGCTCGGAAGAGGCTGCACCATAGGTTCCTTGGTGTCACTGACGCGCGCTGAGGACCGGGAGCGGTGCGTGTCGGGGCAGAATCCGAAGCGCGCACCACCATGACCAAGTCATTTCAGCACGGCTATCGATACGATGATGACCAAATCACCCATGCCCGCTGATGTTTCTAAAGTCATCCCGGCTTTTGCATGGCATCTGGGGTGCTTTTAGCGTCATATGAAAAAACAGCGGACGCGAAGACACGGCCGACCTCGAATTCCTAAGGAAATTTAATAAATATGTGCCCAGCATCAGTGGCCAACGGAGCCGAGCGCGGGTTCATCATCCCAATCGGCGGCGGCGAAGATCGCATCAAAGAGATGCAAATTCACCGCCGGTTTGTGGAGCTTTCGGGGGGAGCAGATGCATCCATCGTGGTCATACCTACAGCATCAATGCTGCATGAGACGGGCCAGGATTATCATCGCATCTTCTCTGAACTTGGGGCCGGCAAGGTCGATTTTTTGCAGATCAACCGTCGGTCCGATTGCGACAATGACGACTTTGCCGTACTGCTGGACAATGCGACCGGCATCTTCATGACCGGCGGCAATCAGCTGCGTCTGTCCGCGATCCTCGGGGGCACGCGCGTTGCACAAAAGATCAGACGGCGGAATGCAGAGGGCATTCCCGTGGCGGGCACCTCTGCCGGTGCGTCGATCATGTCAGAGCATATGGTGGCCGGGGGCGCGGGTAACGAACCGCCAGCAGAGGGCAGGGTGTCCTTGGCGCCGGGGATCGGTCTCACCAACAGTGTAATTATTGACCAGCATTTCACTCAGCGGAACCGTTTGGGGCGCCTGCTGACCGCGTCGTCTTACAATCCTTTCCTGATCGGACTGGGCATCGATGAAGATACGGCAGCCTTCATAGGACCAGATGATGTTTTGGAAGTCGTCGGCAGCGGCACGGTTACCGTCGTGGACGCGAGCCAAATGACCCATTCGTCCATTTGGGATGCAAAACCCGGCGAGGCGCTGAGTCTATTGGGTCTGCGGCTGGACGTGCTGGGCGAGGGGTGTCGGTATGATCTGAATGCCCGTGTCGGATATCCTCCCGGTGACGCATCGGGAACAGGCATCCTATCCAATGCCACCGGGGAAGTTTCCGCGTAGCGCGGAGCATCAACAATCAATGAGGTGAACCTGTGAAGATACTCTCTACCAATGTGTTTGTCGGCCCCAACGTCTGGGCGGGGTTCCCTGTCATCCGGCACATCGTTGATCTGGGGGTGTTGGAAGACTGGCCTTCCGGAAAGATTGGGACCGACTTTGTCGAAGGACTGGTCGAGGCCTTGCCCGGATTGGCCGATCATGGCTGCTCCTACGGCGTGGCCGGCGGGTTTCTGCGCCGTCTACGGGAAGACGGCGGCACATGGATGGGCCATATTCTTGAGCACTGCGCCATCGAGGTGCAGAATGTCGCCGGGACCGATGTCACATTCGGGCGCACCCGGGGCATCGGCGTGCCGGGCCAATACAACATGGTCTATGCCTACCGCCAACGCGACGTCGGATTGGCCGCAGGAGAGTTGGCGCTGACTCTGTTGATGCATCTTTTGCCGCCGTCACTTCGCGCTCAGGTAGATTTTCCATTCGATTCTGATTTTGACTGGTCGATGGAATTGCGCAGCTTCGTGCTGCACGCCCAACGAAAGGAGCTTGGGCCATCGACCGGGTCGCTGGTGCGTGCGGCACAAGATCGCGACATTCCATGGATCAGGTTGAACGAAGGATCTTTGGTGCAGTTTGGGCATGGTAAATACCAGCAACGGATTCAGGCAACCATCACCTCCGAGACCCGCCACATCGCTGTCGAAATTTCCTGCGACAAGGAAGACACCCACAACCTGCTCAGCGATCTGGGGCTACCGGTGCCGGTGCAGAGCATCGTCTATAGTGCCGACGAGGCCGTTCGCGCCGCCCACAAGATCGGCTTTCCCGTTGTGGTCAAACCGCTTGATGCCAATCATGGGCGCGGCGTGTCAATCAATCTGACAAAAGACGCTGAAGTCACCGCAGGATTTGCCGAGGCGGAACAACAGTCGAAAAGTGCTGCCATTCTGGTCGAGAGTTTTGTCACGGGTTTCGATCACCGGATGCTGGTTGTGAACGACAAACTTGTGGCGGTCGCCAAACGGGTGCCCGGCCATGTGGTGGGCGACGGCGTCCATACAATCAGCGAGTTGGTTGAGACGGTCAATCAAGACCCGCGCCGCGGCATTGGCCACCAGAAGGTGCTGACCATGCTAGAGATCGACCCTCAGGCCAAACGTCTGATCGCCGATGCCGGGCATAGCATTGAGACGGTGCTGCCTGCAGGTGAGCTGTTCTATCTGCGCGCCACCGCAAACCTTTCGACCGGCGGGACGGCAATTGATCTGACCGATGTCGTCCATCCAGACAACCGCGACATGGCCGAACGCGCGATCAAGGCCGTCGGGTTGGACGTCGGAGGTGTCGATTTCCTCATTGAGGACATTACCCGGTCCTACAAGGAGATCGGCGGCGCGATTGTCGAGGTGAACGCGGCCCCGGGTTTTCGCATGCACGTCGCCCCGTCTGAAGGAAAGCCGCGCGATGTGGCCGGCGCGGTCATCGACATGCTGTTCCCGCTGGGACAGGAATGCCGCATCCCAATAGCGGCCATCACCGGCACCAACGGCAAGACAACCACCTCGCGTATGTTGGGCCATATCATGAAGGCCAGCGGCAAGATCGTGGGCATGACTTCGACCGACGGCGTCTATGTGGATGGTAAGCTCAGCGTCAAAGGCGACATGACCGGGCCGAAATCTGCCCAAATGGTCCTGCGCGATCCCAAGGTCGATTTTGCGGTGATGGAAACGGCCCGCGGCGGGCTGGTGCGCAGCGGGCTCGGGTTTCAGCGCTCCGATGTTGCGGCCTGTTTGAACGTGACCGGCGACCATCTGGGGCTGGGCGGTATCGAAACGGTCGAGCAACTGGCAGCCGTCAAACGTGTTGTCATCGAAAGTGCGACACAGACGGCTGTGCTGAACGCCGACGACATTAACTGTCTTAAGATGGCTGACTATGCAGATGTTCGTTCGATTTTCTATGTGACCATCAACCCAAACCACACTCTGGTAAAGGCACATATCAAGGCTGGCGGTCAGGCGATTGTTCTTGAAAAAGGCATGAGTGGCGACATGCTGACGATCTACGACAATGGTCTGCACATGCCGGTTTTGTGGTCCCATGTGATCCCGGCCACGCTTGAAGGCAAAGCCGTTCACAACGTGCAGAACGCCATGTTTGCTGCCGCGATGGCCTATAGTTTTGGTGTCGATCTGGATAATATCCGACACGGGTTGCGCACCTTCGACACCAGCTATTTCCAAGCACCGGGGCGAATGAACGTCTTTGATGAACACCCGTTCAAGGTGATCCTGGACTATGGTCATAACCCCGCTGCCTTGGGCGCGATGGCGGGACTTGCTGAGCGGCTGGACGTTAAGGGGCGGCGGATTGTCGTGCTCTCGGTGCCGGGCGACCGCCGCGATTTGGATGTGGTTGAGGCGGCGCAGGTTCTGGCTGGGAAATTCGACCATTATATCTGCAAAGCCGACGATGATCGCCGCCACCGCGGAGAGGATGAGATTCCGCAGATGTTCAAGGCAGAGTTCCTAAAGCTCGGCATTGCTGAAGATCAGATATCGGTGATCCCGAATGAGGAAGAGGCCGTGGCTGCCAGCCTCGAGATGGCACAGCCCGAGGATCTTCTGGTGATCTTTGGCGACAACAGCGCGCGATGCTGGAAACAGATCATCTACTTCAATGTCGATGAAGACGAAGAGAATGGCACAGCGCATTCAGAGGGCGCGCCAATTGGCGCTGTGTTCGAAGAGTTTCTGGACCACGATCTACCAATCGTGCGCGATGGGCGTGGTGTCCGATTGGCCCGGGAACGCGTTGAAGATGGGGACTGATCCAGACCGCCATATCAACCGCATCGAGCAACTGGAAGCTGCCCTTGATATCCGCTGGGCTACGGTCGACGGGCTTCATGTCGCGCCGCCGCGCCGTTTAACCGGGCCGGGCCTATTGTGGGAGGCCCCCGGCGCGGTAATCGATGTCTTGGCCGAAGATTGTGATTCAGATGCTGTGCGTCTTCTGTGGGAAAAATACGCGCGACGGGCCCTTGATGCGGTCGGTTGGGCTGATCAAACGCTGATCTGTCGCGTTTTTCAGGGGGGTGTCAGTCTCGCACTTTCAGCCCCGATGGATCAGCTGTACTCAGCCACCTTTTTGGCCAAGACGGCATGGCACTACTGCGCGGCGGATCTGTCTCATACCGCAAGCCTGCCGTTTCAGGATATGATCAGAGATCTGCTGCGGGTAATGGGGCAGGAAGCAAATCCGCCGCTGATTGCCTTGATGTCGGCGGCCGCGGCTCATGATGTCGATTTTCTATGTGACGATGAACAGGTGTCAATCGGGCATGGCGTGGGCGCACAGATCTGGCCCGTAGACCGATTGCCAGCCCCAGATCAGGTAAATTGGTCGGCTATCCAAGATGTGCCCATAGCCTTGATAACGGGCACCAACGGCAAAACCACAACGACCCGTCTTTGCGCAGCAATAGCTACGGCGGCTGGCAAGATCGTCGGGCTGACATCCACGGACTTGGTCCAGGTTGGCGACGATATTCTCGACCACGGGGATTATTCGGGGCCGGGGGGCGGGCGGATGGCCCTGCGCGATCCGCGGCTCGAAATCGCCTGCCTTGAGGTCGCGCGCGGCGGCATCCTGCGGCGCGGCCTGCCGACCCGTCGTGCCCGTGTGGCTTTGGTGACAAACGTCGCTAGGGATCATCTTGGCGAATATGGTGTCATGACATTGGCGGATCTGGCTGAAGCCAAATTTGCCGTCACCCGCGCCCTATCGGCAGATGGCGTCGTGGTGCTGAATGCCGATGACCCGCAGGTCGTCGCGGCCGCAGCGGAAACCACGCAGCCGATCTGGTGGTTCTCGATCGATGCGACGACGCCCCAAATCGTCCAAGCGCGAGACCGCGGCATGCCCTGCGGTACTGTCGAAAATGGGTATCTGGTCTTTTTTGACGGGCGCAAAAAGACATTCTCGATCCCCCTTTCACAGATGCCCATCACGCTTCAAGGGGCTGCAACGCATAACGTGCGCAATGTTCTGGCGGCGGTTTGCGTCTGCAGCGCGCTCGGCATCCCGGAAGCCGCGATCCGAACCGGGCTCACAGGATTTGCCTCCGATCACAAAGACAACCCGGGCCGGTTCAATGAATTTCACCACAAGGGCGCGCGGGTCTTCGTCGATTTTGCGCATAATGCTCATTCGATCTCAGCCGTCTGCGATGCCCTATCAGCGGTCCCCTCTAAGCGCCGTTTCATCATGCTAAGCCAGCCCGGAGACCACAGCGATCAGGATATCGCGAACGTGGCCCAGGCGGCGCTACAGTTCGGGCCTGACGTGATCGTTACCGCCGAAATCGAAGATTATTTGCGCGGTCGTAGTCTTGGCGAGACCTCCGCGGTACTGAAAGCCAACTTGAGCGCGGCCAAATTCCCCCCTGAGCAGATCCTAAGCGCTGGCTCTCCGGCGATTGGTGCCAAGCAGATCCTCGACAATCTGCAATCCGGTGACTTGGCTCTGTTGTTGGTTTTGGCGGATCGCGGGGCGATCTTTGACTTGCTGAAAGATCAGTAGGTCGCCAGATGGTATGCCTTTGATCTGGTGAGTGGCGTGCTACCAAGCATTCTCAGACCGGGCCGGATGCCTCTTCGAGTAGCACATCATTCGGTCCGTCCAGTAATTCGATCACCGCGTCCGCACCTGCGGGGCTTAAGACTGCCAATCCCATCGGAGCAGCGCTGCCAAGCTCTGAGTTGAGCTTTTTCAGAAATCGAATAACGAGAGCACCATTGCCGTGGTAAATTCAATTCTGCCAATGGGTTGGAGGATTGGTAATGATGGGATCACGGCAGGAGGCGCAGTAGGCGCTGTACTACAAGTTCTCGCGCGAGG
Source organism: Sulfitobacter sp. AS92 (assembly GCF_038900015.1). Lineage (NCBI taxonomy): Bacteria > Pseudomonadati > Pseudomonadota > Alphaproteobacteria > Rhodobacterales > Roseobacteraceae > Sulfitobacter > Sulfitobacter sp. AS92. The sequence continues at coordinate 306,795 of NZ_JBBMQL010000004.1, forward strand.
ATCATGTCTCGCAGGATCACCTCTTGCGCTCGATTGACCGGTTCGTGATCTGTCCAGTATCCGCACCTATCTTGCGCTCGGCCTGGTCTGTCGTGCGCGAGAGCGGGCATATCCTGTCGGAAGGCGCGCCGCGTGGCTTTGATGTGCGCGCCATCGCCGATCATCTTGTAGCGGATGTAGGCGGTGTGGCCCGCGCTCACCATCTTCGTGCATAGTCGATTACGCAGGAGCGTCCCATGGCATCTTTAGGAGTTGATCTCAAGGACGGTGCAGGCCATTAAACGGTCCGGCGCGCCGTAAAGAGGCGCATTCGAGAACTTTCTGGCGTAACCCCTGTGACGATTTAATTCCGCCCTTTCTTCGGGATGCCGTCACGACCGCTGTATTAGCTAGGTATTTCCAGAGCCTGCTCCTGCTTTAGCCGGGCTTTACGCAGCCGAGCGGTCTTTTCCAATCGCGCGCTGGTTTGCTTATCGATGATTTCGGTAGCTGCAGCACTGGTGCGTTCGGCGATCGTCTCGCGCTTTGAGGGTTCTTGAAGGGTTTTGGAAACTGTCATCTGATCTCTCTTCTCCGGTGCCAAAAGCACCTGCGCGGCTTCGAATTTGAGGCGCGCTCTTCAGATGATTTAGCCCGCGGCAGGTGAAAGGAAACTGACCTGATAGTCATCTCACGATTGGCCAGCATATTTAGCAGCCAGACAGATATTCCGGTCGTCGGTGAAATGGAGATAGCTGCCGTTGGCGGTTTGAAATCGCCGACAGTTTTTCTTTCGATTTTTTCGCCCACTGAGGGCACATGATGCTGCAAGATACACGGAGGTCCGGTCTAACGCGCCGCACCGCAGCGTCAAAGAAGACCGGTGAACGACAGCTGTGGGCCGTTCGAGCCAATTGGCGTTCCGGGGCGGAAACTGGACTTTCACTGCGCTTTGTACAGAGGTCCGCAATGCGGACGGAGTCCTGACTGCGCGATTATCTGGGTGGCAAAAGCGATTGCCAACCCATCAGTTGATCAATGAGTGAACCTCATTCACCAAGCGTGCCGTGTCCTTCGTGAAGGACACGGCACGCTGAGGAGCATGGCGATTTCCCTCGGATACGAAGAAGGCAACGTTATCCGCCGGGCGCAAGCCTTACTGACCTGGGCCAGGCATGGCAGCGCGCAGATCGTCTTCGCTGACCTCCAGCGCCTGAGCCGCAGCTGCGAAATCGGGCGGCATCGATGTGCCGAGGGCGTTCATTAAATCGGCTTCGGTGACGCCCAGCTGCACGGCCACCGCTGCAAAGTCAGGGCGGCCTCCGGCGCCGGGCCCTCTGGCGACCACTTCGATCTCACCATGGTAGCAATCGATCATGTAAGGGGCCTCGTCTGCGGTCAGATGGTAGTGGTAGATGCCTTCGGGAAACTCTGGCGTCTCGCCAACGTGGCCACTGCAGGCGTCCAGATCGGCGTTCGTCACGATGACGCCACCTTCGCCCTGATTGCTATATACTGGAAAGCCATCTTCCAGCACGCCGATCATGACGGAATGTTTACCCGGCTGGCCGGTTGCTTCGGAGATGCAGACCGGAATGCCATGGTAGTGATAGTCGGACCCGTTAACGAGTGTGTGCCCGTTGCATTCGTCCAGAAACGGCACATGATCATGAATGACCTGGTCTTCCTGTGCCACGACAGCGCGTTCCATGTCTTCGTAATCATTAAAAAGCTGCGCGCCGCTGAGTGCCACACCGATGCGTCCCAGTGAAGTCTCCGTCGTTTTCTCGACAAGGACTGGCCGCGTGGTGATGGTGGTGTCGACCTCGGTTTCTGTGAAATACTCTGCGGAATTGACGACATCGAAGAATTCGGCTGGCTTGTCCTTGAAAGGCTGATCGGTTGGGTCACTGGGGATCAAGTATTTTTCTGCGAACCCATGGCTGGGAATGCCATTGGATTGGTAGCGGAACGTGTTGGCATCGGCATCCATGGTGATAGTGACGTTGTCCGCCCAGCCTGCGGCCTCTACCGCGGCAGAGGTGTCAACCGGGGCAGTCGTCGCATCCTGTGCAGACAAGGGCGCAGGGGCCAGCGCGGCAGTGGCAATTAGAAAGGAGGCGGTGGCCGTCCTGAAAAGAGCTTTGTTCGACATGGTTTGGATATCCCTTTTTAGTAACGAGGTAGGCTAGAGCGCTGTAAGATTTTAGTAACGAGGTAAGCTAGAGCGCTGTAAGATTTTAGTAACGAGGTAGGCTAGAGCGCTGTAAGATCAAATCTTTTGCAAGAATGGTCGATTGTCAGCGTTATACGGTCACGCAGCGTAGTTCCGTCGCTTCGCCCTCGAAGAAAAGTGTGCAGATGATGGGCCATGGCCAAAGCTTGGCGGTTCGCCCCGGTCGGTCCCGCAGCATTGACTGAAACTGTTTTTGTGGCCAGACAGGATGTAATAAATGTTTGCCCATCCGGGCCTACGCGGCAGTCACAGACTCTCTTCAGGAGCAGCATATGGCCAGCTCTCTTGCATCTCATGCCGTCGTTATCGGTGGCGGTATAAAGGGGTGTTCTACGTTGTATCACCTCGCGAAAATGGGCGTCGCTGACGCTGTTCTGTTTGAACGTAATATGGGGCCAGAAAGTGCATGTATCGCAACCGAGTTGGATGCCGAAAACATGCTAGAGCTTGGTACAACTGTAATCGAACGGCCGGTGTATGGTCCTGACGGTTCTCGCATGAAAGGTTAACCCATGGACCACAGCTATATTATGGTCGCGCCAAACGGGGCGCGGCGCGGCAAGGCGGACCATCCTGCTTTGCCCGTCACCCTGCAAGACACCGTTGAAACGGCAAAATCCTGTCAGATCGCGGGGGCGCAAGCGCTACACCTGCATGTTCGAGATGCGAAGGGCGGGCATTCCCTTGATGCCGGGCGCTATTTGGAAGCTTTGGCCGAATTGGCGGTACAAGTACCCGCAATGCGCGTGCAAATCACAACCGAAGCTGCAGGTATCTTTGATGTGGCCGCGCAGTTTGAATGCCTCGCAAAGGTGCGTCCCGATTGGGCATCGATCTCTGTCCGCGAGATCGCCCGCGCGCCTGAGATGGCACAAAAGCTATATGGCACTTGCGCCGAGCAGGGCACGGAGGTGCAACATATCCTCTATAACACTGAGGACATCGCGTTGCTGCGCGACTGGCAATCGCGTGGAATTATTCACACCGCGCCTGAGGCAAGACAGGGGTCTGTGCTGTTTGTGCTCGGCCGCTACAGTGATGGTCAGATTTCTGAACCTTCGGACCTAGACCCGTTTCTGGCAGCACTGCCGGACGCGTCTCGGTGGATGATCTGCGCTTTCGGGCCACAGGAACACGCCTGTTTGGCCGCTGCCGCGCAACGGGGCGGTGATCTGCGTGTTGGCTTTGAAAACAGTCTTTGCAACGCCCAAGATATCATGCACGAAACCAACGCCAGTTCCGTCGCAGCGCTGCGCGAACTGCTTCAAGGAAACCCCGCGTGAGCCATGTTTTTCCTCGCCACTGCAATACAACCCTGCCAACAGCCATTGCCGGAGATGGGTGTTTCTTGATCGACCAAGACGGAAAACGGTATTTTGACGGCTCCGGCGGTGCGGCCGTCTCTTGCCTTGGCCACTCAAACGCCCGCGTGCGCGACGCGGTGAAGGCGCAGGTGGATCAAATGGCGTTCGCCCATACGAGCTTTTTCACCTCTGATCCTGCCGAGCAGCTTGCCGATCTGTTGATTGAGCATGCGCCGGGCGATCTGGATCGTGTGTATTTCGTATCTGGCGGCTCAGAAGCTGTTGAGAGCGCTATCAAATTGGCCCGTCAGTTCCATTTGGAAAACGGAGAGCCCGCGCGCAAACACCTGATCGCCCGGCGCCAAAGCTACCATGGCAACACCATCGGGGCCCTGTCCGCTGGCGGCAATGCGTGGCGGCGTCAGCAGTTTGCGCCATTGCTCGTCGAAATGAGCCATATCGCCCCGTGCTACGAATATGCAGAGCGGCCAGAGGACGAGAGCCCTGAAGATTACGGCCTACGTACCGCGAATGAGCTAGAGGCCGAAATCCTAAGACTTGGGCCTGAAACCGTTATGGCATTTATCGCCGAGCCAGTTGTCGGCGCCACATTGGGCGCAGTGCCCGCGGTGCCGGGGTACCTCAGACGCATTCGTGAAATCTGTGATCAGTATGGCGTGCTGTTGATCTTGGATGAGGTGATGTGTGGCATGGGGCGCACAGGCCACCTGTATGCCTGCGAGGCGGATGGGATTGCCCCCGATATTCTGACCATCGCCAAAGGGTTGGGCGCAGGGTATCAGCCGATTGGGGCAATGCTCTGCACCTCGCAAATCTACAACACGATCGCGCAGGGCACCGGCTTTTTCCAACACGGTCATACTTACATTGGCCACCCTGTCGCCGCCGCTGCGGGCCTTGCTGTGGTGCAAGAGATTTTAGAGAATGATCTGATCCCTCAGGTCACGGCGCGCGGCACCTATCTGCAACAGCAGCTTGAAGCCCGCTTGGGGCAGCATCCCCATGTTGGCGATATCCGTGGGCGCGGCTTGTTTCGGGGGGTTGAGCTTGTGGCGGATCGCGGCAGCAAAACGCCGTTTGATCCGAAATATGGTGTGGCGGCAAAGGTTAAAAAAGCAGCCTTTGCCGAGGGTTTGATCTGTTACCCCATGCCCGGTGCACGCGATGGCCGTGTTGGCGATCATATCCTGTTAGCGCCGCCGTTTATCGCCTCTGAGGCGGAACTTTCGGGTCTCGTTGATATGCTCGCAACTGCCATCGATAAGGTGCTCGCGGAGCTTTGAAGACCTCTATCGCTGCGCTTGGACGGCCGGCCGCTGCGCGGACTGGCGCTTAGCTTGCGGGCAGTGCGAGACGATTACCCAAGCGCTATTCGGCACCGCCCCTTGGTCCCGCCGAACCTGTCTGGTTTTGTGCCAGCTAGATATAAGATCGCCGCGCCGCCCAGCGGGCGAGCGCCTCCACCACCACCCACAACACCAACGACAGCGCCGCCAGCACAACCAACGCCGCAAACATCAGCGCCGTCTGGCCACGGCCATTGGCCATCAGCATCAGGTGCCCCAACCCACGCGATGACCCGACCCATTCGCCGATCAGTACCGCCAGCGGCCCATAGACCACAGCAAGGCGCAGACCAGAGATCAGGCCAGGCACGGCGTGGGGCAGGCGTAGCAGCAGCGTTTCGCGCCAGCGGCTGGCCCCGGCAAGGCGTGACTGATCGCTCAGGCCCGGGGGGAGCGCCATCAGTCGGTCGAACAAAGCCGAGGCGATGGGGAAATAGGTAACAAGAGCGATAGTGACGATTTTGGACGGCATGCCGTAGCCAAGCCAGAGGGTAATGACAGGGGCGAGGGCGAAAACTGGCACGGCTTGAGCGACAACCAGCATCGGGCGCAGCAGCCAGCGCGCACGGCGGGATAGGGTTAGTAACACCGCTGTCTCGACCCCTAGAAAAATCCCCACTCCAAGGCCGAGCGCGAGGTTGCCCGCTGACCAAAGGGCGTTTTGCCACAGCAGCGCAGCATTCGCGCCCAGTGCTTGCAGAACCAGCCACGGTCCCGGCAAGATAAAACGGGGCACACCGGTGAGCGTGACAACCAACTGCCAAATCGCCATCGCGAGCGCAAAGCTGACCGCGCCGCGCCATACTCTATGTCCGGCAAATGGCATCAGGCGGCCTTGTCAGGAGAGGCGAGGCCCATCCGGCGCAGTAAATCCGCCTGCGCGGCGAGGGTTTCGGGCGCGTCGATACGGCGGGGGGGCGGCGCAGAGGGCAGGGCGCAGGGCAAAATCCCGCCGCGCGCTACGATCCATGCGTGATCGGCCAGCCGCAGGGCTTCGGCAGGGTCATGGGTTATCAAAATAACGGTCCGTCCCGCCAGCAGCCGCGCGGCCAAACCCTGCATCTGATGGCGGGTGACCACATCAAGCGCAGAAAAGGGCTCATCCAGCAGGACAATGTCGCGCCCTTCATAGAGTGTGCGGGCTAAGGCGACGCGCTGGCGCTGACCTGCAGAGAGTTCGGCCGGTTTGCGATCCATCTCTGCGCCCAATCCAACCTCGGTCAAAAGCATCCCAGCGCGGTTAGGGTCGGGGCGTTCTCCCCGCAGGCGGGCAGCGATTGTGACATTCTTTAATGCGCCAACCCATGGCAGCAGTTGGTCGTCCTGCGCCATCATTGTCACGCGCGGCGCAAGGGGCGCACCGTCCTCTGCGATGATCTGCCCTTGCAGCTGTGCCGCACAGGGCAGCCCAGCCAGCAAACGCAAAAGCGAGGTTTTCCCTACGCCTGAGGGGCCGAGCAGCACGCTCCATTGGCCGCCGGGCAGGGTAATGTCAAAGGGCTCAATCAAAGTTGCCTTGGCCCCTTGCAAAACACCCGCAAGATGGATCGCGGGGGCGGTCATGTGGATATGGGCGAACGCGCCATATCCCAGAAGCCCACTTCAAGCCGCGTGGCGGTATCAAACCGCGTCTGTAGCGTCGTCGTGCGCGGCAAGGTCTGCCAATCCGGCCCCAAACGCCGCTCTACGGCACCATCGACCAATGCCCCCACATCCCGGCACAGGGATTGGTATTCCTTCCCCCCATAGACGGCGCACCAATCGGCATAGGGGCCGCCATTGCCCCGCAGGCTCAGCCCAATCTCCCCATAGCCCAACACGCAGGGCGCGAGGGCGGCCATCAGATCAAGGAAATCCCCGGAATACCCCGCCTCCAGCACATAGCGGGTATATGCGAGGTTGCCGGGTGCTTCTGTTGTGGCCTCAAGTGCCGTGCGGTCAATGCCGTGGCTTGCGCAGGTCTGCACATGGAGCGGCATTTCCACATGGACCAGCGCATGCACAGTGGCGCTCGCGGCGGCCATCTCATCTAATGTCTCCGCCTTGGCTGCGGCCAGCGCCCAAGCGCGGGCGAAGTGGATCAGAAAGACGTAATCTTGCCGCAGATAATGTAGGTAGCTTGCCTGTGGCAGGGTGCCGTCGCGCAGCCCTTCGACAAAGGCGTGTCGGGTGTAGCGTTGCCAATTCTGCCCCGCAGCACCACGCCACGCGGCGAAAGCTGTACCGTAATCAAGGGCGGTCATTGCCCGACCTTCGCGGTTACATCTACCACCAGATCGGCGGCGGGGATCATTGTCTCAACCACACCGCTTTCCAGCATAAAGGTCTCAAACCGGTCATACCGTCCATGGTCCACGGCGGCAGGACGGGTGGCGAAGCGGGGCCATGTGTCTTGCCATGCGCGGGCGTTCAGATCATTGCGCAGCTCGGCGTCGGAGGCAAAGAAGACCTCTCCGCTGGCGGTCGGATCATTCACGATATCGGCAGCGGCCCGTTCGGTGGCGCTCAGGAAACGCGCAATCATATCGCGGTTCATGTCGTCAGCATGAGCGACGTAGATCAGCTCGTCATAAGCGGGCACGCCTTCGGCTTCGGGGTAAAAGCAGCGGCCTTCATGTCCTTCGATCGCCATCTGGTTCAGCTCAAAATTGCGGAACGCACCGATCACCCCGTCGACTTGGCCCGACATCAGCGCGGGCGAGATCGACCAACCGATGTTGATCTGCTCGACCTCAGAAGGTTCCAAGCCATTGTTGCTGAGCATCGCATCCAGCAGCATCTCTTGTACGCCCGCCACGGCAAAGCCGACCTTGCGGCCCTTAAGGTCTGCCATCTCCTGCACTGGGCCATCGGCGCGCACGACAAGGCAGGTCAGCGGGGTCTCAATCAGCGTGCCGACACGGCGCAGGTCCAGCCCTTCGCGCTGGGCCAGATGCAGTTCCGGCTGGTAGGAAACCGCCAGATCGACCCGCCCTGCCGCCACCATGCGCGGAGGCTCATTTGGGTCGGCAGGGGAGATAAGTTCAACCTCAAGCCCTGCATCGGCGAAATAGCCATTTTCTTCGGCCAGAATGATCGGCCCGTGGTCGGGGTTGATGAACCAATCCAGCATGACGGTCATTTTATCTTGAGCCAGAGCAGGGGCGGCAATCAGTGTGAAGGCGAGGGGGGCAAGGATATTTTTCATGGGAAAGGCTCCAATATAGTGTTTATTCAAGAAAGGGTTAGGCGCCGGGCAGGGCCAGCAGAGCAATCTTGCCCGGCCAGCGGGCGCGAAGGGTGTTGGCCGCATGATGCGCGCGCAGGCCGGTGCGGCAGGCGAGCACGATGCGCGATGTATCGGGCGGTAGCGGTAGGTCCGGCAGCGCCTCGGGCGGGAGATGGCGTGCTTGGGCTGAGAAGGGGGCGGGCGCTTCGGTGCGCAGGTCGATGACCATATCGCGGGGGGTAATCTGGCTTTCAGCTATGAAAGGCGTCAGCGTTTCAGGCTCGGGCGCGGCGTCGAAACGAAAGCCCGACATGCGCCAGTTCGCGGCATCCCAGATCATCAGCTGCCCGAGCGGGGAGGGCGGCAGCCCCAGCAGCACCGACAAAGCCATCTGCGCCTGTGCTGCGCCGATCAGCCCCACGACCGGCCCCATGACGCCCGCCGTGGCGCAGGTGGCCGCTGTCTGTGGCAGGTCAGGGAAGACCGCACGCAGAGAGGGGGTCGGCCCACAGAAGCCGCCAACATAGCCCGACAGTCCAAGAGCGGAGGCCGAGATCAGAGGTTTGCCCTGTGCCAAGGCCTCATCCGAGAGCGTCAGACTGGCGGCGAAAGTATCCGCGCAATCTAGGGCGATATCGCATTCTGCCACCAACCCGGGCGCATTGGCGGGGGTGAGCCATTCGTCGCGGGGCGTGATCGTCACCTCGGGGTTCAGCGCCGCCATCGCCTCGGCGGCAGCGATGACCTTGGACCTGCCAATATCGCCCATCCGGTAGAGTGGCTGGCGGTGCAGGTTGCTCTCGGCCACCACATCGCCATCAACCAGCGTGATTTGCCCGACACCGGCCCCGACGAGATATTGCAGCACCGGCACCGCCAGCGCTCCGGCGCCGACGACCAGCACATGCGCCGCAGCCAGCTGCGCTTGGCCTTCTGCGCCGACCTCTGGCAAGATCGTCTGGCGGGCATAGCGGCTCATGCCGTCACCTTGAGCCATTCGCGCATCCGCGCTTCGGGGTCGGCGTTCAGGGTGATATCCGTGACCGCCGCCACCGTATCGGCCCCAGCGGCAAAGGCCCCCGGCGCGCGGGCGACGCTCATCCCGCCGATGGCACACAGCGGGATATCCCCGATCCGTGCCTTCCATTCCGTCAGCCGGTCGAGACCCTGTTCGGTCCATTTCATCTTTTTCAGGATCGTCGGATAAACGGGGCCGAGCGCGATGTAGTCGGGGGCAAGAGCCAGCGCGCGGTCAAGCTCGGCATGGTCATGGGTCGACAGGCCCAGCTTCAGCCCCGCCCGGCGGATCGCGGGGATGTCGGCGGTATCCAAATCCTCTTGGCCCAGATGCAGCCAGTCGGCTCCCAGCTCAATCGCGAGCTGCCAATGATCATTTATCACCAGCTGCGCGCCGTGCTGACCGCAAAGGTCAAGCGCGGTGGAGATCTCGTTCCGTAGCACCTCTTCAGGCGCGTCTTTAATGCGAAGTTGCACCAGTTTCACGCCCAGCGGTACCGCCCGCGCGACCCATGCGGCACTGTCAAAAACAGGATAAAAACGCGGCAGGGTCATAGCCAAGCCTTTCCGATTACAGGGGTTGAGGGCACAGCCATGTCGCGCTCACCCATGGGGCCAGAGGCGGCGGCGAGCGCACCGGCGCGGCAGGCCAGCGCAAAGGCTTCGGCCATTGCGGCGGGGTCTTCGGCTTCGGCCACGGCGGTGTTGAGGAGCACGGCGTCAAACCCCATCTCTAACGCCTGCGCGGCATGGCTGGGCAGGCCGAGACCTGCGTCAATCACCATTGCCACATCGGGAAATGCCGCCCGCAGGCTGCGCAGCCCGTAGAGATTGTTCAGCCCCAGCCCGGAGCCGATTGGAGCACCCCATGGCATCAGCACCCGGCAGCCCGCATCGACCAGCCGCGCGGCCAGCACCTGATCCTCGGTGGTGTAGGGGAAGACCTCGAACCCATCGGCGCAGAGCGCCTCGGCGGCCTCGACAAGCCCAAAAGGATCAGGTTGCAGCGTGTCGGCGTGACCGATGACTTCCAGCTTGATCCAATTGGTCTGGAAATACTCCCGCGCCATCTGCGCCGTGGTGATTGCCTCGCGCGCCGAATGGCAGCCAGCGGTGTTGGGCAAAAGATGTACGCCCAAGCCCCGCACCATGTCCCAAAACGCCTGTCCCGCGCTCTGTTCGCGGCGCAGTGAAACGGTCGCGACCGGTGCGGCGCTTTGGCGAAAGGCGGCCTCCATCACCGCGGGCGACGGATAGCGCGCGGTGCCCAGCATCAGCGGCAGGGGCAGGGTAGTGCCGTAAAAGTCGCGCATCGCTCAGCCCCCCTGCATGGCGCTGAGCACTTCAAGCCGGTCGCCGTCGCAAAGCGCAGTCTCGCCCCGCGTGCCTGCGGGGACGAAGGTGCCGTTGAGCGCTGTGGCGACTTTGACTTCGGCCCAGCCAAGCTCCGCCAAGACCGCATCAAGCTGAGAAGCCGCGACCTCACGCGCCTCGCCGTTCACTTCAATTTTCACGGAATAAATCCCCCGTTGTCGCTGTTGCAAGAAAGGCCGCAGCCTGTTCGGCCAAGGCCGGTGCCATGAGAAACCCGTGCCGAAACAATCCGTTAAGGTGCAGCACCGCACCGCGTTGCACGATGCCGGGAAGATTGTCGGTGAATGCGGGGCGCAGGTCTGCGCCCATCTCGATGATCTCCCCTTCGGCAAAGCGCGGGTCGAGCGCATAGGCCGCCGAGAGCAGTTCCAGCGCAGATCGTGCGGTCATTCGGGCGCGGCTGGCGCTCTCGATCTGGGTCGCGCCCAGCATGAATATCCCGTTCCCACGCGGCACCACATAGAGCGGATGGCGCGGGTGCAGCAGGCGGATCGGGCGGGTGAGGGTGACATCAGGGGCGCGCAGCAAGATCATCTCGCCACGCACGGCGCGCAGATTGGGCAGGTCCGCGCTGGCGGCCATGCCACGACAGTCAATCACCGGGCCTGCGACCTCCGATGGGGTGAGGGGCGTGGTCTCGACTTTTACCCCTTGGGCGGCGAGCGTTTGGGACAGATCATGCAGCGCTTGGCGCGGGTCTAGATGCGCTTCGTCGGCAAAGAACAGGCCGCGCCGGTGACGCGCTGCGAGGTCAGGCTCTAGGGCCGCGATGGCTTCGGCATCGCAAGCGCTGTGGCTCTCGGTCCGGGCTGCGAAACGCTGGATTTCGGCGCGGTCGCGTTCGGGGGCAAGGACCAAGGTGCCGCGTCGGGTCACATCGGTTACTTCAGACCACATGTCAGCGGCGCGCTTCCCATGGGTCACCACCGCAGGCTCGCTCAGCGCGCCTTCGCAAAAGGGCGCGAGCATACCGCCCGCCCACCACGAACAGCCATGGGGCCCGGGCGTGCCTTTGCGGTCGACCAACCGAGGGCGCAGCCCCTGCGCCAAACAGGCCCGCGCGGCCCAAAGCCCCGCAACGCCTCCGCCAATGATGGTGATGTCACTCATGCGGCCAGACCGCGTGGAAATGATGCACTGGGCCGTGGCCGCTGCCGATTTGAAGCGTGTTAGCAGCCGTGATGGCGCGTTGCAGATAGGTGTGCGCAGCCTGCACGGCGTGCGGCAGTGTTTGCCCGCGTGCAAGCCCTGCGGCAATGGCGGCAGAGAGGGTGCAGCCGGTGCCGTGGGTATTCGTGGTGTGCTGACGGGGCGCGCTGAGGCGCAGGGTTTCGTCTGTCGTTATGAGCAAATCAACGCAGGTCTCCCCCGTGCCATGCCCCCCCTTCATCAGCACCGCGCCGGGACCGACCGAGAGCAGAGCACGACCCTGTTCCAGCATGGCGGCTTCATCGGTGGCTTCCTGCGTATCGAGCAACCGAGCGGCCTCGGGCAAGTTCGGGGTCAGCAGATGGGCGAGGGGCAGCATCCGGTCGCGCAGGGTCGCCACCGCCTCGGGGGAAAGCAACGCATCGCCGGATTTCGCCACCATCACCGGGTCAAGCACTACCGGTGCAGGGCAGTCCGCCAAGCCTTCGGCCACGGCGATGATCGTCTCAGGGTCGCCCAGCATGCCCACCTTGACCGCGCCAATCGCCAGATCATCGAATACCGCCGCCATCTGCGCCCGGATCATCGCGGGAGAGATCATCTCGACCCCGGTTACCGCGCGGGTGTTCTGCGCCGTCACGGCGGTGAGCACGCTGGCCCCATAGACGCCAAGCGCGCTGAAGGTCTTCAGGCCAGCCTGAATGCCCGCCCCGCCGCCGCTGTCAGAGCCCGCAATCGTCAATGCTTGAAACGCCATATGGCCCCCATTCGTCAGATGGGCCAAGGGCATGGGGATACGGGGATAAACGACGGGCCGCATGGGGCCGATGTTTGGTTCCGTTCCCTACGCCGGTACGACCCGGATCAGGTTCGATGGGTCGGTTTTCACCTCTCAGCCTTGCGGCACCCCAACGGATTGCCGGCAGGCTAGCGAGGCGCGATCAAAGGGTCAACTGGCGATGGTTAATTTATGTGTTACACATGTATTTCAGTGGCCTACGGATCAAAGCTCACGCAACACATGAAGATTCGTTAATGAAAGTCGCGCGATTTCGGGATCACACGCGCGTCGCGCGGATGGCTATGCATCGCAACCTGACCGGGCAGCGGATGGGTCGGGTGATCGCCGCGCGTGGTGATGCCGGGCATCGGCGCATCCGAGAGTGCGGCGAGCCGGTCAGAGCGGTCCTCCAACCGGTCGGCCACCACATGGATCACCCGCCCATCGGTCTGCACGCGCCCCTCCACGACCAGCAGCCGCGCCGCCATGATCGTGGGGCGGTAGAGCTTGAACATATTCGGCCATATCACAAGGTTCGCGACGCCGCATTCGTCCTCCAACGTGATGAAGCAGACCCCCTTGGCGCTGCCCGGTTTTTGGCGCACCAGCACCAGCCCAGCGAGCTTCACCCGCCGTCCATGCCCCATCCGCCCCAAATCGCGGGCCGAAGAAAAGCCCTGCGCGGCGAGGCTGGAGCGGTAAAAGGACATTGGATGCGCTTTGAGTGACAATCGCAGCGTCTGGTAATCGGCGACCACCTGTTCGGCCTTTGGCATCACCGGTAGCGTCACCTCAGGCTCCGGCCCCTGAGACGCCGCCTCGGCATGGTCAAAGATCGGCAGGGCGGGCGCGTCGCGCAGCCCTTGGGCCTGCCAAAGCGCTTGGCGCCGGTCGATCCCCATGCTGCGCATCGTGTCGGCAGCGGACAACTGGCGGATCGCCTTGACGTCGAGGCCAGCGCGGGTCTTGAGGTCTTCGACATCGACAAAAGGCATCTCGCGCCTATCCATGATCCGCGCACCGGCTTTCTCCTGCAACCCATCCACCATGCGCAGCCCCAGCCGCAGGGCAAAGCCCTCGCCACAAGGCTCCAGCGTGCAGTTCCAATCGGAGAGGTTCACATCCACGCCGCGCACCTCGACCTGATGTTCCCGCGCATCGCGCACGATCTGCGCAGGCGCGTAAAACCCCATCGGTTGTGAGTTCAGCAGCGCGCAGGCAAAGGCCGCCGGGTAGTGGCATTTCATCCAGCTTGAGACATAGACCAGCTTGGCAAAACTCGCCGCATGGCTTTCGGGGAAGCCGTATTCGCCAAACCCCTTGATCTGATCAAAACAGCGCTGCGCAAAGACCGGGTCATAGCCGCGCTTGGTCATCCGGCCCACCATCTTGTCCTGCAGCTTTTCGATCGTCCCGCGCGAGCGGAAGGTGGCCATGGCCTTGCGCAGCTCATTGGCCTCGGTCGGTGAAAACTGTGCCGCGTCGATGGAGATCTTCATTGCCTGTTCCTGAAAGATCGGCACGCCCAAGGTGCGGCTGAGGATGCTGAACAATTCGTCCTGCGGATAGGCCGGGCCGGGGGCGGGGTAGACGACGCTTTCCATCCCCTGACGGCGGCGCAGATAGGGGTGCACCATGTCGCCCTGAATGGGGCCGGGGCGGACGATGGCGACCTCGATCACCAGATCATAGAACACGCGGGGCCGCAGTTTCGGCAGCATCGCCATCTGCGCACGGCTTTCAACCTGAAACACCCCGAGGCTGTCGCCGCGGCAGAGCATGTCATAGGTGGGCCGCCCCGTGGCGTCGTCCTCATGGTCCTCCACCGGGACGGTGGCCAGTTCCAGCGGGCAGTCGTAATGCGCCTCGATCAGATCAAAACATTTGGCGATACAGGTGAGCATGCCAAGGGCGAGGATGTCGACCTTGAAGATTTGCAACGCATCGATGTCGTCCTTGTCCCATTCGATGAAACTGCGCTCGGGCATGGCGCCGTTGCCGATGGGGACGATCTCGGTCAGGGGGCGCTCAGTCAGGATGAAGCCGCCGACGTGTTGGCTGAGGTGGCGCGGCATGCCGATCATCTGTTTGGCCAGCGTCAGCACCATGCGCAGATAGGGGTCCGACAGGTCCAACCCCGCCTCGCGGGTGCGCTCGTCGTCCATCTGGCCTTCGAAACTGCCCCAGATCGTGCCCGCGAGTTTCGAGGTGACGTCCTCCGACAGCCCCATCGCTTTGCCAACCTCGCGAATGGCCGAGCGTGGGCGGTAGTGGATCACCGTGGCGCAAAGCCCGGCGCGGTGGCGGCCGTATTTGCCGTACATGTATTGGATGACTTCTTCGCGCCGCTCATGTTCGAAATCCACGTCGATGTCGGGCGGCTCGTCGCGTTCCTCCGAGAGGAACCGCTCGAACAGCAGGTTGTGCACGGCGGGGTCGACCGAGGTGATGCCAAGGCAGAAACAGACGGCGGAGTTGGCCGCCGAGCCGCGCCCTTGGCAGAGGATCGGCGGCTCGGCTTCGTAGCGCGCAAAGCGCACGATGTCGTAGATGGTCAGAAAATAGCGCGCGATTTTTTTGGACTCGATCAGGGCGAATTCCTTCTCGATGGTCTTTTTCACCGCCTCGGGCACGCCTTCGGGGTAGCGGCCTGTCGCGCCTTCCCATGTGAGGCGGGCCAGTTCCTCCATCGGCGTGCGGCCCTCGGGTACGATCTCATGCGGGTATTCATAAGCAAGATCAGTGAGTTGGAAGGTGATCCGATCCGCCAGACGGCGCGTTTCGGCAATGGCATGGGGCCAGTCGGCAAAGAGGCGGATCATCGCCTCGGGGGATTTCAGATGCCGCTCGGCATTGGCGGCCAAGAGATAGCCCGCCTTGGGCACGATCACGCCCTCGCGGATCGCTACCATCACATCCTGCAAGGGCCGCCGGTGGCGCGCGTGATAGAGCACATCATTGGTGGCCATGATCGACAGCCCCTGCGCACGGGCCAGCGCATCCAGCCGGTTGATCCGCGCCCGGTCATCGCCCCGGTAAAGGAAGCTCGCCCCGATATGGCGCATCTCCGGCAACGCCTTGACCAAGCGCGGCAGGCCCGCGGCAAAGACGTTGAGGTTTTCGGGCGGCATCACGATCAGATGCAGCCCTTCGGCGTGCTGGCTCAGCATTTCCAGCGTTAAATGGGTCTCGCCCTTTTGCTGCCATTCGCCGTCCACCGATTGCATCTTGCCCGCCGAGAGCAGCGTCGAGAGCCGCGCATAGGCGGCGCGGTCTTGCGGATAGGCGAGGATCTCGGTCCCGCAGAGCAGCACCAGCCGTGCGCCGATCAGCGGGCGGATATGGGCCTTTTCCGCCTCCACATGCAGGCGCACCACGCCCGCCAGCGTGTTGTGGTCGGCGATGCCGAGGCTGTCATAGCCGTGGTGATAGGCCATCTCGATCAGGTCCACGGCGTCCGAGGCGGCGCGCAGGAAGGAAAAGCAACTCGCCAGCCCAAACTCCACGTAGTCCGCACGGGGCGGGGCACTGAACCCATCTTCGCCAAGCGTGCGGCGCTTATGTCCCTCCTGCTCGGGCATCAGGCGAAGAGCCCATGCAAAAACCAGCGCGGCTCGGCCCCGCGCCCGTCGTGGATCACCCCCTCGCGGTAGAGCCAGAAGCGTTGGCCACCTTCGACTTCGACCTTGTAATAGTCGCGCAGACGCGTGCCGGGGCGGTCGCGCCACCATTCGGGCGCGATGCGTTCGGGGCCGGTGTGGCGCGTGGTTTTATAGGTGACGCGCCGCCAGTTGAACTGCGAGGGCGGGCCTTCGGGCACGGCATATATCACGCGCACCTCTTCGGCGGGGGTGAGCAGGCGCAGGGGACGGTCGCGCAGCAGCGTCGGCGCGGCGGCGGGGGTGCCGTGCAGGGCGTCGACCCGTTGTTCCACCCGTTCGGGCTTATGGGTCTCGCGCCACTGAGGCCAGCTGACCTTGTCCGCGCCCAGTTTGGCGGCAAGCCGGTCGAGCAGGCCGGCCACATCCGCCGAAGGGTCGCGTTTGCCGTCGAGGTGGTCTTGGATCAGCGGCAGCGGTTCGCTGGTCAGCGCCTCCAGCGTCAGCAGGTCAAAGCCGAAACCGCTGTCGATGTTTTCCAGCTTGCCGTCGAAGAGGCGGCGCAGGTGGGATGGGTCGCGGCTGGCCCGCGCTGTCGCCACCCCAAGGGCGCGCCAGTCGCCGTCGATGCGGTAGATGGTGAGCCTCAGCCGCCGTGCGCCCAGTTCGGCGCGGGCCAGAAGGGTGCAGAGGTCATCCACCAGCGCGGGCAGATGCGGTGCGGGGTCGATCACCGGCTCAGGCAGGCGGCTGCGGGTCATAAAGTGGCGGTGATCGGGCGGGGCGTTGAGCGGGTCGGGCGCGGTGCCAAGCGCCTTGTCCAGCAAGATCAGCGGGTTGCGTGCAGGTTTGAGGCTGGCGAAGCGGCGCATCAGCGCGGCGCGGGGCAGATCGCTCAGCGCGCCGATGGTCTTGAGGCCAAGACGGTCCAAGAGCCGCGTGGTCTGGGCATCCAGCCGCAGGGCGACGACGGGCAGGGGGGCGAGGGCGGTGGCCACGTCCTCGCCCTCGCAAATCTGCGCTCCATTGCCATATCGCGCCAGCGCCTGCGCCGCGCCGGGGGTGGGGGCCATGGCGACCCGTGCCGTCAGCCCCTGCAACGCGAAACGCGCCCGGATGTCGCGCAGCATCGCCGCCTCGCCGCCAAACAGATGGGTGCAGCCGGTGACGTCCAGCAGCAACCCGTGGTCCACGTCGCGCGCCGTCCAAGGGCACCAGCGCCGCGCCCAATGCACCAGCCGTTGGATCAGCGCCTCGTCGCCTTCCAGATCGGCGGGCTCGACGTGCAGGTCGGGGTGGATGGCCTGCACATCGACCACCCGTACGCCTGCCTCGATCCCCCGCGCCTGTGCCGCAGCACTCAGCCCATGGACCACCGGACCATGCGTCCCGTCGCGTGACAGGACGACCGGCACCTCATTCCCCGGCACGCTGCGGTATTGGGCGATCACCCGGCGCCACCGTTCCATCGTCAGCATAGGGAACCAGACGGAGACGATCTGCGGCGCGGGGGCTTTGGCGTTTCTCGGGGTCATGGCTGGCCACCCAACGCCCCGGCGGATGCCCGCGGGAGCGAAACAGGTCGAGCTCCCAACGGGCCGCGCCCGGCGCCTGCGCGTCCTGCGGATGGGCCTGTGACGGCAGGGCAGAGATGCGCCAACGCATCCGTGCCGCACTCAGGCCGCCCGGATCGCCGCTGCGGATCAGATAAAGCGGCACGCCCGACGCTTCGGCCCTGAGCGAAAGCCGTTTGGTGGCGGTGAAATCCAGCACCTCCGGCCCGCCATGCACCTCGCCGATCACGGCCGAGAGACCCGCGCAGGCCGCCCCTTCCTCCATCGTCCAAAGCACATCGCGCGGATGGCTGACCGTGACCAGCAGCACCGGTTGCTCCAGCCCGAAACCGCGCAGGCTGGGCGTATAGGGTGCACCATTCTCGCGCCGCGACAGGAAGTCTTGCACCCATAGCACCGGCCCCGCGCTTTGGGGCAGCAGCGAGAGCACAAAACCGGTGGCCGAGGGGGCGGCAAAACCGGTCGGAAAGACATCCGTCAGCGGCGCATGCGTGGTCAGAACCCCCGGCTCGGGGGGCGTCGACGGCGTGCGCCGCGGCAGGGTAAGGACCTGCCCATATGAAGAATCGGTTGTCATGCACGAATCCATATGTTCACATTTTGTTCTATTTATAAATCACGAACTGCGGTCCTGTCAAAGATCATGTGGCCCTTGCCGGGGCCGCATAAGATCGCATCTACTGAGCGCAACCACGGCGGCAAAGGGGCCTGATCCATGTGCAATCTCTATTCCCTGACCAAGGGCCAAGACGCGATCCGCGGCTGGTTCGACGGTATCGACGACCAAGCGGGCAACCTGCCGCCGATGCCCGGCATTTATCCAGATTACAGCGCTCCTGTGGTGCGCGGCGGTGCAGAGGGGCTGGTGCTCAGCATGATGCGGTGGGGGCTGCCGTCGCCTGCCTTTGCGCTTAAGGGCAAGAAGACCGATCGCGGCGTCACCAACGTGCGCAACATCGGCTCGCCCCACTGGCGGCGTTGGCTGGGGGCAGAGCATCGCTGCGTTGTGCCTTTCACCAGTTTTTCAGAGCCGCATAACCGCCCCGGCCAGCCCTCGCGCCCGGTTTGGTTCGCGCTGGACGAAGACCGCCCGCTGGCGTTTTTCGCCGGGATTTGGACGCAGTGGACCTCCGTGCGCAAGCTTAAAGACGGCGAGACCACCGACAATCTCTATGGTTTTCTGACCACCGAGGCCAATGCCGAGGTCGGCGCGGTGCATCCCAAGGCGATGCCGGTGATCCTGACCACACCCGAAGCGGTGCGGACATGGCTCAGCGTCGAGACCGCCGATTTGGGGACGCTGCAACAACCCCTGCCGGATGGGACGTTACAGGTCATCGACCCCGAGGATTAAGCCGCCTCGGCCATCATTCGCGCGGCCATCGCCAGATCAGAACGGAATTGCGCCGTGGCCTCCTCGCGCAGCGTCGGGTCCGGCACGCGCAAGAGGTAGGAGGGATGCAGGGTGATCAACACAGGGATGCCTTCTGGCCCCGCCTCGATCGTGCCGCGCCGTTTCAGGATGCCCGCGCCCTTGCCGGTAAGGCTCTGCGCCGCCGTGGCGCCCATAGCAAGGATCAGCTTGGGCTGCACTTGCGCCACTTCGGCGTTCATCCACCAGCGGCACTGGTCAATCTCGGGCGTATCAGGTCGCTGGTGAATGCGGCGCTTGCCACGGGCAGTGAATTTGAAGTGTTTGACCGCATTGGTGACGAAAGCCGCCTCGCGATCCAGCCCAGCCTCTCCGGCGATACGGTTGAACATCTGTCCAGCGGGGCCGATAAAGGGACGACCCGCAAGATCCTCCTGATCGCCCGGCTGCTCGCCGACCACCATCAGATCGGCCTCGCGCGGCCCTTCGCCCGGCACGGCTTGGGTGGCGTGGCAATGCAGCGGGCAGCGGGTGCAGGCGCGGATGGCGGTGGGCAGTTCCTCCATCGGGCCATCCCATGCGGAATCGAAGGCCGAAAGCTGCGCTTGCACCCGGTTCATGCGCACCGGGGGAAGGGTTGGCGCCGCTTCGGCCATGGCGCGGGCGCGGGCGGGGGCTTCGGCAATCATCTGGGGGATGAAGGCGGCTTCGGGCATGTTCTTCCAGTATTTCTTGGGCATCTCGGACTGCATCGCCTTCACCATCAGGCGGGCGGGGTTAAAGATGTTCTGGAAGTAGGTGATCCAAAGCTGCTCGCCCGCGTCTTCGGGCAGATCGGGCTTGCTGTGGCCTTCTTGAAAACTCAGCGTGCCATTCTCGAAAATCGCCGAGACATCGGGCGTCAGGATACGCCAGTCCATGTCCGAAAACCGCCGCACGAAGAAATCCGCCGTCGGCTCCACCGTGTGATGCGTGGGCTCGAACCATGCCGCGAAACTGCGGCGCGGGGCATCGGGCGCGCCGATCTCTCGGAAGCGGACGAAGGCTTTCATCTTGTGCTGACAGCGGCGCACGTTTTTTTCCATCTGCCGCAGCACCGCTAGGTCGGCATCGCCCCGGTCCGACATCAGATGCGGCGCGTCTTTCACCCGCCATAAAAAAGCATAGAGCCGGGCAAAACGCTCAGGGTCGCTATGCCAGACGGCGGTCTCGGCCATAGAGATAAAGCTGCGCGGGACCGAGACCTTCCCGCCTGAGGGGGGCTGGCTTTCCCCGCCGAACAGATCAGGAGCCGCGGCGTGATCCCCCCAAAGGATTTGCTCGGGCGGCACGCCAGCGGCCAGAAAACCGCGCGCAGCCTCGCGCCACGCTTTCGCGGTGCCGATGGGGGGCAAGGAAACGCGGTGCATCAGAACAAGGTCAACTGTTCGGGCGGCGGGGCAAAGCGCGCGCGCAGGTTGGCGCTGTCGGTCAGCCCGCCCGGTGTCCAGCCTCCGGCAGTGATGAACGCACGGGCCTTTTTCATCGACGCGCCCATGCGGGTCAGGTCTTCGTAGCGCAAGCTACGGTGCCGCCGTGTGGCGAGGATACGGTTCACCGTTTTCACGCCAAAACCCGGCACCCGCAGCAGCATCTCGCGGCTGGCGCGGTTTACGTCGAGCGGGAAGTGTTCGCGGTGGACCAGCGCCCACGCGAGTTTAGGGTCGATCTCAAGATCAAGGTTGCCGTCGCGGGTGACGGAGGTGATCTCGTCCAGTTGAAAATCATAGAAGCGCAGCAGCCAATCGGCCTGATAGAGCCGATGCTCGCGTTGCAAAGGCGGGCGGATCAGTGGCAGCTTGGCAGAACTGTCGGGAATGGGCGAAAAGGCGGAGTAATAGACGCGTTTCAGCTTGTAGCTGGAGTAAAGCCGCGTCGATTGGCCCAACACGGTCGCGTCGTTTGACCCATCTGCGCCGATGATCATCTGGGTGGACTGGCCCGCAGGAGCAAAGCGGGGCGGGCGCTTGCCGGTGAAGGATTTCTCTTTGCTGGCGTCCTTGACCATCCGCACATTCGCCATGGCCCGGCGGATCTGCTCGGGCTTCTTTTCCGGCGCATATTGCTCGACCGCGCTATCAGTCGGCAGTTCGACGTTGATCGATAGGCGGTCCGCCAGAAGACCAGCTTCTTCGATCAACTCGGGCGAGGCGTCGGGGATGGTCTTGAGGTGGATATAGCCACGAAAGTTCTCCTCGTGCCGGAGCTTGCGCGCGATCTGCACCATGTCGGACATGGTCGCATCGGGCGAGCGGATCACGCCGGAGGACAGGAACAGCCCCTCGATATAGTTGCGGCGGTAGAATTCGATGGTGAGCTTCACCACCTCATCCACGCTGAACCGCGCCCGGTCGACATTCGAGGACACGCGGTTGATGCAATAGCTACAATCGTAGATGCAGAAATTGGTCATCAGGATCTTGAGCAGACTGATGCACCGCCCGTCGGGGGCGTATGCGTGGCAGATGCCGCTGCCTTCGTTTGAGCCCAGCCCTTTGCCATCGCGCGAGTCGCGTTTGGTCGAGCCGGAGGAGGCGCAGGAGGCGTCGTATTTCGCCGCATCGCTGAGAATCGCCAGTTTTTGATCGAGTGTCTGTTTTGCCATGTGTTCTATATATGTTCTCAACGCGGCGCCGTCATTAATCTATCTTAATGCCGCGACAATTTGCGCAAAGGACCGCCAATGTGAGCGCGGGAGCAGGAGGACGAGAGTTTAAATTGACGTGGCGAATTCTTGTCGCTACGAATTACATGCAGATACATATTATGCATATGCATACGAGGGCACCGGGGCAAAGATCGCGGGCCTTTGATCACAACTGGGAGACGATCATGAAAACAACAACCACGCTCAGCGCGGCACTCTTTGCCGTGAGCACCATCGCCACCACCAGCACCGCCAGCGCCGAAGAAGTGACCCTGCGCGCCGTGTCGGCCTTTACCCGTGGCACCGCCTTCAGCCGCGAGTTTGAATCCTTTGTTGATTGGATTAACGAGAATGGCAAAGGCGTCGTTCAGATCAATATGGTCGGCGGCCCCGAAGCTGTGCCGCCCTTTGAATTAGGCAATGCGGTGCAATCTGGCGTTGTCGATATCGCCAACAACACCACGGCCTATTACCCCAACCTGCTGCCCACGGGCGACGCGCTGCATCTGGCGGAAAACACCATTCAAGAGCAGCGCGAGAATGGCTGCTACGAATTGGTCGACCGCATCCACCAAGAGCAGATGAACGTCAAATACCTCGGCCACGGCGGCGACGGGATCGGCTATCACCTCTATCTGACCAAACCGGTCGAGGGGCCGGACCTCAGCGGTCTGACCATCCGCACCACGCCGGTCTATCAGGCGATGTTCACGCAACTGGGCGCCAATCTGGTGCGCACCGCGCCGGGCGAAGTCTATAGCGCGCTGGAGCGCGGGGCGATTGACGGTTACGGCTGGCCGAGCCAAGGCGTACTGGATTTGGGTTGGGACGAGCAGACGAAATACCGTGTCGATCCGAGCTTTTACAATGTCGACGTGAACACTCTGGTGAACCTCGACACATGGAACTCCCTGACGGACGAACAGCGCGCCAAGCTGGAAGAAGGTGCGGCTTGGATGGAAGAGCTTAACAACGACAACGCCGACCGCAACGCTTCGGAATACGCGGCACAGGCCGAAGCCGGGATTGAAACGATCACCTTCAGCGATGCCGATGCCGAAACCTGGACCAATGCCGCGCGCGATGCCGGTTGGGCTGCGGTCGAAGAGGTCGATGCCGAACTTGCGCAGCAGATGCGCGCCTGCATGACCAAGTGATCGCCCGATGATCTCAACACTGTTTGACCGGACACTCCGGGGGCTGGCCGTTTTTTCGGCCGGTATCCTCGGGGTGATCGCGGTGTTTATCGCGATCAACGTGGTGCTGCGCAATCTGGGGCTGCCGGTGGTCTATGGCGCGCTGGATGCTATCCAATATGCGTTGATGATTGCCACCTTTCTGGGCGCGCCTTGGGTGCTGTCAATCGGCGGGCATGTGAAGGTTGATCTGATCACCAGCAACCTGTCGCAACGCACTGCCTATGCTTTGACCCGCCTGACCAGCGCCATTGGCGCGGTGACGGCAGGGGTGCTGGGCTGGTACGGGTTGCAAGCTGTGCTGGCCTCTGCCGCGCGCGGGTCGATGATCCGCACGTCTTTCGTGATCCCTGAGTGGTGGATGCTGGCCTTTGTGCCGCTGTCGCTGGCACTTTGCACGATTATCTTTATCCGTCGTCTGCTCTATCCGGAAACGGCCGAGCGTAGCTTGAGTGGTCTTTGACATGGATTGGGGCCTGACACTTACCTTGATGCTGGGCGGATTGGCGGTTTTGCTGCTGATCGGCTTGCCGGTCGCCTTTGCCTTTATCGCCGTGACGACCGTGGGGGCGTATTTCGTGCTGGGCGGAGACCGCGGCATCCTGCAACTGGCGCGCAACTCGGCGCAGTCGGTCGCGAACTTCCAGCTCGCGCCGATACCGCTGTTTATTCTGATGGGAGAGATCCTGTTTCAAACCGGGGTCGCGCATCGCGCCATTGACGCGATCGAGCGGGTGGTGACGCGCATTCCGGGCCGCATGTCGGTCGTGACGATCTTTGGTGGCACTATTTTTGCAGCCCTCTCCGGCTCGACCATCGCCAATACCGCGATGCTGGGCGGCACGCTGCTGCCGGGGATGCTGAAACGCGGCTATCACCCGTCGATGGCGATGGGGCCGATCATGGCCTCCGGCGCGATTGCCATGCTGATCCCGCCTTCGGCGCTGGCGGTTCTGGTGGGCTCGCTCGCGGGGATTTCCATCGCCGGGCTGCTGATTGCGGGTGTGCTGCCTGCGCTGCTGCTGGCGGTGCTCTTTGTGGTTTATGTGGTGGGGCGCAGTGTGCTGGACCCGAAGGTGGCGCCGCCAGATGTCTACGAGGAAATGACCCTCCGTGAGCGCTGGACGCCTTTCGCGATTTATGTGCTGCCGCTGTCGGTTCTCTTTGCTGTGGTGATCGGATCCTTGCTGGCGGGCATCGCCACACCCACGGAAAGTGCGGCTCTCGGCAGCATCACCGCCGTGATCATCGGTGCGGCTTACCGCGCGCTGAGTTGGGAGAAGATGGGCCGCGCGCTGATGGAGACGCTAAAGCTTTCGGTGATGATCCTGTTCATCATTGCGGCCAGCCAGACCTTCGCGCAGGTGTTGTCATTCTCGGGCGCTACCAATGGCTTGATCAACGCGATCAACGCTGTCGATCCGACGCCGCTGATGGTGCTTTTGGGGATGATCGCGATCCTGCTCTTTCTGGGCTGTTTCATTGATCAGGTTTCAATGCTGATGGTCACCGTACCGGTCTTCGTGCCGCTGGCAGGGGCGATGGAGATCAATGAGCTGACCCTTGGCGTGGTCTATCTGCTGACCATGGAGATCGGCTTGCTGACACCGCCCTTTGGCCTGCTGCTATTCGTCATGCGGGGCGTGGCGCCGCCTGAAATCCGGATGCCGCAGATCTATGCGTCGGTCATGCCGTTCCTGCTGATCAAACTCTTCGTTTTGGCGCTGATTGTTTGGCTGCCAGAGATTGCGACTTGGCTGCCGAGCCTGATGGGCCGCTAATACCTAAAACGGGGCGGCGCGTGAACGCCGCCCCGCAAGACATTGGCCCGCATCGCGTTTTCCCGATCTTCGGCTGGCGGGCTTCGCGTCAAACGCTTGCATTGCCCGGTGTAATGCGCTTGTCATCTTCTTAACGAAGAACGCGAGGAGTACCGTGATGCCAAACCCCCTTTATGACGCATTGTTCGGCCGTCACGCCGGAAAGACGACGGCCTTTCTGCATCTCGAAGGCGGGGTCGTGCTGACCCACGCGGGCTTCCTTGGGCGCGCTGCGCGGTTTGCCCATGTGCTGACCGATCTTGGCCTAAAGCCGGGTGACCGGCTCGCGGTGCAGATCGATAAATCCGCCGACGCATTGGCGCTCTATGCTGCTTGCGTGCAGGCCGGGGTGATCTTTTTGCCGCTCAATACCGCCTATACCGCGGATGAGGTACGCTATTTCGTGACCGACAGCGGGGCGGCAGCCTTTGTCTGCCAGCCTGCGCGCCGCAATGAGATGGCTCCGGTGGCCAAGGCGGCGGGTTGTCAGCTTGAGACGTTGGGGGCGGATAACGACGGCAGCTTTGCGGATCGTGCGACCTCGGCCTCCGATAACTTTGAGACTGTGGCACGGGACGCCGATGACCTTGCAGCCTTCCTCTATACCTCGGGCACCACGGGGCGCTCGAAGGGGGCGATGCTGACGCAGGCAAACCTTTTGTCGAACGCGCAGACGTTGGCCGATCTGTGGCGCTTTACCGCAAGTGACGTGCTGCTGCACGCGCTGCCAATTTTTCACACCCATGGTCTGTTCGTAGCGACGAATGTGACGCTGGTAGCGGGGGGCGCGATGATCTTCCTGCCCAAGCTCGACATTGACCGGCTGATAGAACGGATGCCCCACGCCACCGCGATGATGGGCGTGCCGACCTTCTACACCCGGCTTTTGGACGATGCGATTTTCACCCGTGAGACGACGGCGAACATGCGGCTGTTCATCTCTGGTTCGGCACCGCTTTTGGCCGAAACCCATGTCGATTTTGAGGAACGCACCGGCCACCGCATCCTCGAACGTTACGGCATGACCGAGACCAATATGAACACCTCGAACCCCTATGAAGGCGAGCGCCGCGCGGGCACCGTTGGTTTCCCGCTGCCGGATGTCGAACTCAAGATCACCGACCCCAAGACCGGCGCGACCCTCCCGGACGGAGAGATCGGCAGCATCGAAGTGCGTGGCCCGAATGTGTTCAAAGGCTATTGGCAGATGCCCGAAAAAACTGCCCAAGAACTGCGCGAAGACGGGTTCTTTATCACCGGCGATCTGGGGCGGCGCGATGCGGATGGCTACGTGAGCATCGTTGGGCGCGACAAAGACCTGATCATCTCGGGCGGTTACAACATCTACCCCAAAGAGGTCGAACTGCTGCTCGACGACCAGCGCGGTGTGCTGGAAAGCGCGGTGATCGGCGTGCCGCATCCCGATTTTGGCGAAAGCGTGGTGGCCGTATTGGTGGCGCGCAAAGGAGCGGAACTGGACCTTGATCGGATCGCAACGGATGTGGCTGCATCGCTGGCCAAGTTCAAACAGCCGCGCAAATTGATCGTCCTGCCAGAGCTGCCCCGCAATACGATGGGGAAGGTGCAAAAGAACGTCCTGCGCGAAACCTATCGGGATTTGTTTCAGACAAGTTAAGGGGCATGGGTTAACGGGCATGGGCGGGGAGGGGGCTGACACCTGGACGGCGTTTGGCCTTGCGTGGAATTGGCGCTTACCTGAGCGCCACGCGCCCGCCGCGGAGCCGTAACCTGCGACAAACTGGCCGTTAATGCCCGGTTTCGCTTGAGGTGCCGGGCAAATTTCTCCAGAAGGTGATGACCTTTCAGTCCGCCAGATCAGGAGTTCGCGTGTCCCTCTTCCTTATCGTTGCTTTGCCTTTCCTTGGTGCATTGTTGCCCGGACTGATGAATTCCGCAGGACGTCAGGCCTGTGCCGGGGTGACCTTCATGGTGACGCTGGTGGCATTGATTGGCTTGCTCACACATCTGCCCGCCGTGCTGGCCGGAGAGTTGGTCACCGCGCGGGTCGATTGGATCCCGCAGCTTGGTCTGAACATGACCTTGATGCTCGACAGTTTGGGCTTTTTCTTTGCCTGCCTGATCCTCGGCATCGGTCTGTTGATCATCGCCTATGCGCGGTCTTACCTGTCGCGCGACGATCATATGGGTGAATTCTTTACCTATCTGCTGCTGTTCCAAGGCGCGATGGTGGGTATTGTTCTAAGCGATAACGTATTGATCCTACTGATCTTCTGGGAGCTGACCTCGCTGTCATCTTTCCTGCTGATCGGCTATTGGAAGCACCTGTCCGAAGGTCGCCAAGGCGCGCGTATGGCGCTGACCGTGACCGGCATGGGCGGCCTTGCGATGATCGGTGGCATGTTGCTGCTGGGTCAGGTCGTCGGCAGCTATGACCTGAGCGTGATCTTGGAAAACCGCGAGCTGATCCAAGCCTCGCCGCTCTATCTGCCCGCGCTGATCCTCATCCTGCTGGGCTGTTTCACTAAATCCGCGCAATTCCCGTTTCACTTCTGGTTGCCCCACGCCATGGCCGCGCCGACGCCCGTGTCGGCCTATCTGCACTCCGCCACGATGGTGAAGGCGGGCATTTTCCTGATGGCGCGCATGTGGCCGGTGCTTTCGGGCACGCCTGAATGGTTTGTCATCGTCACGACGGCGGGGCTGATCACCATGGTGCTGGGCGCGGTGATTGCGCTGTTTAAACATGACCTGAAGGCGCTGTTGGCCTTTTCGACCGTCAGCCACCTTGGTCTGATCACCATGCTTTTGGGCACCGGCACGGCCTTTGGTGCGATGGCGGCGGTATTTCATATCCTAAACCACGCGACCTTTAAGGCGGCGCTCTTTATGTCGGCGGGGATCGTCGATCACGCGGTGCATACGCGCGATATCCGCCGGTTGGGCGGGCTGCGGCATTTGATGCCGGTGACCTTTGTGATTGCCACGCTGGCGGCGCTGTCGATGGCGGGTATTCCGTTGCTCAACGGCTTCCTGTCGAAAGAAATGATGCTGGAGGAAACCCTGCACACCACGCTGTTTGACATGCCGTGGCTGGTGCCGGGGCTTGCGACCTTCGGCGCGCTTTTCTCGGCGGCCTATAGCTTCCGTCTGATCGGCCATGTCTTCTTGGGCAAAGAGCGTGACGACTATCCCGACCATCCGCATGATCCCAAACCCGGTCTGTGGCTGCCGCCCGCGCTGCTGATCATTCCCGTGGTGGTGATCGGCTTCGCACCTTTCTTGGCCGAGCCGTTCGTCAAGCTGGTGACCGCGTCGGTCCTCGGCGGCGCAGCCGAGATGCCTTCGGCGCATTTCAAGATTTGGCACGGGTTGGGCCCGGCGCTTTACATGTCGATCATCGCCGTTGTCGGTGGCCTGATCCTGCTGGCGCTCTTCACCCCGCTTCTGCGTCTTTGGGATGCAACGCCGCGGCCCGAGGCCAAGTCGATCTTTGACCGTATCATCGCAGCGTTCGTCGGCCTGTCGCAGGCGATTTCGCTGCGGCTGCACAATGGGGCGTTCTCGCGCTATGCCGCGATTATGGCGGTAACGGTCGTGGCAGTGGGCTATTACGCTTGGGCCACCGGCACCGTCGGGGTGGCAACCCGTGCGGTGCAGCCGACCAACGCGGTGCAGATCGCGGGCTGGCTGATGTTGGTCGCGGCGGCAGGTGGCCTTGTGTTCCTGCACCGCAACCGCCTGCTGTCGCTGATCCTGATCGGCATCGTCGGCTTGATCGTCTCGGCTGGTTTCGTCTTCTTCAGCGCACCTGACTTGGCGATGACCCAGCTGACGGTTGAGGTGGTCACGATCATCTTGCTGCTGTTGGCGCTGAACTTCCTGCCCAATCACACACCCATTGAAAGCAGCGTGCTGCGCCGCAGCCGTGATGTGGTTGTGTCGGTCGGTGCTGGTCTGGCGACCATGGCGCTGTCCTATCACTACCTCCTGCGCGACACCGTGGCGCCGAGCATTTCCGAGTTCCACCTCGCCAACGCCTACAAAGGCGGCGGCGGCACAAATGTGGTCAACGTGATCCTCGTCGATTTCCGGGGCTTTGACACCTATGGCGAGATCATCGTCTTGGGCATCGCGGCCCTGCTGATCTACGCGCTGACCGAAACGCTGCTGTCGGGCCCCGTTCGGGCGCGCTTGCTTAACCGCAAGCCAGACCAGCCGCGGGCAGGGGACCGGCACCCGATGATGATGGTGGTCATGACCCGCGTCATCATGCCAGTGGTGCTGATGGTGGGTTTCTACATCTTCCTGCGCGGCCATAACGAGCCGGGTGGCGGGTTTATCGCTGGTCTGATCGTCTCGATCGCCGTGGTGATGCAATATATGGCCAGTGGCTTTGCATGGGCCTCGGCGCGACTGCGCTATCCTTACCATGGGATCATCGGCACCGGCGTGCTGATCGCGGGGCTCACGGGCATTGGGTCATGGTTCTTTGGCAAACCCTTCCTGACCTCGGATTTCACCTATGTGCGCATTCCACCTTTCGAAAAGTTCGAACTGGCCACGGCGGCGCTCTTTGATCTTGGCGTTTTCCTCGCGGTCGTGGGCGCCGTGATGCTGACGCTTGAAAGCTTCTCACGGCTTGCACGCCGTGCCCATGTGCCAGAGGCGGATCACCCGATGGACATTGACCCATCCCGCGAAGACACCACCAAGGCGGAGGCATAATATGGAACTTCTCGTCGCTTCTGCCATCGGCATCCTGACGGCTTCTGGCCTCTATCTTGTGCTGCGTTTGCGGAGCTTTCCGGTCATCATGGGCACATCGCTGCTGACCTATGCGGTGAACGTATTCCTGTTCGCCTCAGGCCGTCTGACCGTCGGCGCGCCGCCGATCCTGACGGATGCTGCGCGCTATACCGATCCGTTGCCGCAGGCTTTGGTGCTGACGGCCATCGTCATCTCTTTCGGCATGACTGCCGTGGTGGTGATGATCGCGCTCGGCGCTTATCTCGGGGGCAATGACGATCATGTCGATGATCCGCTGATTGATACAAAGGCGGAGGACCGCACATGACCCATTGGCTGATCCTGCCCATCGTGCTGCCCGCCTTTTTGGCACCTTTCATCGTGTTGGCTGCGCGGTATCACATCACCATCCAGCGGGTGTTATCGTTGTTTGGGGCGCTGGCGCTGGTCGCCGTGGGGCTGGGCCTCTCGGTTGAAGCGTCGAGCGGCAATGTGATGCTCTATCAACTGAGCGATTGGGCCGCGCCCTTTGGGATCGTGCTGGTCGGCGACCGTCTGTCGACGCTGATGGTGACGCTGACGGCGGTGCTGGCGCTGTTTGTGCTGCTCTATGTGATCGGCTCGAAATGGGACGAACGCGGGCGGCATTTTCATGCGCTGTTTCAGTTCCAATTGATGGGGATCATGGGGGCGTTCCTGACGGGCGACCTTTTCAACCTTTTCGTCTTTTTCGAAGTGCTGCTGATCGCATCCTACGGGCTGATGATCCACGGCGGGGGCACGCTCCGGCTGCGGGCAGGGGTGCAATATGTGCTTTATAACCTGCTTGGCTCGACGCTGTTTCTCTTTGCCCTTGGCGCGATCTATGCCGAGACGGGCACGCTCAATATGGCCGATTTGGCGCAGCGTGTGGCCCTGATCGACGCAGGCGAGACGGTGGGTATTCGCATCGCGGCGGTGCTGCTCTTGATGGTCTTTGCAGTCAAAGCGGCCGTGGTGCCGCTGCACTTCTGGCTGCCCTCCAGCTATGCCGAAGCACCCGGCCCGGTGGCGGCGCTGTTCGCGATCATGACCAAGGTCGGCGCCTATGCGATCATCCGCGTCTATACGCTGATCTTCCCGCCGGACCTTGCCGCCACGGCGGACTTGCACACCACTTGGCTGCTGCCTGCCGCGCTGGTCTCTCTAGCGCTTGGCATGATCGGTGTGTTGGCGGCCAAGCAGCTGGACCGTATGGTTGCCTTTTCGGTGATCGGCTCCATGGGGATGGTTATGATCTCTATCGCGCTGTTCACCCCCGAAGGGATCGCCGCGGCGCTCTACTATATCGTGCACTCGACGCTGGCGGCGGGCGCGCTGTTCCTGATTGCCGATCTGGCGCGGGCGGGGCGAAGCAACCTTGATCTGACAGCGCAGCCGCAGGTGGCGGGGGCCAAGCTGACCTCGGCGCTGTTCTTCGTTGCCGCCATCGCCATGGTCGGTGTGCCGCCACTTTCGGGCTTTCTGGGCAAATTGCTGATCATGGATGCCGCTGCCGAGAATGATTATTGGGTCTGGATCTGGGCCGTGATCTTGGGCGCGAGCCTTTTGAGCCTTGTCGGTTTTGGCCGCGCGGGCAGCATGGTCTTTTGGAAATCCCGCAGCATTGTGCCGGAAGAGGGAGCCACCCCGGCCGAGGCGCCATCGGCGCTGAGCTATGTCGCAGTGGGCGGCCTGCTGGCGCTGCTGGTCGCGCATACGCTGCTGGCGGGCCCGGCCACGCAATATGCCACGGCGATCTCAAAACAATTGTTCGGCCCGGAGCGCTATCTGAGCACCGTGCTAGAGACCCCCGGCAAGCTGCCGGACGGCAAAGAGGAGGCCCATTGATATGATGCGACCTATCCGTTGGCTCTTGCCGCACCCGTTTCTGACCCTGCTGCTGACAGTGGTCTGGGTCCTGCTGCAAAACAAATTCAGCGCGGGCATGCTCGTCTTTGGCCTGATCCTTGGCATCGTGATCCCGGTTCTGACCGCGCGTTGGTGGACCGACCGGCCCCAAGGCATCCGGCCACTGCGCATGATCGCCTATGTGATCTTGGTCCTGTGGGACATCATCATCGCCAATATCCAAGTGGCATGGATTATCCTGACCAAATCTAACGCCAGCATGTCGCCCGCTTGGGTTGTCATTCCGTTGGACCTTAAAGAGCCCGAAGCGATCAGCATTCTGGCTGGCACCATCACCTTGACGCCCGGCACCGTCTCGGCTGATCTGTCGGACAATGGGCGCTACCTTTTGGTCCATGCGCTGGACGCACCCGATCCTGACGCGGTCCGCGATGAAATCAAAGACCGTTATGAACGCCGCCTGAAGGAGATTTTCCTGTGACCCAAGCAAGTGATTTTCTCACTCTCACGCTCTATGGCGCGCTTGTATTGGTGGCCATCGCGCAGTTCATGGCAATGATCCGACTGTGGATTGGCCCCGGCACCGGGGACCGCATTCTGGCGCTGGATACGATGTTCATCAATGCCATCGGCATCATCGTATTGCTGGGCATCCTGCAAGGCACACAGATTTACTTCGAAGCGGCGCTGATCATCGCCATGCTGGGTTTTGTCTCGACAGTGGCCTATGCCCGTTTCGTCCTGCGCGGAGATATCATCGAATGAGCCTCGACATCATCGCCACCTATGCCGTCGCCGTTTTGTTAATCATCGGCAGTTTCTTTGTCGTCGTCGCTGGGATCGGTTTGCTAAAGTTGAACGATCCGATGACCCGATTGCATGCGCCGACCAAGGCCGCCACGTTGGGGATCGGCGCCTATCTGTTGGCCGCTATGGTCAGCTCGTTCCTGTCGGGCACAGGCTCACTTCATGAGCTCTTGATCATGGCGTTCGTCTTTGTCACCGCGCCCGTGTCGGCCAATTTCATGGCCAAGGCGAACATCCACCGTCGCGACTGTATGCTCAATCCGCCGGAACTGCCCGATGGCGATACATGGGCCACGCTGAACGTACCGGAAGAAGACCGCGAGACTGAAAAAACGCCGCCGAAGGCTTGAGGTTTCGGCCCAGCAATAGAATTCACTTCAAACTGTTACAATGGTGGAAACCTTTTCGTGACAGCATAGGTTAATGGGCGGTGCTGCCCAATCCGATGCTGCCCGAAAGGAGCCTGCTTTATGCGTCTGACCACGATCCTACTGATGCTGATCCTGCCCATCGCGGCCGCGGCCCAAGATCGCGTGGCGATGGTGATCGGCATGTCCGCCTATGAGGGCGCGGCCGCAACTGATGGCCCACGCGCAGATGCCGAAGCGTTGACCGAGGCGCTCAGCGGGCAGGGGTTTGATGTCACCACGCTGATCGATGTTGAAAGTGCTGCCCTTAAACAAGGCCTTTCCAATTTTGCCTTTCAGGCTGAAACGGCGGACATCGCTTTGATTTACTATGCAGGTCACCGCATCGCTTCGGGCGGGGAAAGCTATCTGATCCCGATAGACGCGCCTTTGGCCCCCGCTTCGGCGCTCCGTAAGGAAGGAGTGCCGCTGCCTGCGGTGTTGCGCGCGGCGGGCAAGGCGCGGGAGATACGGCTGGTTGTGCTCGACAATTGCCACGCTGCCCCGCTTCAGATGACAGGCCCGTTGCCTCCGCCAGAACCACGCCAAGGGACATTGGTCATCACCTCCGGAGAAGTCGGCGCCTGTGGCGATAGCGGTGAAAGCCCCGGAATTTTTGCCGCGACACTGGCAGATGCCTTGGCCGAACCGGAGGTCGAGATCGGTGCCATGCTGGATGGGTTCCGTGCCGCGCTGCGCAGCCGCAGCGGTGGCACCCTTTCCGCGCGCCGCTTTGGGCGGCTTAACCCCACGCCGACCTTCATCGGTGGGTATGAGGCGGTAAAAGGGGCGGAGGATCCGCGCCTCGAATGGTCAGACTTGGATGACACACAAAGCGAGCACTTGGTTGAATTGGCGGGCAACGGGGATACCCGGTCTCAATTAGGCTTGGCCGCTATGCTCAGTGATCCCGATAACCCGCGATATGACCCTGAAACCGCCGCGCAAAACCTGCAACGCGCAGTAGCGACCGGATCGCCCGAGGCGCGGTTTCAGCTGGCACAGCTTTACGAGCAGGGGCGGGGCGTGGCGCAGGATCAGGCGCGCGCCCTAGCGCTTTATCAAGCGGCTGCGGCGCGGGGCCATGCCGGGGCGCTGAACGACCTGGGGTTCATTCATTTACAGGGTGAACTTGGCCAAGAACCCGACCCCGAGGCCGCGCTTGATTACTTTCGCCGTGCAGCCGATAGGCGACATCCTGCGGCCATGTTCAACTTTGCCGCGATGATCGACGACGGTAAAGTGCCCGGTCGCGGGGCCGCAGACGCTGCATTGTATCTCTATCGCGCGCTGCGGGCCGGAGACGGCACGTTGCTTGGCCTGATGCAAGATGAGCCTCAGCTTTTCAACAGCGACACCCGTAAGGCGCTGCAGCGCAAGCTTTCGGATTTCGGGTTTTACGACGGCCCGATTGACGGTCTTTACGGGGCCGGAACCCAAGCTGCAATCCGTGCGGCATTCGGTTTGGAGGCATTAGAGATGCAGGGTCAAGCTACTGAAAACAATACAGAAACAGAGCTTCCTGACCCCGTTGGAGAGACGCCCACGCCTGCGGTTTCGTCGCCCGAGGATACGCCCGCCGAAGAACGCCCTGCGGAGGCGCTGAAAGTGAACGCCAAACCCGAGCCCGGCGCCGATGACGACGTGACGCCGGTTTTGCGCCCAAAACAGGCCGAACGGGAGTGAGCTTTGAAACAAGTAGTATTGATTTTCGCCCTGAATTAAGTTGGCAAAATTAATCCGGTTGCAATATCAGGGCCGATGGCTTTTGATTGGCGCATCAGTCAATAAAAACTTCTCTAGGGAGAACACCAATGAAAAAACTGCTTACGACTTCCGTTTTGGCGATGACAGCGGCGACCTCGCTGGCTGCTGCTGAATGCAACGAGGTCACCTTCTCCGACGTGGGCTGGACCGATATCACAGCGACCACCGCCGCCGCTTCGGTCGTGCTTGATGCGCTCGGATATGACACCGAGACGAAAATTCTCGCCGTGCCGGTGACCTACACCTCCATGGCCGCGGGCGACATCGACGTGTTCTTGGGCAACTGGATGCCAACCATGGAAGGCGACATCGCGAAGTACCGTGAGGAAGGCAGCGTCGACACCGTGCGGGCCAACCTTGAGGGTGCCAAATACACGCTGGCCGTCAACAAGGCCGCCGCCGACATGGGCATCAAGACTTTCGCCGATATCGCGGCCAATATGGACGCGCTCGAAGGCAAGATTTACGGCATTGAGCCGGGCAATGACGGCAACCGCCTGATCCAGTCAATGATCGACGACAACGCCTTTGACCTGGGCGAGTTTGAGGTCGTTGAATCTTCAGAGCAGGGCATGTTGGCTCAAGTCCAGCGCGCCACCCGCAAGGAAGAGCCTGTTGTCTTCCTCGGCTGGGAACCGCACCCGATGAACGCCAACTTTGAGTTGACCTATCTGGAAGGTGGCGATGACTTTTTCGGCCCCGATCTGGGCGGTGCGACGGTCTATACCAACACCCGTGCTGGTTTTGTTGAAGAATGCCCGAACCTTGGCAAATTCCTGAACAACCTCGAGTTCACGCTTGAGATGGAAAACGAGATCATGGGCGCGATCCTTGATGACGGCGAAGAGGCCGAAGAGGCCGCAGCCGCGTGGATCAAAGCGAACTCGGACGTGCTCAGCACTTGGCTTGACGGTGTGACAACCGTGGACGGTGGCGACGCGATGGAAGCTGTCGCTTCGCTGAAGTGATTTTCGCGAGATGATGAAAAGACCCGCCCCAAAGCGATGGGGCGGGTCATTTTCATGCGCAATTCTCCAAGCCTGAAGGACTGACATGGACTGGCTGACAGAAAACAAGATCCCCGTGGCCGATGTGGCCGAAACTGCGCTGGAGTGGCTGCAAACCAACGGGGCGTGGTTCTTTGATGGGCTGGCGGACCTGATGGAACGGTTGATTGACGCAATTCTTTGGGTGCTGCAAACGCCGCATCCACTGATCCTGATTGCCGTGTTTGCGGCGATTACTTGGGGCATTCAGCGCAATTGGAAAATCGTGGCCTTTGTGGTGTTGGGTTTCCTGTTCATCCTCAACCAAGACTACTGGGAAGAGACGATGGAGAGCCTGACACTGGTGCTCTCAGCCTGTGTGGTCTGTATGGGTGTGGGTGTGCCGATCGGCATCGCCGTGGCGCACCGGCCTAGGCTTTACGCTTGGGTGGCCCCTGTGCTTGATCTCATGCAAACGCTGCCGACCTTCGTCTACCTGATCCCTGCGATTGTCTTTTTCGGCATCGGCATGGTGCCCGGCTTGATCGCCACAGTAATCTTTGTTCTGCCCGCGCCGATACGGTTGACCCAGCTTGGCATTTCCTCGACCCCCAAAGCGTTGCTTGAGGCGGCGCAGGCCTTTGGTGCCAAGCCGCGCCAGACGCTGTGGAAGATCGAGCTGCCCTATGCTTTGCCGCAGATCATGACGGGTCTGAACCAGACCATCATGCTGTCGCTGTCGATGGTGGTGATCGCAGCACTAGTCGGCGCAGATGGCTTAGGTGTGCCGGTGGTGCGTGCCTTGAACCAAGTGAACACAGGCTTGGGATTTGAATCCGGGTTGGTGATCGTCGTCGTGGCGATCATGCTCGACCGTATCCTGCGGGTGGGACGGAAATGAGTAAAGCAGTAGAATTCGAAAACGTATCCATCGTCTTTGGCGACAAGCCGGAGAAGGCCCTGCCGCTGATGGACGAAGGTCAGAGCCGCGCCGAGATTGAATCGGCGACGGGGCAGGTGTTGGGTGTGCATGACTGCTCGTTGAGCGTCGAGAATGGTGAAATTCTTGTGCTGATGGGCCTGTCAGGCTCGGGCAAGTCGACGCTTTTGCGCGCGGTAAACGGGCTCAACCCCATGGTGCGCGGCACGGTGCATGTGCATGCCGAAGGGTGGTCTTGTGACATTCATGGCAGCAACCCAGCTGAGCTGCGCCGGGTGCGCCGCGAGGGCGTGTCCATGGTGTTTCAGCAGTTCGGCCTGCTGCCATGGCGCACGGTGCGCGACAATGTGGCGCTTGGGTTAGAGCTGTCGAATGTGCCCAAGGCCGAGCGGTTGGAGCGTGCCGAGCGGCAGTTGAAACTGGTGGGCCTGAGCGATTGGGCCGACCGCAAAGTTGGCGAGCTTTCGGGCGGGATGCAACAGCGTGTGGGCCTTGCCCGCGCCTTTGCCACCGAAGCGCCGATTTTGCTGATGGATGAGCCTTTTTCGGCGCTCGACCCGTTGATCCGCACGCGGCTGCAAGATGAACTGCTGGATTTGCAACGTGAACTCAACCGTACGATTATCTTTGTTAGTCATGACCTTGACGAAGCATTCAAGCTTGGCGGGCGCATCGCCATCATGGAGGGCGGCCGCATCGTGCAGATCGGCACCCCGCGCGAAATTTTCTCGAACCCGGCGTCGGATTATGTGGCGGAGTTCGTGGCGAATATGAACCCGCTTGAGGTTCTGACCGCGCGTGACGTGATGGGCATTGTCGATGGTGCCCCCACTCAAGGCGAAACCTCAGCCGAGACGCCGGTGCGTGAATTGATGGACCGTCTGCGCGGGGCCGATGCGGCGATTGAGGTCATGGAAGACGGCGCGCAGATCGGGACGGTCACGGCGCATAGCATTGTGGACCGGCTCAAAGCCTAGGTTTAGGGTTTGACACGAACGCAAAACGGCGCCGCCCAGCTTGACTGGGC
>NZ_JBBMQL010000005.1:0-244145 GCF_038900015.1 Sulfitobacter sp. AS92
CAACAAAGTTGCGCGCCGATTTTAGTTTTAGGGGCGCTCAAGGCACATGGCAACACCCATACCGCCGCCGATACACAAGGTAGCCAAACCTTTTTTGGCGCCGCGACGCTGCATTTCGAACAGCAAGGTGTTGAGCACGCGCGCACCGGAGGCACCGATTGGGTGACCGATGGCAATGGCGCCGCCGTTCACGTTCACGATCTCAGGGTCCCAGCCCATTTCCTTGTTCACGGCGCAGGCCTGCGCGGCAAAGGCTTCGTTGGCTTCCACCAGATCAAGGTCTTCAGGCTTCCAACCGGCTTTCTCCAGCGCTTTGCGCGAGGCGTAGACGGGGCCGACACCCATGATCGACGGGTCGAGACCTGCCGTGGCATAGGAGGCGATGCGCGCCAGCGGGGTGATGCCGCGCTTTTCGGCGTCTTCGGCGCTCATCAGCAGGGCACCCGCTGCGCCGTCGTTCAGGCCCGAAGCGTTAGCCGCTGTAACCGAGCCATCCTTGGTAAAGGCAGGGCGCAGTTTTTGCATCGCTTCCATGGTGGCCCCATGGCGGATGTATTCGTCTTGATCGACGACCGTCTCGCCCTTGCGGGTTTTGATGGTGTAGGCGACGATCTCATCCGCGAATTTTCCAGCCTTCTGCGCGGCCTCGGCCTTGTTTTGCGAGGCGACGGCGAATTCATCCTGCTGATCGCGGGAAATTTGCCATTTTTCGGCGACGTTTTCGGCCGTTTGGCCCATGTGGTAACCGTTGAACGCGTCCCACAGGCCGTCGCGGATCATCGTGTCGATGAACTGCAGATCGCCCATTTTCTGCCCGGCACGCAGGTTTTGCGCATGGGGGCTCATGGACATGTTTTCCTGACCACCTGCGGCGACGATGTTCGCGTCACCCAATTGGATATGCTGTGCCGCCAGCGCAACGGCGCGCAGGCCCGAGCCGCAGACTTGGTTAATGCCCCAAGCAGCGCTCTCTTTCGGCAGGCCCGCATTGATATGCGCCTGACGCGCGGGGTTCTGACCCTGAGCGGCGGTTAGCACCTGACCCAAAATGGTCTCAGACACTTCGGACGGGTCCACCCCGGCGCGGGCTACCAGTTCTTTTAGAACGGCGGCACCAAGATCATGGGCGGGTGTATTGGCAAACGCCCCGCCGAAACTGCCCACGGCGGTACGGGCGGCGGATGCGATGACGACATTGGTCATGATGTGACTTTCCTCTACCTGACTGGGCGGGGGCACACCGACACGCGCCGTCGTCGGGCGTGGGCGCCTCCGTCCCTCTGAGGTAGTGATAGCGGATGCGCCGCAACGCGGCAACTGAGCAGACAGCACCCCGTCATCGACATCACATCAAAGATCAAAGGTTACCCAGTTGCGCGGGCGTGGCCGAGATCAAGCCAATCGGGTCGGGTGGTCGGCGCGGCGTAGTGATAGCCCTGCAGACAGTTGATGCCCATTTCGGTCAAAACCGCCGCATCGGCAGCGTTTTCGACGCATTCGGCCACAGTGAGCATGTCAAAATGCGTGGCGATCGACATGAGCGCCGCAGTCAATGCGCGGTTATCGGGGTTCGTAGCGATCCCGCGGATGAACTGGCCATCAAGTTTTAGGATATCGAAGTAAAAATCCTTAAAATAGCGGATTGCGGTTTGCCCCGCTCCGAAATCATCCATTGCAAAGCAGATGCCATAAGGCTGCAGCTGATCCATAAAGTTTGCCACAAGTTCCGGCACCATCATGGCTGAGCTCTCGGTTATCTCAAGGATCAGCCGCTCTCCCAAAGTTGAATCCCGGGCGAGCCAGTGGCGTAATACGCGGTTCCATTCCTGATACCCGATAGACCGCGCAGACATGTTGATTGAAAGGCGCAGGCCGGGGTGGCTGTGCAGCGCATTCAGCCCCAACCGCAAAGCCAGTACATCAACCTGCCGCCCCGTTTCTGTGTCTTCAATGACCGGCATGAAATCCTTGGCCGGGATCACACGGCCCGTCGGGTCAAGCAGGCGAATGAGCCCTTCGTGAAAGGCGATACGGGTGGGATCGCTGGCGCGCATGACCGGCTGAAAGGCCAGCAGTGTCTGACGATGCGCGACGGCTTCGCGCACCATCTCAAGGGTCGAGGCATCGCGCTGCGTGACCGCGTGGTTCAGCGGGCTGTCCCCTCCGGGAGGGATGTCGGCGATAGGGCATTGGAATCGGCGGGGCACGGCGGTACTCTTCTTTCTGTCCTGCCATGGGTATGGGCGCAAAGGTGATAACACGGTCTTAATCAGCGGCGATTTCCGCGGTGGATCCGCGGGAGAGTTA
Source organism: Sulfitobacter sp. AS92 (assembly GCF_038900015.1). NCBI lineage: Bacteria > Pseudomonadati > Pseudomonadota > Alphaproteobacteria > Rhodobacterales > Roseobacteraceae > Sulfitobacter > Sulfitobacter sp. AS92. The sequence continues at coordinate 2,308 of NZ_JBBMQL010000005.1, forward strand.
AGATGCAGCGCTGTGACTGGGCCGGGGACGACCCGATTTACCAAGCCTACCATGACACCGAATGGGGCGTGCCGGAATATGACAGCCGCGCGTTGTGGGAGAAGTTGATACTTGATGGGTTTCAGGCCGGGTTAAGCTGGATCACCATCCTTAAAAAGCGCGACAACTTTCGCGCCGCTTTTGCTGGGTTCGATCCGCATCAGATTGCCGAGTGGGGCGAGGCGGATGTGACCCGGCTGCTGGATGATCCGGGCATCATTCGGCACCGAGGCAAGATTGAGGCCGCAATCACCAACGCGCGGGCATGGCAGGAGATGGAGGCGCGCGAAGGGTTCGACACTTTCATGTGGCGCTATGTCGACGGGGTGCCGTTGCAAAACCACTTTGCCACGCAGTCTGACGTGCCACCGAAAACAGCGCTGTCAGAGCAGGTCAGCAAAGACCTCAAGAAGGCCGGTTTCAAGTTCTGCGGGCCGACGATCACCTATGCGTGGATGGAGGCCTGCGGGCTGGTGAATGATCATATCCTGACCTGCCACCGCCACGGCCCCTGTGCGGCGCTGGCGCGTTAGGGCAGGGTGTATCGCTCTCGCTGAAATCCCCCGTTGACTCCCGGCCATGGCACCGTATAAGCGCCCCTTCATTGGTGTTGGTGGACCCCGCAAGGGGAACCCTGTCGGGCTTCGGCCAAAGGACAACGCCCTTTACTGCCCCTCGGGGCCTTATAAAGGAGAACAGCCGTGACCAAACGCACAGCTGCCAAGCACAAACTAGACCGCCGCATGGGCGAAAACATTTGGGGCCGTCCAAAATCCCCAGTTAACCGTCGTGAATACGGCCCCGGCCAGCACGGCCAGCGTCGTAAGGGCAAGATTTCCGATTTCGGTATCCAGCTGCGCGCCAAGCAGAAGCTCAAGGGCTACTACGGCGACCTGACCGAAAAGCAGTTCCGTCGCATCTACGGCGAAGCCGAGCGTGTTAAAGGCGATACCGGTGAAAACCTGATCGGTCTGCTTGAGCGTCGCCTGGACGCCGTTGTGTACCGCGCCAAGTTCGTTGCAACCGTTTTCGCAGCACGCCAGTTCGTGAACCACGGCCACGTTCGTGTGAACGGCAGAAAAGTGAACATCCCCTCCTACCGCGTGAAAGAGGGTGACGTCATCGAAGTGCGTGACCGTTCCAAGCAGTTGGCTTCCGTTCTCGAAGCGGTTCAACTGCCCGAGCGTGACGTGCCTGACTACCTTGAGACGGATCACTCCAAGCTGACAGCAACCTTCGTGCGCACACCCGGCCTGTCCGACGTGCCATACCCGGTTGTGATGGAGCCGAACCTCGTCGTGGAATTCTACGCGAAGAACTAAGCTTCTTCGCCCGTCGAATACCGAAAGGCCGCGTGGTGCAGACCGCGCGGCCTTTTTCTTTGCGCGGGATGCTTCGCGCAGAATTGCGCGCTGTAGGGCTGCAGCAAACTTGCTGTGGCATCGCCGCACTGGCCCCGGTAGAAGGGCGGCAGTAGCGTGAGGAAGAGAGCGAGATGACAAAGATCGCACCGCAGCCGGGCATTATGGAGATCGACCTTTATCAAGGGGGTGCAGCGCATGTCGCGGGCCTTGATAACGTGGTCAAGCTCAGCTCAAATGAGAACCCACTGGGGCCAAGCCCCGCTGCCATTGAGGCCTATCGCCGCGCCGCCTACGATCTACATCGCTACCCATCCTCGGACCACCGCGCCCTGCGCGGCGCGATTGCCGAGGTACTGGGGCTGGACGCTGATCGGATCATTTGCGGCGCAGGCTCGGATGAGGTGATTGCCTTCCTGTGCCAGGCCTACGCCGGGCCGGGCACCGAAGTGGTGCATACCGAACACGGCTTTGCCATGTACCGCATTTCGGCGCTTGCTGCGGGCGCTACACCGGTAGAGGTCCGCGAACGTGAGCGCGTCACCGATGTCGATGCGATCCTTGCGGCCTGTACCGATGCGACGCGGCTGGTGTTCATTGCCAATCCCAACAACCCCACCGGCACGATGATCGGCTTGGCCGAGATTGAACGGCTGGCTGAAGGGCTGCCACCGCAGGCGCTGTTGGTGCTGGATGGTGCCTATGCCGAATATGTCGAGGGCTATGACGGTGGGGCCGAACTGGTCGACCGTCGCGACAATGTGGTGATGACGCGGACTTTCTCCAAACTCTACGGGTTGGGCGGGCTGCGGATTGGGTGGGGCTACGGTCCGGCCCACGTGATCGACGTGCTCAACCGTGTGCGGGGGCCGTTTAACCTTTCGCAGGCAGCTCTTGCCGCTGCCGAGGCTGCGATCCGCGACCGCGCTTATACCGACCATTGCCGGACCGAGAATGCCCGTTGGCGGACATGGCTGGCAGATGCGCTGGCCGAGATCGGTGTGCCTTCGGATGTCTCTTGCGCCAACTTCGTGCTGGCCCGTTTCGCCAATCAGGCGGAGGCTGAGGCCTGTGATGATTACCTCAAAACCCAAGGGCTGATCGTGCGGCGGGTGGCGGGCTACAACCTGCCGCAATGTCTGCGGATCACCGTGGGGGATGAGAGCGCGTGCCGTCGCGTGGTTCATGCCGTGCGGCAGTTCAAGGGGGCGCGCTGATGGCACAGGTTTATGACAGGGTCGCCCTGATCGGGCTGGGGCTGATTGCGTCCTCGCTTTTCTGGGCGATCAAGCGCGGCGGACTGGCGGGCGAAGTCACGGGCTATGCCCGAAGCGATGAGACCCGCGCCACCGCGCGCGAGATCGGCCTTTGCGACCGGGTCTGCGATAGTGTGGCCGAAGCCGTGGCGGGCGCCGATCTGGTGGTGCTCTGCGTGCCCGTGGGCGTCATGGGCGCCGTGGCCGCCGAAATCGCGCCGCATCTGGCACCGGGGGCGACCGTTACGGATGTAGGTTCGGTCAAGGCGGATGTCATCGCGCAGGTCGGTCCGCATCTGCCGAATGGCGTGCATTTTATTCCCGGCCACCCGTTGGCGGGCACCGAGCATTCTGGCCCGCGCAGCGGCTTTGCTGAGCTCTTCGATAATCGCTGGTGCTTGCTTGTCCCCGTTGAGGGGACAGACGCGGATGCCATCGCCCGGCTGCGTGCGTTGTGGGAAGGGGCGGGGGCCAACGTTGAGGAAATGGACGCCGAGCATCATGACCTCGTGCTGGCCGTGACCTCTCATGCGCCACACCTGATTGCCTATACGATGGTGGGCGTGGCCGATGATCTGCGCCGGGTGACCGACAGCGAAGTCATCAAGTATTCTGCCGCCGGTTTCCGAGATTTCACCCGAATTGCCGCCAGTGATCCGACCATGTGGCGTGACGTGTTCCTGACCAACAAAGACGCGACGCTGGAAATTCTAGGGCGCTTCACCGAAGAGCTTTTCGCCCTGCAGCGCGCCATTCGCACCGGCGATGGCGATCACCTACACGCCTATTTCACCCGCACGCGCGCGATCCGCCGCGGCATTATTGAGGCGGGACAAGACACCGATGCGCCCGACTTTGGCCGCGGCGCGCGCAAGTCATGAAAGGCTGGGTTGTTCTGTCGCTGATCGTGCTGGGGCAGATGGCCTTGGCCGCAGGGCCGGACAGGTCGCAGCGCCCGGTCCCTCGGGACAACGGCGATACCCTGCCGGTGATCGTCGTGCCCTCGGGGGCGATCGAACAGCCCAAACGGGATCCCGCTGCGCGTGCTGCCGCCGAGGGAGGACAGGGAATGAAATCCTCTCTTCGCCCTACGCTGCGCAGCCGCAAGGCTGAGAAAGCCGCCCGCGCGCGTCAACAGATGCTGGCCAAAGGCGCGGTCTGCGGCGATTTGGCGATTCAGGGCGCGCAGGTTGGCCGGGTGCCCGGCAAGATCAGCGGTTGCGGGATTGAGAATGCGGTGAAGATACGCTCCGTCTCTGGCATCAAGCTTAGCAATTCTGCCGTGATGGACTGCACCACGGCCAAAGCGCTCGATACTTGGGTGCGGCAATCGGCGGTGCCCGCCTTGGCGGGGCAGGGCGGTGGACTTAAGCAATTGAGGGTCGCCGCGCATTACGCCTGCCGCACGCGGAACAACCGCAAGGGCGGCAAGATTTCCGAACATGGGAAAGGCCGCGCGATCGACATCTCTGGGTTTGAACTGGCAGATGGTAGCACGATCACTGTCCTAAAAGGCTGGCGCGCTCGGCGCACCAGTGAGGCAATGCGGCGGATGCATCGGGGCGCCTGTGGGCCGTTCGGCACAGTGCTTGGCCCCGAATCCGACCGTTTCCACCAAGATCATTTTCACTTTGACACCGCGCGGTACCGCAGCGGCAGCTATTGTCGCTGAGGGCGGTTTACGGCTGGATCAATTGAGGTGCCGCGCCAAGCGGAATGCCTGCCAGCACCATCTGCCCCTCTGCAAAGACCAGATCAAGATCAAGCCCGCCGGTTGTACCGCCCCGTGCCTCTAGCAGGCGCAGCATGGTATTGACCTGCCCGCGCATCGATGGCGGCAAAAACCCTGCACGTTCCCCCGCGTCCAACAGCTTAGGCCAATTAGTGACCCGCAGGCTCAACACGCCCGCAGGAACACCCTCAGAGTTGAATGTAAGCGCCCCTTCGGTGGCCAGCGCCACATCGCCCCATGCCACGTCCACGTTCTCAACCGTCAGCGCGTCGATCTGAGGCAGGGTGCCGGTCATTGCGGCGTGGCGATCCAGCGCGCGGGCAAAGGTGAAGGCCATCCGTGCCGACAGGATCGGTTGCCCGCCGGGTTGGCCGATGCCGTCTCCCAGGACTTTGCGCAGCAAGGGGCCGGGGGCAATCCTGCCCGGCAGCAATGCGATGTTGTAATCATTCTCAGCCTCGGAAGACTGCGTGACCTCCATGCGCGGCTCATCGGCTTCCAGCAACAGGCCATCAGGGCCATTGACCTCAAGATAGGTGCTGCGGGCCAACATTCCCTCAAGCTGAAGCGATAGGCCGGGATGCAAGGCCAGATCAGCGTGCATGTCGCGCATTTTCAAGACCAAGGGCAGCGCCCCCGCAGGGAACGCGGCCTGCGCGACCGGCGCGCGCGCGGTCAGATCACCGGGCCACCAAACTGGGGCCGATAGGTCAAGCTGCGGTGCCTCGAATGCCACACCTCGGCCCGATTCAGCCACAGCAAGGCCGCTTAGCCGGTTTTGCAGCGTGAGGGGGAAACCGGCCTTGCTGATATCCTTAAGCGTTACATCCCACCCCGCCGCGCGGCGGTTGTCGAGCAGGCCGGTCAGGGTGCTTTGCATTTGCGCCGTGGCCGCAGCCCACCATGCGCCACACAGCGCAGCGAGCAAAATCAGCAGCCAAACCAGTTTCCGCATTTCGATAGCCCTTCAAATCGTGCTTCAGATGCGGTTTATCGAAGGCCAGCAGAAAGGACCAGCACGATGACTATGTGGGTATTTGGATACGGTAGCCTCTTGTGGAATCCCGGTTTCGAGGTGGCGGAAAGCGTGATCGGCACGCTGCCGGGCTATGCCCGATCGTTCTGCATGCGCTCGATCCATCACCGTGGCACGGTCGAACAGCCGGGGCTGGTGCTGGCGCTTGACGAATCCGTCCGCTCGGCCTGCGAAGGCATGGCGATGCGCGTGGCGGCGGGGCATGAGGCACAGACGCTGGTTTATCTGCGCGAGCGTGAGTTGATCTCGTCGGCCTATTTGGAGAAAAACCTTACTGTGCATCTGACCGATGGACGCGATGTGGAGGCGGTCACCTATGTGATTGACGCGGCGCATGACCAATATTGCGGCGGGCTCCCATTGGAAGAACAGGCCCAAATCATTGCCCGTGCGGTGGGCGGACGCGGGCCAAATACCGAGTATTTAATCAACACTGCCGTGCATCTTTCCGAAGTGGGCTTGCATGACCCTGCGTTGGAGTGGTTGCATGACCGCGTAAGGGCATTGGCCTTATAAAAACTTGGCAACCCCCCGGCGTTTCAGTGTAGGCTGCGCCGAGAGCAGAATAGAGGGTCAAGAAAGGCCGCATGGCACAGCCAGACCGCAAGGCAAAACCGCAGTTTTCACAACCGGTGCGTCAGATTTCTCTGATGCTGATCGTATTGGCATTGACCGGCGTGGGCGCTTTTTTGGCCCTGCCCAGCGTGCTGCCGATCTTTGCCGCGAACCCATGGCTTAATGGGGTCATCATCTTTGTTTTCGTCGTCGGTGTGCTGGCCTGTTTTTATCAGGTGACGCAGCTTATCGGCTCGGTCCGCTGGATTGAGGATTTCGCCGCCGACAACTCCGAACCCGACGCCCAGCCGCCGCAACTGCTGGCGCCATTGGCATCGCTTCTGCGCCAGCGCGGCGCGCGGATGCAGGTGAGCACGGCCTCCACCCGCTCGATTCTCGATTCTGTCGCCTCGCGCATCGACGAAGTGCGCGAGATCACGCGCTATATCGTCAACATGCTGATTTTTCTCGGCCTTCTTGGTACCTTTTACGGGCTTGCCACGACGGTGCCTGCGGTTGTCGATACGATCCGCTCGCTCGCCCCGGGCGAGGGTGAGGCGGGCGTTGATGTCTTTGGCCGCCTCATGACCGGGCTTGAGGCCCAGTTGGGCGGCATGGGCGTGGCATTTGGTTCGTCGCTTCTCGGCCTTGCGGGCTCTCTCGTCGTCGGGCTGTTGGAGCTTTTCGCAGGCCACGGGCAGAACCGGTTCTATCAAGAGCTGGAAGATTGGCTCAGTTCGATCACGCGGGTCGGTCTGACCTCCGGCGACGATGTGAGCGACCAGAGCATCATGGCCAGCGTGATGGATCAGATGGTCGAACAGATGGGCGAAATGCAACAGATGTTCACCCAGTCCGATATCAGCCGGTCCATGGTAGATGACAAACTGGGCAAGCTTGCCGATGCTGTGGACCGGATGACCACAAGGATGGAACGGCACGATCCGACCGGGGCGGCCCTGACGCGGGTGGCCGAGGGACAAGAGCGTTTGGTTTCTGTCCTCGAAGGTCAGGTCACGGGCGAAGGGATTGATGCCGAAAGCCGAATGCGGCTGCGGTCGATCGATGTGCAAATGCTCCGCATTTTAGAAGAAATTTCCGCCGGGCGACAGGAAACCATGGCTGAACTCCGCAAGGATATCTCATTGCTGGCCAAGGCACTTTCCGGCCAACGCGCGCCGGATGCGCGGCGCCTGCGGGCCGGTGACGCCCCCGGTGGCGGGGACCAGTAATGGCACTTTCCCGGCGGTCAGGCACGCGGTTTCAGGGCTCTATCTGGCCGGGGTTCGTCGATGCGATGACCGGGCTTTTGCTGGTTTTGATGTTCGTTTTGACCATTTTCATGGTGGTGCAATTCGTCCTAACTGAACGCATCAGTGGCCAAGAAAGCGAATTGAATGAACTGGCCGGAGAGGTTGCCGCCCTTGCGCAAGCGCTCGGCGTCGAGGAACGCACCAGCGCCCGGTTGGAGGCACGGCTTGGGGCGCTCAACGCATCGCTGAATGACGCGCAGGATGAAGTCTCGCGGCAAGAGGCCGTGATTGCCGGACTAACGACCGAACGTGATGAGCAGGACGCGGCCTTGAAAGCCGCAGAGGCGCAGATCACGGGGTTCGAGGCCCGCGTTGCGGCGCTGTTAGCTTCGCAGGCGACGGATCAGGCCCGTATCGGCACTTTGGAAAACCGCGAAGCTGAGTTGCTAGATGAACAAGAGGCGCTGAACCTCGCGCTTAGCACCGCCCGTGATGAGATTGACGTGCAGGCCGAAACGGCCCGTTTGGCTGCGGCGAAACGCGAAGCGTTGGATGCGCTGGTCGCTGACCTTCGGGCACAAATTGCCGAGGCAGAGGCCGAAGTTGCCACGCTGAATACGCAGGTAGCCGAAGCGGAAGAGGCGCTGAGCGAGGAAGAGACCGCGCGGCTGGCAGAGGCCGCGGCCGCGCAAGCGCTGCGTGATCGGCTGGAAAATGCAGATGCTGAGCTGACCGCCATGACCCTCGCGCTTGAGGCGCAGCGCAAGGAAGCAGAAGATACTCTGACCCTGCTGGCTGCCGCCCGCGCGGCGCGCAGCGATCTTGATACCGAACTGGCCGCTGCCCTGCTGCGGATGGAGACCCTTGAGCAGAGCGGTACAGAATTCGAAGCCGAGCGCGCGACGCTGGAGGCACAGGTTGAAGCGGCTGAGGGTACCGAAGAAGACCTGCGCGCGCGATTGGCGCAGGCGGAGGTCACCGAACAGGACTTGAACGCACGGCTTTCCGAGGCATTGAGCCGCGTGCAACTGCTTGAAGCCGAGGGCGATGCGTTGAGTGGCGATCAAGCTGACTTGCGCGAACGGCTGGCACAGGCGTTGGCGGCAAAGCTCGCAGCTGAGACATTAGCCGAAGACAATACCACCGCCGCCGAACGCCGGGCGGCCCTGTTGGCGCAGGCCGAGCAGACCTTGGCCGAAGAAAAAGCCGTAAGTGCCGAGGCGCGGCGTCAGACCGAACTGCTCAACCAGCAGGTTGCAGAACTGCGCGCGCAATTGGGCAATCTTCAGGCGCTTTTGGACGATGCCGTGGCGCGGGATGCGGCGAATTCGGTCGAGTTGCAATCGCTGGGGTCTGAGCTCAACACCGCCCTTGCGCGGGTCGCAGCGGAAGAGCGCCGCCGCGCTGAATTGGAAGCGGCAGAGCGCAAGCGTCTGGAAGAGGAAAGCAAGGATCTGGCACAGTACCGGTCGGAATTCTTTGGCCGTCTGCGCAACCTTTTGGGCAATCAAGAAGGCGTACGAATCGAAGGCGACCGCTTTGTCTTCTCCTCCGAGGTGCTGTTTGGACAGGGCAGCGCCGTGCTGAGCCAAGATGGGCAGGGCGAGATCGCCAAGGTCGCAGGCATTTTGCGCAGTGTTGTGGACGATATCCCCACTGAGATTGACTGGGTGATCCGGGTCGACGGTCATACCGACAACGTGCCACTTTCAGGCTTTGGCGAGTTTGCCGATAACTGGGAGCTGAGCCAAGCGCGGGCGCTGTCGGTCGTCAAATATATGGTCAACTTCCTCGGCATCGCGCCGGATCGTCTGGCGGCCAACGGCTTTGGCCAGTATCAGCCCGTGGCCGAGGGCAATACCGAAGCCGCACGGACGCAAAACCGGCGGATCGAGTTGAAGTTTACCGAGAAGTGATCGCGCCGGGTGGTTAACGAACGGTTACGAAGCCATTCTTTTCATCAATGACACGGCCCGCGCGCAGCAGGGTCGCGGTGCCAGTATAGCGACCTGGAGGCCACTTCCGAGACGCCATACGTTTGCCAACGGCGCGGAAGGACTGCGCTTGGGGCTTGTCCATCACCACGTCTTTTTCAATCACCACACCGTTTGGGCCTGAAAGACTTAGCCGCAAAACGTCGTCCTTTTGCGTGCCGTAGCTGTAGCCATAGATCACCAAGGCAGGTGCATCTGTGGGGAGGGTCTCGCGCCCGGCACCGCCTGCTTTGATGGCCGCGTAATTGGGCACATGATCCGCGAAACCCACTGCGATCAGCCCACCGGGGCGGTAGGGCGGGGTGTCTTGCCAAAGAGTTTCGGAAGGCTCAGCCGCGCAGTCAGTGCCACCCGCGTCAAAGGGATCAACCGGTTCGCCATTGTGGCGCAGCGAAAGGTGCAGATGAGGGAAGGCGGCCCTGCCGGATTGGCCGACTTGCCCGATGACGTCACCTTCGGCGATCTGCTGGCCGTCGGTGACGCGTAGGGAGCCGCGCTTTAAATGGCAATACTGCGTTTCCCACCCGTTACCGTTGTCGATCACCACGCCATTACCGCACTCGCGCCCCTGCACTTGGCTAAGGGGTGCGCCGTCGTCCATGCCGTCGCGCACGCCTTTGACCATACCACCAGCCGCAGCGCGGACGAATACGCCTGCGTCCATTGCAGCAAGGTCGGGCAGGGCAAAGTCGGTGCCTTTATGGCCGTCATAGGTCAGCCCCGAACAGCGGTAATCCTGCGCAGCACTGCTGGGGTCGTGGTCCATATATTGTTGAATGTGGCAATCTTGCCCAAGGGTGCAATCAAGCGGAAAGGCCAGTTGCAACTCCTCCGCCAGCGCGGGGCCGGCGGAGGAGAGGATCAGGGCCAGAACGGCCCTGTAGATCATTCTGCGGTCAGCAGGGGCGGCCGATCACCCGACAGGCGCTTGTTTTCAACGCCCAGCACTTCGATCGTCAACTCGCCCTTCTTGGCACCCACCTTGACCACACCGCCTTTCGCGAGCTTGCCGAACAGGAGTTCTTCGGCCAGCGGCTTTTTGATGTGCTCTTGGATCACGCGGCCCAAGGGGCGCGCGCCCATCTTGTCATCGTAGCCTTTGTCGGCCAGCCATTCGGCGGCTTTCTTGCTAAGCTCGATGGTCACGTTGCGGTCCATCAGCTGTGCTTCGAGTTGGAGCACAAACTTTTCGACCACCCGCAGGATCACCGATTTCGGCAGCGGCGCAAAGCTGATGACAGCATCAAGACGGTTGCGGAACTCTGGCGTGAACGTCCGTTCAATCGCGGCGGTGTCTTCACCAGTGCGCCGCTCCCGGCCAAAGCCCACGGCCTCTTTCGCCTGCTCGGATGCGCCGGCGTTAGAGGTCATGATCAGCACCACATTGCGGAAATCCACTGTCCGGCCATTGTGGTCGGTCAGCTTGCCGTGGTCCATCACCTGCAACAGGATGTTATAGACGTCTGGGTGCGCCTTCTCCATCTCGTCAAGCAGCAGCACACAGTGCGGATGCTGATCCACACCATCAGTCAACATACCGCCTTGGTCAAAGCCGACGTAGCCCGGAGGGGCACCGATCAAGCGAGAGACCGCGTGTTTCTCCATATACTCCGACATATCGAAGCGCAGCAGTTCCACGCCCAAGGTATCCGCCAGTTGTTTGGCGACCTCGGTCTTGCCGACACCGGTGGGGCCTGCAAAGAGGTAGTTGCCGATTGGTTTGTCCGGCTCACGTAGGCCAGCCCGCGACAGTTTGATCGCGGAGCTCAGCGCCACGATGGCGTCGTCCTGACCAAAGACCACCCGTTTGAGCGAGCTTTCCAGATCCTTCAGCACCACCACATCGTCTTTCGACACGTTCTTCGGCGGAATGCGGGCGATCTTGGCCACGACGGCTTCGACCTCTTTGGTGCCGATGGTCTTGCGGCGCTTAGATGCAGCCACGAGATGCTGGGCGGCACCCGCTTCATCGATCACGTCGATGGCGCTATCGGGCAGCTTGCGGTCGTTGATGTAGCGATGCGCCAGTTCCACCGACGTCTTGATCGCATCGGCCGTGTATTTGACGCTGTGATGCTCCTCAAAATAAGGCTTCAGACCCTTGAGGATCTTGGTGGCGTCTTCAACCGAAGGCTCGCTCACGTCGATCTTCTGGAAACGGCGGCTCAGCGCGCGGTCCTTTTCAAAGTGCTGGCGGAACTCCTTATAAGTCGTGGAGCCCATGGTGCGCAGTTTGCCACCCTGAAGCGCCGGCTTCAGGAGGTTTGAAGCGTCCATCGCGCCGCCCGATGTGGCACCTGCGCCGATCACGGTGTGAATCTCGTCGATAAACAGCACTGCGTCTTTATGCTCTTCCAGCTCTGTCACGACGGCTTTCAGGCGTTCTTCGAAATCACCGCGGTAGCGGGTGCCCGCAAGCAGCGCGCCCATGTCGAGCGAGTAGATCGTGGTGTTGGCAAGAACCTCAGGCGTTTCACCTGCGACGATCTTGCGCGCCAGACCTTCGGCGATGGCGGTTTTGCCAACGCCCGGATCCCCCACGAGAAGCGGGTTATTTTTCCGCCGGCGGCAGAGCACCTGAATACAACGCTCAACTTCGCTCTCGCGGCCGATCAGCGGATCGATGTCGCCCTCGCGGGATTTTGCGTTCAGATCTACGCAGTATTTAGCCAGCGCGGATTCTTTCTTGTCGCCGTCGGTGACGCCTTGGGGCTCTTCTTCATGCTCGGGCGCGCCGCTCACGGGGCGGGCTTCGCCATAAGCGGGGTCTTTCGCCACGCCGTGGGCAATGAAGTTCACCGCGTCATAGCGGGTCATGTCCTGCTCTTGCAGGAAGTAGGCGGCGTTGCTTTCGCGTTCGGCAAAGATCGCGACAAGCACATTGGCCCCGGTCACTTCGGTCCGGCCCGAAGATTGCACGTGGATGGCGGCGCGTTGGATCACGCGCTGGAAAGCGGCGGTCGGCACAGCCTCAGAGCCGTCAATGTCGGTGACCAGATTGCTCAGGTCATCGTCGACAAATTCAACCAGCGTGTCGCGCAGATCAGAGACGTCGACCGAACAGGCTTTCATCACCTGAACCGCGTCAGGTTCATCAAGCAGCGCCAACAGCAGGTGCTCCAGCGTGGCGAATTCATGGCGGCGGGCATTGGCCAGCGCGAGGGCCGCGTGGATTGCCTGCTCAAGTGTAGTCGAGAATGAAGGCACGGGCGTGCTCCTTTTCGATCGGGGTCGGTGAGGTGCTGAGATATCTCAGGCCCCGGTCCGACCATGGCCTCATAGTATTAGAGTTTGGTTGATCATCGCCCATCTTCAAGAAGATTCTGGTCCGAATCGGTCACATTTCACGTGAGCGGGGATTTTGGGCCATGATTGCAGGCAATCAGAACTGGTCTTTTCGCTTGCGGATTTCGGTGAACACTTCCGTGTCGGTGGCGTCTGGCATCCCCAAGGTGGCGCGGATGGCGGGATCGCCCGGGCGCAGAAAGGGATTGGTTTCTAGTTCCAGTGAAAGCTGCGAGGGGACCGTCGGCTGCCCCTTGTCACGGGCGCTGTCGATGTCCTTGGCCCTTGATATAAGTGCCGCGTTGTCCGGATCAACGGTCAGCGCGAATTTTGCATTGGCGGCGGTGTATTCGTGGCCCGAGCAGATCGTGGTATCGCTGGGCAGGGCAGCGAGCCTTTGCAGGCTTTCCCACATCTGCGCGGGCGTGCCCTCAAACAGGCGCCCACAGCCGAGCGCCATAAGGCTGTCGGCGGTAAAGGCCGCTTTGGCCTCCGGCACATGAAAGGCGATATGACCCACGGTGTGGCCCGACACATCCAGAACTTCGGCTTGCAGCGCGCCCAACGCGATGCTGTCTCCCTCTGCCACTTCGCGGTCGAGCGGGGGGAGGCGGTGGGAATCGGCCCTTGCGCCGATCACTTGCGCGGGGAAACGGGTGAGCAACTCGGCCAGACCTTGGACGTGGTCGGGGTGGTGGTGGGTCAGCCAAACTTGGCTCAACGTCCAGCCACGGCGATTAAGCTCTGCCATGATCGGCACGGCCTCGGGCACATCGACGAGGGCCACCGCGCCGCTGTCATGATCGCGAAGCAAGAAGGCGTAGTTGTCCGACAGACATGGAATCGTGACCAGATCAAAGGCCATGGCGTCTTACCTCGCTGTGTTGTTATGGTCGTGTAAGAGTGACACTCACCAAGGCGGGCTGCAATGCATCTTGATGTACAGGATCTGCGCAATTTCTATTATCGCAGCGCGTTGGGGCGTGCGGCGCAGAAATCTCTGCGCGGGCGGTTGTTGGAGCTTTGGCCCGAGGCGAAGGGCCAGACCGTCGTCGGCTTTGGCTTTGCAGCACCCCTGCTGCGGCCCTATCTGGCAGATGCCCGGCGCGTGATGGTCTTGATGCCCGGGCCGCAGGGGGTGATGCCTTGGCCTGCGGGGATGCCCAATACCTCGGTGCTGACCGAGGAAACGCTTTGGCCGGTAGAGACGGGGGCGGTGGACAAGCTGGTGCTGATGCATGGGCTTGAGACCTCGGAGCGGCCCAGTGAATTGCTGGACGAATGCTGGCGGGTGCTGGGGCCGGGGGGTAAGGCGCTGTTCATCGTGCCGAACCGGGCAGGTATGTGGGCGCGGCGGGATCGCACGCCATTCGGCTATGGGCGGCCCTATTCGCCGGGACAGCTGGAAACGCAGCTGCGTAAGCATCAGTTCCTCCCCGAGCGGCACCTTGGGGCGCTGTTCCAATTCCCGTCACAGCAGCGAATCTGGATGAAATCCGCCCCATTATTTGAGAAAGTTGGTCGCCAGATGCCAACAATGATGGGCGGCGGCGCGATCTTGGTTGAAGCGACAAAACTGGTCTATCCACCGCGGGGCCGCCCGCAGCGCAGCACCGCGCGGCGCGCGATCGGGGTGTTGGAAGGTATCGCCGAGCCACAGGCAAAGCCAGTCTAAGCCTTGTGGGCTTGGACGAAGCGTTCCGGGCGTCAGGATTCGTTCTCGGCCCGCGGGTTTGACCGGAAAGGCTGCAATCTTCTGCGGCAAAGGGCCGCTGTATGTTGCAAGCCTTGCAATATTGCAGCGCGCGGGAACATTACCTGCCTATACTGTGTTGCCGGGCGTGAACCTGTCTGCTACATCGCCCCTGATTTAGACGTCTTGGGTAACTTCAAGCCGCGCCAACTGCTGGTGACGCGACATCTTCGCATATCCGGCGCTTATTGAACGAGAGGATGGACGTGTCCGAACCTGCTTCCATTTCCACCGGCATCGCGGAACGCTACGCGACAGCCGTGTATGATCTGGCCCGCGAGGCCAATCAGGTCGATGCCATCGAGGGCGATCTTACCGCACTTGAAGCGGCATTGAACGACAGCGACGACTTTCGCCGCCTGATCTCTTCGCCGCTCTACACGCGCGATCAGCAGGCGCAGGCGATCAAGGTGCTGGCCGACAAGATGGGCCTGACCAAGACCATGGCGAACACGCTGGCACTGATGGCGCAAAAGCGCCGTTTGTTTGTGCTGCCCGCGCTGGTCAAGGCGCTGCGCGAGACAATTGCCGAAGCCAAGGGCGAGATCACCGCAGACGTTACATCGGCCAAGGCGCTGACCAAGACGCAGTCGGACAAGCTGACCAAGTCGCTCAATGCCTCCACCGGCAAAAAAGTATCACTTCATGCGACCGTTGATGAAAGCCTCATCGGCGGTCTTGTTGTCAAAGTGGGCTCGAAAATGATCGATACGTCGATCCGTTCCAAGCTCAATTCCCTCCAGAATGTAATGAAAGAGGTCGGATAAATGGGTATCCAAGCAGCAGAGATTTCTGCGATCCTGAAGGACCAGATCAAGGATTTCGGTCAGGAAACCGAAGTCGCCGAAGTGGGCCGCGTTCTCTCCGTCGGTGACGGTATCGCCCGCGTCTATGGTCTGGACAACGTTCAGGCCGGCGAGATGGTCGAATTCCCCGGTGGTATTCAGGGCATGGCCCTGAACCTCGAAGCTGACAACGTGGGTGTTGTTATCTTCGGTTCCGACCGTGACATCAAAGAAGGCGACACCGTCAAGCGCACCAACTCCATCGTGGACGTGCCAATCGGTGACGAACTGCTGGGCCGCGTTGTTGACGGTCTGGGCAACCCCATCGACGGCAAAGGCCCCATCGGCGCCACCAAGCGCGGCATCGCCGACGTCAAAGCGCCCGGCATCATCCCGCGTAAATCGGTTCATGAGCCGATGGCAACTGGCCTCAAGTCCGTTGACGCGATGATCCCAATCGGCCGTGGCCAGCGTGAGCTGATCATTGGTGACCGTCAGACCGGTAAAACAGCAGTCGCCCTCGACGCGATGCTGAACCAAGCGCAGGTTAACGCCGCTGCTGGCGACGACGAAGGCAAGAAGATGTACTGCGTGTATGTCGCCATCGGCCAGAAGCGTTCGACCGTTGCTCAGCTTGTGAAAAAGCTCGAAGAAACCGGCGCGATTGACTACTCCATCGTCGTGGCCGCAACCGCGTCCGAGCCTGCACCGATGCAGTTCCTCGCGCCCTACGCCGCGACCGCGATGGCAGAACACTTCCGCGACAACGGCCGCCACGCGCTGATCATCTATGATGACCTCTCCAAGCAGGCCGTGTCCTACCGTCAGATGTCCCTGCTGCTGCGCCGCCCACCGGGCCGCGAAGCTTACCCGGGCGACGTTTTCTATCTCCACTCCCGCCTGCTTGAGCGTTCCGCGAAGCTTGGTGACGAGGCTGGCAACGGCTCGCTGACGGCTCTGCCGATCATCGAAACCCAAGGTGGCGACGTGTCCGCGTTTATTCCGACCAACGTGATCTCGATCACCGACGGTCAGATCTTCTTGGAAACCGAACTGTTCTATCAGGGCATCCGTCCTGCTGTGAACACCGGTCTGTCGGTGTCGCGTGTTGGCTCCTCGGCTCAGACCAAGGCGATGTCGAGCGTTGCTGGCCCGGTGAAACTGTCGCTGGCTCAGTACCGCGAAATGGCGGCCTTTGCTCAGTTTGGTTCCGACCTCGACGCCTCGACACAGCAGCTGCTGAACCGTGGTGCGCGTTTGACCGAACTGATGAAGCAGCCGCAGTACGCGCCGCTGACCAACTCGGAAATCGTCTGCGTGATCTACGCTGGTACACACGGCTATCTCGACAAGGTGGACTTGAACGACGTTGGCCGCTTCGAAGCGGGCCTGCTGGCGCATCTGCGCAGCAAGCATGACGACCTTCTCAAGGACATCACCAACAATGACCGCAAGGTCAAAGGCGAGTTGGAAGAGAAGATCAAAGCCGCCATTGACGGTTTCGCCGCCGACTTCGCTTAAACGGGAGATAAGGCAATGCCAAATCTCAAGGACCTGAAGAACAGGATCGCGTCGGTCAAATCGACCCGCAAGATCACCAAGGCCATGCAAATGGTTGCCGCGGCGAAACTTCGCCGCGCGCAGGAGGCTGCCGAGGCTTCGCGTCCCTATACTGAGCGGTTCAATGCCGTGATGGCAGGGCTCGCGGCCAGCGTCGGCGGCTCCGACAGCGCGCCCAAGCTGCTCAGCGGCACGGGTGAAGACAAAGTGCATCTGCTGGTGGTCATGACCGCCGAACGCGGGCTGTGCGGCGGCTTCAACAGCAACATCGCAAAGAAGGCGAAAGCCCATGCGCGTGAGTTGCTGGCCCAGGGCAAAGAGGTGAAAATCCTCACCGTTGGTAAAAAAGGCCGTGATGCGCTGCGTCGTGACATGGGCAACCATTTGGTCGGCCATGTTGACCTTAGTGACGTCAAAAAGATCGGCTATGGCGACGCGCAGAAGATCGCGCAGGACGTCCTGAACCGGTTCGACGGGGGCGAATTCGACGTGGCGACGATCTTCTATGCGAAGTTCGTGAACGTGGTGATGCAGACGCCGACGGCGCAGCAGATCATCCCGGCCAAGTTCGAAGCCGAAGACGGCGAAGACAGCGGTGCGTCCACATTGTTCGACTATGAACCCAGCGAAGAGGCGGTTTTGGCCGATCTTCTGCCGCGCGGGGTCGCCACGGCGATCTTCTCGGCTCTGCTGGAGAATGGCGCGTCCGAACAGGGTGCGCGTATGTCGGCGATGGACAACGCAACACGCAACGCGGGTGAGATGATCGACAAGCTGACCATCCAGTACAACCGCTCGCGTCAGGCTGTCATCACCAACGAGCTGATCGAAATCATTTCCGGCGCGGAAGCGCTGTAAGCAAATCGGAGAAACGACATGGCAAATGCTGTCGGTAAAATCACACAGGTCATCGGCGCTGTCGTTGACGTTCAATTCGAAGGCGACCTGCCGGAGATCCTCAACGCGTTGCACACTCAGAACCAGGGCAAAACGCTGGTTCTCGAAGTGGCGCAGCACCTTGGCGAAAACACAGTTCGCGCAATCGCGATGGACGCCACCGAAGGTCTCGTCCGCGGTCAAGCCGTGAACGACACTGGCGACCAGATCCGCGTGCCCGTCGGCACCGCGACCCTGGGCCGCATCATGAACGTCACTGGCGACGCGGTTGACGAAAAAGGTCCAGTAAACTCCGAAGCCACTCGTGCGATCCACGGCGACGCGCCCGAGTTCGCCGAGCAGTCGACCGAGACACAGATCCTCGTGACAGGCATCAAGGTCATCGACCTGCTGGCCCCCTACACCAAGGGTGGTAAAATTGGTCTCTTCGGCGGTGCCGGCGTGGGCAAGACAGTTCTCATCATGGAACTGATCAACAACATCGCCAAAGTGCACTCCGGTCTGTCCGTTTTCGCGGGCGTGGGTGAGCGTACCCGTGAAGGTAACGACCTTTACCACGAGATGATCGAATCCGGCGTTATTGTTCCTGACAACCTCGTCGATTCGAAAATTGCGCTGGTTTACGGCCAGATGAACGAACCTCCCGGTGCGCGGATGCGGATCGCCCTGACCGGCCTGACACTGGCCGAGCAGTTCCGCGACGAATCCGGTTCCGACGTTCTGTTTTTCGTCGACAACATCTTCCGCTTCACACAGGCCGGTTCCGAAGTGTCCGCTCTGCTGGGTCGTATTCCTTCGGCTGTGGGCTACCAGCCAACGCTGGCGACCGACATGGGCGTGATGCAGGAGCGTATTGCTTCGACCAAATCTGGTTCGATCACCTCCGTTCAGGCCGTTTACGTCCCTGCGGATGACCTTACCGACCCGGCGCCTGCGACCTCCTTTGCCCACCTCGACGCGACAACGGTTCTTGACCGTTCGATCTCGGAAAAGGGCATTTACCCTGCGGTTGACCCGCTTGGCTCCACCTCGCGTCTGCTCGACCCGCTGATCATCGGCGACGAGCACTACAAGGTGGCGACAGACGTGCAGCAGGTGCTTCAGCGCTACAAATCGCTTCAGGACATCATCGCCATTCTCGGCATGGATGAACTGAGCGAAGAAGATAAACTGACCGTGGCACGCGCCCGTAAGATCGAGCGTTTCCTCAGCCAGCCCTTCGACGTGGCGAAAGTCTTTACTGGTTCCGACGGTGTTCAGGTGCCGCTGGAAGAAACAATCGCGTCCTTCAAGGCCGTGGTTGCCGGTGAATACGATCACCTGCCCGAGGGTGCCTTCTATATGGTTGGTGGCATCGAAGACGTGAAGGCGAAAGCCGAGAAAATGGCGGCAGACGCCGCTTAAGGAGCGCTGACAATGGCAGACACAATGCAATTCGACCTCGTTTCGCCGGAACGGCGGCTGGCATCGATGCAGGTGACAGCCGTGCAGATTCCGGGCACTGAGGGCGACATGACGGCCATGGCCGATCATGCGCCCACCATCACCACCCTGCGTCCGGGCCTTCTGCGCGTTGAAGGGCCGGAGGGCACGTCCGAGTATGTCGTGACCGGCGGCTTCGCCGAGATCGGCGGTCAGGGCGGCGTGTCTGTGCTGGCGGAACGTGCCGTGGCACGCGCCGACATGACGCAGGAGCAGATGGACAGCATGGTGGCGGAGGCACATTCCGTCTACGCCCGCGCCAAGGACAACTGGGAAAACGAGCCCGGTCCCGTGGATGATGCGGCCAAGCTTCTGGCCGACATGGTTGCCGTTGGCGATCATATCGGACTGTCGAGCAAGCAGCCCAACCTGTAATGCTTTGAAAGCTTCTAAAAAGCCCCGCCTCGGCGGGGCTTTTTGCTTTTAAGCCTCTGGCTCCTGCGGCATCATCGCGCCATGAGAGCCAAATCAAACACATCCGAAACATGAAACGACTGCGCAGCCATACCATCGGTCTGGACAGCGGCGACGTCATGCTGTTCTCGGACTATGAGGACGGTGGGCCGATGTGGACGGGCAGGGGCCAGCGCGAGCGCCGTCGCCGGATCACCTTTTCAGAACCCTTCCGCGAGCCGCCCCATGTTCAGGTTAACATGTCGCTATGGGACATTGACGCCAGTACCGTCACCCGCGCGGACATCAGTGCTGAGGCGGTAACTGAAGCGGGTTTTGATATGGTGTTTCGCACCTGGGGCGACACCCGCGTCGCACGGGTGCGCTTGGCTTGGACGGCGATTGGTGCTGTGGGGGAAGAGGACGACTGGGTCGTCGGCTAAGCGAGGCTTAGCAGGGTGGGGCAGCCCGTGAAGGCCGCCCCTAGATCGCAGCGCGCAGCTTAGCTTGCAGCATACATTCCGTCATAGATTGGACCAAGTGTCTCTGCCTCAAACAGCGAAGAGACGGAGGTGCCGTTCCAGATGTTCAGGATTGCTTGGGCAAACATCGGCGCAGTCGGCACGATGCGGATATTCGGTGCTTTTTTGATCGCAGCAGTCGGCGCGATGCTGTCGGTAATAACCAGCGATTTCATGACTGAGTTCTCAACCCGCTCAACCGCTGGGCCGGACATAACGCCGTGTGTGATGTAGGAATGCACTTCCTTGGCACCATTCTCCAGCAGCACTTCAGCAGCTTTGCAAAGCGTGCCAGCGGTGTCGCAGATGTCGTCGACGATCAGGCAGGTCTTGCCCTTCACGTCGCCAATCACGGTCATCTCAGCCACTTCGCCCGCCTTTTCGCGGCGCTTGTCGACGATCGACAGGGGCGAGTTGATGCGCTTGGCCAGCTCACGCGCACGGGCCACGCCGCCCACGTCAGGGCTGACGACCATCAATTCATCCATGCGGTCTTTGAAGGTGTCTTTGATATCGAGCGCAAAGATCGGTGAGGCATAGAGGTTGTCGACCGGGATGTCGAAGAACCCCTGAATCTGTGCCGCGTGCAGGTCCATCGTCAGGATCCGCTCAATGCCGCTACCGGTCAGCATATTGGCGACCATCTTGGCGGTGATCGGCGTCCGAGCCTTGGTGCGGCGGTCCTGACGGGCATAGCCGAAGTAGGGCAGCACGGCCGTCACGCGGGCAGCCGAGGACCGGCGCAGCGCGTCGGCCATGATCATCAGTTCCATCAGGTTATCATTGGCCGGGTTCGACGTGGGCTGGATGATGAACATATCCTCGCCGCGCACGTTTTCGTACACCTCGACGAAGATTTCACCATCGTTAAACCGCTCGACCCGTGCATCGACGAGCCCCACGTTAACGCCGCGATGCAGCGACATGCGCCGGGCGATGGCCTTGGCAAGCGGCATATTGGCATTGCCTGAGATCAGCTTAGGTTCTGAAGTGCGTGGCATAGGGGCTCCGGAGCAGCGGTAGGTTGCAGATTCGTGACGTTGACACCGCTTAGCATGCGCTTACGGTCGGGCAAAGCTGCACCGCCCTCGAAGGAGACTCAAATGG
Source organism: Sulfitobacter sp. AS92 (assembly GCF_038900015.1). Classification (NCBI taxonomy): domain Bacteria; kingdom Pseudomonadati; phylum Pseudomonadota; class Alphaproteobacteria; order Rhodobacterales; family Roseobacteraceae; genus Sulfitobacter; species Sulfitobacter sp. AS92. The sequence goes on from NZ_JBBMQL010000005.1 coordinate 23,317, forward strand.
CCCGGATCGACTATTTTTTCGCGACCCTGTCACCCTATTGCTACCTCGCCGGGAATCGGCTTGAGGAGATTGCTAAAAAGCATGGGGCCGAGATCGTTTACAAGCCGTTCGACATCGTCGCGGCCTTCCCGCGGACAGGTGGTTTGCCCCCAGCCGAGCGTCATCCCAGCCGCAATGAGTACCGTGCGCAGGATTTGCCGCGTCAGGCGCGCAAACTGAATTTGCCCTTCAACCTCAAGCCCGCGCATTGGCCTACGAATGGCGCGCCCGCGGCCTATGCCGTGATCGCCGCGCAGAACGCTGGTGGCGGTGATCTGGGCAAGCTGACCCATGCCATCACCCGCGCCGTTTGGGCCGAGGAAAAGGACATCGGCCATGACGATGTCGTGCGTGCTTGTCTGGAAGAGGCTGGATTTGACCCCGACTTGGCGAACAGCGGTTTGTTGCAGGGCGCCGAGACCTATTCGGCGAACCTTGAAGAGGCTGTGGCGCAGGGCGTTTTCGGTGCACCCTTCTATATCGTCGGAGATCAAGAATTCTGGGGGCAGGATCGGTTGGAAGACCTTGACCTGCACCTCGGGGGTAAGCTGTGATCCCAGAGACCAACGCGCGCCGTTTCGGTCACGGCCCGCGTCCGGCTTTGGCGATCCATTGCTCGTTGGCGCATTCCGGTGCTTGGCGCGGCATTGGGGCCGCCCTGTCGGACGAGCTGACCCTGCGGGCCTTCGATCTGCCGATGCACGGACGTTCTGGCGATTGGGACGGGCAGGGCAATATCCACGATGTAGCGACCGACATGGCGCTGAGCCTGCTCGAAGCGCCGATGGACCTGATCGGCCATTCTTTTGGTGCGACTGTGGCGCTGCGTCTTGCGATCGAACACCCCGAATTGGTGCGTAGCATTACCTTGATTGAGCCGGTCTATTTCGCCGCAGCCAAGCAGGATGATCCGGACGCGATGGAGGAATACAACGACCAGAACGCGGCTTTCGAGGCTGCATTGGCCGAGGGCGACAAAGAAACCGCTGCGCGGCTGTTCAACCGGGTCTGGGGCGATGGCACGAAATGGGATCAAATCCCTGAACCGACCCGCGCCTATATGGTGGACCGGATTGGATTTATCCCCGCGTCTTCACCCTTCCTTGGCGAAGACAGCGCCGGGCTGCTGGCGCCGGGCATGTTCGACCGCGCGTCGATGCCCGCGCTGCTAGTCGAGGGGAGCGCTTCGCCCAAGGCGGCCCATGCGATTAACGATTCGCTCATGCGCCGCCTGCCAAAGGCGCGGCGGGTCTCGGTCGAGGGGGCGGGGCATATGGTGCCCATCACCCATGCCGCTGAGGTCGCCGAGGCGATCCGCAATTTCTTGAACGACGTGCCGCTGGCCTAAGCCTTTAGAAGTGGCTTAGGAACTGGTCGATCTGGTCGCGGCTGATCGACCAATCGCAGACCATCCGTGCGGCCAGCATCTCGTCATCGCCACCGTCCAGCGTGCCATCCCAGAGGTAATAGCGCGCGCCTGCTTCGTGCAGCTTGCGGTGGATGGCGCGGGGGAAACGGGCGAAGATCATGTTCGCCGCAGGCTCATGCAGGAATTCCGCCCCCGCCGCGCGCAGCCGTTCGGCAAGATAGGCCGCATTGGCATTGGCAGCCTTGGCCGTTTCCAGCCAAGCACCATCCGCGAGGTAGCCTGCCATCTGCGCCGAAAGGAACCGGTGTTTGGAGAAAAGATGCGCCCCGCGTTTGCGACGTAGTTCAAACTCCCACGCTTTCTGGGGGTCGAAAAACACCACCGCCTCAACACCCATACAGCCGTTTTTGGTCCCGCCGAAGCTGACAACATCAACACCCGATTTCCACGTCATTTCTGCCGGGGTGCAGCCTAAAGCCACCAGCGCATTGGCAAAACGCGCGCCGTCCATATGGACGGGTAGGTCGTGTTCCTTGGCGACCGCTGTCAGTGCCTGCAATTCGTCAAGGCTATGGACCCCGCCGCGCTCGGTCACTTGGGTGATCGACACCGGGCCGCGCTGCGGGCTGTGCACATCGCCAAGGCCCCGCGCGGTGATGGCGCGGCGCAGGGCGTCCGGGGTCATCTTGTCGTCCGTTTCCACCAGCGTCAGCTTGGCCGCGCCGCTGTAGAATTCCGGCGCATTGCATTCGTCTTCTTCGATATGCGCGACTTTGGAGCAAAAGATCGTCTGCCACGGCTGGCAATAGCTGGCCAGCGCCAGCGCATTCGCTGCCGTGCCGGTTGCAACAAGATAGACCGCGGCCTCAGGTGCCTCAAATTGCTCACGTATCTGCGCGCGTACCTCTTCCATGATCGGGTCTTTGCCGTAGGGCATGGCATAATCGCTGTTGGCGCCGATCACGCGCTCCATCACCTTGGGATGGACGGGGCCGGCGTTGTCAGAGGCGAAAAACATCAGGTGGGCTCCTCGATAATATGGTCTTCCCATTCCTCGAACGGGGTGTCGAATTCGGACACGGTATCAAATTGCACGCTGACTCCGGCCTCGTGAACGCTGTCGGGCGTGCCGGTCAGCAGGGGGTGCCACTCGGGCAGCGGCTTGCCCTCCCAAAGCAGGCGATAGGCGCAGGTCTGGGGCATCCAATAAGCGTGGGTGTCAAGGTTATCGGGACGCAGCACGATGCAGTCGGGCACAAACTCATGCCGGTTCTCGTAATGCACGCAGCGGCAGGTGCTATCGTCCAGCAGGCGGCAGGCGACACGGGTGAGGGCCACTTCGCCGCTGTCTTCGTCTTCTAGTTTGTTCAGGCAGCATTTCCCGCAACCATCACAAAGCGCTTCCCACTCGGTTTGGGACATCTCCTTGAGCGGCTTCTGCTCCCAGAATTTCGGAGCCAGGCCCTTGCGGGGGATCGGGTCGCTCATAGAGCCTCCAGAATGGCGCGGGCGCGGATGCAATCGGCGTCCATCTGGGTGATGAGTGCCTCAAGACTGTCGAACTTCTCTTCGCCACGCAGGTGCTCGACCAGTCCGACCGAGAGCGGCGCGCCATAAAGGTCGCCTTTGAAATCAAAGAGATAGGTTTCAAGGTTGGCTTTGTTTTCACCGAACATGGGGCGCACGCCGATGCTGGCCGCACCGTGATAGCTGCCCTTGTGCGGCCCCTCCAGCACATCCACCAAGACGGCATAGACGCCAAAGGCGGGCGGGTGCAGCCCATCGATGGACATATTGGCGGTGGGGAAGCCCAGCTCGCGGCCGCGCTGTTCGCCTGAGATCACAGGCCCGTCGATGCGGTGCCAATGGCCGAGCATGGCAGCCGCTTCGCGGGTCTCACCACCGCTCAGCGCTTCGCGGATCGCGGTCGAGGATACCGTCAGCTCATCACGCTCCATCAGCGGGGCGATGGTGACGCCAAATCCATACTGATCGCCGAAGCGCACCAGATCGCCCGCCGTACCTGCGCGGCCTTTGCCAAAGCAGAAGTCAGCGCCGACCACCACATGTGCAAGCCCGAGCCCTTCGTGCAGCACATCCCGGGCAAATGCTTCGGGGCTGAGGCTGGCAAGTGTGCCGTTAAATGCCAGTTCAAAAAGCCGTTCGACGCCGATCTTCTCCAGTCGATGTGCGCGGGCCTCGCGGCCCATCAGGCGAAAGGGCGGGGCATCGGGGGCGAAATATTCACGGGGATGCGGTTCAAAGGTGACCACACCGAGGGGTGCCTCGGGGGCCGCGCGCTGTGCCAGTTCAATTACCGACCGGTGGCCAAGGTGAACGCCATCGAAATTGCCAATCGCAGCGGTGGCACCACGATCGGGCAGGTCGACGAATTGATAATCTCGGATGATCCGCATGGACCTTGCCTAGCCGTGCCTGCGCGCAAGGGCAAGATGCAGGCAGGGCGAAACTGCAGGGTCAGTCGAACTTGGCTGAAGGGGCGAGCACGGTGGCCTCACCTTCTAGAACGGGCTTGCCATCGACCGAACAGCGGCAATCCATTTTGACCCGACGCTTGCGGATATCCATGTCGGTAACGGTCACTTCCGCCAGCACCATGTCACCGGGGCGAACGGGAGCAAGAAATCTAAGCGACTGTCCGAGGTAGATCGTGCCGTGACCGGGAAGCTGTTCGCCAATCACGGCTGAGATCAGTCCTGCGGTCAGCATTCCATGAGCGATGCGACCCTCGAAGATCGTGTCACGAGCATAATCATCATCCAAATGCACCGGGTTATGGTCGGTGGAGACCTGCGCAAACATCTCGATATCAGTATCAGTCACGACTTTGCGCAAATGGCGGGTCATCCCAATTTCGATGTCTTCGATGCAAATCGTCCCGCGTGGCAGATTATCCAACATGACGGCTCCCTAGTAATAAAGTGACGCCGAGAGGCGCTGAGATGCAACTTTATTACTTCGCAGCTGCAGAAAATCAAGTGAAAACTAGGTTAACGCAGGAAACCGATTGCATAGGTTGGGGAGGAAGATTCGCGCGTGAGGTATGACTTCAGCTTCTCTTCATCGGGTTGGTGAGTGGTATCCGTTTCCGCAGCCGCCAGACCACCGGTGATAAAAAGCGAATCAATGCCTTCGTCGATCGCGCCTTTGACGTCCGTCAGGATGCCGTCGCCGATAGCGAGGATACGGTCGTCGGGACTATCGACATCAAGCGCGGCAAGGCGACGGCGCGCAAGATCGTAGATCGGACCGTGTGGCTTACCAAAGTAGAGGCTTTCACCCCCCATTTTTGTATAGAGCGCAGCCAACGCCCCGGCGCACCATTCGCGCACTTCGCCCCGGTCCACCACAATATCAGGGTTGGCACAGAGCAATTTTAGCCCGCGGGCGATGGCCTGCTCAAACTCGGGGCGCATCACGTCGGGGTCGGCCATCGGATCAATAGGGCCAGTGCAGACAATGCCTTCGGCCTGATCCAATGCGACAGTTTTAATATCTACTGGGTCTTCAAGAAGGGTCAGCGGCTCGAAAAACTTGCGCTCGCCGGGATGGCCGATGAACCAAACCTTTTCGCCCACCGCCCCCCGGAACATGGCCGAGCGCGCGGAATCGCCGGAGGTGGCGATGCTGTCCCATGCATCTTTCGGCACGCCGAACTGCTGCAACTGCTTCTCTACGCCCGTGCGCGGGCGGGGGGAGTTGGTGACCAGCACGACCTTGCCGCCGGTTTTGCGATAGGCCTGCAATGCCGCCACCGCATCAGGCAGCGCCTTGCGCCCGTCATGCACGCAGCCCCAGAGATCGACGAACAGCGCGTCATATTGATCGGATACGTCGGGCAGGGCTGAGATAATGCGGGTCATGGGACGGCCTTTCAAAAAGCGAGGGCGGGCGCTTGGCCCGCCCGATTGGCTTACATCTTAAGGTTGGGGATGATCTGCTTTTTTCGGCTCATCACGCCGGGCAGCACGACCGTGTCGCCCGAAACCTCAGCGCCAAAGCTCTGCTCGGCGATATGTTTGACCATGTCGTTGGGCACCAGCAGCGTCGCCTCTTCCTTGAGGATGTCGACGATGAACAGAAGCACCTGTGCGGCACCGTCGGCTTCGGCGACTTTCGGCATCTCAGCCATTAGCGCGTCTTTACGGTCCAGCAGCGGCGCGGGGGAGGTGGTCTCCAACACGCTCACCCGCAGGTTGGTGCCGTCGAGGTCGAATTCCTTGCTGTCCATGCGCAGCAGTTCAGCCTCGCTAAAGGACGACACATCAGATTTCGCCGCGAACATTTCGGCCGCATATTCGCTGATGTCTACGCCCAAATCGCGCGCGATATCTTCGGCAATCGCGCGGTCTTCTTGCGTGGTGGTCGGGCTGCGGAATTCCAACGTGTCGGACAGGATGCAGGACAGGGCCGCCGCTTTGACGCCGCGCGGGGCCTGTGCCCAGTCTTTGCCGATCATCTTGAACATAATGGTCGCGGTGCAGGCGAGCGGCTGGATGTTGATCTCAATCGGCCCGCGGGTTTCCAAGCCCGCCACCAAACGGTGGTGGTCGATGATGCCTGTGATGTCGGCCTCGTTGATGTTGGCGGGCAGCTCGACGGGGTTGTTGGTGTCGACGATGACAACCTTGGTGTCGGCCTCAAGCGCGGTCAGGATTTCCGGCTTATCGAGGTTCCATTTGTCGAGCATGAACAGCGCTTCGGTGTTCGGCTCGCCCAGCAGAACGGGTTTGGCGGGGATGCCCTTAATCTCGTTAAGATACCAAGCCCAGACGATCGGGCTGCCGGTGCTGTCGGTGTCGGGGGATTTATGGCCAAAAACAAGCGTTGTCATGGGGCGGTCCTGTCTATTCGGGTGGATTTGCGGGCCTTATAGCAGGTTCAATAGGCTTGTCACCTGCGCCCGCTGCATTGCGGCATTGCACGCAGGGCCTAAAGGCCCAGTTCCGCCCGTTTCTTTCTGGAAAGTGCGGCGGCGATCATGTCGTAGGAGGCGCGGATGTGATCCCGTAGGCCATCGTCACCCAGTCCCGGCTCGGCGTAATGCTGTATCCACTTAAGCCCGCGCGAGGCCAGATAGGGTGCAGGCCGCAAGCCGGGGCTGTCGGAGAGCACTTCAAACCCCAGCTCAGTCACTTTGAAGGTGAAAGCAGGCGCGTCCTCGGCCCAGCCGCAGATCGCAAAGACCTTGCCGCCGACTTTCCAGACGTCAGCATTGCCCCATTGCACAACGTGGGATGTCTGGGGCAGGGCGGCGCAAAAGGCGTTGAATTCGTCGCGGGTCATGGCATGAGCCTAAGCCGCACGCGGCCCTTTGCATAGCGCTGCGCAATGGGGCAAGTTGCCCGCCATGAGTAAGCCCCGTGAGACCGATCTTTACCCCCCAATCAAGGCATTCCTTGAAGATCAGGGCTATGTTGTAAAATCCGAAGTCGGCGCCGCAGATGTGGTGGCGGTGCGCGGGGCAGAACCGCCGGTGGTGGTGGAGTTGAAACTCGGCTTTTCGCTGGCGCTGTTTCATCAATGTCTCGCACGGATGAAGGTCTCGGATGATGTCTACCTTGCCGTGGCGCGCCAACCCGGCAAGCGTTTTGCTAAGTCGGTAAAGGATAACGTCACTCTGGCGCGGCGTTTGGGGTTGGGGCTGATTACCGTGCGTCTGTCGGATGGGCTGGTGGAAGTGCACTGCGACCCCGGCCCCTATGCGCCGCGCAAGAATGCCAAGCGCGCGGCGTTGCTCTTGCGCGAATTCGCCCGGCGGCAAGGGGATCCGAATGACGGCGGTCAGACCCGTGCAGGGCTGGTGACCGCCTACCGTCAAGACGCACTGAAGCTGGCGGTATTCCTCTTTGAGGCCGGGGCAAGCAAGGGCGCGGATGTGGCCCGCGCCACGGGGGTGTTGGCGGCAACCCGCATGATGCGTGACGATCACTATGGGTGGTTTGAAAAGGTCGGCAAAGGTATATATGGCCTGACCCCAACGGGGGCAGAGGCTGTGGCTACCGCTGGCCGCATTCTGGGCGCGGGTTAATAGTTCCAATCCGCGCAAAATTTTTTGACGCCGTTGTTGACAGGACGCGGACCGCTGCTTAGCTATGCCTCGTTATCACTCACAAGGGTTGAGTGCTAACGGCTGCACCCCTCGCCCGGAGGGGGTGGCTTGGAAGAGTAACTTTGAGCCTTAAGGAGCTGCAAAGATGGCATTGAAACCGCTTCATGACCGTGTGCTGGTAAAGCGTACCGAAAGCGAAGAAAAAACCGCCGGCGGGTTGATCATCCCTGATTCCGCCAAAGAAAAGCCTTCCGAAGGTGAAGTCGTTGCCGTGGGCACCGGCGCACGCAAGGACAACGGCGAGCTGATCGAAATGGCCGTCGCACCCGGCGACAAAATTCTGTTCGGCAAATGGTCCGGCACAGAGGTCACCGTCGAAGGCGAAGAAATGCTGATGATGAAAGAAAGCGACATCATGGGGATCATCGCGTAAGCCGCCCGGCTTGCCGACCCTTTTGAAGACGCTCACATCAATCTAAGATTTTAGGAGAAGACAACATGGCTGCTAAGGACGTCAAATTTGACACCGATGCCCGCAACCGGATGCTCAAGGGTGTAAACATCCTTGCCGACGCGGTGAAAGTCACACTCGGCCCCAAAGGCCGTAACGTGGTTCTGGACAAATCCTTCGGCGCACCGCGCATCACTAAAGACGGTGTATCCGTGGCGAAGGAAATCGAACTGGAAGACAAGTTCGAAAACATGGGCGCCCAGATGGTCAAGGAAGTCGCTTCCCGGACCAACGACGAAGCAGGCGACGGCACCACCACTGCCACCGTTCTGGCTCAGGCCATCGTCAAAGAAGGCATGAAGTCGGTTGCTGCTGGCATGAACCCGATGGACCTTAAGCGCGGCATCGATCTGGCAACTGCCCGGGTCGTTGAAGCGATCAAGGCCGCAGCACGTGACGTGTCCGACAGCGACGAAGTCGCGCAGGTTGGCACCATCTCCGCCAACGGCGAAAAAGAAATCGGCCGTCAGATCGCAGACGCGATGCAGAAGGTCGGCAACGAGGGTGTTATCACCGTCGAAGAGAACAAGGGTCTGGAAACAGAGACCGACGTCGTCGAAGGCATGCAGTTCGACCGCGGCTACCTGTCCCCCTACTTCGTCACCAACTCCGACAAGATGACTGTTGAGCTGGAAGACGTAATCATCCTGCTGCACGAGAAGAAACTGTCGAGCCTTCAGCCGATGGTTCCGCTGCTCGAGCAGGTGATCCAGTCCCAGAAGCCGCTGCTGATCATCGCCGAAGACGTTGAGGGCGAAGCCCTGGCGACACTCGTCGTGAACAAGCTGCGTGGCGGTCTGAAGATTGCTGCTGTGAAGGCACCGGGCTTCGGTGACCGTCGCAAAGCCATGCTGCAGGACCTCGCGGTTCTGACAGGTGGTCAGGTGATCTCCGAAGATCTGGGCATGAAGCTTGAGTCCGTCACTATGGACATGCTGGGTTCGGCCAAGAAGGTTTCGATCACCAAAGACGAGACCACTGTCGTTGACGGCGCTGGCGCGAAGGCCGAGATCGAAGCCCGCGTGGCTCAGATCCGCAACCAGATCGAAGAAACCACGTCCGACTACGACCGTGAGAAGCTGCAAGAGCGCGTTGCCAAACTGGCAGGCGGTGTTGCTGTTATCCGCGTCGGCGGCATGACCGAAGTCGAAGTGAAAGAGCGTAAAGACCGCGTTGACGATGCACTGAACGCGACACGTGCCGCTGTTCAGGAAGGCATCGTTGTTGGCGGTGGTGTTGCTCTCGTTCAGGCGGGCAAAAAGCTCGAAGGTCTGACAGGCGACAACAACGATCAGAACGTCGGTATTTCCATCGTCCGCAAGGCACTGGAAGCACCGCTGCGTCAGATCGCTGAGAACGCTGGTGTGGACGGTTCGGTTGTTGCCGGCAAGATCCGCGAAAGCGACGACCTGAAGTTCGGCTTTAACGCTCAGACCGAAGAATATGGCGACATGTTCAAGTTCGGCGTTATCGACCCGGCCAAGGTTGTTCGCACTGCTCTGCAAGACGCGGCTTCCATCGCTGGTCTGCTGATCACCACCGAGGCGATGGTCGCTGACCGTCCGTCCAAGGAAGGTGCCGGCGGCGGCATGCCCGACATGGGCGGCATGGGCGGCATGGGCGGCATGATGTAATCCAGCCCAAATGGCTCAAGATAAGGAGGCGTGCCAGAAATGGCGCGCCTCTTTTTCTTTGGTGGGGACACCTTCATCTTTGCGCCTCTAGTTTTTGGCCCTTAATTGGGCAACTCAACAATCCGCGCATAGGCATTCAGCATGTCGAGCGCATTTGCAAAGGTCTCTGAAGGGTTCTCCTTCACAATATAGCCCGCTACATTCTTGTTGTAAGCAGATTGAACATCCGTGGGCATATCGGACGTTGTAAAGACAAAAATGACCATACGCTCTAGCGCTGGATCGGCCCGGACGACTTCCAAAAATTCAAGCCCACCCATCCGCGGCATATTCAGGTCGAGTGTAATGATATAGGGCGGCAATCGCCCATGCCGTTTTACCTCCTCTGCTAAGAACTCTAGCGCATGTTGGCCGTCGTGGCAGACTGCCGTTTCGTTCACGATTTTCAATTTTCGCATCGCCCGCTGCATGGCCATCACGCTGACCTTGTCATCATCAACGATAAGAAATTTTGCGGCAGTAGTTTTCATCCAGCAGTCCTTCGAGGCTTGCCTCATGCCGCCGCCGCTATCGGCGGAGCAGGGCGGTGAGAGTGCGGTGCTTGTGGGAGTTCGACAATAAAGGTAGAGCCACGACCTTTGACAGGGTCGGATATAAGGGTGATTTTGCCCTTCTGGTGGCTCGCCAACTTACTTACAATAGCAAGGCCAAGACCGCTTCCCTCAACCTCATCGCGCGGTCTTAGTGTCTGGAATAATTCAAATATCTTGTTTTGGTGTCGCAGTTCTATTCCGGGACCGTCATCGCGCACCATCAGGATCAAACGATCCTCAACAACGTCAGCGCTGACATGGATTTCACCTTGGGCACGGTCATGGTGCTTGATTGCGTTAGAGATGAGGTTGCCCAAAATTTGCTGCAGCGGGCTGAGTTGCACGTCAATTAAATGATCCGTGCCAGTGAAGCTAATATCGAACCGATCCTCAGTATCGATATAGCGTGCCTGCTCTGCCACTAAACGGGCAAAGTTCACTGGCTCTGGAATAGGTTGATCTTGCCCGGCGCGTGCATAGTCCAGTAGATCGTTCAGCAAGCGGTTGAGGCGATCGATTCGCTGCTGGGACATCAGGAGATACTCACGGCTTTCGTCGCTTAGAACGTTTTCCTCATCCTCCAGCACCCAAAGGCTTAGTTCATGTACAGCGCGTAGGGGAGAGCGAAGATCATGTGCGGCCACATAGGCAAACTTCTCTAGCTCAATATTCGAGCGACGAAGTTCTTCCGCATTTCGGCGGAATATAACCAAAGCACGCGCCATTTCTCCCAATTCATCGCGGCCTCGGACGGTAATTGGATGATCAAGATCGCCTCCTGCGATGGCCGTTACGGAATTGGTTAACCTTCTGATACGACGATTGAATTGCCGCTCGATAACCAGCCCGTTGGTAAGAGCAATGGCGAAAAGCGCAATCGTAACTGTTGCGCCCACGATCCAAATGACCCGGTGAATAGCATTGCTAAGGTTTTCTGACGCGCGATCAACCAGTTGTAATGTATTCTGCGTCAGGTCGGAGGACATGTCAGACAGTTCAACGATCATTGGCAAATGCTCAGCCTGCAGTGCCCTAAGGCCATTCCGAAACCGCAGGCGCGCATCGGTATGGGCAAAAAAGCCGCTTTCGGGGCCAAGCAGAGCATCACGCAACGCGGTAATCTGACGTGCCAAGGACTGCTGCTTTTCTATATCGGTAATACGCGGAAGACGGGATATGATATCCTGAAGGTGCTCCTTTACCTGAAGCTCCGCTCGTTCAAGCTGAGGCGGTCTGTCTTGCAGCCTTTGCGCGACAACAATGCTAATTAAAGTATCTAGGCTTAGGCGAACATCGTTAAGATTGATGGCATTTAGCAAAAGGTCTGGGAAGTTTGGGTTAAGCGCTCGAGTGGGGTCGTCGTCCGAAGGAGGAAACCCATCTGCGTTGCGTAGTAGGGCTTCGGACCTTTCCGAAAGCTGAAAAGCGAGGTCATCAATAATTAGATGGCTTTGCTCCTGGACACGCTCAATATTGTCCAGCGCCTCTATAATTTGGGCTTCTGAACGCCGCATCTTTCGACGGTTTTGAATCGTCGCAGCCGACGCGCGCTGCGCTACCTGCAACCGCTCCTCAAGCTGGGTCAAAAGTGGTTGGTCTATTCCCAGCTCTTTAAGGGTATCCAGCAAGCTGATAACCTTACCGATCTTTGTGGAAATATCCTCTTCAAGGGTTTCAAGAGAAACCGCAAACTCAGTCTGGTTTAACTGCTCAATCAGTAAGAAGACGCCATTCAATGAGCGCTCAATTCGTTGTGAAAGAGCCATCATTGGCAGCGCGGATAGACTTAATTGGGCATGGCTACTCAATGCAGAGCGCATTTGTATCGTAGCGGCTGACCCTGCCACGCAAATGATTGCAGCGACCAGAATAAGCACCGCCCTAAGGCGGGTGCTAATGCGGCTGCCAAAAAGCTGCGGCAGTTGTCTGAGAGGAAGTATCGTTACCATGCAAAATCAATAGCCGGAACCAATTAACGCAATGTTAAGTGCCGCCGACCTAAAACTGATTTATCGCCAGCGGGCCATCCCGTCTGTCGGTTCGAAAATCTGGAGGATTATAACGTGTTGAGAGGGAAGAAACTTACGCGACGACGGCTTTCCCTCGGCCTTGGGGCAAGTCTTACAGCGCTGGCTGCCGGCCCGGTATTCGGGTCGGAGGCAATTGACATAGTGGTCGCCGAAGATGCGCGTAAACTTGGCGACAACGGTCGTCCACTATCTGTTTTGTTACCAGAAGGGTCTCGAGCCAATCTCGACCCGGTCGCTGCAGCTTTTACAAAGAAGACCGGTATTCAGATAAATTTGGAAGAGGTCCATGTCGATCAAATCAATGCTGAACTGATGTTAAATAGCGTGTTGGGTCAAGCGAAATATGACATTGCCTTACCGGCAACTTTCGGCGTGGCCGACCTCGTGGCAGCAGGCGCGATCCATGCTTTAGATGACTATATCGGGCGTTACGAACCTAAAGGTTTTAGGAACGCGATGCTCTATCAGGAAGGCGATAAGTTCGATGGTCAGACGTATGGCTTCCAGACTGATGGTGACGCTTACTTGATGTTTTACCACCGCGAAATGCTCAATGATTTGGATGCGCAAAAACGTTATGCAGATCGCTTCGGCTATATTCTTTCCACTCCAAAAACTTGGGAGGAATTAGATCGGCAAATTCGGTTTTTCCATTCGCCCGCGGAAGGCCGCTATGGGGGGCTGTTATTTCGCACGCCGGGTTATCTGGCCTGGGAATGGTGGGTTAGATTTCATGCCAAAGGTTATTGGCCTTTGGCTTCTGATATGACGCCGCAAATCGCTGAGGAGGCGGGTATAGCGGCATTAGAGGAATTGATCGCGATTACAGACTGTCTGGTTCCTGAAACATCCAGCCTCGGGCTATTCGGAAATTGGGCGCGGTATGCAAAGGGCGATGTGTATTGCAACATTGGCTGGGGCGGGACGCAGAAGTATCTCAATTCTTTGCAATCACCGATGCGGGGGCGAATGGTACATGGACCCACGCCGGGCGGAAAGGTTGGGAGTGAATTGCTGTCAGCCCCTTATTTCAATTGGGGGTGGAGCTTTGTGATCAGCACCGCCTCGACGCAGAAAGAGCTCGGATACCTCTTTGCGCTTTTTGCGGCCACTCCCGCAATTTCAACGCTTGCTGTTCGGCAGCCCGGCGGGTTCTTTGACCCATACCGCGATGAGCACTACAGCGATCCGGGTGTACAAAAGGCCTATTCCGAGCCCTTCTTGAAAGTGCAGCGCGAGGCACTCGAAGGGGCGATACCCGATCTGTATCTCAAAGGTCAATCGGAGTACTTTCAAACTTTGGGCAGAGGGCTGGACAGAGCCCTCCAAGGGGACGTAACGCCGAAAGTGGCCTTAACCCGAGTTGCTCAAAAATGGCAACTTATTACAAGTCGCGCCGGGCGTGCGGAACAGATACAGCGATGGGCACAACTCCGGGTTAAATATCCGCCAGAAGCCCGCCGATTACTGCGAGATATCGCGTGATGCGAGGGCCGCGAATTAATGCTCAATCTATTTACTGTAATCAATGGAGCCGTCTTGGTTATTAGCACATGACACCACCGCTGTTGAACCTCACCCCCCACACTGATCCGTATTCGACCGCGCCGCCGCAAAACGCTGCCGTGGATACGCAAGAGTTTATCTATCTTTTAAGCCACGATCTACGAAGTTCCATCCGGGCGCTACTAGAACTTCCTGAGTGGATCGCTGAAGACCTCGAAGAATCTGGGCTAGAAGTGAGTGCATTAGTACTTGATTCCATTTCCTTGATGAAACGGCATACGCAACGCTTGGACAGGATGCTGATCGACTTGCTGCACTATTCCCGTGTGGGTGAAGGTCGCAATGTTCAAAAGGTCAATTTGCGTGATGCCTGTGATGCTGCCCTAGAAGAGTTGGGGCTGCCAAGTGAATTTCGATTCAACCAACAGTTCAATTGCCATTCATTTTCAATCTGCGAACAGGACCTGCACGCGCTCTTTACGGCATTGATTGGCAACGCAGTAAAGCATCATGATCAGCTTTCGGGTATTGTTGAGGTATTGGGGCGGATGGAGGGAACGACTCTGGTACTGACCATTTCGGACGACGGTCCAGGTATCCAGCCGGAGTTTCATGACCGGGTTTTTAGACCCATGACCACGCTGCGCGCGCGGGACGACGTTGAAGGGTCCGGCCTTGGGTTGGCCATCGTACAAAAAATCGCAAGGTGTTATGAAGGATCTGCCAGAATTTTTTCCGGACAGAAAGGCCGCGGGACGACGGTTGAAGTGAGATTGCAGACGGTCACGAAGTAGGAAGGTAAAAAGGCCGGATCAGGCCTATCGACCCCGTTCGGACGGGGAAAGAGGTGACTTGAAACAAGCAAACCAGGTGAAGCCGTAGGAGGTAAAAATCACAATCCGTTTAGATTGCCAGGCCAAAGAGATTCCGTGCTTGGCGCAGCCAAGTCTGGAGGCTAATCGGATGGCTATGCAACTGCTCCTTCTTTCCGCCCTCACCATGTGCGCTTTTGCGGCCAATTCCATTCTGACACGGATGGCGGTCGACGGCGGGCATATTGATCCCGCTGGCTTTGCCTTGGTTCGGGTCGGCGCGGGTGCCGTGGTATTGGCGGTGATGGTGGCGTTAAGGGGAAGGCGGTTACCACTTTTGCGACGTAACAGGATTGGCGGGGCGCTGAGCCTTGCCGTCTACATGATTGGTTTTAGCCTCGCCTACATGACGTTGGATGCCGGTCTTGGCGCGCTTATTCTTTTCGGCGTGGTACAGATAACCATGTTCACCCACGCAGCGCTTACCGGAACGGCACCCACAGCAAGGCAGGTAATGGGTGCGGCAGCAGCCTTCGCAGGCTTGGTGCTTGTACTATGGCCTGATGGGCAGAGTTCTACAGATATCGCGGGGGCTGGGCTTATGGTTCTCGCCGGGGTCGGCTGGGCTGCATATACGATCATCGGGCGCACATCCGGCGATCCTTTGGCCGCAACTTCAGCAAACTTTTTGCTTTGCTTGCCTTTCATGCTGATCCTGCCCGCATTTTCGGGCGGGTATTTTAGCGTATCGGGTCTTCTGCTCGGTGCGCTCTGCGGTGGGATAACTTCGGGCCTTGGCTACGCGTTGTGGTATGTCGTGCTGGCCCGGATCGACGTAGGGACAGCAGCCGTGGCGCAACTCAGTGTGCCGATCATTGCGATTTTTGCTGGCGCGCTGATCCTTGGGGAACCGCTGAGTCTTACCCTACTCATCGCGACTGTTCTGGTGTTGGGCGGGATCGCGTGGGCGATCAGCGCAAGATCGGCTCCAACGGATCATAGGTAATCGCCGCATCTGCGAGGCCGAAAGCCACCGCGCCAAGGCTGTCTGGCTTATGGGGTACCTGCGCAAGTTCGGATTTGGTTACCCATTGGTGCCGGGTGACGATGGCCTCGGGGTCTCGCCAATTGGGCGCAATTTCAGCCGGGCCCAAGAGATGGCAACGAAAGTAGATATCTACTTGATGGAAATCGCCGCCCGGGTCGTGGAATTCATTCACCAGACAAGGCTGGCCTACCGAAATATGCAGACCGGTCTCTTCGAAAACTTCACGGCGCAGGTTCTCAGGTAACGACGCTCCGGCCTCTACCCCGCCACCGGGCGCACACATCAGGCCAAGCCTGTTGTCGGAATAGGCGTTTACCAGCAGCAACCGGCTTTCATGGAGCAGGACCGCACGAGCGGCCAATCGGGGGCAGGGGCGGGGCATCGGCACACTTTCGTCAGGTAACGCGCCAAGACCATTTCACAGTCCTGGCAATCAGTCTATCTGGAGAGCATGATGAAAAGCCTTTCCCTGATTTTTGCCGCGTTTTGGTTGGCGCTGCCGCAGCCTGCCAAGGCTGAAACTGCTGCAGGTCGCTGTGTTGTATTGCTGCATGGTTTGGCGCGGACCGAAACGTCTTTCGCCGTAATGGAGGCCGCCTTGGCTGCCGAAGGGTACCGTGTGGTACGTCCCGGCTACCCCTCGACCGAGGCCAATATCGCTGATTTGACGAAGCAAACCCTGCCGCGTGCGATAGCTGCCTGCGGAACTGCGCGGATTGATTTCGTCACCCATTCCATGGGTGGCATATTGGTGCGCAAATGGGTGGCAGAGGCCGGAGCTGATCGGGTGGGCCGGGTGGTGATGCTGGGGCCGCCCAACCATGGCAGCGAGGTGGTGGACGAACTGGTCGAAAACCCCGCGTTTGAATGGCTGAACGGCCCCGCGGGGGCCGAGATCGGTACCGGCGATGAAGCCTTGCCAAACCAATTGCCACCCGTGCCGTTCGAACTGGGGGTGATCGCTGGCTCGCAGTCGCTAAATCCATATTTTTCAAGTCTACTGCCTGGACCGGACGATGGGAAAGTCTCTGTCGCATCCACGCGTGTGGCGGGCATGAAAGAGCATATCGTTTTGCCCGTGACCCATACTTTTATGATGAACAACCCGCGTGTGATTGCGCAGACCATGGCCTTCCTGAAAACCGGCAGCTTTGACCGTTCGATGACCTTTATCGATGGCGTATTGAATGCGATTGGCTGCCCCGAAGGGGGGTGCCTGCTGGGGATGGGAGGGACCGATGCCAAACCTTGATTTGATTAACGCAGACGTTCTACACCCCGAAGGGCTGAGCCGCGCGCCGCTGTCCTTTTCCGAAGGGTTGATCCGCGAAGCCCCGGTGGGTCGGCGTGTCGATCTGACTGGTTTCCAGGTGCTTCCAGGGATTGTTGACCTTCACGGCGATGCGTTCGAGCGGCATCTGGCTCCGCGCCGGGGGGCGATGAAGCAACTCTCCGAGGGGCTGGTCGCGGCGGAAGCGGAGTTGGCAGCCAATGGGATAACGACAGCGATTTTGGCGCAATTCGTCAGTTGGGAAGGCGGGCTGCGGGGGCTGGCGTTTGCCGATCAGGTGTTAACCGGCATTCGCGACACCGCGCCCCAATTGGTTACCGATATACGCCCCCAACTGCGGTTTGAGACCCATATGCTCGACCTCTATGACAGCCTGCCGCAACGGATCGCGGATTGGGGGGTGGGCTATGTGGTTTTTAACGATCACCTGCCGCATGACCGTTTGGCGCAGGGCAAAATGCCCAAGCGGCTGGTGGGGCAAGCGCTTAAGGCCGGGCGCAGCCCTGAGAGCCATTTGGCGCAGATGCAAGAGATGCACGCGCGGCGCGATGAGGTGCCAGCGGCGTTGGATCGCCTTTGCGCAGACCTGGCGCAGCGTGGGGTGAAGATGGGCAGCCATGACGACCAGACCGCAGAGGGCCGCGCCTTATGGCGGGCGCGGGGGGTGACGTTGGCCGAATTCCCTGAGACTCAGGAGGCTGCCGAGGCCGCGCATGCGGCAGGGGATGCGGTGATCATGGGCGCGCCGAATGTGGTGCGTGGCGGGTCGCATAACGGCAACCTCTCGGCGCTGGACTTGCTCAGCATGGGGCTGTGCCATGCTTTGGCGTCAGACTACCATTACCCGTCGCCGCGCCGTGCCGCGTTGATGCTGCCGCAGAGTGGGCTACTGGACATCGCAGCCGCATGGGCGTTGGTCTCATCCTGGCCGGCGGAGGTGCTGGGGCTTTCGGATCGTGGCACGCTGGCGCCAGGCAAACGCGCTGATTTCGTTGTGCTGGACAAGGCCACGGGCCGTGTCGCCGCCACTTTCGTGGCGGGGCGGGTGAGCTTTATGTCAGGGGCGATTGCAGAGCGTTTCGTCGCCTGAACTCAATCGCGGATGATCTGGTTCACATGGCCCATCTTGCGACCCGGCTTCACCTCGGCCTTGCCATAGAGATGCAGCGCCGTATCACGGGCGCGAGCAAGCTCGGGCACGCGGGCCATGTCATCGCCGATGAGGTTGGTCATCACCACATCCGCATGGCGCTGACCATCGCCCAAGGGCCATCCAGCCACGGCGCGGATGTGCTGCTCGAACTGGTCGATGGCACAACCGTTCTGGGTCCAATGGCCGGAGTTATGCACCCGTGGCGCGATCTCATTCACGATCAACCCCTGCGGGGTAACGAAAAGCTCAACCCCGATGACGCCTACATACTCAAGCGCGTTGAGCACCCGACCGGCGAGCAAGACCGCATCGGTGCGCTGCGCGTTGCTGATCATTGCTGGGACGGTGGTGGTGTGCAGGATGCCATCGCGGTGGACGTTCTCACCGGGATCGAAACAGGCGACTTCGCCCGTGACGCTGCGCGCGGCGATGACGGAGATTTCGGCGCTGAAGTTCACGAACCCTTCGAGCACGGACGGCGCGCCGTTCATTTCGGCCCATGCGGCGTCGAGATCAGTATCGTCTTTCAGCCGCGCTTGGCCCTTGCCGTCATAGCCGAAACGCCGGGTCTTGAGGATCGCGGGCGTGCCGATTTGCGCTACAGCGGCTTTCAACGTTGCAGCGTCAGAGACATCGGCGAAGGGGGCCACCTTCAGGCCGAGGTCGCCGAGGAAGGTCTTCTCGGTCAGTCGGTCCTGCGAAATCCGCAGCGCTTCGCGGCCCGGACGGAGCGGGGTGATTGCCTCGACCACGTCGAGCGCCTCCGTGGGGATGTTCTCAAACTCGAAGGTCACGATGTCACAGGCGCGGGCGAAAGCCTCTAGCGCTTTGTGGTCGTCATAACCTGCGGTGGTCACAGCAAGGGCCACATCGGCGGCGGGCGGGTTGGCACCCGGCTCAAAAATATGGGTGCGAAAGCCCAAGCGGGCAGCGGCGACAGACAGCATCCGGCCCAGCTGACCGCCGCCCATAATGCCGATGGTGGCGCCGGTTTGCAGCGGCTCAGTCATGCGGCACCTCGGGGATCGATGCGCTGAGCGCCTCGCGCCAATCGTCGAGCCGCTTCGCCAGTTCCGCGTCTTGTAACGCTAGGATACCTGCCGCCATCAAGGCTGCGTTGGCGGCACCCGCCGCGCCGATTGCCATCGTCGCCACAGGAAAGCCACGCGGCATCTGTAGGATGGAATAAAGGGAATCCACACCCGACAGCGCCTTGGTCTGCACTGGCACGCCAATCACCGGCACGCGGGTTTTTGAGGCCATCATCCCGGGCAGATGCGCCGCACCGCCAGCGCCCGCGATGATCACTTGCAGACCACGGTCGACCGCCGTTTTGCCGTATTCCCACAGCCGGTCAGGCGTGCGATGCGCAGATACGATGCGCGCCTCAAAGGGGATGTTAAGCTCTTCCAGCAGGGTTGCTGCTTCGCGCATGGTGGCCCAGTCGGACTGGGACCCCATGATGATGCCAACCGGGGGCGTGGTCATTGCGCAGGGCCTTCTCTTGGTGGATCAGAGCGCGCACTATACCCATCCCGGCCCATGTGGCAACGTCGATTGCCGCGGACCAAACGGATAATGGGTTAGGCGATGATATCGGGGGTCAGGCGGTCTTCGATCTGGGCGATGAGATCCTTGAGCCGCAGCTTGCGTTTTTTCAGCCGTTGCAGGGTCAGTTGATCGCCAGTTCCTTTTTCAACGAGCGCATGGATGGCGTCATCCAGATCGCGATGTTCCCGTCGGAAGACTTCAAGTTCGACACGCAGCACTTCGTCCGTTTTCATCGACAGATCGGTAGGGGCATTCATGGTTGGGTGATTCCGTTGGGCAACTGAACCTTGAATATAAGCGCTTGAGATCATTTGGCATAGCCCTTGCGCAGGCAAGAAAGCCCCCCCATATTCTAGACAACGGGCTGCCGGTTGCGGGGCCTGTGAAACACTGTCGCTTGACCTGATAAGGACGTGTCGCATGACGAAACTAACGCTTGCCTCTTACCCACATATGCTTGGGTTTGAACAATTGGAACGGGTGCTCGAACGCAGCGCCAAAGCCGGAAACGAAGGTTATCCGCCGTTTAACATCGAACAAACCTCGGACTTTAGCTATCGGATCACACTTGCCGTTGCGGGTTTTTCGGAACAGGATCTCTCGATAACCGTTGAGGATAGACAGCTCGTGATCCGTGGGCGTCAGTCTGACGAAGGCGAAGATCGGGTGTTTCTGCACCGCGGCATCGCTGCGCGACAATTTCAGCGCTCGTTCGTTCTGGCCGATGGGGTCGATGTGGGTGAAGCCGTAATGGAGAATGGTCTGCTTCATGTGGATCTAACTCGTGCCAAGCCTGAAACGGTGGTTCAAACCATCAAGATCAAGAAGGGGTAACATCATGCAAGACGCAATCACCCACGGAAATGACCGTATGGTCTATGTCAAAACCATCGCTGTCGCCGATCTGCCGCGCGAAGTGCGCGATCAGGTAGAGGGGCTTGAACTTCTCTATGCGGTCCACGACGCCGAAGGGCAGCAATTGGCGCTTGTTGGCGACCAGAAACTCGCGTTTTCGTTGGCGCGTGAACACGACTACCGTCCGGTTATGGTGCATTGACGCCATAGACGGCGAGGGTAATCTAAGCCCGATGCAAGGCCGCAGTCCGCTGCGGCCTTTTTTATTGGGAGCGGGCTTTTGAATTTCGATTTCGACTGGGTAGATGCTTTCACGGATCAGGTCTTTGGCGGCAACGGTTGTGCCGTGGTGCACGGCGGGGCGGTGCTTTCTGATGCGCTTTGCATGGCCTATGTGCGTGAGACATCTTTGGTGGAGTGTACGTTCACGGGGCCATCCGAGGTCGCTGACTTCAAGGTGAAATATTACCTCGCCTGCCGCGAGATACCCTTTGCAGGACACCCGACCATCGCCACCGTGGCAGCACTGCGCCATCGCGGATTGATCGGCGAAGGGTTGCTAAGGTTGGAAACGGGGGCGGGCATTGTCCAGGTGGAACTACGGGGCGCGCAGATCGCGATGACGCAGATCGCCCCCCAGTTTGGCCCCGAAGTGCCTGTCGATCTCGTCGCGCGGGTGGGCGGTTTGAAGGCTGACGAAATTGTCGGCCAGCCGCAGGTGGTCTCGACCGGGTTGCCTTTTTGCATCACTGTCTTGCGCAGCCGCGCGGCGTTAGAGGCGCTGACCCTCGATACAGAAGCGCTGGCCAACTACAATCGCCATTTAGGGCAAGACAGCGACATGATGGAGCCCTTTTGGGTGACCCTCGACGGAGCCACCTCCGCGGGAGATACCTATGCACGGCTTCTATTGGCCCCACCGAGCCCCGCCGAAGACCCTTTCACCGGATCAGCCACAGGTGCCATGGCGGCCTATCTCTGGGCGCGCGGTTTGATAGACAGCCCGGCTTTCGTGGCAGAGCAAGGACACCTCATGGGCCGCCCCGGCAGGGCCGAGGTTGAAGTGCTCGGCCCGCGCGAGGCGATCACGGGCGTGCGTGTGGCGGGGCAGGGCCGCGTGGTAATGTCTGGTCAAGTCTTTATGCCTGAAACAGCATAGGCCAAACGTAAAACGCAGCCCCGGGGGGCTGCGTGGTCGTCTCAATGGGCAACTCGGTTTAACCCGCGATCAGCCCCATGTTCTCAAGCTTCAGGAGCACCTGATGCGCGCAGTTGTCTACATCGACATTCTCGGTTTCAAGCACCAGTTCAGCGTTCTGCGGCACATCGTAGGGGTCGGAGATGCCGGTGAACTCTTTGATCTTGCCTTCGCGCGCCAGCTTATAAAGGCCTTTGCGGTCACGGCGTTCGCATTCCTCGATCGAAGTTGCAACATGCACTTCGACAAACGCGCCAAAGCCTTCCACATCCTCACGCACGGCGCGACGGGTGGTGGCATAGGGCGCGATCGGCGCGCAGATGGCGATGCCGCCGTTCTTGGTAATCTCTGACGCGACATAGCCGATACGGCGGATGTTCAGGTCGCGGTGCTCTTTCGAGAAGCCCAGCTCGGAGCTGAGGTTTTTCCGCACGATGTCACCGTCCAGCAGCGTCACAGGGCGACCACCCATTTCCATCAGCTTAACCATCAGCGCGTTCGCGATGGTGGATTTACCAGAGCCCGAAAAACCGGTGAAGAAGACGGTGAAACCCTGCTCGGAACGCGGCGGCGAGGTGCGGCGCAGTTCCTTGACCACCTCGGGGAAGGAGAACCACTCAGGGATCTCAAGACCTTCGCGCAGGCGGCGGCGCAATTCGGTGCCCGAGATGTTCAGGATGGTAACGTTCTCTTTGTCTTCAATCTCATCCATGGCCTCGTATTGGGCACGTTCTTGCACCCAGACCATGTGTTTGAAATCGACCATTTCGATGCCCATTTCTTCCTGATGTTCGCGGAACAGGTCCTGCGCATCATAGGGGCCATAGAAATCGTCACCGGCGGAATTCTTGCCGGGGCCAGCGTGATCGCGGCCAACGATGAAGTGGGTGCAGCCGTGGTTCTTGCGGATCAATCCGTGCCACACGGCCTCACGCGGGCCCGCCATGCGCATGGCGAGGTTCAAGAGGCTCATGGAGGTGGTGGCCGCCGGGTATTTGTCGAGCACGGCCTCATAACAGCGCACGCGGGTGAAATGATCAACATCGCCCGGTTTGGTCAGGCCCACGACCGGATGGATCAGCAGGTTGGCCTGCGCTTCACGCGCGGCGCGGAAGGTCAGTTCCTGATGCGCGCGGTGCAGCGGGTTGCGCGTCTGGAAGGCCACAACACGACGCCAGCCAAGTTTGCGGAAATAGGCGCGCAACTCGTTCGGCGTATCGCGGCGGCCTCGGAAATCGTAATGCACAGGCTGCTGGATGCCGGTCACGGGGCCGCCGAGGTACACATTGCCCGCCTGATTATGCAGGTAGTTCACCGCCGGGTGCGCATCATCATCGGCGCCAAAGACCTTCTCAGCCTCACGCGCTTTGTTCGGCGTCCAGCGGTCGGTGACGGTCATGGTCGCAAGGATCACGCCTTCCTGATCGCGCAGGGCAATGTCTTGACCCAGTTCCAGCTTCTCGGCGAAGGTATCGCTGACGTCGAGGTTGATCGGCATTGGCCAGAGCGTGCCATCCGCCAAGCGCATGTTTTCAACCACGCCGTTATAGTCGTCTTCGGTCAGGAAACCTTTCAGCGGATTAAAGCCGCCGTTCATCAACAGTTCCAGATCGCAGATCTGACGCGGGGTGAGGTCGAGGCTCAAGAGATTGCCCGCCTCTACTTTCAGCTTCTGCGAAGACTCGTAGGAGACGTAGAGTTCGGGGATCGGCGTCAGGTTGCTGGTCATCATATCTATCACTTTTCATCAAGAAGAGGCGGCTTCGGTTTGGGCCGCCATAGCTTTAAAAGGCGTGGTTTGTCTATAGAACGGGGCCACGACATCCCGTTAAAGGCCGAAATCTCATAATGTTAAGACTTCACGCAATACGGGATTTAGGCTGTGGCAGAAACCAGAATGATCTCCGCCGCAGCCTATTGCGCGTTAAACATCTTCCTTGACCTCAACGCCGTAGCCCAACGGCAGGGAGGTGTCTTTGCCCTCATCATCGCCTACTTCGGCCAGGAAACGCTCAGCTTCCAGCGCCGCCATGCAGCCCATGCCCGCACTTGTGACGGCTTGGCGGTATTTGTGGTCGGTCAGATCACCCGCAGCAAAGACGCCGGGGATGGAGGTTTCTGTGCTGTCAGGCTTGGTCACGACATAGCCGCCCATATGGGTTTCCAGCGTGTCCTTGACCAATTCGTTGGACGGCGCGTGGCCGATGGCCACAAAGACGCCCTTGGCGGGGATGTCCGTGATCTCGCCCGTTTTGACGTGTTTTACCTTCACGCCTTCGACGCCCAGAGGGCTGTCGGTGCCATAGACTTCGTCCAGTTGGTGGAACCACAACGGTTCAATCTTGGGGTTCTTCATCAGGCGGTCGATCAGGATTTTCTCGGCACGCAGCTCATCACGGCGGTGGATCAGGGTCACCTTGGACGCGAAGTTGGTCAAGAACAGCGCCTCTTCCACAGCGGTGTTGCCGCCACCGATCACAACGATCTCTTGTCCGCGATAGAAGAACCCGTCGCACGTGGCGCAGGCCGAGACGCCGAAACCTTTGAACTTCTCTTCCGACTCCAGCCCCAACCACTTGGCGCGGGCGCCGGTGGCAAGGATCACAGCGTCGGCCACATAGGTGGTGCCGCTGTCGCCTTTGGCATGGAAGGGGCGGCTGCTCAGATCCAGATCAGTGATGATGTCGCCGATGATCTCGGTGCCCATTGCTTTGGCGTGTTCTTGCATGCGGATCATCAGGTCAGGGCCCTGAACCTCGCTGTCGCCTGGCCAGTTCTCAACCTCTGTCGTCGTGGTCAGCTGGCCGCCGGGTTCGATCCCTTGCACGAGGATCGGCTCAAGCATCGCGCGGCTTGCGTAGACACCAGCGGTATAGCCCGCAGGGCCGGAGCCGATGATCAGTACCTTGGTTTTACGTGTCTCGGCCATCTGGCGCCCCCGGGCTGTCATTGATATTGCCCGCTTCATATAGCGGTAGCGGGGGAGCCGTTAAACCCCTGCCGTCGCCGATGCGCCATACGTCTATGTGAGGGGCGCAACCAGATCTGGCCGTTGTCGGTGACAAAGGATATTGCGCTTGTGTGAAACTTTATTGCGTGTAGGCCGCAGGCTGCTATAAGAATCGAAAATCATTGAGGGCGATATGGCAGGCACACGACTAGATCCGATTGACCGGATGATCTTGGCCGAACTGCAAACGGATGGTCGGATGACGAATGTCGAGCTGGCCAAACGTGTCGGTATCTCTGCACCGCCTTGTTTGCGCCGGGTCCGCACGTTGGAAGAACAGGGCTATATCAAAGGTTATCACGCCGATGTCGATGCCCGCGAGTTGGGCTTTGAAGTTCAGGTTTTCGCCATGGTCGGACTGGCCAGTCAGGCCGAGGCTGATCTCAGCGCATTTGAAGAAAAGTGTCGTGGTTGGCCGCTGGTGCGCGAGTGCCATATGCTCAACGGCGAGGTTGATTTCATCCTGAAATGCGTGGCACCTGACTTGTCGAGCTTTCAGAGCTTCCTAACCGGGCAATTGCTGACCACGCCAAATGTGGAAAGCGTGAAGACCAGTCTCGTGATCCGTGGCGCAAAAGATGATCCCGGTGTGCCTTTCGACGTGCTTGAAGCGCGGCTTTCTACCGCGCCTTAACTCAGCCGGTCACACCCTCGGCTGGTGTGTCAGGCGCGCGGGGATGGGCGAGCGGGCCGAAGTCTGTCGCATGACCAATCTGTGGAAACATTGATAGAAAGCGATCACGCAGGTTGTGCGTGGCGTCGCGCAGCGCCTGTGCGCCGGGGTGAAAAGTTTCCATCTCCAATCCACCAGCTTTGATCGCCGCATGGCGGGACAGGCAAATGTGAAACAGGCGCACCGGGGTCGGCGGGGCCACTTCGATTACATTCACCCCATCCACAAACTCACGTACCGGCGCCAGCAGACGGGTGCCGCCCGCCTCTGCGCGCAGATGGTGTGGCGTATGCAATACCCGCGCGGCAGGGCCAACAGTTAGGAATGAACTGGGCCGTCCCTCTCCGAAACTGTCGGGCATGATGCGGATCAGCGGCAGGCGCCGCCCGGTATCAGCGGGGATAAAATTGCTCGACCCGATCCAGATCAGCTGGGCAGGCTCTCCCGACGAAGTGTTTATTATGTCGCCGGGCTGCAGATCCTCGATGGCGATGTCACCCTGCACGGTCTGGATCAACGTCCCACGGGCAAAGGCGGCAAAGGCTGCTTCAAAAAGCGGCAATGCGGGCGCATTGTCCTGACCGATATAAAGCGAGCCGTCGGCCCGCAGTGCGGCAACTTCGTAGGTGCGCAGCGGTTCGGACGTGGGGCTGCCGTGATCGGTGGCGGCGGTCAGTGTCATTCTAAACCTCTTATCGGTCCGCCGCATCCGGCATCGCTGACATCAAGCAGCTGTACCTCGGTATTAGATGACGCGGTCTGACAGTCAAATCGCCACGTCTGGCATGGATTGTCAAAGTATCCAGAACATTAACGACTTATTCCAAGCCAATTTTGACTAAAACCAAGGTTCTGTTTCCGACAAGGGGAGGTTGCTTGCCACATTTAAATGAAAACGCCCCCGGCACGAATCAACGTACCGAGGGGCGGTCTGTTGCACCGGGCGCTTTGGCGCTGGCGGTGCCGGGGGAAACCTATCAGGCGCTTTTGCGGACCGGGGCGGCACCTGCGCGCTTGGCGATAAAGGCAGCGCGACGTGCACCGCGGGCCCACGGCATGACCGTGTCGGTCTTGGCGGCAGTCTCGACGATGGACTTGATGAAACGCGGGTTCTTTTTCATAGCTCTGTTCCTCTCGGGTCACGCAGGCATCTTTGCTTGGTGATCACTATCGCAGGGCAATCGGGCCGGTTTTTGACGGTAAAGGAAAAACTTACGGAAAATCCCGGGCAGAGCGAGGGACTTTGGGGCGCGCTCGCCACATTTCGAAAGGTTCTTTATTTCAGGGAGTTACTGGATTTATGATCAACAGTGCGCTTAATTTGCGGCAACTGTTTCGCAATTTTCCAAAGCAATAGGGCGTAAAGCGGACGGGCTTTGCCCCAATCCCGCCCCGTTCAGAGCGTGATCGCCGACAGCAAGCGCCCGTAATCTGCTTCTTTGGCGTGGGTCGTGCGGCGATAGGAATAGAATCGCGCCGGATCAGCATAGGTGCAGTGCCGCGTCCATTCCGCATGGCCCACGCCCGCCGCGCGCAGACGGTTCAAGCCAAAGCCCGGCAGATCGAAATGCAGCCGGTCACCTTCACCTTGGGCAAAATAGCGGGCGAATTCGGGGTCGGCGTTCATAAAGTTGTCGAGAAACTCTGGCCCAACTTCATAGGCACGCTGGCTGATGGAGGGGCCGATGACCGCCGTGATTTTTTCGCGCGTGGCTCCCAGATTAACCATCGCGTCGACAGTCGCCTCAAGAATCCCATCAAGCGCGCCGCGCCAGCCTGCGTGGGCTGCGCCCACCACACCAGCTTGCGCATCTGCAAAAAGCACCGGCTGGCAATCTGCGGTCAGGATCGACAGCGCAATCCCCGGTGTCTTGGTCACCAGCGCGTCGGCGCGGGGTTTGTCATCGCGTGGCTCTGTAACGGTGACGACCGTGGCAGAATGCACCTGATGCACGCCCACCAGATGATCGGCAGGCAGGCCCATCGCCTCGGCCGCGCGGGTGCGGTTAATGCGCACAATTTCGGATTGGTCAGAACTGCCGCTGCCGCAGTTAAGCCCGGAAAAGACACCCGACGACGCGCCCCCGCGCCGGGTGAAAAAACCGTGCCGCAGGGGGGCAAGCGCGTCTGAGGTGAGAATTTCGAGCGTCATATTTCTGTTCCCGGAGGCGGGGTCTGACCCTTTGGATAGAGCCCCATAACTTTGAACAGGTTTCCCATTTCCGCCGGGTGCGTCAACCGTCGATGTGCGGCAATGTGGCTGTTAAGGGCTTCGCCAGTGAGCGGCTCGGCCAATTTCTGCGCCCGGGCCGTGATGCCCAAACGCTCTAGAAAGACACCTTGCGTGACCAGACGGCTGTATTGACAGGGGCACGCAAGGGCGAGCGCTTCGAAATCGACATGGGCGGTCAGATCGGCGCAGCCGGGGTTGGCCAGCGGATCGGCGGGGGCGTGGTTTTCCATCGCTTGCAGCGTATCGCCGAGCGCGCGCCAGTCGCCATAGTCGATGATCAGCGCGGCACCGCCCTGTTGTGCGATGCGATTGCCGATCTCTTGCATTATTTCTTTCGCCGGAGCGCAGACCTCGACCAAATCGCCATCCTTCGTATCCTCTAACCGATGCGCAAGGACTGGATGTGGTGCGACCGGGGCAAGTCCAAAGCAAAGGCCGTTTTCCGCCGCCCCGATGCGCCGCTCAGCCCAGCCAGCACCTTGGCGGAGGAATTGGCGGATCGGCAGCGCGTCGAAAAATTCGTTGGCAATTAGGAACAGCGGCACGTCCGGCAATTCCGTCACGGTTTCATGCCAAGTGACCTCAAACCCCTTAAGGGTCTGGCGTTGCAAGTCGCGCAAGGCGGGGGAGGCTTCGATCAACCTTACCTGTGCTGCAGCCAGAAACCCCGGCACGCGCGCGCAGGCACGCAACACATCGGCCATCAGCGTGCCGCGCCCCGGCCCAATTTCGGCCAGCGTGAAGGGTGCAGGCGCACCTTGGTCCAACCAGCTTTGCGCCAGCGAGAGGCCGATTAACTCCCCAAACATCTGGCTGATCTCCGGCGCGGTAGTGAAATCCCCCTGCACACCAAAGGGCACGCGCGTCGTGTAATAACCCCAGTCTGGATGCAGCAGGCACGAGTGCATATAGTCGTCCAGCCGCATCGGTCCTTCATGCGCGATCCGGGCCAGCAGATGGTCCTTCAGGCTCATGCCTGCCGCCGCGCCCGGATGATAAGAAAGATGCCTACGGCGATCATCGGCAGCGACAGGATTTGCCCCATGGTCAGACCCCAGCCACCGATATGCCACGCCAGCCCCAGCGGGTTGCCCGGCGTCACGAATTGCGCATCGGGTTGGCGCAGGAACTCTACCGCGAAACGTGCGGCGCCATAGCCTGCAAGGAAGGTGCCGCCGATCAGCCCCGGCATTTTCAGCGCGCCGCGCTTCCATGCCATCCAGATCAGCACGCCGCCCAGCAGCAGCCCTTCCAGCAGCGCCTCATAAAGCTGCGAGGGGTGGCGCGCGCAGATACCGGCCACGTCAGGGCAGAACTGCGCTGCCTCACCTGGAAATGCGACGCCCCAAGGCAGATCGGTCGGGCGCCCCCAAAGCTCGGCGTTGATGAAATTCGCCAGCCGCCCCAGAAACAGCCCCGGCGCCAGCCCCAAACAGACCATATCCCCGGTCGAGATTACGGGGATGCGATGCTTCCATGTATAAAAAAGCCCCGCCAAGATGACTCCAAGCGCACCGCCGTGGAAAGACATGCCGCCTTCCCACAGTTGCAAAATGGCGGCGGGGTTCGACAGGTAATAGGCCGGTTGATAAAACAGCACATAGCCCAACCGCCCACCGAGGATCACGCCAAGGATCACCCAAAACAGCAGGTCTTCGACCTGACCGGGCTTCATGACGGGCATGTCATTCTTCCATAGGGTTGGCCGTTTGATTGCCGCAGTGGCGACACGCCAGCCCAGCAGAATGCCCACGATATAGGCGAGCGCATACCACCTTAGCGCGAAGGTGGCACCAAACAGGTTAACCGAAAAAATTTCCGGCGTGATATCGGGGAAGGGGAGCATGGCTATCATGTCGCTGATTGAGCAAGGCCGCGCGGGGAAGTCAACCTTGCGAGTGAGGGCCTTGCGCCCCATATAGAGGCTAACAAACCTCCGGAGGCCAGACATGCAGACCCGTAACAAGTTTTTCGACGACGTTTCACAGATGATGACAAATGCGATGGGCGTCGCCCAAGGCGCCAAAGACGAGGCCGAGACTGCCATGAAAGGCATGCTTGACCGTTGGTTGGCCGATCGTGATTTCGTCACCCGCGAAGAATTCGACGCGGTGCGCGCGATGGCGCAGAAGGCCCGCGAAGAGAATGAAGCGCTTAAAACCCGCCTCGACAAGCTGGAAGCCAAGGGCTGAGCGCTAAGCGACCACCCTCCAAAAATTGATCTGCTGCCCCTGCGTAGGGCGGTGATCCTTTCGGTAGCCCGAAGCCCAAATCTGGGCCGCGCGCCGCATCCCCCTCCAAATCCTAGACGTTTTCCGCGACTTACCCACAAGTTATTGCGGTTATCCCCTACCTTTTGTGGTTATCCCCAAGAAAAAGGTTGCCAGAGCGGCCTGCTGGAAGCACCATATATTGTATGGGCGAGGTAAACCTACACGCCTATTTGTGCAGGCTTCCATGGCTGGTGGCGCCACGGCCCATCCTATGGAACAGATTGAGAGGTGGCGAAATGGCCCTGTCCGAGCATTACCTTGAAGAAGACATTCACCCCATTGATATCGTAGAAAATTTGGCAGCCCATCACGATTGGGACTTCGACCGTGTTGCGGATGACCAGATCGCCATGGCTGTTGAAGGGCAGTGGCGTACTTATTCCATCACCCTTGCGTGGTCCGCCTATGATGAGACCCTGCGCTTGATCTGCACCTTTGAGATGGAGCCGCCTGCCGAAAAACTGCCGCAGCTTTACGAATTGTTAAACCTCGTCAACGATCAATGCTGGGCCGGGGCGTTCAGCTTTTGGGCTGATCAGCAAATGATGGTCTACCGCTACGGGTTGGTTTTGGCGGGTGGTCAGGTTGCGGGGCCTGAGCAGATCGACACGATGATTGGTGCCGCTGTCATGAGCGCGGAACGCTACTATCCTGCGCTGCAATTGCTGGTCTGGGGGGATCAAACACCGAAGGCCGCGATGGATGTCGCCATTGCAGAGGCTTACGGCCGGGCGTAACAAAGTCCCCGAACAACTTCGGGGGATGACGATGAAAGACGGCAGAGTTGCACGTGATGGCCTAGTTTTGCTGGGCTGTGGCAAGATGGGGTCGGCCATGTTGGCGGGTTGGCTGGCAAAGGGGCTGCCAGCAAGCTCGGTCTGGGTCCGTGACCCGAAGCCGTCTGACTGGTTGCAAGGCACTGGCGTGAACCTTAACGCCGATCTGCCCGCCGCGCCCGCCGTGGTGCTGGTGGCAGTGAAACCGCAGATGATGGCAGATGCGCTGCCGACGCTTCAGGCGATGGGCAATGGCGACACGCTTTTTGTCAGCGTCGCTGCGGGTACCACCATCGGCTATTTCGAAAGCGTCCTTGGCGGCGACACACCTATTGTGCGGGCCATGCCCAATACCCCCGCCGCCATTTCCCAAGGGATCACGGCAATCGTTGGCAATGCCAAGGCGGGCAACCGGTCACTGGATGAGGCCGAGACCCTGCTGAGCGCCGTGGGCGAAGTCGTCCGCCTGACCGAAGAGGCGCAGATCGACGCAGTCACCGGGGTCAGCGGCTCTGGTCCGGCCTATGTTTTTCATATGATCGAATGCATGGCCGCCGCCGGTGTGGCGCAAGGGTTGCCCGAAGAATTAGCCATGCTGTTGGCCAAAGCAACCGTCGCCGGGGCAGGGGCATTGGCGATGCAGGCCGAAGAGGATCCCGGCCAGCTTCGCGTCAACGTGACCAGCCCAAATGGCACCACCCAAGCGGCGCTTGAGGTTTTGATGGACGAGGCCAAAGGCTTCCCGCCCCTGCTGAAACGCGCCGTTGCCGCCGCCGCAGATAGATCGCGGGAGCTGGCAAATGGCTGAGATTTCCTTTGACGATTTTTTGAAAGTCGACATCCGCGTCGGGACCGTCACCCGGGCCGAACCCTTTCCTGAGGCCCGCAAGCCGGCGATCAAGCTTTGGGTCGACTTCGGCGATGAGATTGGCGAGCGTAAAACCTCTGCGCAAATCACCGCTCATTACATCCCGGAAACGCTGGTGGGGCGGCAGGTTGTGGCCGTGGTGAACTTCCCACCGCGCCAGATTGGGCCATTCATGTCAGAGGTGCTGGTGCTCGGCTTGCCGGACAAAGACGGCGAGATTGTATTGCTTTCACCTGATCAACTGGTGCCTCAAGGGGGGCGGATGCATTGAAAAAAATATTGATTGCCAGACCCTTGCCAGAAGAGGTCACCAGCGCGCTAAAAGGCTGCGACGTGTCCGTGCGCGAGGAGACCGCTCCCCTCTCGGCTAACGAAATGCGCGCTGCGCTGCGCGACTATGACGGGGTGATGCCGACCTTGGGAGATGTCTTTTCGGCTGAAGTCTTTGCCAATGTGCCCGACCCACGCTGCAAAATCCTCGCCAATTTCGGCGTCGGCTATAATCATATCGACGCGGCTGCGGCCCGGGCTGCGGGGATTGAGGTGACGAACACTCCCGGCGCGGTCACCGATGCGACGGCGGATGTCGCTATGACCCTTATGCTGATGTCCGCACGCCGCGCCGCTGAAGGGGAGCGGCTGGTGCGTTCCGGCGCGTGGGAGGGGTGGCACCCGACCCAGATGCTGGGGCTGCACGTGACAGGCAAAAAAGTTGGTCTCGTTGGCATGGGTCGGATCGGGCAAGCGATTGCGCGGCGATGTCACTATGGGTTTGAAATGCAGGTCAGCTATTTCAACCGGAGCGCCAAGGACCTGGATTTCCCAGCCACGCGTGTTGAAAGCCTGATAGACCTTGCCACTTCCGTCGATATTCTTGTCATCGCCGTGCCGGGCGGGGGAGAGACGCGGCATTTGATTGATGAGACGGTGCTCAGCGCGATGCAGTCCCATGCTCGGCTGATCAACATCGCTCGCGGCGATGTGGTGCAGGAGGCCGCGCTGATCGAAGCCCTTCGAGTGGGCAAAATCGGCGGCGCTGGTCTGGATGTTTATGAATTCGAGCCAAATGTCCCGCAAGCGCTGCGCGATTTAGAAAATGTCGTGCTGCTGCCACATCTGGGCACTGCGGCGCATGAAGTCCGTGTCGATATGGGGCTGATGGCAGCGGCCAATCTGCAAGCCTTCATCGACGGAGAGATCCTACCGAACCGGGTTTAGCCATCCCCCACGGCGGCGCGCCAGTGTTTGCGGCAGAGCGAGATATAGGTTTCATTCCCGCCGATCTGCACCTGCGCGCCGTCGCGCATGGCTTGCCCTTCGGCGTCGCGGCGCACGACCATCGTTGCCTTTTTTCCGCAGTGGCAGATGGTGCGCACCTCGCGCATTTCATCGGCCAGCGCCAATAGCGCCGCAGAACCGGGGAAAAGTTCACCGCGAAAGTCTACCCGCAGGCCAAAGCACATGATCGGCACGCCCAGATCATCCACTGCGCGGGCCAGTTGCCAGACTTGGTCAACCTCTAGAAACTGCGCCTCGTCGACGAAGATACAGGCGCAGGGGCCTTGCTCTAAACGGCTTTCGATTTTGGCCAGAAGGTCTTCGCCGGGGCCGAAAGTGTCGGCTTCTTGGCCGATGCCGATGCGCGAAGCAATGCGCCCTTCGCCCGCGCGATTGTCGAACTGGGCGGTTAGCAGATAGGGGACCATGCCGCGTTCCACGTAGTTATGCGCCGCTTGTAGCAGCACCGTGGATTTACCGGCGTTCATGGTGGAGTAGTTGAAGTAGAGCTTTGCCATGGGCAGGGTGTTACGCCGCCCATGACAGCGGATCAAGACGCAAACCCCGCCCTCGTGCACCGAAGGCGGCGAGCATGTCGCGGGCCGTTACCCGCGTTTTTTGACGATCACCGAGCCGACAGAATAGCCCGCACCGAAGGAGCAAATCAGACCGGTTTCACCGTCCTTCAGATCATCGGAATTCTTCGCAAAGGCAATGATCGACCCGGCGGAGGACGTGTTGGCATAGTCTTGCAGGATATTGGGTTGCTCACCTTGTTCAGGCTCCCGGCCCAGCACCTTGCGGCCGATAAAATCATTCATCGACTTGTTCGCCTGATGTAGCCAAATGCGCTTCAGGTCAGAGGATTCCAACCCATTGTCGGCCATATGCCCGCCGATATGGTCGGCCACCATGGGTAACACTTCCTTAAACACTTTGCGCCCATTCTGCATGAACTGCATATCGCGCCGGTCGCTCAGCCCATCGGGGCGTGAGCGGCGGAGGAAGCCGTTGTTGTTGCGGATGTTGTTGGAATACTCCGTGGCGCAACGGGTTGAGATGACGTCAAAACAGGGGCCGTTGGTATCTTCGGCGCGCTCTAGCAATGTGGCGGTGGCGACATCGCCAAAGATAAAGTGGCAATCCCGGTCGCGCCATTCGAGGTGGGCTGAGCAAATCTCAGGGTTCACCACCAAAGCAGAGCGGATGGAGCCGGAGCGGATCATATCGGCCGCGGCCTGGATGCCAAAGGTGGCCGAAGAGCAGGCGACGTTCATGTCAAAGGCGAACCCCTTAACCCCGAGCAGTTCCTGAATTTCAATGGCCACCGCAGGATAGGCGCGTTCCAGATTAGAAGCGGCGCAGATTACGGCATCGACATCGGCGGTGGTTTTGCCTGCAGCGGCAAGCGCTTTCTGGGCCGCGTCAACGGCCATTTCCGCCATCAATGACGGTTCCTCATCCGCGCGTTGGCGCAGCAGGGGGTGCATGATGTTGGGGTCAAGCACGCCTGATTTGTCCATGACGTAGCGCTGCTCAATGCCGCTGGCTTTAAGGATAAATTCCTCAGAAGAATGCGCCTTGGCGTCCACAGTGCCTGCTTCGATCGCCTCGGCATTCTCGTCGTTGTAAAGATCGACATAGGCATTGAACGCTTCGACCAGTTCCGCATTGGTGATGGTCTGCTGCGGCGTGAAGACGCCCGTGCCGGTGATGGCGGCTTGATACATCGAAGTTGTCCCTTTCTCACCAACAGCATGGCTGGTCTACTAAAGCTGAGCAGCCCCAGAAGTTTTGCAAGGGGCCGGCGTCGTGGTTGCTGCACCTTTGGGTGCATACTGTCTGCAATGGTGCAGGTTTCGTACTTTAACGAAACCACAACAGAGTTGCCACGGGTTTGAAATGGCAAGCGTGGGAATGCCGCTACAATCACACAATCTGATTTATCTCTATCATGCGGCGTGCCTTGACTATGCAATCGATAGGGGGCAGTGATCAGATATTAACAACCACTAATTGATAAAATTTATTCAGAGTTTTGCACTGGCGCCTACGAAACTGGCACTGATTATACAGGCTATTTGCCGCTGATTTCGCGACGCAAAGCACAAAAACTCCTTACGATTTCAACCTCCGCAGAAGAGGGTGTCATGAGGCAGAGAAGTAAATATAATATGCTTATCAGCAGGATAGTGCATTTCCGCAAGGATGAGGGCGGTGGTATGCTGGTCCTCATGCTGATCGTATTCTTTGGGATTACGATCTTTGGCGGGCTCGCCGTAGATTTGGCAAACCACGAGCGGACGCGGACGACCTTTCAGACCCACCTCGATAACGCGGTGCTGGCAGCTGCCAGCCTGTCACAAGACCTCGATGCCGAGGAGGTGGTGCGCAGCTATCTCACATCCGCGGGGCTTGACCCGTCGGAAGTCGAGATTGAGACAAGCGAAGAAAAAATCGGCGGCATCTTGGTGGGCCGGACAGTCGAAGCATCGCTTCCTGCCGGGCTTAACACCTATTTCTTCCGCTTTTTCGATATAGACACGCTTGGCATGACGATCAGCTCAGAGGCCACAGAGCGGGTGGAGGATATCGAAATTTCACTCGTACTCGATGTTTCGGGGTCGATGGAGGAAACCACCAGCGACCGCAGCGGGATCAAGCTGGATTTGTTAAAAAGGGCGGCAGGCGATTTTGTTGAGACAATTTTGAGTGATGCCGAAGAGGGGCGTGTGTCAATTTCAATCGTTCCTTATTCGACAAAGGTGAACCCCGGGTCGGCGTTGTTGGGCCAATACACCGTGTCTCAAGAGCATTCATATTCGCATTGCGTGGACTTTGACGCTGCTGACTTCACGCATCTTGGCATCGATACAGCCACCGAACTGCAGCGAACCGGACATTTTCTGATCGGCAATGAGTCGAATTCAAACCCAACTTCGGGGCAATGGGTGTGCCGATTTGATTCTGGCTTCGCGGTGACGCCTTTGTCTAGTTCAGTCGCAGAGCTGAAAGCGCAGATTGCTGCGCTGACCCCTCTGGGTTCAACCTCTATCGACATGGGTGCGAAGTGGGGGTTGGCCTTGCTAGATCCTTCCGCCCAAACACCCATCGCTGCCATGATTGCGTCAGGCCAGGTCAACCGCGCATTTCAGGGGCGCCCCCATAGTTATGGTGCCGATAATAGCATGAAAGTCTTGGTGCTGATGACCGACGGTGAGAACCGCGAGGAGTATCGCCTAAAGCCAGAATTTGCATCTGGCCAATCGGATTTGACCCGAACGACTTATGGGAGCAACACATACTATTCTGTCGCGTCTTCGGAGAGCAGTTACGAGAATGACAGCGATAGGTCCTATCCAGAATCTAACTTTTACGCGATACACCCGTTTGGAACTCAGCGAATGTGGAGCAATGACACGCTCGCGAACAATTCCGACTACAAACAGGCAAATAAGTCCTCTGAAGAACGCCTGGATTGGCCTGAAGTCTGGGCCGAAATGTCGCCCTACTACTACGGCTACAACATGTACGGCCGACGATACAACTCGAGTTGGTACTGGTACCAGCGTGCGATAAATTTCCGAGATTACATTCAATGGACGGTCGACTCGGTGGAAAAAGACCGTCGCCTTCGGGAAATTTGCGGCGTGGCGAATGCTGCGGGGGTCGTCATCTATTCCATCGGCATGGATGTGGACAACACCAATTCGCTGAACCTTTTGAAGGACTGCGCCTCTTCTGAATCCCATTACTTCGATGTTGAAGGACTAGAGATCCAGACAGCTTTTGACATGATCGCCGCGTCGATCTCAATGTTGAGGCTGACGAAATGACGGGTTTTTTCAAATATCGTTTTCGCCCATCCGAGGCGGGCGGGGTCACCATTGAGTTCGTCATCCTGCTGCCTTTGGTGTTTTATTTCTTCTTCTTAGCGCTTGAAACTGGCTTGTGGAGCGCGCGTGAGATCATGCTGCGCCGCGCGACGAACCTCGCCGTGCGGGATGTGCGCCTGTCGACCGGCGCCACGCCGAGCTATGACGCTATGAAGGCGCTGATCTGCGAGCGTTCTGTCTTTGAGGCCGGGTGTCTTGAGGGCATCCGTATTGAGATGCAGGCCAAGCCTGTGGCGGATTGGGCAGACTTTTCAGGGCCAGCCCCCTGTGTGGACCGAGACGAGGATTACGACCCGGCCAACGGCTTTCTACCCGGCCAGCAGAACAACCTGATGATGATGCGGGTCTGCCGCCTTTTCGACCCGCTTTTGCCGGGGACCGGTCTGGGGCGCCGTCTGCCCGAAGGATCTGACAGTCAGTACGGCGTGCGGGTCACCACTGCCTTTGTGACGGAGCCGCGCGGATGATTGCAAATAGGCTTAAACGCTTCTTGAAGGCAGATGAGGGCAGTCAAACGATCGCATTTGTCGTTCTATTGCCGCTTTTGGTTTGGTCCATCATGGCGATGCTGACCTTTACGGATGCCTTTCGCATTCGTGCAATGGCCACGGATGCCACTGCCGTTATCGCCGACAGCCTGTCACGGCAATCAACGCCAATTGACCTGAACGAACTGCTTGGGCTTCAATCGGTCGCAGAGCAGTTGATCGGCTATGACGTGTCCCTGCGCATCACCCAAGTTCACTGTCTCAGCAATTGTGCTGATCTTAACCGTCGGATAATTTTGGTCGATTTCTCGCAAGGGATTGGATTGGACAGCCTGCTGGACTTGGATTTCGCAGCAGGTCTGTCACGTCAGCGCGTGCCGCTGATGGCCGAAGGCGACCGGCTGGTGCTGGTCGAGACATCGTTCATGCACGAACCGATTGCGCAAATCGGATTAGAGGGCCGGGAAGTCAGCGTATCCCACGCCACGCGAATGCGCTTTGCGCCGCAACTGTGCTGGCTGAGGTGCATCGTCAGCTAATTAGCCGTGTGGCACTTTGGGACGCATGAAAGGGCACGGATCCTCAGGGCAGCTAAGCGCAACAATGAAGTGGGGCCGCCCAATGGACAGCCCCAATTTCTTAACCCTGAAGCGCCTTCACGCCGATCTCATCCTCGGCCTGCGCCTTGATCGCCAATGCAGCGGCATGGGCGCCTGCGGCGGTGGTGAAGTAGGGGATCTTGTCATAAAGCGCGATGGAGCGGATCGACTTGCTGTCCTCAACCGCCTGCGCGCCTTCCGTCGTGTTCATTACCAGATGCACATCGCCGTTCTTCATCATGTCGGTGATGTCGGGACGGCCTTCGTAGACCTTATTCACCACAGCGCAGGCATGGCCATTCTCAGACAGCCATTCCGCGGTGCCGCGGGTACCGATGAGGGCAAAGCCTTGGGCAAGCAGGATTTCTGCCGCCTCTAGCATGCCTTGGCCCTTGTCGGCATCTTTGACAGACAAGAAAGCGCAGCCTTTGCGTGGCAACGGGTTGCCCGCGCCCAACTGCGCTTTAAGGAACGCGCGGGGGAAGTCGCGGTCCCAGCCCATGACCTCGCCCGTGGAGCGCATTTCCGGCCCCAAGAGCGTGTCGACCCCGGGGAAACGAGCGAAGGGCAGCACGGCCTCTTTGACCGAGAACCACGGCATATTGGGGTCTGCCAGCGTCATCGGATCGCCGAGCGGCAGCGTGTCCTCATACGCGGCGGAGGCGTCATAGGGCGCGCGCAGGGGGAAGTTGGTCAGCGGCTCGCCAGCCATGATCCGCGCGGCGATGGAGGCGATAGCAGAGTCCGTCGCTTTGGCCACGAAAGGCACGGTGCGCGAGGCGCGGGGGTTGACCTCAATCAAGTAAATCTCGCCGTCTTTGACCGCGAATTGGATGTTCATCAGGCCGACGACGTTGAGCGCCAGGGCCAGCGCGCGGGTTTGCTTTTCAACTTCGGCGATGATCTCGCGCGGCAGCGAATAGGGCGGCAGGGAGCAGGCGCTGTCACCGGAGTGAACGCCCGCCTCTTCGATATGCTGCATGATGCCCGCGACATGAACATTCTCGCCATCGCAGAGGGCATCCACATCCAGCTCAACCGCGCCTGAGAGGTAGCTGTCGAGCAGCACCGGGCTGTCGCCGGAGACGACCACGGCGTTGGTGATGTAGCGCTCAAGGCTGGCTTGGTCGCGCACGATCTCCATCGCGCGGCCCCCCAGAACGTAGGAGGGGCGGATCACCAGCGGGAAGCCGATTTCCTTGGCGATTTCCATCGCTTCAGCGTCGGAATGGGCGATGCCGTTGTGTGGCTGCTTGAGACCGAGGTTCAGCACAAGCTGTTGGAAGCGCTCACGGTCTTCGGCCAGATCAATCATGTCCGGCGTGGTGCCAAGGATCGGGATGCCCGCCTCTTGCAGGCCATTGGCGAGCTTCAGTGGGGTCTGGCCACCGAACTGGACGATGACGCCGTGCAGCGTGCCGTTTTCCTGCTCAACGCGCAGGATTTCCATGACGTGCTCAAATGTCAGCGGCTCAAAGTACAGACGATCCGAGGTGTCATAGTCGGTCGAGACCGTCTCGGGGTTGCAGTTGACCATGATGGTCTCATAGCCCGCGTCCGTGAGCGCATAGCAGGCGTGGCAGCAGCAGTAATCAAACTCAATGCCTTGGCCGATGCGGTTGGGGCCACCGCCGAGGATGACGACCTTTTTACGGTCAGAGGGCCGCGCTTCGCATTCGGCTTCGCCCATGAGCGGGGTCTCGTAGGTGGAGTACATGTAGGGCGTTTGCGCTTCGAATTCGGCGGCGCAGGTGTCGATGCGTTTGAAGACGGCTTTGACGCCAAGGGCGAGGCGGGCGTCGCGGACGGCGGCTTCGCGTTGGTCAGTCAGAATGGCGAGGCGGGCGTCGGTGAAGCCCATCATTTTGAGGTCGCGGAAGCTGTCGCTGTCTTCCGGCAAGCCATTCATGCGGATGCCTTCTTCGGCCTCAATGATCTCGCGGATACGGGCGAGGAACCATGGGTCGAACATCGTGTGGGCGTGCAGATCTTCGTCCGCCATTCCGTGGCGCATCGCTTGGGCGATGGTGCGCATGCGGTCGGGGGTCTGGGCGGTGATCGCTTTTATAAGGGCGGCGGTGTTTTCCGGCGCGTCGTTTGGCAGATCGGCGTTGAACCCGGTGATCTTGACTTCGTCAAAGCCAGTAAGACCGGATTCCATCGACGCCAGCGCTTTTTGCAGGCTTTCATGGATGGTGCGGCCAATCGCCATAGCTTCGCCCACCGATTTCATCGCGGTGGTGAGATGCGGCTCGGCACCGGGGAATTTCTCAAAGGCGAATTTTGGAATCTTGGTGACGACGTAGTCGATTGATGGCTCAAAGGACGCGGGGGTAACGCCGGTGATGTCGTTGTCGAGCTCATCCAGCGTGAAGCCCACGGCGAGCTTCGCCGCGATCTTAGCGATGGGGAAGCCGGTAGCCTTGGACGCCAGCGCTGAGGAGCGCGAAACGCGTGGGTTCATTTCGATCACGACCATGCGGCCATCGGCGGGGTTCACGGCCCATTGCACGTTGGAACCGCCGGTTTCCACGCCGATCTCGCGCAGCACGGCGATGGAGTGGTT
Organism: Sulfitobacter sp. AS92; assembly: GCF_038900015.1. Classification (NCBI taxonomy): domain Bacteria; kingdom Pseudomonadati; phylum Pseudomonadota; class Alphaproteobacteria; order Rhodobacterales; family Roseobacteraceae; genus Sulfitobacter; species Sulfitobacter sp. AS92. Next base: position 63,640 of record NZ_JBBMQL010000005.1, read on the forward strand.
GCGCATGATCTGGTATTCTTTGTCGGTCAGCGTCAGGGCCGGGGCCACGGTGATGCTGTCGCCGGTGTGCACGCCCATTGGGTCGATGTTTTCAATCGCGCAGACGATGATCGCGTTGTCGGCAGTGTCGCGCACCACTTCCATCTCGAACTCTTTCCAGCCGAGCAGGGACTCGTCGACGAGGATTTGCCCCATGGGCGAGGCGTCCATTCCGGAGCGGCAGAAGAATTCGTAGTCTTCGCGGTTATAGGCCACGCCACCGCCAGTGCCGCCCATGGTAAAGGCGGGGCGGATGATGGCGGGCAGGCCCACGTATTCCAGCGCCTCAAGCGCAAGGTTCACGCCTGCGGCGAGGTCTTTCTTGCCGTCGGCGCGTTTGGGGGCAGTGACGATGGTGGCTTTGGGGTTTTCGATGCCCAAGCGGTCCATCGCGTCGCGGAAGAGCTTGCGGTCTTCGGCCATCTCGATGGCTTCGCGCTTGGCGCCAATCATCTCAACGCCGAATTTTTCGAGCACGCCCATTTCTTCGAGCGCGAGCGAGGTGTTTAGCCCGGTCTGGCCGCCCATCGTGGGCAAAAGCGCGTCGGGGCGCTCTTTTTCGATGATCTTGGCAACGATCTCAGGGGTGATCGGCTCGATGTAGGTGGCATCGGCAAGGCCCGGATCGGTCATGATCGTGGCTGGGTTGGAGTTGACGAGGATGACACGGTAGCCTTCCTCCTTCAGCGCCTTACAGGCTTGCGCGCCGGAATAGTCAAACTCGCAGGCTTGTCCGATGACAATCGGCCCCGCACCAATGATCATGATCGACTGGATGTCGGTACGTTTTGGCATGGCGGCCCCCTGTGCTTGAAAATTGTCCTGCCTTATAGGCAAGGCGGCTGTGGCTGCAAGGGGGAATGGCATCGACGGCCTGAGAACGAGGGGTTGAGCGGTGACTTCTACCCATGGGGGTGATGTTCTGGGCCGTCTATGCGGGTGCAGGAGGAACCTAGCTTGGCGTGTCCGTTCTTTCGGTATTCAGGAAGATGCGCAGCGTGGCTTCAAATTCCCGTGGTTTTTCGGCATGGAGCCAATGGCCCGCGCCGGGGATCTTGGCAAAGCGCGCCTGCGGGAAGAGTTCCTTGATCAGACCTCGATGTTCGGCGCGGACATAGTCTGATGCGCCGCCGGATAGAAAAAGCGTCGGCCCGTCGAACTGCCCGCTAACATCCTCGGGCCAGCCGATGATCTTGGGCATCTCTGCTTCGAGCGCGTCAAGGTTCAAGCGCCAACGTTTGTCGGGCACGTCAAGCGATTGGGTGAAAAAGCTTTGCAAGGCGCGCTCTACGCCGGCCTTGGCCAGTTGCGCCTCGGCGTCCGAGCGGCGCTCGATATGTGCCAAATCCACGCTGCGCATGGCGTCGATGAACATCTGCTGTGTGCGGCCATAAGTGACGGGCGCAATATCGGCGACAATCACGCGGCGCAGCAGCTCGGGACGGGTGAGTGCCAGCAGCATCACCGCCTTGCCGCCCATGGAGTGGCCGCAGATGTCCACTGGCCCACCCAGATGTTCGATGACCTGCGCGATATCTTGGGCCATGTCCGGATAGCTGTGGCTGGCGTGATGCGGGCTGCTGCCGTGGTTGCGCATGTCCACGGTCACAACCCGACGGTTATCGGAAAGACGTTTGGCGATCACGCCCCAGTTGCGGCCAGAGCCATAGAGCCCGTGCACAATGAGCAGGGTCGGGTGGTCTGCGGCGGTGTCGCCATATTCGGTGTAATTTAACATGCGACCAAATTACGGGCATTGCAGCCCGGGGGCCAGAGCGATTAGATGCGGCCATGATCGACCGTCAAGAATTCAACACCCGCGCCGAGGCGCTGCGCCCCCTGTTTGAGGATAGGTTGCGCATCAAAGCACGTGATCTGCGTCAGGCCTTTCACCGGGCAGGCCGAGAATTGCCGCGCGGCATTCGGGGCGATGGGGCACTGTTGGGCAAGACTGAGCATCTGGTCGCCAACCCACATATTGCCCGTCAGCTAGAGGACGCGCCTGTTTGGGATGCCTTCAACCGAGTGACGACGCATCTGCGAGAGATCGATGGCAAAGCCCGACGGCGCGGTCAGATTCTGGATCGCTTGGCAGGAATTGCCTTTAATATACTGGTGGTTTTCGTGGGTTTTGTGATCTGGCTGTGGTGGCGCGGCTACGTCTAAGCCGCCGCGCCCTTTGGCTCAGGACGGATCGTAGTCCGCGTCCGCGACCTTTTCCATCCATTCAACGGCTCCACCGACCTGTGCTTCTTGCATGGCGATATGGGTCATGGCGCTGTCAGGTGCGGCCCCGTGCCAGTGTTTCTCTCCCGGTTCAAACCAGACCACATCGCCTTTGTTGAGCGTCTGCATCGGGCTGCCTTCGGTCTGGGCGCGGCCTGTGCCTTCGGTGACGATCAGCGTCTGACCGAGCGGATGGGTATGCCACGCTGTGCGCGCACCGGGCTGAAAGGTCACTGTCACCGCGCGCAGGCGGGCGGGGGCCGGGGCGGCGATCACCGGTGCCATCTCCACCTCTCCGGTGAAGTAGTCTTCGGGGCCGGGCTCGGAAGGGCGGCTGCCTTTAGGGTGAATGATCATCTGGGTCTCCTTTGCAGGAGAATGTGGCGCGGGACGGGGGGATGGGCAAGGGGAAGCGTACCAATGCACCCAAGGCCATCGCCCGCCCTTGGGGCGGTCGGGCGCTGTCCGGCGGCACAGGGTGCCTTGGTTCCGGACAAAGAAAGGCCCCCGCATCCCTGCGAGGGCCAAACGTCTTAAAGGTTTGGATACATCGGGAACCGCTGGCAAAGTGCTTCGACTTCGGCGGCTACTTTCGCCTCAACCTCGGCATTGCCCTCGGCACCATTCGCCGCAAGCCCGTCGACCACTTCGATGATCCAATCCGCAATCTGGCGGAATTCGGCCTCACCGAAGCCGCGCGTCGTGCCCGCGGGGGAGCCGAGACGAATGCCCGAGGTTACCATCGGCTTTTCGGGGTCAAACGGCACACCGTTCTTGTTGCAGGTGATATGCGCCCGGCCCAGAGCCTTCTCGGTGTCGTTGCCTTTGACGCCCTTGGGACGCAGATCAACCAGCACGACATGGGTGTCGGTGCCGTGGGTCACGGTATCAAGCCCGCCTTTGATCAACTGATCCGACAGCGCCTGCGCATTGGCGATGACCTGTTTGGCGTAGTCTTTGAAGCCGGGCTGCAGCGCCTCGCCAAAGGCCACGGCCTTGGCCGCGATCACATGCATCAGGGGGCCGCCCTGAATGCCGGGGAAAATGGCGGAGTTGATCTTTTTCGAGATCGCCTCGTCGTTGGTCAGGATCATCCCGCCGCGCGGACCGCGCAGGGTTTTATGGGTTGTGGTGGTGGCGACATGGGCATGCGGGAAGGGCGAGGGATGCTCACCTGCTGCCACGAGGCCCGCGAAATGCGCCATATCGACAAGCAGGTAGGCACCCACGCTGTCGGCAATCTCGCGCATCTTGGCAAAGTCGATCTGGCGCGGAATGGCAGAGCCGCCGGCGATGATCATCTTAGGCTTATGCTCGGCAGCCAGTTCGGCGACTTGGTCGTAGTCCAGCAGGTTGTCTTGCTTGCGCACGCCGTATTGCACCGCGTTGAACCATTTGCCCGACTGGTTCGGCTTGGCCCCGTGGGTCAGGTGTCCACCGGCATCAAGGCTCATGCCCAGTATGGTATCGCCAGGTTGCAGCAGGGCGGTAAAGACACCTTGGTTCGCTTGGCTACCTGAATTCGGCTGGACGTTGGCGAACTGGCAGTCAAACAGCTTGCAGGCCCGTTCGATGGCGAGGTTTTCGGCCACGTCGACATGTTCACAGCCGCCATAATAGCGACGGCCCGGATAGCCTTCGGCGTATTTGTTGGTCATGATGCTGCCCTGCGCTTCAAGCACCGCAGCAGAGACGATGTTCTCGCTGGCGATCAACTCGATCTCGTCGCGCTGGCGGCCCAGTTCGGCGTCAATCGCAGCGGCGAGGGCCGGGTCGGAGTCAGCAAGAGATTTGGTGAAGAAATCGGACATCAGGGGATCCTCATTGGAGCTGGTTTCGCGTGTTGCCTATCGGAAACGCGGGCCGAGGTGAAGTCTGTAAACCGACCATGTGCAAGATATGTGCGTCAACACTGGTGGCGCGCGGAATAATGTGGTTGTTTTGGCCCCAAACGCCGATGATCGGAAACTTTGCCCCGAGTGAGCCCGCTGACATGTCTCTGAAAATCGCCTTTGTGGCCAGTCGCGCCACCGTGGCTCAGACCGCGCGTGCTGCCCTGATCGGGCGCTATGGCGATGTGCCTCTGCGTCAGGCGGATGTGATTGTGGCGCTGGGTGGTGACGGGTTCATGCTGCACACGCTGCACAGCACCCAAGAGATGGACGCGCCGGTCTATGGGATGAACCGGGGCACCATCGGCTTTTTGATGAACGCCTACCGCGAAGGTGACTTGCAAGCGCGTCTTGCCGCTGCCGAAGAGGCCGTGATTAACCCTTTGGTCATGCGGGCCACGCATATTGACGGGACGACCTCAACCGCGCTTGCGATCAATGAGGTGTCCTTGCTGCGCGCCGGGCCGCAGGCAGCCAAGCTGCGGATCACGATAGACGGCCGGCAACGGATGGAAGAGCTTGTCTGCGACGGCGCGCTGGTGGCAACCCCAGCGGGGTCCACGGCCTATAACTATTCCGCACATGGTCCGATCTTACCGATTGGCTCGGATGTGCTGGCCCTGACCCCTATCGCAGCCTTCCGCCCGCGTCGTTGGCGGGGGGCGTTGCTGCCCAAACGCGCCACGGTGCGTTTTGATGTGCAGGAGCCTGAAAAGCGCCCCGTTATGGCGGACGCCGACGGACAGTCACACCGCAATGTGACGACCGTTGAAGTGGCCTCGGATCCCGGGATCAGCCACCGCATCCTGTTTGATCCCGGTCATGGGTTGGAAGAGCGGTTGATCTCCGAACAATTTAATTAGGCTACGGGACGGGCAGACTGTTCAGTTGGCACCTTTCCGCTGCTGAGGATTGGCGCAGGAACCACGAACTTCCCGCCAGCGTTGTACTTGCAAGAGCGGGGCAATCCCGCATCTTCGCAGCCGATAAAAGGAGACCTGCAATGAATTGGGATCGTATCGAAGGCAATTGGAAACAGATGACCGGCGCCGTGAAGTCGCAATGGGGTGATCTGACGGACGACGAGATTACCGAAGCACGCGGCAACCGCGAGCAACTGGTGGGCAAGATTCAAGAACGTTACGGCGTGGCCAAGGATGAGGCCGAGCGTCAGGTTGACGACTTTGCTGCAAAGCACTGAGTTTTTGACGATAGATTAGAAAAGGCGATCCCGAGGGGTCGCCTTTTTGCGTTTAAGTATGCGCTAAGGCATCAAGCTTCGTGCCAAGCGCGGTCGCCTTTGTCGTCTTTTACACGGGTTGGCAGGCCGATGTCATCAAGCAGCGTGAAAAGCGGCTTCGGGTCCAGCTCTTCCACATTAACCATCGTGCCCGTGTCGTAAGCGCCTTCGGCGATCAGCATCGCGAACGCGACCGGCGGCACGCCAGCGGTGTAGGAAATCCCTTGGCTGCCCACCTCGTTATAAGCGTCCTTGTGATCGGCGACGTTATAAACGAACACCTCAACCTCTTCGCCGTTCTTCACACCCTTCACCAGATCGCCAATGCAGGTCTTGCCGGTGTAGTTCGGCGCAAGGCTCGACGGATCTGGCAACACGGCTTTGACCACCTTCAACGGCACAACCTCTAGCCCCTCGGCAGTGGTAACCGGCTGCTCTGACAGCAGGCCGAGGTTCTGCAAAACGGTGAAGACATTAATGTAATGATCGCCAAATCCCATCCAGAAGCGCACATCGGCCTCGGGGTAGTTCGCGGCCAGCGAATGCACCTCATCATGGCCCGACATATAGGCCTTTTGCTTGCCGACGACGGGCAGATCCCACTCACGGCCCACTTCGAACATCTTGTTCTCTTTCCATTCGCCTTCTTGCCAGCTGTAGACCGTGCCGGTGAATTCGCGGAAGTTGATTTCCGGGTCGAAGTTGGTCGAGAAATATTTGCCGTGATCGCCTGCGTTGATGTCGACGATGTCGATGGATCTGACCTCGTCCATGAACTCATCAACCGCGAAACGAGCGAAAGCGTTGACCATGCCGGGATCGAAGCCAGCGCCAAGGATCGCGGTCACGCCTGCCTCGGCGCAGGCTTCGCGGCGTTTCCATTCGTAGTTGCCATACCACGGCGGCGTCTCGCAGATTTTGCGGGGGTCTTCGTGGATCGCGGTGTCGATATAGGCGGCGCCGGTCTGGATGCAGGCCTCAAGCACCGTCATGTTCACGAAGGGCGAGCCCACGTTGATAACGATCTGGCAGCCGGTCTCTTTGATGAGGGCGGCGACGGCTTCTGTGTCCATCCCGTCGACGGCATGCGTCTTGAACACACCGTCCTGCTTCATCGCGCCTTTCTCATGCACGCTGGCGATGATCGCCTCGCATTTCGAAACCGTGCGGCTGGCGATGTGAAGATCACCCAAACGATCATTATTTCGCGCGCATTTATGCGCCACAACCTGTGCGACGCCGCCCGCGCCGATGATAAGAACATTGCGTTTCATAGTGTTGACCTCTCTCTTGTCACGACAGGGCGGCGGCGAAATCGTCATAGTCGAAATCGCGCACCAATCGGGTGGTTCCGTCCAGCTCGCGGATGGCGATGCTGGGCATTTTGACGCCGTTGAACCAGTTTTTCTTGACCATCGTGTAGCCAGCGGCGTCTTGGAACGAGAGCCGGTCACCGGCTTTCAGCGGCGCATCAAAGCGGAACTCGCCAAAGATATCGCCCGCAAGGCAGGACTTGCCGCAGATCATCCACTCGTGGTCGCCGGTATTGGGCGCGATCTTGGCCGGTTCGCGGTAGATCAGCAGGTCAAGCATATGCGCCTCGATCGAGCTGTCGACGATGGCAAGGTTCTTGCCGTTGTGCATCGTGTCAAGCACGGTAACCTCCAGCGTCGCCGCCCCGGTAATCGCGGCCTCACCCGGCTCCAGATAGACCTGCACGCCAAAGGCTTCGGCGAAGGATTTCAGCCGCAGCGCCAGATCATCAAGCGGGTAGTCTGCGCCCGTGAAATGGATGCCACCACCGAGGCTGATCCAGTCCATCTTATGCAGCACTTCGCCAAAGCGGTCTTCGATCAGGGTCAGCATCTCGTCGAACCGCTCGAAGTCGTCGTTCTCGCAATTGTTGTGAAACATCAGCCCGGTGATCCGGTCTGCGACCGCGTCAATCGCCGCCGGGTCATGTTCGCCCAGACGGCTAAAAGGCCGCGCGGGGTCGGCAAGGTCGAACTCGGAGGTCGAGACGCCGGGATTTGCTCGCAGGCCGCGGATGTGGCCCGAGGATTGGGTATCGAACTTGTCGAGCTGGCCGATGGAGTTGAAGATGATCTTGTCGGCGTGGCCCAGCACCTCGTCGATCTCATGATCGGCATAGGCGACGGAATAGGCGTGGGTCTCTCCGGGGAATTTTTCGGCCCCCAGCCGCACCTCGTAAAGCGAGGAGGAGGTCGAGCCGTCCATATACTCCGACATGAAGTCAAAGACCGACCATGTCGCGAAACACTTCAGCGCCAGCAGGCAACGCGCGCCCGAAAGGGCGCGGAGGCGGGCGATCTTCTCCATATTGTCGCGGAGATTGGCCTTATCGATCAGGTAATAGGGTGTCTGCACGTCGAAAACCTTTCTGCGCGGCCGGAGGGCAAGCTCCGGGAGGGAAAAGACCCACTGGATGTGCTGTCGTGGTTGGCCCCGCTGCGGGGCATTTCCGAGGGCGCTTCGCATATTTCGCGCAAGCAACGCAATTGTAAAAAACGCGCGGGCTGGACGGCACGCGCGTTTCCTTGGGTCTGAGTTTAGCGCCAGACCTGCAAAGGTCCACCGCCATACGTCTGTTTGGTTAGCCCTGCGGGTAGCCGATGCCCTTTAGTGCGTCACGGATCTCGTCCAGAATCGCCGGGTCGTCGATGGTTGCGGGTGGCTTGAAATCCTCCCCATCCGCGATTTTCACAATCGTCGCGCGGAGAATTTTCCCCGAGCGTGTTTTGGGCAGGCGGTCTACCACCACGGCCTGTTTAAAGGCGGCGACGGGGCCGATCTGCTCGCGCATCCGGGTGACGCATTCCGCGACGATTTCTTCATGTGGGCGGTCGACGCCCTTGGTGAGGCACAAGAAGCCCACGGGGCTTTGCCCTTTAAGCTCGTCGCTCACCCCCACAACGGCGCATTCGGCCACATCGGGGTGGCCCGCCAGAACCTCCTCCATCGCCCCGGTCGACAGACGGTGGCCTGCCACGTTGATCACGTCATCGGTGCGCGCCATGATCCAGACATAGCCGTCCTCATCAATCCGGCCTGCATCGCCGGTCTCATAATAGCCGGGGAAGGTGGTGAGATAGGATTTGCGAAAGCGGTCTTCGGCGTTCCACAGGCTGGGCAGGGTGCCGGGGGGCAGGGGGAGCTTGATGGCAATCGCGCCCAACTCTCCAGCAGGCAGGGGTTCGCCGCGCTCATCAAGAATTTCCACGTCATAGCCGGGCATTGGCACAGTGGGGGAGCCGACCTTGACTGGCAGCGCCTCAAGCCCCGCAGGGTTGCCGACGATGGTGTAGCCGGTTTCGGTCTGCCACCAGTGATCGTAGACCGGCTTGCCCAGCTTTTCCTGCGCCCATTCGACGGTATCCGGATCGGCCCGTTCCCCCGCGAGATAGAGCGCACGCAGGCTCGACAGATCGTATTTCTTGATCTCCTCGCCCTTGGGGTCTTCGCGTTTTACGGCGCGGATTGCAGTGGGGGCGGTGAAGAAGCTCGACACGCCATGCTCTTCGATCACCCGCCAGAAGGTGCCCGCATCGGGGGTGCCCACGGGCTTGCCCTCGAACACAACGGTGGTGTTGCCAGCGATCAGCGGGGCATAGCAGATGTAGCTGTGGCCCACGACCCAGCCCACGTCTGACGCGGCCCAGAAAACCTCGCCCGGATTGACGTTATAGATGTTCTTCATCGTCCAGTTGAGCGCCACCAGATGCCCCGCTGTGGGGCGCACCACGCCCTTGGGCGCGCCGGTGGTGCCGGAGGTGTAAAGGATATAGGCCGGGTGGTTCCCCTCAACGGGGGCGCAAGGCGCGGGGCGCACGCCGTCTTGGGCGGCGTACCAGTCGATGTCGCGCTCGGGGTTCAGCTCACAGGGTTTTTGGCCGCGTTGCAGGATAATGCAAGTGTCGGGCTTATGCGTGGCCTGTTCGATGGCGCCGTCCAGCAAAGGTTTGTAATCGACCACGCGCGATGGCTCGACCCCGCAAGAGGCGGCAATGATCGCCTTGGGTTTGCAATCGTCGATCCGCACCGCCAACTCGCTTGAAGCAAAGCCGCCAAACACCACCGAATGGATTGCGCCGATACGCGCACAGGCCAGCATCGCCTCCACCGCTTCGGGGACCATGGGCATATAGATCACCACGCGGTCGCCTTTTTCCACACCTTGCGCCACCAGCGCCCCGGCGAGCGAGGCAACATGGGCCTGCAATTCGCTATAGGTCAGGGTCGCTTTTTTGCCAGTGATCGGGCTGTCATAGATGATCGCGACGCGCTTGCCGTTGCCCTGCTCCACATGGCGGTCCACGGCGTTGTAGCAGGTGTTTACACTGGCATCCGCGAACCATTCATAGATATCGTCACCCCGGTCAAAGAGCGCCTTTTGCGGCGCGATGTCCCAGTCGATCGCCTCGGCCTGCTCTAACCAATAGGCTTCGGGGTCGGCCTTCCAACGGTCGTAGGTGTCGCGGTATCCCATGGTGATCCTCCTCTTATTGCGCGGGCGGGGCAAACCCGCGGGCCGGGTATAGCTGTACTGACGCGCAAATATTTCCAGCCACTCTGGCCGCTTAGAAAGAATTCAGCAAGCGGATCGCTATTGTTCCTGTCAGTTGTGGCGCGTCATGCTAGGTTGGGCGGAAACCCTTAGATATCTTTGGAGCCTGCCCACATGCGCCTCGCCTTTTCACTGCCCCTTGCTTCTTGCCTTGCTTTGGTTGCCGCGCTGCCGGCGGCAGCGCAGGACCGTTCGTTCAACTTCGCCCTGCGCGGCGGGGTTGGGGCGGCGCCGGATTACCCGGGCGCCAGCAGCTACCGCGCGACGCCGGATTTGTCCTTCACCTTGGGGTCACTGGAATGGGGCGGTCGTAAGATCGGCACCAACATCGGCGAGGCGCCCAAAACCGGTTTCGGCTTTACCGGTGCATTCCGGTATGTGGGCGAGCGCGACACGTCTGACTACCCCGAACTGGCCGGGCTTGAGGATATCGACGCCGCGGTCGAACTGGGCTTTGGCGTGGTCTACCGCGAAGTGAACTGGCAAGTCTTCGGTAAGGTACGCCAAGGTTTTGGCGGGCATGAAGGCGTGACCGGTGACATCGGCGCTGATGTGATCTTCCGCCCTGATGAGCGTTGGACCATCACCGCAGGCCCGCGTTTCAGCCTTGGCAATGACACCTATGCCGACACCTATTTTGGCGTCGACACGGCTACGCCGACCTTGGCGGCCTATGAGGCCGATGGCGGTCTGCTGGGCGCGGGTGTTGAGGTACAGGCGACCTACCGTTTGGATGAGGCATGGGCGCTTGAGGGGGCCGTGGCCTATCAACGTCTGCTGAATGACGCGGCCGACAGCCCGATCACGCAGGCCGGTTCTGATGATCAATGGACCATGCGCATCGGCGTTAGCCGCGCGTTCAACTGGCGGTTCTAAGCGGCATTGCGCCGCCTTCCGGGGCGGCGCGTCGTTTGCGACATTTGGGTCGAAAACGGATCAGCGTGGGCACGGGTTTTTGCCATGATGAGGGCAGGCGCGGCATGATGCCAGCGCCCCTCGCATGACAAAGGGCCCGACCATGGGTGACAAAATCAGCAACAAGAAAAAGCAAGCCAAGGCGGCGGCAAAGCCAGCCTCCAAGGCCCCGTCCTCCGTCGCGGACATCAAGCCCGCCACGCCCCGTAAATAAGCCAACGCCCGAACACGTAACGCCGTCCCCAAAGGGGGCGGCGTTTTGCTTTGGGCTCAGCCGTAATGCGCAACCGGAGTGCCCGCGATGGCGCCCACGTTGAGCAGCCCGCGCGCGGTGATTGAGGGCGAAACGATATGCGCCCGGTTGCCCATGCCCATCAGGATCGGTCCAACCTCAAGCCCGTCGCCCTTCATTTTCAGGATGTTACGTACGCCCGAGGCCGCATCGGCATGGGCAAAGACCAGCACATTCGCGGCCCCCTCCATCCGGTTGCAGGGCAAGAGCCGCCCGCGCAATTCCGCATCAAGCGCGGTGTCGATGTTCATCTCACCCTCATAGCAGAAATCATGCTGGCCCGCGTCGAGGATTTGCAGCGCCGCGCGCAGGCGTTTGCCCGACCCTTCGCCCTGATTGCCAAACTGGCTTTGCGAACAGAGCGCGACCTTCGGCTCAATCCCAAAGCGCCGCACGTGGCGGGCCGCGCCAATGGCGATCTCGGCAATCTGCTCAGGCGTGGGGTGCAGGTTCACTTGCGTGTCGGCAATGAACAATGGCCCGTCTTCGAGGATCATCATGCTTAACGCGCCATGCGGGCGGAAACCGTCGCGGCCCAGCACCTGATTGACGTAGTTCAAATGCCAACCGAACTCACCAAAGGTGCCGCAGATCAGACTGTCAGCCTCGCCGCGATGCACCATGACCGCGCCGATGGCAGTGGTGTTGGTGCGCATCACCGCACGGGCAATGTCGGGGCTGACGCCACGGCGGCACATGAGGCTGTGATAGGTCTCCCAATAGTCGCGGTAGCGGGGGTCATTCTCGGGGTTCACCAGATCGACGTTCTGGCCCAGTTGAAGATTGAGGCCCGCCTTTTCGATGCGCCGCTCGATCACTTCGGGGCGGCCAATGAGGATCGGCCGCTCAACGGTTTCTTCGATGATCGCCTGCGCGGCGCGCAGCACCCGCTCGTCTTCGCCCTCGGCAAAGACCAGGCGGCGCGGGGAGGAACGGGCGGATTCGAACACCGGGCGCATGATCAGCGCGGATTTAAACACCGACCCGTCGAGTTTACGCTTATAGGCGTCCAGGTCTTCGATGGGCCGTGCGGCCACGCCCGTCTCCATCGCGGCCTTGGCCACGGCAGAGGATACCACCCCGATGAGGCGCGGATCGAAAGGTTTGGGGATCAGGTAATCGGCGCCAAAGGTGAGCTGTTCGCCCTGATAGGCCGCTGCCGCTTCGGCGCTTGTCGTGGCGCGGGCGAGGGCTGCGATACCGTCGATACAGGCAATCTTCATTTCGTCATTAATCGTGGTCGCCCCCACATCCAATGCGCCTCGGAAGATGAAGGGGAAGCAGAGGACGTTGTTCACCTGATTGGGAAAATCGCTGCGGCCTGTTGCGATGATCGCGTCGGGGGCCACCGCACGGGCGAGATCGGGCAGGATTTCGGGCGTCGGGTTGGCCAGAGCGAAAATGATCGGGCGTTTGGCCATTTTCGCGACCATCTCGGGCAAGAGCACGCCGGGGCCGGAAAGGCCGAGGAAGAGGTCGGCATCGTCGATCACATCGTCCAGCGTGCGCAGATCGGACTTCTGCGCATATTCGGCCTTGATCGGGTTCATATCCTCGGTACGGCCCTCATAGACCAGACCGTTGATGTCACACAGCCAGACGTTCTCGCGCTTTACGCCCAGTTTCAGCAGCATGTTGAGGCAAGCGATGCCCGCCGCCCCGCCCCCGGTGGAGACGATCTTGATGTCCTCGAACCGTTTGCCTGCGACATGCAAAGCGTTCTTCACAGCAGCACCCACAACGATGGCAGTGCCATGCTGGTCATCGTGGAAAACGGGAATATTCATCCGCTCGCGGCAGATACGCTCAACCGTGAAACAATCGGGGGCCTTGATGTCCTCAAGGTTGATTGCGCCAAAGCTCGGCTCCATCGCGCAGACGATTTCGGCCAGTTTCTCGGGGTCGGCTTGGTCAAGCTCGATGTCAAAACAGTCGATATTGGCGAACTTTTTGAAGAGCACGGCCTTGCCCTCCATCACCGGTTTGGAGGCCAGCGCGCCGATATTGCCCAGCCCCAACACAGCGGTGCCGTTGGTGACCACGGCAACAAGGTTCCCGCGCGAGGTGTAGCGTGCGGCGGTGTCGGGGTCTTTTTGAATTTCGATACAGGCCTCGGCCACGCCGGGCGAATAGGCCCGCGCCAGATCACGGCCATTGGCCAGCGGCTTGGTCGCGCGGACCTCCAGCTTACCGGGCCGGGGGTGTTCGTGGTAGTCCAGTGCTGCTTGGCGCAAGTTGGGGGTGTCGGACATCGTTTATGCTCCTCCCGAATAATGGTTTAGCGTTAAACTATTTTTTGCGCGCAGGCAAAGCGGCATTTGGTGCCCCGGTTGAAGGGGGGTGACTTAGCGTCGTCCTTGCAGGCCATTCCACTAGAGGTATGAGGGACGGCTGGAATGACGCGTGGTTTTGCATCGCACAGGGCGGGGCAATTTTCTATAGTCCGGAAAAAAGGAGATCATAATGAGCGATTTGCGCGAAGCGGCTGTGAAGGTGCGGGAAAATGCCCACGCGCCCTATTCAAATTTCAAGGTTGGTGCGGCGATCCGCACTGCCTCGGGTGCGGTGTTCAGCGGCTGCAATGTCGAAAACGTTGCCTACCCGCAGGGCACCTGCGCCGAGGCCGGTGCGATTGCCGCTATGGTTGCGGCAGGCGAGCGTGAGATTGCCGAGGTCTATGTCGTGGCAGGCAGCGACCTGCCGGTGACCCCCTGCGGCGGGTGCCGTCAGAAACTCGCCGAGTTCTCGGGCGATTTGGTGTCGGTGACCATGGCGACAGTCGCAGGCAAAGAGCAGAAAATGACCATGGGCGACCTGCTGCCGGGGGCCTTTGGTGCCGCCCATATGCAGGGTTAACCCCATGAGCGCGCGGGATATTCTGGCGCGTCTGCGCCACGGCAAGACGCTGAACGCCGAAGCCCTGTCTTGGATGGCTGGCGCGTTAGCTGACGGCTCGGTGAGCGACGCACAGGCCGGGGCCTTTGCCATGGGCATCTGCCTTAACGGCTTGGATGAGCAAGGCCGCGTGGCGCTGACGCTGGCGATGCGCGATTCGGGGCGGGTGCTGGCGTGGGACTTGGACGGCCCGGTGCTCGACAAACACTCCACCGGCGGCGTCGGCGATTGCGTGTCGCTGATCCTTGCCCCGGCGCTGGCCGCGTGCGGCGCTTACGTGCCGATGATTTCGGGCCGGGGATTGGGCCACACGGGCGGAACGCTTGATAAGCTGGAGGCGATCCCCGGCGTGAGCACCCAGTTGGAAGAGGCGCGGTTTCGCGATGTCGTAGCAGAGGTCGGCTGCGCCATCGTCAGCGCCAGTGGCGACATCGCACCAGCGGATCGGCGGCTTTACGCGGTGCGAGATGTGACATCGACCGTGGATTCGCTCGATTTGATTACTGCGTCGATCCTGTCCAAGAAACTCGCGGCGGGGCTGGATGGGTTGGTGCTGGACGTGAAAGTCGGCAGCGGCGCCTTCATGAAAGATTTGGCCGAGGCGCGCGCATTGGCGCAAGCGCTGAGCGGCACCGCCACGGCGGCGAGTTGCCCGACCACGGCAGTCATCAGCGACATGAACCAGCCGCTGGTGCCGAGCCTTGGCAACGCGCTTGAAGTGGCCGAAGTCATGCAGGTGCTGACCGGGGCGAAGACCGGGCCGATCCTTGATGTGACAGTCGAGCTGGGTGGCGGCCTGCTCGCCAGTGGCGGTTTGGCGGCGAATGCAGAAGCGGGCGCGCAAGCGCTGCGCGCAGCAGTTGCCGATGGCCGTGCATTGGAGCATTTCGCGCGCATGTTAAGCGCGATGGGCGCCCCTGCGGATTTCGTTGAGACTTGGCACCGTATCCTGCCCGAGGCTCCTGTGATCCGCGCTGTGCCTGCACCGCGCGCCGGTTATGTCAGCGCAATCGACGGGGCTGCACTCGGCATGGCTGTCGTCAACCTTGGCGGAGGCCGCGTGATTGAGGCGGATCGGATCGACCCGGCGGTTGGCCTCTCAGAAGTGCTGCGTTTGGGCGATGAGGTGCAGGCAGGCCAACCCTTGGCGATGATCCACGCGGCGCGGCCTGAGGCTGCGGATGCAGCCGAGGCGGCGGTGCTGGCGGGGATTAGCTTGGGCGATGCGCCGGTGGCAGTGCCGGATTTGATCTTGGAAAGGATCGGTTGATGGGACGTGCTTTTTTGGTCGTGATTGATTCCGTAGGTATCGGCGGTGCGCCGGACGCGGGGGATTTTTTTAACGGCGATCTGCCGGATAGCGGGGCCAATACGCTGGGCCATATTGCGCAGGCCTGTGCTGCGGGCGAAGCTGAGGAGGGGCGCAGCGGGCCGCTTACTTTGCCCAATCTCCACCGGTTGGGGCTGGGTGCTGCGCTGACGCTCGCCAGCGGGATGGAGGCACCGGGCTTGGGCGCTACGCCCGAGGGGCGGTGGGGCGCTGCGACGGAGATCTCTCAAGGCAAGGACACCCCCTCGGGCCATTGGGAATTGGCCGGGCTGCCGGTGCCTTGGGCTTGGCATTACTTCCCCGATAAGAAACCCGCCTTCCCATCTGACCTAACGGACGAGGTCGCGCGGCTGGCGGGGACGGACGGCATCTTGGGCAACTGCCATGCCTCAGGCACGGCGATCATTGAGCGGCTGGGGGCGGATCATTGCGAAAGCGGCTGGCCGATTTGCTATACCTCCGCCGACAGCGTTTTCCAGATCGCCGCCCATGAAGAGACCTTCGGCCTCGACCGCCTGCTGAAGCTTTGCGAAGACATCGCGCCGCACCTGCATGAGATGAAGGTGGGCCGTGTGATCGCGCGGCCCTTCACCGGAGAACCCGGCGCGTTTGTGCGCACCGCGAACCGCCGCGACTATGCCATCACGCCGCCCAAACCGGTGCTGACCAACTGGGTGCAAAACGCGGGGGGGCGGGTCTACGCGGTGGGCAAGATCGGCGACATCTTCACCATGCAGGGCATTGATGAGCTGCGCAAAGGCCCGGATGCGGTGCTGATGGGGCATTTGAATGATCTGATGAACGAGGCCGAAGAGGGCAGCCTGACCTTCGCTAATTTCGTGGAGTTCGACAGCCTTTATGGCCACCGCCGCGATGTGTCGGGTTATGCCCGTGCGTTGGAGTGGTTCGACGCCGAGATCGGCAAAGTCATCGACGCGCTGCGCGACGGGGACATGCTGGTGGTGACTGCGGATCATGGCAATGACCCAACCTGGGCTGGCACCGATCACACGCGCGAAAGGGTGCCGGTGCTGGTCGCCGGGACCGGGGCGGGGGAGTTGGGTCAGATCGGCTTTACCGATGTCGCGGCCCTTGTCGCCGGGCATTTGGGGGTAAAGGTACCGGAGTAGCCGCGCAGCCTTTGCTTGCGAGCGGGGCACTTGTACGGCTAGAAGCAAGGCAACTAAAGGAGCCTGCCGCATGACCGATATCCCCAACCACCTCACGATCGTCGACCACCCGCTGGTGCAGCACAAGTTGACCATCATGCGCGACAAGGACACGCCCACAGCGGTGTTCCGGCAATTGCTGCGCGAGATCAGCCAGCTTTTGGCCTATGAGGTCACGCGCGGTCTGCCCATGACGACCAAACGCATCGAAACCCCGATGCAAGAGATGGACGCGCCGACGCTAGACGGCAAAAAGCTGGCGCTGATCTCGATCCTGCGGGCGGGCAATGGTCTGATGGACGGTGTGCTGGAACTGATCCCATCGGCGCGGGTCGGGTTTGTAGGCCTCTACCGGGACGAAGAGACGCTTAAGCCGGTGCAGTACTACTTCAAAGTGCCCGAAGGGCTGGATGACCGTCTGGTGATTGCCGTCGATCCGATGCTCGCCACCGGCAACTCCTCTGTTGCAGCGATTGATTTGCTGAAACAAGCGGGCGCCACGAATATCATCTTCCTTTGCCTGCTGGCTTCGCCCGAAGGGGTGGCCACGATGAAGAAAGCGCATCCGGATGTGCGGATCGTCACGGCCTCGCTGGACGAAGCGCTGAACGAGAAGGGATATATCATTCCGGGTCTCGGCGATGCGGGCGACCGGATGTTTGGCACCAAGTGATCAGGTAAAATCAGCAATGTAGCGCGCGGCGCTTTACTCAGGTCGCGCGCTGATGCATCGTTCTACCAGATAGTGTGGGGGCATTAGATGACACTTACCAGAAGTATTGCCATGGCGATGATCGTCGCTGCGTTGGGCGTCGGCGGATCGCAGTCGCAGGCCCAAGACAGCCGCAGTCAACCAGCAGAATTTCCGCCGTCCTCTTACAAGGGCAAGCAGTATGTCGACAGCGCGGGCTGCGTATTCATTCGCGCAGGGATCGACGGCAACGTGTCATGGGTACCGCGTATGAGCCGGGCACGAGAACAGGTTTGTGGCTTCCAGCCAACCGGTGGCGTGCAAACGGCAGCGGCCCCCCCGGCGAAGGTCGCAGCGGCTGAAAAGGTTGCGGTTGAGCCGACACCCGCCAAGCCAGCTCCGACCCGCGTGACAGAAGCACCAGCCGCCACGGCAACAGCGCGCAAAGCGCCGGTGGCCCGCCCCGCACCGCAAAAGGTCGTGCGCCGGGTGGCCCCTGCGCCGGTACGCACCGCCGCGCCCGTCGTCGTACGTCAAACCGCCCCGCGCCCTGTGCCCGTGGTACCGAGCAAACCTGTCACCTTGGCAGCGCCTACATTTGAGGGCACAGCTTGTCCCAACGCGTCGCCCTTGTCACAACGATACATGCGGCGCGGCGCTGGCTATAGCGTGCGCTGTGGCCCGCAGGCCGAGCCGATCGTGACGGGCCGATTTGCGCCCTCGAGCCCACAGCGCGGCACAGCACCGCAGCCCTACCGCAGCGCGGGTATGATGCCCGGCGTTGTCGCAGCACCTGCACGGATCGTGACGCCTGTTGCAGTCACTGCCCCGGTGGTCAGCGCGCCGCCAGCCAAGGCCGTAGGCACCCAGACGCGGATCGTGCCGAAACATGTGGCGATCAACCGTTTGAACACCACCAATGTCAAAGTCCCACACGGCTATAAAAAGGTTTGGGAAGACGACCGTCTGAACCCGCACCGGGCCGAGCAGACCTTGGAAGGCCGCGCTGACATGCTGCTGGTCTGGACCCAGACCGTGCCGCGCCGTTTGGTGAACAAGGCCACCGGCGAAGACGTGACTGCCAAAGTGCCGCTGATCTACCCCTATCTTGATATCGAAACACAGCGTCGCAAACTGGGGCTGGTCAAGATTGTTGAGCGGGACGGCCAAGTGGTGAAACGCGTGGTGCGCTACCGCAATGCCGCCCCGGTTCATCGTGACGCGCGCCCGATCAAAGCAGAGCCGGTCTATTCCAGCCGGTCGACCCCTGTGCCACAGCCAAGCGCAAACGCGGGTTACGTTCAGGTCGGTGTCTTTGGCAGCCCGGCCAATGCCCAACGCGCGGCACGCCAGATCGCCGGTATGGGCCTGCCTGCCCGCATCGGCAAACAGACTCGCGGTGGCAAGACCTATCACAGCGTTCAGGCCGGTCCTATCGCGGGTGGGTCGGTTCAATCGGCGGTAAGCCAGCTGCGCCGTGCGGGATACCGCGACGCCTACCTGCGCCGCTGAGCGTATTGCGAAGACAACAAAGGCCAGCCGTGGTTCCTCCCGGCTGGCCTTTTGCGTTGTGCGGGTCGGTCAACCGCCGCAGATGTTCTGTAATCTCAGCCAATCGGCATCCGACAAAAGCGGCGCGGTGAGCTTGCCGCTCATCGGATCGCCTTCGATCAGGGGCAGGGTGGTTTCGCCCGTGATGTCGCGCGCATAGCCATAAGGGGTACTGCGCAACTCGGCCTTGGCAAAGCGGGCCAGCTGCATGTCGACCTGCGGTTTGGCAGCCGGGCGCAACAACAGTTGCTCAGCATAGGCATCAAGCGCTTCTGAGGAGATATCGCCGGTGGTCAACAGTCGGAAGTTCTCGCGCAGGCCAACCGCCTCTAGCAGCGCGCGCAAGGGGTCATGTTCCACCCGCAGGACATCTTCGGTCAACACATAGCCCGCGGCGACGTCTGGTTCTTCGTGATCTTCCAGCACCGCGCGGTCGAGCACGATAAGGCGTCCGGGCAGATGAAGGCTCGGACGGGTCATATCGGGCAGGATCGCCACGCGTCCCACCTCCAACCGTTTGGAGAGGCGTGACAGCGCCGCACTGCCCCCCGCGCTTTCGCAGGCAGGGCCAGAGACCCGTTCAAGCCGTTTCAGCAGCGCGGTGCCCAAGGAGGTGCGTTTAACGTCTGGGACCACTTTTATGGCGTGATCGCGCAGTGCGCCGGGCATCCAGAACACCGCGAGCGCGGCCACCACGGCCACCGACGCCACCATGCCCACCCACCGCAAGCGGCCCGGTTTTGGGCGGCTGCGGTTGATTGCGCGGCGCAGCTTTTCGATGGCCTCGATCATCTGGGTCTCATCGTCGGGCAGTTCCAGCGTCTCACCCGGATCACCGTCAGGATGATAGAGCGCGGGCAGTTGCCCTGCGTTGGCCCGCTCGATCGCCGCAAGCGACCAATGTGTCAGCGCCTGATCTTTGAGATCACTGATCACCAGCGTCGCATCACCAATGGATACGATCACCTCGCGTCGCTGCGCATCGGGCGTAGCGCGCCAAAGGCCCGTCGCTTCGAGCCGGGCGTATTTTGTCAAGGCGGTCATGGGGTTCTGCTGCGGGCCTGTCAATTTTCGCCACTCTACCACGCGCTGCGGGATCAGCAATGGGAGGTGACATAATGCGCCCCGACTTAGAGCGCTGCGGCCCGTTTTCGAAGTTCGAATTTCTGTATCTTCCCGGTGGAGGTTTTAGGCAACTCGCCAAAGACCACGCGCTTGGGGGTTTTAAATCCGGCAAGGCTTTTACGGGTGAAGGCAATCAGCGCACTTTCACTGACCTCTGACCCCGGTTTTATCTCAACAAAAGCGCAGGGCACCTCGCCCCATTTGTCATGCGGTTGCGCCACCACGGCGGCCAGATTAACCGCATCGTGACCCATCAAGACGCCCTCAACCTCAACGCTCGAGATGTTCTCTCCGCCAGAAATGATGATGTCCTTGGCCCGGTCAGAGATTTGGATATAGCCGTCGGGATGCTGCACCGCGATGTCGCCGGAATGAAAATACCCGCCTGCAAAGGCCTCTGCCGTTGCTTCAGGGTTCTTAAGATAACCTTTCATCACCGCATTGCCCCGGATCATGATCTCACCCTGCGCTTTGCCATCGCGCGGGGTCTGGGACATCTCGGCGTCCGTGACGGTGATCTCTTCCATCATCGGCATGGCGATGCCTTGGCGCGCCTTGATCAGCGCGCGTTCGGGTTCTGACAGCCCGTCCCAATCCGCTTGCCACAAGCATTCGGTGACATGGCCAAAGGTTTCTGTGAGGCCGTAAACCTGTGTGACGTTAAAGCCCAGTTTCTCAATCTTCGATAAGGTCGCGGGGGCGGGGGGCGCACCAGCGGTGAAGACTTCGACCGTATGATCAAAGGCGCGGCGGTCTTCCTGAGCAGCGTTGACCAACATGTTCAGCACAATCGGCGCGCCGCCAAAATGGGTGACGCCGTGATCGGCGATGGCGTCATAGATCGCCGCCGCTGTGATGTCGCGGCAGCACACCAACGTGCCGCCCAAAAGCGGCATCATCCAAGTGTGGTTCCAGCCGTTGCAGTGAAACAGCGGCACGATCTGCATAAAAACCGGGCGCAGGACCATCTGCCATGAGACGACCGTGCCCATTGTCATCAGATAGGCCCCCCTGTGGTGGTAGACCACGCCCTTGGGTCGCCCCGTGGTGCCGGAGGTGTAGTTCAGTGCGAGGCTTTCCCATTCGTCCTGCGGCATGATCCAGTCGAAGGCGGGGTCGGCCTCGGCCAGCAGGTCTTCGTAGAGCGGATGCCGCCCGGTGGCAGGGTGGCCAGCCGCAGTGTCAGGCACCTCAATGATGGCTGGTGGTGTGCCCTCCATCGCGGCGCAGGCAGCTTCGGCGAGGGCAATAAATTCGCTGTCGACCAGCAGCACCACAGCGCCGCCATGTTCAAGGATGTAGGACACCGTGCCCACATCGAGCCGGATGTTGATGGTATTAAGCACGCCGCCACAGGCGGGCACGCCGAAATGCGCTTCGGCCTGTGCGGGCAAGTTGGGGATCAGCGTGGCGACGACATCGCCGGGCGTGACACCCATCTCAGCGAGGGCTGAGGCCAGCCGAGTGCAACGCTCATGGTACTGCGCATAGGTGGCGTGGTGGTTGGCATAGATCACCGCCGTTTGGGTCGGAAAGACCTGTGCCGCGCGGCGTAGATGTGACAGCGGCGTCAGCGGCACAAAGTTCGCCGCGCATTTATCCAGTCCACGCTCGTCTGTCATCCACCCCATGCGACCCCTCCCAAGGCATTGGTTGCGATTTAGGGTTGAGTATTGCTGCTGAGGCGTGACTTTGAAAAGAGGGCAAGACGCGAAAAGGACGATTGATGCAGGACGTAGCGGTAAAATCAGGCATGGCGGCGCTATGCGCGGTGGGCGGCATGGCGGCATTGGGGCTCACGGATAACTTTGTGCCCTATATTTCCGAGCGCGGCTCGCTCTGGCAGTTCCATTTTGTGCGTGGGATCATGGCGGTGGCGATCCTTGCTGTGTTGGCGGCTTTTGGCCTTGGCATATTGCGCCCGCTGCGGTTCTGGGCCGTGGCGGGCCGCAGCCTGTTTCAGGCCGGGGCCATGTTGATCTATTTCGGTTGTCTGGCCTTTTTGCCTATTGGCGTGGTGGTGGCGGGGCTTTTCACATCGCCGCTCTTCGTGTTGCTGATCTCGGCCCTATTTCAGGGCAAGCGCGTCGGGCGCTGGCGGTGGGGCGCGGTGGCCGTGGGGTTTGCCGGAGCGCTAATGGTGATCCGCCCTGATCCAAGTGACCTTGATCCCGTGGCCTTCCTACCGCTGTTGGCCGGGGTGCTCTACGCCATCGGTGCTGTGGCAACGCGGGCGTGGTGCGAGGGCGAAAGCACCATGGTCATGACCGCCGGGTTCTTTGGCATGTTGGCGGTGATGGGCGGGATTGGCATGGCGGTCTTGCCGGGCGCCGAGGTGACGGGCGCGCAAGGGTTCGTCAGCCGCACATGGGGGCCGCTGGACGGAGCGATGTGGTTCTGGATCGCGGTTCAGGCCGTGGGCTCGCTGGTGGGCATTGGGCTGTTGGTCCGCGGCTACCAATTGGGCGAGGCCGGGCATGTGGCAATATTTGAGTATTCGTTGCTAATTTTCGCCAGTTTTTGGGCCTGGGTGCTTTGGGGGCAGACGGTCTCAGCGCTTGGCTTTGTTGGCATGGCGCTGATTGCGTTGGCAGGCGCGGTGATTGCCCTGCGCAGCGATGAGCCTTCGACCCTGCGCGCGCCGGAGGCGGTCGAGTGATCATCAGCCGCAGCCGTCGCTATGCCTTTGTACATATTCCTAAAACTGGGGGCACTTCGCTGGCCTTGGCGCTGGAGGGGCGGGCGATGAAGGACGATCTGATGCTGGGCGACACGCCAAAAGCGCTGAAGCGGCGGCGGCGGTTGCAAGGGGCGCAGGCGGCGGGGCGGTTGTGGAAGCATTCCACGCTGGCAGACATCGACGGGCTGGTATCGGCGGAGGAGTTGGACGGGTTGTTCTGTTTCACGCTGGTGCGCAACCCGTGGGATCGGGTGGCAAGCTATTACCGCTGGCTGCGCGGGCAAGGGTTTGAGCATTCGGCGGTGCATCTGGCCAAGGCGGAGAATTTTGCAGGGTTCCTGCGGCATCCGCAGACACAGGCGAGTTTGCGGGCGTGGCCAGCGCAGCGATATATGCAAGATGCGGCAGGGCAGGAGCGCTGTGATCTCTATATCCGGTTGGAGCATTTCGGGGCGGACGCGCAGCCGTTGTTTGACCATCTTGGGTTTGAACTGGAGTTGCCTCGGGCGAACGCTTCGGCTCAGGGGGGGGCGGACTATACGCCAGCGTTGCGCGATATCGTGGCCGATGTCTGCGCCGAGGATATCGCGCGGTTTAGCTACGCTTACGGCGGCTCCTAAGCCCGGGATCAAGCCGCAGGCGCCGGGCCATCGCCTGCCCGTCCCGGCGGGCTGGCGATTTGGTGAGGCTTGGCGCAACTCTGTGAAATCACGCCGAGGCTGAGCCATAAAGTGGCACGGATCAACGTCTCAATCGCCACCCCACGGACAGGCGATGGCCCTTGTGACCCAATAAAAAGGGGGCGCCGAAGCGCCCCGATCTCTTATGCTGCTTTTGAAGCATCCGGGTTGAACCGCCCGTAAAAGCTCTGCCCCTTCTGCGCCATCTCGCGCAGCAAGTCAGGGCAAGCAAACCGCTCACCGAACTTCTCGGTCAACTGATCACAACGTTCCGCCGCATAGGGCGCGCCGATCATGTCGAGCCAGCTCAGCGGACCACCGGACCAAGGCGCAAAGCCCCAGCCAAGGATCGCGCCGACATCCCCCTCGCGGATGTCCATCAACACGCCTTCTTCCAGCGCGCGGACGGCTTCCAAGACCTGCGAGAAGAGCAGACGGTGCTGCACCTCGATCAGATCGGGCTGTTCGTCGGCCACGGGGTATTTGTCCCCCATGCCCTTCCACAGTCCCTCGCGCTTGCCCTTGGCGTCATAGCTGTAGAAGCCCGCGTTCGCTTTGCGGCCCAGACGGCCCTCTTCTTCCATCCAGAACACCAGCGGATCAAGGTCGTCGTTCGGGTATTCATCCCCCATCGCCGCCTTGGTCGCGCGGGCGATCTTGGCGCCGAGGTCGATAGAGGTCTCGTCCATCAGCTGCAGCGGTCCCAGCGGCATGCCGACGAGCTTGGCCGCATTCTCGATCAGCGCAGGCTCAACACCCTCTTGGACCATGCGCACACCTTCGTTGATGTAAGGAATGATGCAGCGGTTGGCGTAGAAGAAGCGCGCGTCATTGACCACGATCGGGGTCTTGCGGATCTGGCGCACATAGTCGAGCGCCTTGGCCACGGCCCGGTCGCCGGTCTGCTTGCCCTTAATGATCTCCACCAGCAGCATCTTTTCAACGGGCGAGAAGAAGTGGATGCCGATGAACTGCTCCTGACGGCTCGACGCTTTCGCCAGATCAGTGATCGGCAGGGTCGAGGTGTTGGAGGCGAAGATGCAATCCTCGGGGATCACGGCTTCGACCTTTTGGGTCATCTCGGCCTTCACCTTGGGGTCTTCAAACACCGCTTCGATGATCAGATCGCAGTCCTTCAGCGCGTCCAGTTCGGTGGTCGCGGTAATCAGCTTCAGCGCGGCCTCTTTCTTCTCCTCGGTTGATTTCTTCCGGGCAATGCCCTTGTCGAAATAGCTCGCGGAGTAGGCCTTGCCTTTGTCAGCGGCTTCTTGGGTCTGGTCGATCAGTACGACTTCGATGCCCGCTTGCACCGACACCAGCGTGATGCCTGCACCCATCATGCCTGCACCCAGAACGCCCAGTTTCTTCACGCGCTGGTCCGGCACACCTTCAGGACGCACAGCACCCTTCTCCAACGCTTCTTTGTTGAGGAAAAGCGAGCGGATCATATTGCCCGACGACGGGTTCATCAGAACATTGGTGAACCAGCGCGCTTCGATCTTGAGCGCCGTGTCGAAAGGCACCAAGGCCCCTTCATAGACGGCCGACAGTAGCGCTTTGGCGGCGGGATACACACCCTGCGTCTTGCCGTTGACCATGGCCGAGGCCCCGACAAAGGTCATGAAACCCGCTGGATGATAAGGCGCGCCACCGGGCATTTTGTAGCCCTTGGCATCCCATGGCTTGATCAGATCAGCGTCCTTGGCGCTCAACACCCAATCGCGCGCGGCGGCCATCGGGTCGTCGCTGACCTCATCAATGATCCCGGCCTTCTGTGCAGCAGCAGGCGCGACCATCTTGCCTTCCAAAAGGAAGGGCGAGGCCGCCATGGCGCCCAACTTGCGCACCATCCGCGTGGTGCCACCGGCGCCGGGGAAGATGCCGACGAGGATTTCCGGCAGGCCGATCCGCGCCTTAGGATTGTTGGCCGCAAACGTCCGATGCGTGGACAGAGGCAGTTCCAAACCAATGCCCGCCGCCGTGCCGGGGATCACACAGGCCACCGGCTTGCCGCCCTTGTTGGTCTTTGGGTCCATGCCGGCGCGCTCGATCTTGCGCAGCAGGGCGTGCATTTTCATCGTGCCCTCGAACAGCCCCTTGGCCGGATCGTCGCCTGCGTCTTCCTTCATCTTCGCCAGCAGGTTCAGGTCCATGCCACCGGCAAAAGAGCCTTCCTTGCCAGAGGTGATGATGATGCCTTTCACGGCGTCATCGGCCAGCGCGTCGTCAATGTGCGTTTCCAGGTCGCGCAGTCCGTCAAAGGACATCACGTTCATGCTCTTGCCCGGCACGTCCCAAGTGATGGTGGCGATGCCCTCGGCGTCTTTATTCAATGTAAAATCGGTCATTGTTCTCTCCCTCAAATGGGTTAGGGGCGCTGAAACGTGTAGTCAGCGAATTTTTCCAGCAGCGTCTCGATCAGGGCCAGCGTGGCGTCGGGGCCCGCGTCGCAGTCATCGGCGCTGAGCAGGAGGCGTTTGGACTGGCCAAAGGCTTCGCGGTCAAAGCTGTCGCTGGGATCATCGCGGTGTTTGAAAAACAGCGCGGGATCGGTGCTATAGAGCCGCACATAATCGCCACCGCGTTCAACCTTGATCTGCAAGTCCGGCGTGCCACGGGTTGCGGCAAGCGCCGCAACCGCGTGGAAAGGATGATCCGAGGCCATTAGACGCGCTCGATGATGGTTGCGGCACCCATGCCGGACGCGATGCAGAGCGTGGCGAGGCCCACTTCCTTGTCCGCGCGCTCCATCTCATCGAGCAGAATGCCGATGATCATGGCACCCGTAGCGCCCAGCGGGTGACCCATCGCGATCCCGCCGCCGTTCACGTTCACCTTGCTGTCGTCCACATCAAAGGCCTGCATGAAGCGCAGGACCACGGCGGCAAAGGCTTCGTTGACCTCAAACAGATCAATGTCGCCGATGGTCATGCCGTTGTCGTTGAGGATTTTTTCGGTCACCGGCACCGGGCCGGTCAGCATGATGGTCGGGTCGGTGCCGATCTTGGCCGTGGCGCGGATACGGGCGCGGGGCTTCAGACCGTGCTGTTCGCCAAACTCCTTGTTGCCGATCAACACAGCAGCGGCGCCGTCAACGATGCCAGACGAGTTGCCCGCATGGTGGATGTGGTTGATCCGCTCCAGATGCGGGTATTTCATCAGCGCGATCTTGTCGAAGCCGGGCATGACTTCGCCCATCTGCTGGAAGGCAGGGTTCAAGCCGCCAAGTGACTGCATGTCGGTTTGCGGGCGCATGTATTCGTCACGATCAAGGATCGCGAGGCCATTCTGATCGCGCACGGTGATGACCGATTTGTCAAAGCGCCCCTCGTCCCAAGCCCGCGCCGCGCGCTGCTGAGACTGCATGGCCAATTGATCCGCCTCATCGCGGGTAAAGCCGAACTCGGTGGCGATAATGTCCGCCGAGATGCCCTGCGGGACGAAGTATTTCTCCATCGCCAGCGTCGGGTCCACTGCAATCGCTGCCCCGTCCGCGCCCATCGCGACACGGCCCATCATTTCAACACCGCCGGCAATATAGCCATTGCCCGCGCCGCCTTTGACTTGGTTGGCGGCAAGGTTCACAGCCTCCATGCCCGAAGCACAGAAACGGTTGATCGCCAAACCGGGGATGCGTTCATCCAGATCAGAAGCCAGCACCGCCGAGCGCGCAAGACAGCCACCCTGTTCCATCACCTGTGTGACGTTACCCCAGATCACGTCTTCAACGGCGTAACCTTCCAGATTATTGCGCTCTTTTAGTGCATTCAGTGTCAAAGCCGAAAGCCGCAGCGAAGTAACCTCGTGCAAAGCGCCGTCCTTGCGGCCCTTGCCGCGGGGGGTGCGCAGGGCGTCGTAGATGTAAACGTCTTGGGTCATATTCATGTCCTCCGGGATCAAGCGCGGTCAGCAGGGCTGCCGGGCATCAGGTCGTATGGGGCTTTCCAGCCCGGTGTTTCGCTCAGACGCGTGAGCCACGCGTCGATATGCGGCCAGTCGCTGCGGTCGAACCCGAAAGGTTCGGGGTAGTAAAGATACCCGCAACAGCTCAGGTCCGCATTGGTCAGCTCGTCGCCCACGATCCAGTCGCGGCCGTCGAGATGGTCGTTCAGCACGCCGTAGGCTGCCTTAAGCCGTCCTTGGCTAAAGGCGATGACCTCTGCAGGGCGTTTGTCCTCGGGTAGAAAGTTCATCAGAAAACGTGTCATCCCGGCAACGCCACTAAGCTTGTGGTTATCCCATAGCACCCACCGCAGGATTTCACGCCGTTCCGTCGCGTCGCGCCCGCCGAATTTGCCTGACTTTTCCGCTACGTAATCCTGAATCACGCCCGATTGCGTGAGCCGCAGATCGCCGTCAATCATCACCGGTGCTTCGCCCATGTTATTGATCTGCGCGCGGTAGTCCGGCTGGCGCGTCTGGCCGCCAAAGAAGTCGACCTTGACCGGCTCCCAGTCCAGTCCGGCCAGTTCAAGTGCAAGCGCAGCTTTGTAAGCATTACCGGATTCACCAAAGCAATAGAGCTGAATGGTCATGTGTCTTTTCTCCTCATTCTGTTGGCGCCCGCTGCACATTCGGACGGTATTTTTAAAAGGATGAAGGGGCAGGGTGTGCCATATCTTCATCCTTTCTCAAATACCTCTGCGCAACGGTCGGGCCCTGGCGCGCTGTTAAAGGTTGCGCGCGATCAGTTCCTTCATGATCTCATTGGTGCCACCATAGATCCGTTGCACCCGCGCGTCGGCCCACATTTCGCCAACGGCATATTCCTGCATGAAGCCGTAGCCGCCGTGCAGTTGCAAGCAGGCGTCGAGCACTTCGCCTTGAGTGTCGGTGAGCCAATATTTTTGCATTGCGGCTTTATCGACAGTCAACTCGCCGCGCAGATGTTCGGCGATGCATTCGTCAAGGAATGCCCGCGATACCGCGGTTTTGGTTTTGACTTCGGCCAGTTGGAAGCGGGTGTTCTGGAACTGGGTCAGCGGACCGCCAAAGGCTTCGCGTTCTTTGCAGTAGGCGATCGTACGCGCCACGGCGCCTTCCATGGCACCCACCGCGCCGCAGCCGATGATCAGCCGTTCTTGGGGAAGCTGCTTCATCATCTGGTAGAAGCCTTGGCCTTCTTCTTGGCCGAGAATGTTTTCGGGCGGGATTTCGACATTGTCGAAGAACAGTTCCGAGGTGTCGGCGGCGTGCAGGCCGATTTTGTCGAGGTTGCGGCCGCGTTGGAAACCCTGTGCCCCGTCGGTTTCGACGACGACGAGCGAGACGCCTTTGGAGCCTTCCTTCGGGTCGGTCTTGGCGGCGACGATGATCAGGTTGGCGTGCTGGCCGTTGGTAATGAAGGTCTTTTGGCCCGAGAGCTTATAGGCGTTTCCGTCGCGCACGGCTTTGGTCTTGATCCGCTGCACGTCCGAGCCGGTGGAGGGTTCGGTCATCGCCAGCGCGCCGACCAGCTCGCCCGAGACCATTTTGGGCAGCCAGCGCTTCTTTTGATCTTCGGTGCCATAGGCGAGGATGTAATGCGCCACGATCCCCGAGTGGATGCCGTGCCCCCATGAGGCGAGGTTGGCGCGGGAGCCTTCGATCAGGATGGCGGCTTCGTGGCCGAAATCACCGCCTGCGCCGCCGTATTCTTCGGGCACCGAGGGGCAGAGCAGGCCGAGCTCACCGGCTTGGGCCCATGTCTCGCGGTCCATCTGGCCTTGCTTGCGCCATTTCTCGAACTTGGGTGCCCATTCGGTGTTGATGAACTGCGCCGTCATATCGGCGATCATCTGGTGTTCGTCGGTCATCCATTTGGATGTTGAGTTCTGCATCTTCTGGCCCCCTCCCCAAGGGTTCAGCGTTTGCGACTTTCCAGTTCGGCGTTGAACAGGCGCAGCCGCGCGGTCAGGTTTTCTTCATTCATGACCGAGTTAAAATTCTCGAACAGGAACGACAGTGCTTCACCTTCATCAAGACCTGCATCCGTGCTGAACTTTTTGAGCCTGCGGTAGCCTTCTTCGGTCATGGCGATCGGAAAACGGCGGGTCAGGCGAAAGCGTTTGGGCATGGTCTCTCCGGGTGTTGGGCAGGGTGGGGGACAGGCCCCCACCACCCGTTTTAGAAGTTTGCGGCCTCCAGCGCCATGACAGTATCCGCGCCCGATTGGATGCGGGTCAGGTGTAGGGCCGTGGCGGGCAGTTGCCGTGCCATATAGTAGCGCCCGGTCGCGAGCTTCGTCTCGTAGAACGTGGCGTCGCCGCTGCCGTTCTTCAACGCCTCTTTCGCCGCCAGACCCATCTTGGCCCACATCAGGCCCAAGCAGACATGGCCGAACATATGCATGAAGTCGTTGGAGCCCGCGAGCGCGTGGTTGGGGTTCTTCATGCCGTTTTGCATGAAGTACATGCCCGCTGATTGCAGGTCCTTGCTGGCCGCTTTGAGCGGGTCAAGGAAGGCCGCGTCGAACTCGGCATCTTGGCCGGCGTTGTCCTTGATGAAGCCTTTGATCAGGTCAAAGAAGGCCATGACGTGTTTGCCGCCGTCCTGCGCCAATTTGCGGCCTACGAGGTCAAGCGCTTGCACGCCGTTGGCACCTTCGTAGATCTGCGCGATACGGGCGTCGCGGGTGAATTGGGACATGCCCCATTCTTCGATATAGCCGTGGCCGCCGTAAACCTGCTGGGCCTTTACGGTCATGTCGTAGCCTTGGTCGGTCAGGAAGCCTTTGATGACTGGGGTCAGCAGCGACACGAGGCCATCAGCGTCTTTGTCATCGGCGCGGTGAGCCGCGTCGATCATTGTCGCACCCCAGAGGATGAAGGCGCGGGCGGCTTCGACGAAGCTTTTCTGATCCATCAGCGAGCGGCGGATGTCGGGGTGCACGATCAGCGGATCGGCGGCTTTCTCGGGGGCCACGGCACCGGTCACGGCGCGGCCTTGCAGGCGATCATTGGCGTAGATCACGGCGTTTTGGTAAGCTACTTCGGCCTGTGCCAGACCCTGCATGCCGACGCCGACGCGGGCTTCGTTCATCATGGTGAACATGGCGCGCATGCCCTTATGCTCGGTGCCCAGCAGATAGCCGGTCGCGCCGTCGTAGTTCATCACGCAGGTGGAGTTGCCGTGGATGCCCATCTTTTCTTCGATGGAGCCGACGGAGACGCCGTTGCGTTCACCCAAGGAACCGTCTTCGTTGACCATGAACTTCGGCACGATGAAGAGCGACACGCCCTTGATGCCCTCTGGGCCGCCTTCGATCTTGGCCAGCACCAGATGGATGATGTTGTCGGCCATGTCGTGTTCGCCGGACGAAATAAAGATCTTCTGGCCGGAGATTTTGTAGCTGCCGTCGTCTTGGGGGGCGGCTTTGGTGCGCATCAGGCCCAGATCGGTGCCGCAATGCGGCTCGGTCAGGTTCATGGTACCGGTCCATTCGCAGGAGACCATCTTGGGCAGATAGGTGTCTTTATGCGCGTCGGTGCCATGGGCGAGGATCGCAGAGGCCGCGCCGTGGGTCAGGCCTTGGTACATGGTAAAGGCTTGGTTCGCGGCGGAAAACATCTCGCCGACAGCCGTGCCGATGACATAGGGCATGTTCTGCCCACCGTATTGTTCGGGCATGTCGAGACCGGGCCAGCCGCCTTCTTTGACCTTCTCAAAGGCTTCTTTGAACCCCTTGGGCGTATAGACCACGCCATTCTCCAGACGGCAGCCTTCCTTGTCGCCCACGGCATTGAGCGGGGCGAGGACTTCGGAGGTCAGCTTGCCCGCTTCATCAAGGATGGCGGAGGTGAAATCAGGCTCCAGCTCGTCATAGCCGGGGGTCTTGCTTTCGGTGACTTTCAGCACGTCATGCAGGACGAATTGCAGGTCTTTGGTGGGGGCTGTGTAGCTGGGCATCTAAGGCTCTCCGGGTGGTCTTTTTAATAGTGCTAATAATTATTCAGCGGCGCGGCGCGGCTGGTTCATGGAGGCAATCATCTTTTCCCCCCATTTCAACTGGTCCTTGAGGTCATCAATCGCCTCGTTCAGCTCTTCGCGGCGCGATTCTAGATCGGCCAAGCGGGCGCGGGCCACGTCATAGGCGGCGGCGATTTGAGTCTGCTGTTGGTCGCCCATGTGGTATAGGTCGAGCAACTGGCGAATTTCTTCGAGGCTGAACCCAAAACGTTTGCCGCGCAGGATCAGCTTGAGCCGGGCGCGATCGCTTTTGGTGAACAGCCGTTTTTGACCTTCCCGCAGTGGGAAGAGCAACTCTTTCGCCTCATAGAAGCGCAGGGTGCGGGGGGTTACTTCAAAGGCGTCGCACATCTGGCGAATGGTCAGCGTGTCGGCGGTCATCTCATCACTCTCCAATGGTCGTTTCAGGACTTTAGGTGGGGACTGGCGTTTCTGATACAACGGAAGCTGACGTTGACGTAAGCGATACGTTGCGTCACTTTGCGCGCGAGGTAACGACCGTTTGGTTTGACATACGCTGTGGGGGCGGGCTGTCCGCTCCACGGCGCTGGGCATCGGAGTGGACGGGAGATGATCGACCTCAGTCAACATAGTCCTAAAACGCTGGATGAGCTGGTTCAGTGTTGTCAGGACGCTAAGACCGCAGCGAGCCTATTGGCTTGTGGG
Source organism: Sulfitobacter sp. AS92 (assembly GCF_038900015.1). Taxonomy (NCBI): domain Bacteria; kingdom Pseudomonadati; phylum Pseudomonadota; class Alphaproteobacteria; order Rhodobacterales; family Roseobacteraceae; genus Sulfitobacter; species Sulfitobacter sp. AS92. Next base: position 95,563 of record NZ_JBBMQL010000005.1, read on the forward strand.
CTGGCCTATTATCAACCGTGTGGGATCGATTTGGTGAGCTATCATGGCGATAGCGCAGGCGCGCCAGCAATCCTCTATCGGTATGAGGCGACGGGTGCAGAGCCGCCCCGGTGGCATTCGCGATTCTTAGATGTCGAAAAATTGCGCGAAAGCCCTGTCGAGGCCATAGCCCGACAGCAGGTTCTGCCGGTCTATTGGTCAGCCGTGTCCAAAGAAGCCCGCCTTACCCGCGCTGAGCGTGCATATATGGAAAGGCTACTGGGGCGGTATCCAAATGACGGCATTTCCCTAAAGGTCCACGGGCCTGGCGGAGATTCTGCCGTCGTGGGGCTGGGATTTGCGGCGAAACAGGCGCGTTTGTCACCGATTGCGCTCTATAAACTCCTTTGTGCCGCCCAGATTGCGCACCTGCGGTATTGCGCTTTGGCCGAGAGCCAATCGCCCCGTGATTTTGGCCTCTCTCCGCGTGAAATTGAGGTGTTGGAGTGGATTGCTACCGGCAAAAGCAACGGTGTCATCGCTGAGATACTTGGGATTTCCCCGCATACGGTGGATACGATCGTGCGCCGAATTTTTGCTAAGCTCGACGTAAACGATCGTACCACCGCAGCCATTCGGGGGCTGGGGGCAGGACTGCTGCGCCGTCCAAAAGACAACGCGCCGTAACGGGTGCCATAATAGCGTGCTGTGCTGTCGCGTGACTGCGTGACATGACCCCGGCGGGGGCGCTCTGTAGGGCAGGGAACTTGACCTAGAAAGGCGTGAGGTATGTCAGACGAAGACGAGAAAACAGGCACGGGTAACGGGACTGGAAACGGTTCCGACCATAAGACGCGCCAACGCGTGGTCACGGACCTTAAAGCCGCTTCGGAGATCATTGAAAATAGCGCCTTTGATTTGGCCGGAGCCACAAACCCAGATACGGTGTCTGACCTCATTCGCATTGCGGCTGATTTACAAATGCTCATCGGGCAGCTGTCTCAGCGCAGCAGCCACTGAACTTTCGCAGGAGGGCGGGGGTTAGCCTTGGCCCGATCCGATTGCTGCGGCGGTGTCATTACGCAGCTTTTGCAATTCTGCCATCGCTTCGTCCAACTGACGGCGTTGCTCGGCCAATTCCGACAGTTGCCCATCCGCCATAGTCACCCAAGCGCGCATCTGTGCCTCTGTGCCCTCTTTCTCGTAGATCAACAGCCACTGGCGGATGTCTTCCAGCGCAAAGCCAAACTTGCGGCCGCGCAGGATCAGCTTCATCCGCGCGCGTTCGCGCGGGCCATAGAAACGAGAGCGCCCTTCGCGGTGCGGCTGTAGCAATTCGATATATTCGTAATAGCGCAAGGTGCGTGGCGTCACGTCGAATGCGGCGCACATCTCTTTGAATGTCAGGCGTTCATCGTCCAAAGTGTTTTCCCCCTTCAGGCAAAGTATTGTCAGCCGCGGGGATGCGCAACAGGTGGTCTTGCCCTTTCGCTATCCCCCCGTGATAAAGGTCGAAATCAGATACACGAGGTCGAGCCACATGTCGGACAAGTTGAAGATGGCACGACAGTTCATTCAAGCGTTGCCCCATTCGATGGCGCTTGGGATGGAGCTGCAGGAGCTGGGCGACGGCTCTGCCGAGATCACGATGCCCTATGATGAAAAACTTATCGGCGACCCGAAAACTGGCGTGATCAGCGGCGGGGCGGTCTCGGCCTTGATGGACACCTGTTGTGGGGCCGCAGTGATGAGCCATCCCAGCAATCCCGCCGCGACGGCCACGATGGATCTGCGCATTGAATACCTGCGCGCGGCAAAGCCGGGCCAGACGATAACGACCCGCGCGACTTGCTATCACGTTACCCGCTCGGTCGCCTTTGTGCGCGCCACGGCGACTGATGAAGATGCCGAAAACCTTGTCGCCACGGCCACCGGAACCTTCACTGTGGAGGGCCACAAATGACCAAACATCGCAAGCCAGAGCCAGTGCAGGTCGTCAAACAGCGCCGCGACGGGGTGCTGCGCGCCATGGTAGAAGGCGTGCCCTATATCCGTTTTCTTGGCATCGAGTTTGAGCGCCGCGGCGATGAGTTGACTGGGGTCATGCCCTTTTCCGAGCAGTTGATTGGCAACCCTATCCTGCCCGCGCTGCATGGCGGCGCAACGGCTGCGTTTCTTGAGGTGACAGCGATCATCACGCTGAGCTGGGGTTTGATCTGGGAAGACATGGAAAGCGGCGCGCTTGATCTGGATAATCTGGACAGTGACCACCTGACACGGCTGCCAAAGACGATTGATTTCACAGTGGATTACTTGCGCACCGGCCTGCCACGCGACGCGTATGCGCGGGCGCGGATTAACCGCTCGGGACGGCGCTATGCCTCGGTTCATGCTGAGGCGTGGCAGGACAACCGCAGCCGTATATTTGCACAGGCCACCGGCCATTTCCTAATGCCGCAACGGCGTGGCTGAGGCGGGACCAGAGGCCGAGCCGCTCACCGACGCTGAGGTGCGCGCGGTTGAGCGTGGCACACTGGCCGCGCGTGATGTGGTGACCCATCGCCGGGTCCTCAAGATTGCCCTGCCCATCGTGATTTCCAACGCCACTGTGCCGATCCTCGGCGCGGTCGATACGGGCGTGGTGGGCCAGTTGGGCGCAGCGGCCCCCATCGGCGCGGTCGGGCTGGGGGCGATCATCCTTTCGGCGCTCTATTGGATTTTCGGCTTTCTGCGGATGGGCACCGTCGGGCTGACCGCGCAGGCGGCGGGCAATGGCGAAGAAGGAGAAGTCGCGGCTCTTTTGACGCGCGGCCTGCTGATCGGCGCGGGCGCGGGGCTCGTGCTCATGGCGCTGCAATGGCCGCTGTTCTGGGCCTCCTTTCAGGTCGCCCCTGCCTCTGCCGAAGTCGAAGGGCTGGCGCGGCAATATATGGCGATCCGCATCTGGTCTGCGCCTGCCGCCATTTCGATCTATGCGATCACCGGCTGGCTGATCGCCCAAGAGCGCAGCCGCGCTGTGCTGGTACTTCAGGTCTGGATGAACGGGCTGAACATCCTGCTTGATCTGTGGTTTGTGCTGGGTCTTGGCTGGGGTGTCGAGGGCGTGGCGATTGCCACCTTCCTTGCGGAATGGAGCGGGGCCATCTTCGGGCTGTGGTTCTGCCGGGCGGCCTTTGCCGGGGTGGCTTGGCGGGACTGGGCGCAGGTCTTTGACGGGCCGCGCTGGAAACGGATGATGCAGGTGAACACTGACATCCTGATCCGCTCGCTGCTTTTGCAGGCGATCTTTGTCTCGTTCCTTTTCATGGGGTCGGGCCTGGGCGATGTAACCTTGGCCGCCAATCAGGTGCTGCTGCAATTCCTGATGATCACCGCTTACGGCCTTGATGGTTTCGCCTTTGCTGCCGAAGCGATCGTGGGCCGGGCGTTCGGCGCGGGCCAGCGTGAGGTTCTGCGGCGCGGGGCGTTGCTGACCTCGGGCTGGGCGCTGTTGGTGAGTGCTGTGATGGCCGTGGCCTTTGCGGTTGGCGGCGGCATAATCATCGACCTGATGGCCAAAGCGCCCGACGTGCAAGACCTCGCGCGGGTCTATTTGCCCTATATGGTTGCGGCGCCGCTGTTGGGCTGTGCGGCCTTCATGCTCGATGGGATCTTCATCGGCGCCACCCGATCACGCGATATGCGCAATATGATGCTGGTGTCGTTCTTGATTTATGTCGCCGTAGCGTTGCTGCTGGTGCCGAGTCTGGGCAACCACGGGTTGTGGATTTCGCTGCTGGTGTCCTTCGTGGTGCGGGGCGTCACATTGGGCCTGCGCTACCCCGCGTTGGAGCGCGCGGCGGGTTAGAGCAGCACCCGTACCGCTTCGGGCGGGCGGCCAATCACGGCGCGACCTTGGGCAAAGGCGATGGGGCGTTCGATCAGGATCGGATGGGCGGCCATCGCATTGAGCAACATGTCTTCGGGGCTGTCCTTGGTCAGGTTCAACTCTTTAAAGACCTTTTCGCCCGTCCGCAGCATCTCGATAGCGCGCAGGCCGAGGGTGTCGCGGGCGGCCACGATCTCATCCCGTGTCGGCGCGTCTTCGAGATAGCGGCGGACGGTCACGGGCACTCCGGCTTCTTCAATCAACGCCAGCGTCTGGCGGGACTTTGAGCAGCGCGGGTTGTGCCACAGGGTGATCATAGCCAGTCCTCGCGCTTGCTGCCCACGGCCTCGGCCACAGTGGCTAAGCCATCGCGGGCGAGCAGCGTCTCCAGCCCGGAGGTGATCTCACGCACCAGTCCAAGGCCGCCAAACACCAGCGCGGTATAGAGTTGCAGGGCCGAGGCACCTGCGCAGATCTTGGCGTAAGCGGTTTCGGCGTCTGATACGCCACCAACCCCGATCAGCGGGATGTCGGTCAGCCCGGCGAGCCGTGCCAGAACGCGGGTCGAGCGCTCAAACAGCGGTGCGCCGGAAAGGCCACCGGCCTCGCTCGCGTGGGCACTGGCAAGACCGGTTCGGTCAAGTGTGGTATTGGTTGCGATAATGGCAGCGACGCCCGAATTTTGGGCAACCTCGGCCACTTCCTCAATCTCCACAGGGCTGAGATCGGGGGCTATTTTCAGGAACACGGGCGTCGCACCGCGCACCTCCATCACCCCTTCGAGCAGGGCCGACAGCGCCGCTTTGCCCTGAAGATCGCGCAGCTTCTCGGTATTGGGGGATGAGACGTTGACCGTGGCGAAATCGACGTGATTGCGTGCGGCGGTCATCACGCGGGCGAAATCAGCGGCGCGGTCGGGGCTGGTTTTGTTCGCGCCAAGGTTCAGCCCCACCGGAACGCCAGCGCCGCGCTGCGAAAGCCGCGCGCAGATCGCCTCCATCCCGTCGTTGTTAAAACCGAAGCGGTTGATCGCCGCGCGGTCTTCGGTCAGGCGAAACAGACGCGGGCGTGGGTTGCCGGGTTGGGGCAGGGGCGTGGCAGCCCCCACTTCGATAAAGCCAAATCCAGCCCGGCTGAGCGGAGCCACAGCGGTCGCGTTCTTGTCAAAGCCCGCGGCCAGTCCTACGGGGTTCGGCAGATCAAGCCCGGCGATCGTTGTGTGCAGCCGGGGAGAGGTTTCCGGACCGGGAGCTGGGGCAAGGCCCGCCCGTAAAGCACGGATCGCCAGACCATGGGCCGCTTCAGGATCAACCCGGTGCAGCGCGCTGAGGCCCATTTTTTCGATCAGCGGCATCATGCGCCTGCTTCGCCTAGACCGGCGGGGAATTCATGCGCGCCGTCTACCAGTGGCAAGGGCTGCGCCCAAACCACATCGCCCAGTTTAAGCTGGCGGTAGAGATGCGGAAACAACGCGCCCCCGCGCGAGGGCTCCCATTTCAGCGCATTGCCCAGCGTCTCGGCCTCAACGGCGAGCAGGAAGAGCCCATCGACCCCCGCGAAATGTTTGGCGGCAGTCTCTTCAGCCTGTTCGGCGGTTGAGAAATGCACATAGCCATCGGTCACATCAATCGGCGCCCCATCGGTGGCCCCGTTCTTGCGCAGCGCCGCCCATTCGTCGGCGCGGAATATCTTAAAAATCAGCATGACTTCTGATGCCCGCCGGGCGGCGCGGGGTCAAGACCTTCAGGCTGACCATAGGGCAGGCGATATGACCTTTGACACGGGCCGAACCCCACGCCACGATACCGGCATAACAACCAACAGGGGAACTATCATGAAACGATTCCTGACTGCGACCGCAGCACTGGCGCTGACCAGTGGCATGGCGGCGGCTGAGTATAACCTCACCATTTTGCACACCAACGATTTCCATGCGCGTTTTGAGCCTATCAGCAAATATGACGGCCCTTGCGGTGCCGAAGACAACACAGCAGGCGAATGTTTCGGCGGCTCTGGCCGTTTGATGACCGCGATCACCGAGGCGCGCGAGCGTGCAGGCAACAGCATCCTTGTGGATGGGGGCGACCAGTTTCAGGGCACGTTGTTCTACACCCAGTACAAAGGCGCACTGGCCGCCGAGATGATGAACCAGATGGGCTATGACGCGATGACTGTGGGCAACCACGAATTCGACGATGGCCCCGAAGTGCTGCGCGGCTTTATGGACGCCTTGGAATTTCCGGTGCTGATGTCCAATGCCGATGTCTCTGGCGAGCCGCTTCTGGCCGACAAGCTGGCCAAGTCGACCGTGATCGAAAAGGGCGGCGAACAGATCGGCTTGATCGGCCTGACGCCCCAAGACACGCATGAGTTGGCCAGCCCCGGCGACAACATCACCTTCTCTGACCCTGTGGCTGCCGTGCAGGGTGAGGTCGATCTGCTGATTGCTAAGGGTGTGAACAAGATCATCGTGCTCAGCCACTCAGGCTATGGCGTTGACCAGAAAGTCGCAGCTGAAACCACCGGGGTCGACGTGATCGTCGGCGGCCACACGAACACGCTGCTCAGCAACACGGACGAGGGTGCTGAAGGGCCGTACCCCACCATGGTGGGCGAAACTGCGATCGTGCAGGCCTATGCCTATGGCAAATTCCTTGGCGAGTTGAATGTGACCTTTGACGATGAGGGCAACATCACCAAGGCCGAGGGTGAGCCGCTGATCATGGACGCTGCCGTGACCGAGGATCAGCCCACCGTTGACCGTATCGCCGAAGCCGCCAAACCGCTTGAGGAAATCCGCAACCGGGTGGTGGCCGATACAGCCGAGGCAATCGACGGTGAACGCGGCAGCTGTCGCGCGCAGGAATGCTCAATGGGCAACCTTGTGGCCGATGCGATGCTTGACCGGGTGAAGGATCAAGGTATCGACGTGGCGATTGCAAACTCGGGCGGGCTGCGTGCCTCTATCGACGCGGGCGAAGTGACGATGGGCGAAGTGCTCACCGTGTTGCCGTTCCAGAACACACTGTCGACCTTCCAAGTCACCGGCGCACAACTGGTTGAGGCGCTGGAGAACGGCGTGAGCCAGCATGAAGAGGGCGCAGGGCGCTTCCCGCAAGTGGCTGGCATGTCCTTTGCCTTCGACCCTAAGGCCGAAGCTGGCAGCCGGATCAGCGATGTGATGGTCGCAGGTGCGCCGATTGATCCTGAAAAGACCTATGGCGCCGTCTCGAACAACTACGTTCGCAATGGCGGCGATGGCTATGCGATGTTCAAAGAGGCCGATAACGCCTATGACTACGGCCCCGATCTGGCGGATGTCACGGCAGAGTATCTGGCGAAGGATGGGACATATAAACCCTATACCGATGGTCGGATCACCATGAAGTAAAACGGGGTCAAACCTGATTTTTTAGGGGCGCGTCCGATTTCGGACGCGCCCTTTTCTTATGCGGGGCTGGCGGCCCTTGGCCCCTTGTCTTCGATCTGCGGCGCGGGTCGTACTTGCACCTTTGTGCCCGCAAGATACACAGGCGGCAGATAAACAGGAGACCACCAATGCTCACCCCGTTCCACCTTGCCTACAACGTCCGTGACCTTGACCAAACCCGCACCTTTTATGGCGATGTGCTGGGCTGCACCGAGGGCCGCTCGACCGAGACTTGGGTCGATTATTCCTTCTTCGGGCATCAAATTTCGATGCATCTGGGAGAGCCTTTCGCCACGCAGGCCACCGGGAAGGTCGGCGAACATATGGTGCCGATGCCGCATCTGGGCGTTGTCCTGCAGATGGACGATTGGAAGGCGCTGGCCGAGCGGCTGAAGGGCGCAAAGGTCGATTTCGTGATCGAGCCTTCGCTGCGTTTTGAAGGCGAGCCGGGAGAGCAGGCGACGATGTTCTTCCGCGACCCGTCGGGCAACCCGATTGAGGTCAAAGGTTTCGCGGATATGGAACGTGTCTTTGCTCAGTAAGGTGGATCGCTAAAACGACAAAGCCCCGCAGCATGGCGGGGCTTTGGTCTTGCGCGAGGCTGCCGCGTTACTGCGTGACAGGCACGTCGAAACTGATCGCCCCTTCAAACTCGGTGTTATCTGATGTTTGGCCCCTAAATGTGGTGGGGGTCTCAGCGGTGATATCGAGCGTATAGCTGCCGTTCACAGGGATTGCGCCGCTGGTCCAAGCTTCTGCGTCGCCGGTGACCGTGTGGCCGCCCGTGGCATTGTTGGTGAAAACCACCTGATCGCCCGGTTGCACGTGCGAAACTGATGGGAAATAGGCACCGTCAACGATCAGCACATAGCGGGTTTCGGCGCTTGCGCCGGTGGCCCCGAAAACACTTATGGCTAGGGCCAGAGCACCAGCGCTTTTACGATATGAACTTAGCATGATCTGCTCCTCAAAGTCGCCCGACGCGGGCGGATTGGCCGCTTCAGTATAGGGTGAATGCGGCATAACTTTGGCCGTCTTGGGGTCGGTTTAATCGGTCGCCACTGCTTCGGCTTGCTGGGCCAGCCATGCGCGAAAGGACGCAAGAGCGGCGGTTTCATCCCGATCTTCGGGCCAAACAAGATAGTAGTTGCCGATGCTCTGGGTGGTTTGCGAGGCCGCCAGCACCAATTGACCATCCCGCAGGTAGGGGCGCGCGAAAAACGTCGGCAACAGCGCCACGCCCAGCCCGTGGATTGCTGCCTGCGCCATGGTTGAAAATTGGTCAAACATCATCCCGCCCGGCGGCTCATCGGTCACACCCAGAGACGACAGCCAGCGCGCCCATCCGCGCGGGCGGGTCTCCAGATGCAGCAGCGGCAAGTGGCGCACGTCGCGCGCATCCTCCAGCGGTTCGGCCAGCAAGTCAGGCGCGCAGACCGCCACCACCGTTTCCGGCAGAAGCGGCAGGTAGCGCACGCCGGGCCAGTCTTCATGACCAAAATGAATGGCGGCGTCGAAGCGGCTGCCCGCAAAGGCAAAGGGATGCAACCGGGTGGAGAGGTTCACCGTCACCTCAGGATGCGCCCGCGCGAAATCGCGCAGCCGTGGGGCGAGCCAGTGCATCCCAAAGGCGGGCAGGATCGCCAAATCAAGCGTGCCACCGGTGGGGTTGGTCCGAGCCGAGACCGAAGCCTGCGCCAGCCGGTTCAGGATATCGCGCACCTGCGTGACATAGTCCAATCCGGCCTGAGTGGGCGAAAGCCGCCGCCCCTGCCGGATCATCAGTGACACGCCCAGCTGATCCTCTAGCGTCTTGATCTGACGGCTCACCGCGCTTTGGGTCAGGTTCAGCTCCTGCGCTGCTGCCGTGGCCGTGCCAAGCCGCACTACCGCCTCAAATGACAGTAAGGCCGAGATCGACGGTAAAAAGCGGCGCGGGGCGATCATATGACTTTTTCTCATGAACTCAGGACAAAGCAGCGATAGAGTTCGCCGCGCCAATTTGCAATACTGCCGCAAATTACCTCACCCGAAAGGATGCCTCATGACTGCCGAAGCCCCCAAGCTGCGCGCCAAAGATAAACCCGATCTTGGTACTTTTGACTGGGAGGATCCCTTCCGCCTTGACAGCCAGTTGACCGAAGACGAACGCATGATCCGCGACTCCGCCCGTGCTTATGCACAAGAAAAGCTGCAGCCGCGCGTGATCGACGCTTTCGCCAACGAAGAAACCGACGCGGGCATCTTCCGTGAGATGGGTGACATGGGCCTTTTGGGCGTCACCATCCCCGAAGAATACGGTGGCTTGGGCGGCAACTATGTCTCCTACGGTCTGGTCGCGCGCGAAGTTGAGCGGGTCGACAGCGGCTACCGCTCGATGATGTCGGTTCAGGCGAGCCTCGTCATGTATCCGATCTATGCCTATGGCTCGGAAGAGCAGCGCCAGAAATATCTGCCGAAGCTGTGCTCGGGCGAATGGATTGGCTGCTTTGGTCTGACCGAACCTGACGCGGGTTCTGACCCTGCGGGCATGAAGACCCGCGCCGTGAAAACAGCGAATGGCTACAAGCTGACCGGCTCCAAGATGTGGATCTCCAACTCCCCCATCGCCGATGTTTTCGTTGTTTGGGCCAAGTCCGAAGAGCACGACAACAAGATCCGTGGCTTCGTGCTGGAAAAAGGCATGAAGGGTTTGAGCGCGCCAAAGATCGGCAACAAGCTTAGCTTGCGCGCCTCCATCACCGGCGAGATCGTCATGGACGGTGTCGAAGTCGGCGAAGACGCGCTGCTGCCACATGTGCAGGGGCTGAAAGGCCCGTTCGGCTGTCTGAACCGTGCCCGTTACGGCATCTCTTGGGGCGCGATGGGCGCTGCCGAATTCTGCTGGCACGCCTCGCGCCAGTACGGTCTGGACCGCAAGCAGTTCAACAAGCCGCTGGCGCAGACACAACTGTTCCAGAAAAAGCTGGCGGACATGATGACCGAAATCTCGCTCGGCCTTCAGGGGTCATTGCAAGTGGGTCGTTTGATGGACGCCGCCAATGCTGCGCCTGAGATGATCTCGATCGTCAAGCGCAACAACTGTGGCAAGGCGCTGGACGTGGCGCGCATGTCGCGTGACATGCACGGTGGCAACGGTATCTCGGGTGAATTCCAAGTGATCCGTCACATGATGAACCTTGAGACGGTGAACACCTATGAGGGCACGCACGACGTCCACGCGCTGATCTTGGGCCGCGCTCAGACCGGCCTGCAGGCGTTCTTTTAAGAAACGGTTTGGGGGGATCACCTCCCCCCCCAACGCGCCTCCCTTGAGGCAAAATTTCAAATACCAAGAGGCCCCATGGACCGCGTTGCCATCGTTCATGAGAACTTCCTCCGTCGCGTTGCGGCGGGGGATTTTCCCGATTCCACCTCCGATAAAAAGGCGCTTGATCGTGCCGCGTTAGAGCAGCTTTACCGCGCGCAGGTGTTGAGCCGCGCGCTCGACCTGCAAAGCCGCGTGATGCAGAAAGAGGGGCAGGGTTTTTATACTATCGGCTCGTCGGGCCATGAGGGCATGGCGGCAGTAGCAGCGGCGCTGCGCGTGGATGATATTGCCTTCCTGCATTACCGCGATGCGGCGTTCCAGATTGCCCGGGCCGATCAGGCCGAGGGGCAGGACATGCTGCGCGATATGCTCCTGAGTTTCGCCTGTTCGGCTGAAGATCCGATCAGTGGCGGACGACATAAGGTGCTGGGCTCGCGGCCGCTGATGATCCCGCCGCAGACCTCGACCATCGCCAGCCATCTGCCCAAAGCTGTCGGGGCGGCGCATTCCATCGGCATGGCACGGCGGAACCGGCCTGAGCATGCGATCCTGCCGCGTGATGCGATTGCCATGTGCAGTTTTGGGGACGCCTCGGCGAACCATTCCACCGCGCAGGGGGCGATCAACGCGGCCTGTTGGACGGCGGTGCAGGGCGTGCCTTTGCCGCTGCTCTTTGTCTGCGAGGACAATGGGATAGGTATTTCGACCAAGACGCCGACGGGCTGGATTAAAGCCTCTATGTCCGCGCGGCCGGGGTTGAAGTATTTTGAGGGCGACGGGCTGGACCTGCATGCGGCATTCGCGGCAGCCAAGGAAGCGGCGGATTGGGTACGGGTGCATCGCAAGCCTGCTTTCCTGCACCTGCGAACCGTGCGGCTTTATGGCCATGCCGGGGCGGATGTGGCGACGTCTTATCTGCCGCGGGCCGAGGTGGAGGCGGATGAGGCGAATGATCCGCTGCTGCATTCTGCGCGGCTGTTGGTCGAGGCAGGGGTCGACGCTGCTGAGGCGCTGGCGATCTACCGCGACACTCAAGACGCCGTGGCAAAAGCTGCCGAGGATGTGGTCAAACGCCCGCGCTTGAAAACGGCATCAGATGTCATGGCGAGTCTCGTGCCGCCAGCGCGGGCCTGTGCGCCCAGCAACGGGCCGAGCGCGGATGCCCGGAGCGAGACTTTCGGCAGCGATATGGCGCAGATGGACAACCCGCAGCCGATGTCGCGGCTGATCAATTGGGCGCTGCACGATCTGATGCTGGCGCATCCTGAGACCATGTTGATGGGCGAGGATGTAGGCCGCAAGGGCGGCGTCTATGGCGTGACGCAGAAGTTGCAGGGCCGCTTTGGGCCGGGGCGGGTGATCGACACGCTGTTGGATGAACAGAGTATCTTGGGGCTGGCCATCGGCATGGCGCACAACGGATTTATCCCGATGCCCGAGATCCAGTTCCTTGCTTATCTGCATAACGCCGAAGACCAGTTGCGCGGCGAGGCGGCGACGCTGCCGTTCTTCTCGGACGGGCAATGGAGCAACCCGATGGTGCTGCGCATCGCGGGGCTGGGGTATCAGAAGGGCTTTGGCGGGCATTTCCACAATGACAACTCGCTGGCCGTGCTGCGCGACATTCCGGGGATTATCATTGCATGTCCGTCCGCCGGGGATGATGCGGCGATGATGCTGCGCGAGGCGCACCGTTTGGCGCGCGAGGAGCAGCGGTTGGTGGTCTTTGTCGAGCCCATCGCGCTCTACCCGATGCGGGATTTGTTGGAGGCCGGGGACGGCGGCTGGATGCGGCACTACCCGGCGCCGGACCAGCGGATTGGTTTGGGCGAGGTTGGTGTCACGGGCGACGGTGCCGACTTAGCGATCGTGAGCTATGGCAATGGGCATTATCTGAGCCAGCAGGCGGCGCATGATCTGGCCGAGCAGGGTGTCGCGGCGCGGGTGATTGACCTGCGTTGGTTGGCCCCGTTGCCGGATGAGGCGCTAATGGCCGCGATTGGGGATCGGCCGGTACTGATCGTTGACGAATGCCGCCGCACCGGCGGGCAAGCCGAAGCGTTGATGGCGCTGATGGCCGAGCGCGGGGTTAAGCGCTTTGCGCGGCTGACGGCGGAGGACAGTTTTATCGCGACGGGTCCGGCCTATGCGGCGACGTTGCCCTCTCGGGAGGGTATTGTTGCAGCGGCGCGGGAGTTGTTGGTGTAGATGAGGGCCAGCGCATGCCTGCGGGTCGGCGATCCGCGGGTGCCTTATGCCACTTTATAGTGCAACTTCGGTGCGCCTTCGCGAAGTTGCGCCAAGCCCCGCCAAATCGCCTACCCGGGGGGCGGGCAGGCGATGGCCCGGCGCCTGCGGCTTGAATCCGGGCCGGGTATGCGCGCCTAGTGGCTATCCGCTGGCGCGCCGCCCTGAAAATTGTTCCCTTTCACATAGTCGCAAGGCGCCTCGCGCATCTCCAGATGCAGCCCATCGCCTGTGTAGGGATGCGCGCGGGCAAGGTCTTCGTCCACTTCGATCCCCAGACCGGGCGCTTCGGGTGCGGTGATGAACCCATCCTCCACCCGGATTGACCCCTTGATCAGTTGATCGTGAAACGGCGTCTCAATGCACTCACACATCAGGATATTCGGGATCGCGGTGGCAAGCTGCACATTCGCCGCCCATTCCACCGGCCCGGCATAAAGATGCGGTGCGATCTGCGCGTTATAGACTTCGGCCATGGCTGCGATCTTCTTGGCCTCGGCAATGCCACCGACGCGGCCAAGCGCCGGTTGCAAAATCTCTGCCGCACCGGCGCGCAGCAGGGGCGCGAACTCGGCCTTCGTCGTCAGCCGCTCGCCCGTGGCCACGGGGATGCGCACGCCGCGCGCGACCTTGGCCATCTGCTCGGGCGCGTCTGGGGGGATCGGCTCTTCGTACCAGAGCGGGCTATAGGGCTCTAACGCTTGCCCCAGCCTGATCGCGCCCGCGGTGGTGAACTGCCCATGGGTGCCAAAGAGCAGATCGGCACGGTCGCCCACGGCCTCGCGGATGGCTTTGCAAAAGGCGACGGAGGTGCTGATATCCGACATCGCAGGCATATGCCCGCCGCGCAGCGTATAGGGACCGGCGGGATCGAATTTCACCGCCGTATAGCCCCGCGCCACGCAGTCCGCCGCCGATTCCGCCGCCATCTCGGGCGAGGTCCAGAACTCCGCCATATCGTGATGCGGTAGGGGGTAGAGGTAGGTATAGCCGCGCACGCGGTCATTGGTACGCCCGCCGATCAGCGCATGCACTGGGCGGCCTCGGTCTTTGCCCAAGATATCCCAACAGGCGATCTCTAGCCCCGAAAACACGCCCATCACAGTCAGGTCTGGCCGCTGGGTGAAGCCCGCGGAATAGGCGCGGCGGAACATCAGCTCAACATTCTCGGGGTTCTCGCCAAGCATATGGCGGGCAAAGACATCCTCGATCACTGCGCGCATCGCGTCGGGCCCGACGCTGGCGGCATAGCATTCGCCCCAACCGGTCACGCCCGTGTCGGTAATTACTTTAACCAGTATCCAATAGCGCCCGCCCCAGCCGGGGGCGGGCGGGGCCGTCACGATGATGTCGAGATCTTGCAGCTTCATGACGGTCCCTCCTCAGAGCCTGATCAGGTCTCTTTCTTGTCGTTGACGATGGTCATCTGTGCCAATCCGCTTTCGCCCAGATCGACCTTGGCGAAGGGGCCGCCGTGACACATCTGGCCGGGGTCGGTGATGTCGACCGGGCCTTCTTCGGCGAGCACTTTTTCGGCGAATTGCTCGGCGTTGTCCTTGGGGCGGTAGCCGAGGAAGGCCGCCTTGGTGTTGTCCACCGGGGCGCGGTCGTTGTTCGACACACCGTAGATCACCGAGAAACCGACTGAGGGCGTGTCAACGGCGCGGGTTACAAGCTGGATCAGATCGTCATACGACAGCCACGATCCAAGCGCGCGGGAGTTGTTGACCTGCGCTGCGCTGAGAATGCGCAGATGCACGGATTCAAGCTGGCGTTTGTCCCAATACATGGAGCCTAGGTCTTCGGTGAAGCATTTGGCGAGGCCGTAGAAAGTGTCGGGCTTGTGCGGGGCGTCGATGCCGATGAAATCGGATTTCTTATGCATCCCCACAGCGTGGATGGACGAGGCATAAACCACGCGGCGTGCGCCTGCCTGATAGGCAGCCTCCCAGACGTTGTAGGAACCGACGAAGTTTGGGCCGAGCAGTTCCATGAAAGGCTTCTCGTCCACGATGGCACCGAAGTGCACGACCATGTCGGCACCTTCCATCAGAGGAGCGATCTGATCATATTCAGCCAGATCGGCCTTGGCGTAGCGCTCGCCAGCGTAAAGCTTGCCGATGTCATCAGCAATGTCGGTGCTGACCAATTCTTCGCACATCGCGGCCAGTGGTTCGCGCAGGTAGGAGCCAAGCCGCCCGGCGGCGCCTGTCAGGACCAGTTTCTTAAATTTCATAATATCTTCCTCTCAAGTCTCAGAAATCTTGTCGCGTACTTGGGCGCGCAGCGCGTCGGCCCCTTTGGCCAAAAGACCAACGTCAGTCCCGCAGGCGACGAAACTAAAGCCCTCATTCAGCAGCGTTGCGGCGAAATCGGGGTCGGTGACCAACGTGCCCACTGGAATGCCCTTGTCCATTAGCAGCTTGGCGGCGGGGCGGATCACCTCCCAAACCTCGGGGTGCAGGGTCTGGCCCAAATGTCCCATGTCGGCGGCGATATCGGCGGGGCCAAAGAAGATGCCGTCGATCCCCTCAACCTCGGCAAAGGCGGCGGCGTTTTCCACGGCGGGGCGGGTTTCAAGCTGGATCAGGATCGCGGTCTGGTTCTCAACCTCGGTGTTGTAATCCTCGACCCGGCCAAACTGGTTGGCGCGGTTCAGCCCGGCCACACCCCGGATGCCGCGCGGCGGATAGCGGCAGGCGGCGACAGCAGCGCGTGCCTCGTCGGGGGATTGCACCATTGGAAACAGCAGCCCCGGCGCGCCGAGGTCCATCAGGCGTTTGACCTTGACCGCGTCGTTCCAATCGGGCCGCACCATCGCCGTTGTGTCGCTGCCCGAGAATGCCTGTAGCTGGCCCAGCACCGATTTCATGTCGCTCGGCGCATGCTCCATATCCAGCACTACCCAGTCATAGCCCGCATGGGCCACCACCTCGGCGGCATAGCCATCCGAGAGGGAGACCCAGAGGCCCAACTGCTTTTTCCCGGCGCGGATGGCCGTGAGGAATGTGTTCTCGGGGTGCTTCATATCACGGCCTTTTCGATAAATTTCTCCGACCGCGTGATGCGCCCGTAGTCCAATGGGGTGAGGTCCAGCGTGCGATAGGCGCCATGGGTGATCAACTCAGCCGTGCCGCGCCCGATGGCGGGGGCTTGCTGCAACCCATGGCCGGAAAACCCGTTCATAAAAACGAAGTTCTCGACCTTGTCGTGCCGCCCGGCAATTGCGTTTTGATCCACGGTGTTAAACGCGTAATGCCCGACCCATTCGTTGATCACCTTGACCCGCTCAAAGGCCGGGACGCGGGTGGCGATGATGGGCCAGACTTTCTCCTCCCAGATTGAATGGTCAAAGGTGAAATCATCATAGGCCGCGTCGTAGTCATCCTCCGGCGGGCAGCCTGCCATATAATACTTACCCTCTTGACGCATATGCACGCCGCTGGGGTCGATGGTCAGCGGCAGGTCCATCTCCAGCGGCTCGGCGGCGTCAAAGATGAAGGTGTAGCGTTTGCGTGGCACGACGGGCAGGGTGATGCCCGCCATCCGCGCCGTCGCCGCCGCGCGGGGGCCAGAGGCGTTGACCACCGTGCCGCAAGAGACCGTTGCGCCGGATTTCAGCGTCACCGCATCCACCGCGCTGCCTGCGGGGTTCAGGGTCATGCCCGTCACCTCGTCATGGATAAAGGTCACGCCCCGGCGCTTGGCCATACGTTTGAACCAGTCAAACATGGTGCCGCCGTCAAAATAGCCCTCGTTCACCGTGTTGTGGTTGCCCGCGATGACATCGTCGAGCATGTAAAACGGATAGCGCGCGGCGATCTCATCCTTGGTCATATGCTGGGTATGCGCACCCAGAGAGGCCTGAATGCTCTGCGCTTCGCGCAGGGTTTGGGCGAACTCGGGCGTGTCGGCAAGGTAGAGGTAGCCGAAGCATTGCAGCGCCAGTTTTGGCACCTCGGGATCGTCATGCATGAACTGGCGGAAGTTGCGGATGAACTCGGCCCCGAACTGCGAAATCTGGATGTTCACCGGCGCGGTGAACTGCTGCCGGATGCAGGAATTCGTGTGGCTGGTCGAGGCAAATTCATAGGTGGGGTCACGCTCCACCACCAGCACTTCGCCGTCAAACCCCGGCGTGTTGGTCAACCACCAAGCCAAGGCCGAGCCGTAGATGGCCCCGCCCACGATCACCACGTCATATGACGTCTCAAGCGCGTTTTGCATGCACAGTCTCCCTTTGCGCATTCCCCTCTGAATTGTGGGTAGCCTAAGCATCCAGAGCCTGCAATCTCTGTGAACGGCGGGGCGAATTTTCGTTTTTCCGCGATGGGTTGCGCGACTGCCCTAGGTTGGGGCAGGGTGGCATTCGAAAGATGCGGTTCTATTGCATCGTTGACTTTTGCAGCGGCTGTCGCACCATGATTGCTGTGCCGTAAAAGACATCACCGCCCAAAGGAGTGGCCCTTGGACAGCGACCGTGAAGAGATTGAGCGTCTGATTGCACAGGTTGCTTTGGGGGATCGTGCCGCCTTTGAGGCGCTTTATGATCGGGTGTCTGGGAAACTATTCGGGGTCTGCCTGCGTGTGTTGGATACACGGGCCGCAGCAGAGGACGCCATGCAGGACAGTTTCGTCAAAATCTGGAACCATTCCGACCGCTATCAGGCCAATGGCCTGTCGCCGATGACGTGGCTGATCACCATCGCGCGCAACACTGCGATCGATCGGCTGCGCGCGACCCGTAAGGGGCATCAAGATATCGACACGCCGGGGCTGGAACTGGCCGCGCCGGGGCCGAACCCTGAACAATCTGCCGTCGCTGCTTCTGAAGCCAAGCGCCTGACTGGTTGTCTGGATGATCTTGAGGCCGATCGGGGGGCTGCCGTCCGCGGTGCCTATCTTGATGGCGACAGCTATGCCGACCTTGCCGCGCGTTTTAACGTGCCGCTCAATACAATGCGCACCTGGCTGCGGCGCGGGCTGTTGAGCTTGCGGGAGTGTATGAGCGCATGAGTGACACCCCTATCATCCCGCCCGAAGACGACGATCTGCTGGCCGCTGAAATGGCATTGGGTCTGCTTGAGGGCGAAGACCGCGTGACCGCACGCGCCCGCCTTATGCAAGATCGCGCGTTTGCCCGCAGTGTGGCCGACTGGCAGGAACGTTTGGTCGCCCTGACCGATGATATCGCGCCAGTAGCCCCGCCCGCAAAGGCGCGCAAGTCACTGATGTCGCGGCTCTTCCCCGCGCGCCGCGTGCCTTTGATGCAGCGCCTCTGGCTCTGGCAGGGGCTTTCGGTTGCCGCACTGGCCACCGTGGCTTTCCTCGCCCTGCCAATGCTGCGCGAGGCACCGACGGAACTGCCGGGCGATGTCTATGCCACCCGCATGGCCGCCGAAGACAGTGCGCTGGAAATGCTGGCTGTTATGGACATGTCGCGCGGCGATATCGCGCTGCGCCGGGTATCGGGTAATGCACCTGATGGCCGCGTGCTGGAGCTTTGGGCCATTCTGCCGGACCGCGCGCCGATCTCTTTGGGCGTGTTGCCTGAGGGCGACGTGACCCGCGTGGCCTTGCCCGCCGATCTGGCTGCAGAGGCGGCACAGATCACGCTGGCCATCACCGACGAGCCGCCGGGCGGCGCGCCGGAAGGCGCCCCCACCGGGACCATCATGGCCGCCGGGGCCGTGGCCGAACTTTAAGACCCAAAGATGCCCATCTCAAACAGAGGTGGGCATTTTCCATTTCCATTACAAAACAATAAATTAGATGTTTTTTCGACCTTCCTGAAACTCCACTCCATCTCGCCTCGTGGGTTCATCATCGCCGCCCAAAACGGGAGGCATCTGAGGAGGAAACCCAATGATCAACTTCAAAACTTTCGCCGCCGCCACTGCCACTGCCGCTCTGCTGGCCACCGGTGCCATCGCTGCCAATCCACAGGTCGGCGGTGCGGATATGTTCGAGAGCAAGAACATCGTCGAAAACGCTGTGAATTCTGCCGACCACACCACGCTGGTTGCCGCTGTGAAAGCCGCTGGTCTGGTTGACACGCTGGCTTCCGAAGGCCCGTTCACCGTCTTCGCACCCGTCAACTCCGCCTTCGACGCGCTGCCCGCTGGCACCGTTGAGACGCTGCTGAAGCCCGAAAATAAAGAGATGCTGACAAAAGTACTGACCGCGCATGTTGTTGCTGGCAACTGGTCTGCCGCTGACATCGCCGCCAAGGCACGCGCCTCCAGCGATGGGTTCTACCATTTCGAAGCGGTATCGGGAGACGCTCTGTCGGCTCAGGTAAAGGGCAATAATGTCTATATACTTGATGAAAACGGCAACGCTTCACGTGTGACTATCGCAGATGTGAACCAGTCCAATGGCGTGATCCACGTTGTAAACAGCGTGTTGGTCCCCAAGTAATAGGCGACCCACACTGTGACGTCGGGCCAGCACCCCCATGTTGGCCCGGCACGACCCCACCCCACCGCGAGGAGTAATACCATGAACAGACGTCATTTTCTGACATCGACCTTTCTGGGCGCCACCGCCATGGGGCTGGGCGTGCGGGGGGCATTAGCGTCCTATGTTGAAGGCAATTTCGAGGTTGAGCGCACAGAGGCCGAATGGCGCGCAATGCTGAACGACACTGAATTTGCGGTCATGCGCGAAGGCGACACAGAGCGTGCCTTTACCAGCCCGCTTAACGACGAAACCCGTGCAGGCACGTTCATCTGCAAGGGCTGTGATCAGCCGCTTTACGATGCCGCGACCAAGTTCAAAAGCGGCACTGGCTGGCCAAGCTTCTATCAACCGCTCGACGATGCTGTTGAGACAATGGCCGACAACAGTTTCTTCATGCGCCGGACCGAAGTCCACTGTGACCGTTGTGGCAGCCATTTGGGCCATATTTTTGACGATGGGCCAGAACCAACCGGCAAGCGTCATTGCCTTAACGGTGTGTCGTTGAAGTTTGTTGCAGCCTAATTTCTAAGAACCAAAAGACCCGACCGCGCGCCATTTCGGCGCGCGTTTTCGTTTTTAAGTGCCGCGCGGTTTGGCGCGTAGGGTCGGGTCGGCCACTGTGGGGTCTTCGGGCCACGGGTGACGCGGGTAGCGCCCGCGCATATCCTTGCGCACATCCGCATAGGAACTCGCCCAAAAGCCCGGAATGTCCATCGTCACCTGCACCGGGCGTTGGGCGGGGGACAGCAGGGTGACCTGCAGCGGTTGCCCGCCCACCGTCGGATGCCGTGTGACGCCAAACATCTCTTGCAAGCGCAGCGCAATGCCGGGCTGTTCGCCGCTGTAGTCAATCGCCACGCGCCGCCCCAGTGGGGTTTCAAAATGCCCCGGCGCCGCGCGATCGAGCTCTTGTTGCTGCTCCCACGTCAGCCGCGCCTTCAACGCCGGGGTCAGATCAAAGCCCTTCCAATCTCCGGTGCTGCGCACACCCGCGAGATGCGGCAGCAGCCAGTCGTCGAGCGTTGCCATCAAGTGATCGTCCGAAAAATCGGGAAAGGGCGCGGACATCAGACGGGCGCGGGACAAGAACAGGTCGGCTGCTTTGCCGGGCTTCAGACCCAACTGCCGCACCCCGTCGAGCATCGCCACGGCAACCGCATCGGCAGGCGCGTCGGGCCATGTGCGGTCCTCCAGCACCAGCGCCCCGAAGACCTCTTGCCGCCGGGTCAGCACACGTCCCTCGCGGCGCGACCAGAGGCAAACATCCTGCCAGTGAATTTGCTCGGGGAAAGTCGCGCGCAGTTCCGCATCCGTTATCAGCGCCGCTTGCCGGATGCGCGCCTCGCGCGGGTCGCCGTCGAGGTCCGTTGCCACCAGCAGACGTGCGCCCGCCATCGGATCGGTGTCTGGCAAAATCGCCCCTTTTCCGCCAGAGAGCACATAGCGCGGCGCGTCGCCCTTGCGGAGCAGACCGACACGGTCCGGATAGGCCAAGGCGGCCAGCACGCCTAAACCGTCCGGCCCTTCGCCCTTCGTCATGCGGCCCAGCCGCTTCGCTTCGGCCTTGATCCGCGCCAGCGTCGGGGCATGAGGCACGGCGGCGGTGCGTTTTCCGGCCAGCGCGTCCATCCGCAGCGACAGATCGACGGGCGCGCCGCGCATTGGATCACGCTCAGCCAAAAGCGCGGCAAGTAGCGGTGCACGTGGCCCACCGCGCGCGACCATATGCGCAAGACGCGGGTGCAGCGGCAGTTTGGCAAGCACCCGCCCGTGCGCGGTGATACGTCCGCTGTCGTCCAGCGCGCCCAGCATCTGCAAGACCGACTGCGCCTCGGCCAAGCGTCCCGCATGGGGCGGGGTGACAAAGCTCAACTCCTCCGCCTGCGCGCCCCAAAGTGCCAGTTCCAGCGCAAATCCGGTCAGATCGCCCGCCTCGATCTCTGCCGGGGGGAAGGCGGCCAGCGCACCTTCTTCGCCGCGGGTCCAGAGTTTGTAGGCCACGCCCGCGTCCAGCCGCCCGGCGCGGCCTGCGCGTTGGGTTGCCTCGGCGCGGGTGACGCGCTCGGTCACCAACCGCGACATGCCCGAGGATGGATCAAACAGCGCTCGGCGCGAGCGGCCTGCGTCGACCACGATGCGGATGCCTTCGATGGTCAGGGAGGTTTCGGCGATGGAGGTCGCCAACACCACCTTGCGGCCTGATTTTGCGGGAGCAATAGCTGCTTGCTGGGCTTTGAAATCCAGCGCGCCAAACAGAGGGGCCAAGGTGCAATCGCCCGGCAAGGCAGAGCGCAACAGCGCCTCCACCCGCCTGATCTCACCTTCCCCAGGGAGGAAAACCAGCGCGGAGCCCGGTGCCTCGTTGAGCGCCTTGAGCGTCAGATCGGCTGCTGCATTCTCAAGCCGTTGCTTGCCCATGGGTTTGTCGAGCCAGCGCGGCTCCACATCGAAACTGCGCCCCTCAGAGGTCACGATGGGCGCCTCCATCAACGCGGCCACCGGGGCGGCATCGAGCGTGGCAGACATGGCGACGAGCAACAGATCGTCACGCAAAGCGCCCGCGATTTCGAGGCAAAGCGCGAGGCCCAAATCAGCGTTGAGCGAGCGTTCGTGAAATTCGTCAAAGATCACCGCGCCGACGCCCGGCAGATCAGGGTTGTCTTGCAACATGCGGGTCAGGATGCCTTCGGTCACGACCTTAATGCGGGTGTTTTTCGACACGGCAGAGGCCCCGCGCACCCGGAAACCGACGGTCTGGCCAGTCTCTTCGCCCAAGCTCTCGGCCATACGCGCGGCAGCGGCGCGGGCGGCGAGGCGGCGCGGCTCCAGCATCAGGATGCGGCCTTGGGTCAGGCGAGCGTCGAGCATCGCCAGCGGCACGCGTGTCGTCTTGCCCGCGCCGGGGGGCGCTTGCAGAACCACGCGGCCCGTCTCTCGTAGGGCGGCGATCACGTCAGGCAGGACGGCGTCGATGGGCAGGGCGAAATCAGCGTTGGACATGGCGTGGTTATCGGGCAAAGCCGCCGCCGCGCCAAGGGTGGGGATGGACAATTCCGCGCCGTCCCCGCAAAAGTTGGCCCATGAATATCGACGATCTGGCCATGGGCATCATAGCAGGCGAGCGGCGCGCATTGGCGCGGGCGATCACGCTGGTGGAATCGGGCCGTGCGGACCATCGCGCGGCGGCGGCAGAGCTGCTGGCGAAACTGCCGACAGATCGACAAGCGCTGCGCATTGGCCTTTCGGGCACGCCGGGGGTGGGCAAATCCACCTTCATCGAAAGCTTTGGCATGATGCTGACCGCGCAGGGCAAGCGCGTGGCGGTACTGGCGGTTGACCCCAGTTCGGCGCGCTCAGGCGGGTCGATTTTGGGCGACAAAACGCGGATGGACCGGCTCAGCCGTGAACCGCGGGCTTTCATCCGACCCTCCCCCAGCCAGACGCATCTCGGGGGTGTGGCGCGCCGTTCCCGCGAGGCGGTGCGGCTGTGCGAGGCGGCGGGGTTTGACGTGGTTCTGATCGAGACCGTGGGTGTGGGTCAATCTGAGACCGTGGTGGCCGAGATGTCTGACGCCTTTGTGCTGCTGCTGGCGCCGGCAGGCGGGGATGAGTTGCAGGGCGTCAAACGCGGCATCATGGAGATTGCCGATCTTATCGTGATCAACAAGGCGGATGGTGACTTGAAATCCACCGCGTCGCGGACCCGAGCGGATTATGCCGGGGCGCTGCGTCTTCTACGCAAGCGCCCGCAAGACCCCGAAGGCTACCCCCGAGCAACGGCGGTGTCGGCGCTGGAGGAACACGGGCTAGATGAGACTTGGACCGCCTTGCAGGAGCTGATCGACTGGCGGCGCGCAAATGGCTTTTGGGACCGAACACGGGCCGCGCAGGCGCGCTATTGGTTTGAGCAAGACGTGAAACAAAGGCTTTTGGCGCAGTTGGAAACACCGCAGGCAAAGGACGATCTGAACCGCCTCAGTGACGCGGTGGCCGAGGGCGCGCGTGATCCGGCAGAGGCGGCAGCCGAGTTCGTGAGCCGCCTCCGGGCCGATTAAGACGGGCTTGCAGGCTCCGGCACCGGGAAGATCACGTCGTAGATCCAGTTAAACGCGAAAGCGTAGATCAGGTAGAAGAGCGCGAAGCTCACGTCGATCAAGAACGCCTCCATCAGCGAAATGCTCAAGTACCACGCGATAAAGGGCATCAGGACGAAGAGCAGGCCGATCTCAAATATCACAGCGTGAAGCACTCGGATCGGCACAGTCTTGCGCACCGTGCCGCGCAGACGGCGTAGGGCGTGGTCGAACCCAAGGTTGTAAAGGTAATTCCATCCCGTCGCGATGCTGGCGCTTACGACGGTGACGACGCCAATCTCATGCAGAGGTTTGTCAAAAAGCCACGCGCCCATGGGCGTGACGATCAAAAGGGCAAGAATTTCAAAGCTGATGGCGTGGCGGATGCGGTCTGCGGTGCTGCGCATGGGGTCGTTCCCGGTATCGGTCGGGTCGTCCCGAGTGGCTGCCCAAATGGGGGAGGTCGTCCTCGCTTGGCCTCAATATGGCGATTGGCCCGCGCGGTGCAAGGGGGTCAGCGGCCCGCTTTGGGATGGGCGTTGTTATAGACCTCTATCAGCCGCGCAGTATCAACAGCGGTATAAGCCTGTGTGGTCGACAGGGACGCATGGCCCAACAGCTCTTGGATCGCCCGCAGATCGCCGCCCGCATCCAGCAGGTGCGTGGCAAAGCTGTGGCGCATGGCATGGGGTGTTGCGGTGGCCGGAAGGCCCAGTTGCATCCGGGCATCGGCCATCACTTGCGCCACCGCCCGCGCGCCCAAGGCACCACCGCGAATAGCCCGGAACAGCGGGGCTTGCGGCTCTTGCGGGTGGGGGCAGACGACGAGGTAGTCGTCGACGGCGGCGCGGGCTGCAGGCAGCACTGGTACGACCCGTTCTTTGCTGCCTTTGCCAAGAATACGTAGGCTGCTCGGCAAAGGCGCATCGCCGCCCTTGAGCGCGAGCGCCTCGGAGATCCGCAGCCCGCAGCCCCAAAGCATCGTCAGCACCGCCACGTCGCGCGCCGCCACCCATGGGGCGCGGGCTTGGGTTTCCACACAATCGATTAACGCGCGCGCGGCGTCTTCCGCCAAGGGGCGGGGGAGCTTCTTTTGAAATTTGGGCGAGCGGGTGAGAAGTACGGCGGTCGGCTCGAACCCCTCACGCTCGGCCAGCCAGCGATAGAATGCTTTCACCGCCGACAGTTTGCGTGCGACGGAACGTGACCCGACCCCGCCGCTGCGCATGCGGGCCATCCAGGCCCGCATGTCGCTGATGGTGATCTTAGCCAAGGCGCCAAGGCCTTGAGTATCGCCCTTGTGCAGGGTCATGAAGGCGAGGAACTCAGTTACATCGCCCCGATAGGCGGTGATGGTATTCTCTGCCGCGTCCTTCAACGCGCTTTGATGCTCCAGCCACGTTTGCAGCGCATCCCGCGCGGCGGGGCTGATCAGCAGCGGATTTGCCGCAGCGCTCAAGACAGCCAGCGGCGCATGGTACGTTCCAGCACGCCGGTAAAGAAGGTGAGCAGATCGGTGCCCTGCTGCGGGCCAAACATATGCGGGTCTTCGGCGCCCATGACCAAAAGACCGGGCAGGCGGCCTGTGCCGAAATCAAGTTTAAGACAGGCCTCAGAACGGATCCAACCAGCCTTGGTGCCATACAGGGTTTCAGAACCGTCTTGGAGCGCACGGAGAGTTACCTGCCGCACCAATCCGCCGCGGCCATGGCTGAGGTAATCATCGATAAAGCCCGGTTCGGCAACGGTCAGCACATCACCCAAACGCTGCACCGCCGGATCATTGTCGTTCTGGACCGACTCCAGCACCAGCTTCACCGCATCTACCCGCAGGATGTCTGCCACTTCTCCGCCTAGATTACGCAGGAAGGTCTCAAATTCCACCGGGTCCAGCATTTGCAGGATTGCACGGTGGATCTGGTTGGTTCCGGCAAGGTTCTCATAGGCCGCCGCGATGACGCTTCGGTGTGTGTCTTCCAACCGATCAAGGCGGGTTTCCAAACGCTCCATCGCGATGCCGCGCAGGTCGACGATATTGCCGCCCATGGCCTTTTCATTCGCGGCGATCAGCGCCTGCATCACATCGCTGTCGTCAAGGATGACATCGGGTGCGGAGATGATCGCCTCGCGCAAGGCGTCGTCGATTTTCGGGCTGCTGCTCATGGGCGTCTCTTTTTGATTTGCGGTGTCATAACATGGTGAGGCGTCAAGATCTGCCCCAAATTGGTCACGGTACTGCCGCCTGCGGTCTTTGTTGCCGCTCTGCGTCAGGCCGTCGATGTAGAACGAAGCCTTCGGGAACAAAAGCGGCCCGGGGGTGTTTGCTTCGGTCAACGCGCGGATTTCAGCCGCTAGGCTGTGCGCATGATCTAAGCCTGCCGCATATCCCCGGATGTGGTGAGATGGCCATTCCCGGGAGAGGAAATCTCACATGGAACATGTTTCTGTCGATCTCTGGGCGGCCAATCTTCAGGTTGCGCCCGACTCTTTGCAAAGCTGGCTCGCCAGTGTCGAGCTGCGCCTGCAACAAGCCGCTGCGCGCAAGGCGCACCTGCTGGTCATGCCGGAATTTTGCTGCGCGCAATGGCTG
The DNA here is from genome assembly GCF_038900015.1 of Sulfitobacter sp. AS92. Lineage (NCBI taxonomy): Bacteria > Pseudomonadati > Pseudomonadota > Alphaproteobacteria > Rhodobacterales > Roseobacteraceae > Sulfitobacter > Sulfitobacter sp. AS92. Next base: position 121,522 of record NZ_JBBMQL010000005.1, read on the forward strand.
AGTTTCGCCCCGGTGGACCTGCCCGCAGATCAACAGTTGGGTTGGTTGGCGCAAACCGCCGTGATTGCGCTCGATTCCATGCGCCGCATGGTTGAGGAGACCGGCGTGGCGCTGTTGCCCGGCACGTTCCCAGTGGCTTTCCCCTCTGTCGATGCGCCCGAAGGTTACCTCAATCAAGCGTGGTTTCTCACGCCGGGCGGCGGCATGCAGGTGCAGAACAAGCTGAGCCTGACCCCGCTGGAGGCGAATGGCGCCAGTGGTGTGACCATCGCGGGCACGGGGATCAATCTGTTTGAGTGGAACGGGCTGCGCTGCGTGATCGCGATCTGCCTTGATGCGGAATATACAGCACTTTGGTCAAAGCTGGGGGAGCTGAACCTTGATCTGGTGATCATTCCAGCCAAGACCGACATGATCACCGGCTACAACCGCGTCTTTAGCTGTGCGCGGGCGCGGGCGATTGAATTGCAGACCGCTGTTTGCTGCGTTGGCGCTGTTGGCGCGCCGCTTACCCCGTGGCAAGAGGATACCGGCGTGGGCGGGGCGAGCGTGTATTTGCCCTGCGATGTTTCCGTGGCGCTGGACGGGATGCACGCGGCCTTGCCGCCGCAAACAGCTGCGCATGGCACCGATTTGGTTTTGCAGGCCGCTGCGATTCCTGTGGGCCAATGTCGCCGCATTCGCGCTGGTGCGGCTGAGGCCGAGGTCCGCCCCGGTCTGTGGTCCGGTGACCATCTGACGGTCGAAGGCAACGCGGCCTGAGGCAAAGAAAAACCCCCTCCGCCACGGGCGGAAGGGGTTTGATGTCTTGGCGCTAAGGCCGGATCAGAGGATGTTCTGACCGGTCTTTTTCCAATCGGCCATGAACTGCTCAAGACCTTTGTCGGTCAACGGGTGGGAGGCCAGTTTCTTGATCACCTCTGGCGGCGCGGTCATCACGTCGGCCCCGATGCGCGCTGCGTCGAGCACGTGGTTCGGGCTGCGGATGGAGGCGGCAAGGATCTGCGTCTCAAAGCCGTAGTTGTCATAGATGGTGCGGATGTCTTGGATCAGGTCCATGCCATCAAGGTTAATGTCGTCCAAACGGCCGATGAAGGGCGAGATGAAAGTCGCGCCAGCCTTTGCAGCCAGCAGCGCTTGGTTGCCCGAGAAGCAGAGCGTGACGTTCACCATGCGGCCTTCGCCCGACAGGACTTTACAGGCTTTCAGCCCGTCCCATGTCAGCGGCAGCTTGATGGTGATGTTGTCGGCGATCTCGGCCAGTTTGCGGCCTTCGGCGATCATCGCATCGGCCTCCAGCGCCACCACTTCGGCAGAAACTGGGCCATCAACGAGGTCACAAATCTCTTTGGTGACCTCAAGGATGTTACGGCCTGATTTCAAGATCAGGGAGGGGTTGGTGGTGACGCCGTCGACCATGCCAAGGTCATTGAGTTCGGCAATGGCGTCGATCTCGGCGGTATCTACGAAGAATTTCATGGGCTTTCCTTCCGGGTTGGAATGTGATCGCTAACAGGTCTATTGCTTGCCTTGGCTTTACCGCATGATCTGCGATGCTTAAAGCCTCAATTCCCCCAAGCGACACGGAGCATGCGGCAGACATGGCTGAATTCTACCATCATGGCGAGTTGCTCTCGGTGATGACCACCCAGCCTCTGGGCCGGGCGCTGGACTACCGCGCGCCCGAAGGCGGCTGCCATGCGGGCGCGTTCGTCGAGGTGCCGTTGGGCCCGCGGAAGGTGATGGGCGTGGTTTGGGGGCCGGGGGCCGGGGACTATGACATCAACAAGGTGCGCCATGTCATCCGGGTGTTGGATGCCCCGCCGATGCGCGATGAGATGCGCGAGTTTTTGCTGCGCTCGGCCGCCTATACGCTGACCCCACTGCCCGCGATGCTGCGGCTGGCGACCCGCGCGCCGGGCTTGGGCGATCCGCCGTCGATGCGCAAGATTTACCGCGCGGGGGATGGTGTGCCCGCCCGCATGACCGACGCGCGCCAGCGGGTCATGGCGGTGTTGGAGGAATATGGCGATCTGGCCTTCACGTTGAAGGAGTTGTCGGAGATGGCCGGGGTGACGTCTTCGGTCGTGAAGGGGCTGGTGGAGCAGGGGGCCGTCCGCGAAGAGGAAAGCCCCCGCGATATGCCGTTTCGGCGGCTGGACCCGTCACTGCCCGGCAAGGCGCTGACCGAGGATCAGGCGACAGCGGCGGCGGTGCTGCGCGAGGGGATCAAGGCCGAGACCTACGGCACCACCCTCCTGCGCGGCGTCACCGGGTCGGGCAAGACCGAGGTCTATCTCGAAGCCGTGGCGGCGGCGATTGAGTCCGGGCGGCAGGCCTTGGTGCTGCTGCCAGAGATCGCTTTGACCGAACAGTTCTTGGACCGTGTCGAAGTGCGTTTCGGGGCCAAGCCCGCCGAATGGCATTCCGGCGTCACCATGACAGAGCGCCGCCGCATCTGGCGCATGGTGGGCGAGGGCAATGCGCAATTGGTCATCGGGGCGCGTTCGGCGCTGTTCTTACCGTTCCAGAACCTCGGGTTGATCGTTGTCGATGAGGAGCATGACACGTCCTACAAGCAGGAAGATGGAGTGCTGTATAACGCGCGGGACATGGCGGTGCTGCGCGCCTCGATCTGCGGCGCGCAGGTGGTGCTGGCGAGTGCGACGCCAAGCCTTGAGACATGGGCCAACGCTGAGGCGGGGAAATATCGGCGGCTGGAGCTGACTTCGCGCTTCGGCCCGGCGGTGATGCCGCAGATGGGCGCGATTGACATGCGGCAGGCGGGTTTGCCGGGGGACAAATGGATCTCGGGCGAGATGAAGCGCGAGGTGGATGCGCGGCTGGAGCGCGGCGAGCAGGCGATGCTCTTTATCAACCGCCGTGGCTATGCGCCGATCACGCTGTGCCGGGCCTGTGGCGAACAAATCGGCTGCGATCAGTGTGACGCGCGGATGGTGGAGCATCGGTTCCTTAAGCGACTCGTTTGCCACCAGTGTGGTGAGACCAAGCCGATGCCAGAAGCCTGTCCTTCGTGCAAAGTGGAGGGCAAGCTTGCACCCATCGGGCCGGGGGTTGAACGGCTGGGCGAAGAGGCCACGGCGCTTTGGCCCGAAGCACGCATCGCGACGTTGAGTTCGGACATGTACGGCTCGGCGCGGGCGCTCAAGGCCGAGATTGCGGGGATCGCCGAAGGAACGGCAGACATCATCATCGGGACGCAGCTGGTCGCCAAGGGGCACAACTTTCCCAAGCTGACGTTGGTAGGGGTGATTGATGCCGATCTTGGCCTCACCGGGTCGGACCTGCGGGCGGCGGAGCGGACGTTTCAGTTGATGCGTCAGGTCGCGGGCCGGGCCGGACGGGCTGAGGCACCGGGGGCGGCCTTGTTGCAGACCTACCAGCCCGAGCATCCGGTGATCCGCGCCATTTTGGCGGGCGAGGAAGAGAAGTTTTGGGCTGCCGAGGCGGGTGAGCGTAGGCAGGCCGGTGTGCCGCCTTACGGGCGTATGGCCGGGATCATCCTCAGCGGCAGCGATGCGGCGGCGGTATTTGATTTGGGCAATCATCTGGCGCGGCATGACGGGCCTTTGCGGGCCGTGGGCGCGCAGGTTTTTGGGCCAGCGCCCGCGCCGATTGCCCGCGTGCGGGGGCGGCATCGGGTGCGGCTCTTGGTAAAGGCGGATAAGAGTGTCGCCTTGCAGGAGGCGCTGAGCCGTTGGGTTGGATCGGTGCGGCTGAAAGGGGATTTGCGGCTCGCGGTGGATATTGATCCGCAGAGTTTTTATTGAGGCTGGCTGGCTTAGAGTTGAGGGCCAGCGCTTGCCCGCGGGTCGGTGATCTGACGGTGCTTTGTGCCACTTTATCGCTCAGCCTTGGCGCGTCTTCGCGAAGTTACACCTAGCCACATTAAATCGCCTACCCGGGGGCGGGCAGGCGATGGCCCGGCGCCTGCGGCTTGATTTCGGGCCTGGTGGCATTGAGGCGCGTTCCAAGCCTCCCTTTTCTCTCGCCATTCCCGAATACCGGGCGTAATAAATCCGCATGACCCGCTATATCACCCTCGAAGAAGCCAAGCGCCTACCGTTCTGGCGTCGCCCCGTGGCCCTGCTGTTCCTTATGGCGCTGGCGATGCCGATTGCGTTCAACACCTGGTCGGCGCTGCTGAATAACTTCGTTATCGAGGTGGCAGATTTTGACGGGTCCGACATCGGCCTGCTGCACACAGTGCGCGAAATTCCCGGCTTTCTGGCCATCGGCGTTATCGCCATTATTATCTTCGTACGCGAACAGGTGCTCGGGCTGGTCTCGCTCATTCTGCTGGGCGCGGCCACGGCGATCACCGCCTATTTCCCCTCTATGGGCGGTATCCTCACGATCACCATGCTCAGTTCCATCGGCTTTCACTATTATGAGACGGTGAACCAATCGCTCCAACTGCAATGGCTCAAAATCGAAGACGCGCCGCGCATGATTGGCTGGCTTATGGCCGCCGGGTCGCTGGCAACGCTGGTCGCCTATGTGGCAATCATGGCGCTGTGGGAGACGCTGAACCTCAGCTACAACATCGTCTATATGATCGGGGGCGGTGTCACCGTGGTGATCGCCATCATCGCGATAGTCGCCTATCCGCAGTTTGAATCCCCCACAGTGCAGAACAAAAAGATGATCCTGCGCAAACGCTATTGGCTCTATTACGCGTTGCAATTCATGTCCGGCGCGCGGCGGCAGATTTTCGTGGTCTTCGCGGGTTTCATGATGGTCGAACGCTTCGGTTTTGAAGTGCATGAGATCACCATGCTCTACCTCATCAACCTCGTCGCCAATATGATCTTTGCCCCGCTGATGGGCCGTGCGGTTGGCCATTTCGGCGAACGCCGGACGCTGACCGTTGAATATGTCGGGCTGATCATCGTCTTTCTGGCTTACGGCGGGGTTTACTACCTTGGCTGGGGCGTGGTCATCGCGGCCACTCTTTATGTGCTGGACCACATGTTCTTTGCCCTCGCGCTGGCGCTGAAAACCTATTTCCAAAAGATCGCCGACCCCGCAGATATCGCCCCCACGGCGGCGGTCGCCTTTACCATCAACCACATCGCGGCGGTGTTCCTGCCGGTCGGGCTTGGCCTGTTGTGGCTCGTCTCGCCTGCGGCGGTGTTCTTTCTCGCAGCAGGGATGGCGGCGGTGTCGCTGATGCTGTCGCTGCTGATCCCGCGCCACCCGGCACCGGGGCGTGAGACGATCTTTCAACAGGCTGTGCCACAAGCCGCCGAGTAGCCCGCGAAAACCAGCATGGCTTGACCCGACGCGCGCGCAGCCCTAGGCGAAGCGCAACCGCACCGTAGCAAAGGACCGCGCCATGCCCACTTTCACCGCCCTGACCACCCTCACGGGCCGCGACCCTGCCTATGCTTTGGGCGAGGCAATGGAACGGCTGATCCCCGAACCCACGGGCGTCGGCGTTTTTGAGGTCGAAGACGGATCGGGCCTGTGGGAAGTCGGCGGCTATTTCGAGGAAGCTCCCGACACCGCCGCTTTGGCCGTGTTGGCCGCTGCGTTGGGGGCCAAGGATTTCACGATCTCAGAGCTGCCCGAAACCGATTGGGTTGCACATGTGCGCCGCGAGTTGGCCCCGGTCGAAGCTGGGCGTTTCTTTGTCTACGGCAGCCATGACGCCGACAAGGTGCCAGACAACTGCGAGCCGCTGTTGATCGAAGCCGCCATGGCCTTTGGCACCGGGCACCACGGCACGACGCTGGGCTGCTTGCGTGCCTTGGACCGTCTGGCGGGCGAGGGGTTCCACGGCAAGAACGTTGTTGATATCGGCTGCGGCACTGCTGTGCTGGCAATGGCCGCCGCGCGCATCTGGCCCGAGCCGGTGCTTGCCAGCGACATCGACGAAGTTGCCGTCGAAGTGGCGCAGGCCAATGTTGACGCAAATGACCTTTCAGGCCGCGTGACCTGTGTCGAAGCCGCGGGCTTCGATCATCCTCAACTGGCGCAAGCCGCGCCGTTTGATTTGGTTTTTGCCAATATCCTGAAAGGCCCGCTGGTCGCACTGGCCCCCGACATGGCCGAAGTACTGCGGCCCGCGGGCTATGCGATTCTCTCGGGGCTGTTGAATGAGCAGGCTGACGAGGTGATCGAGGTTTATGCACGATCTGGCATCAATCTGGCACATCGCGAGAGCATTGGTGACTGGACGACACTAACGCTGCAAACTAACGCATAATTTACGCCTCATTTTCGTTGCATTTGGCCCATTTGCCCCTTTGTTGCCACAATTTGACTTTATTCAAATTGGCAGCAAACGGTGGGGGCCGAATTGCTACGGAGGCTGTGATGGCTGAAGGACACGCTCAATTCGCGAAACGTATTGAACTTCTGAGGCGCAAGCATCGGAAGATGCAGCATGGTTACGTCACCCGCGTCGGTCGCGACGGGTTAATCAGCGTCTTGCCAAAGCGCGGCAAACGGAGCTTCCCGATGGCAGGGCTCTACCTGATCGTTCTGGTATTCTTTGGATTCAAGGCCTTCACCCTCGCCGCGATCGGCCCGGTGACGTATAATGAGCGGCTTTCGAGATTAAACAACGGATCAAGTGTCGAACAGATTGGTGCCAAGATGATGGCCATTGATCCGGTGACAGAGGCTTTGGCGGGGCTGACTGGCCCGATCATGCGCTGATCTTAACCAGCTTAAATCTGAAACAGAAAAAGCCGTAGCGGGTGCATCCGGCTACGGCTTTTGCGTTCGGGCAGGGCGCTGCGCCGCACTGGCGCGCAGCAGTCAGCGCACGAAGTGGTTTTGCGCCACAAGGTCGATATCGCCACGGATCAGGCCAATGTCTTGCAGTTCAAGATCGGTCAGGTCCGACAGCGCCTTGCGGGAGGCGCGAGAGTCCTGCCACGCTTCGACTGCACCAAAGAAGGCGCCAAAAAAGCTGACAATACGAGAGACGGCCGATGTTGAGCCGTAAGCGGTGCGGGTGGTGTCGAATGCTGCCATGGTGCCGTCCTTTGTTTAATCGTCGGTTACGTCCTGCCCGGCGCATAAAAGGGCGCCATGCTTAAAACGGGATTTTTGGCAATTATGCCTGAATATCGCGCCACGCAATCCCTTAAAAACGACAGTGAGCTTTGCATTTTTTGCATAGGTCGAAAACGGCGTTAACCTACTATCAATAAGGCATAAATCCCGCTTCGACGGTGTCGGTTTTGCATCACGGAGAGGCGCAATTCGACGCGGCGGCCCAAATGCGACAGGGAGGATGTCGTAAAGCGCCAGTGGTGCATCAGGGCTTTGCGATGTTCGCGTTTCGTGCTAGTGCACCAAAAAAGCAACAATTTTATCGAGGGCAGAGATGATACGGGTGATCGGCATAGATCCGGGGCTGCGCAATTTGGGCTGGGGGGTCATCGACGTCTCTGGCAGCCGAATCGCGCATGTCGCCAACGGCATCTGTCATTCCGAGGGCGATGATCTTGCGGCGCGGCTCCTCTCCCTGCACGGGCAGCTAACGCGGGTGCTGGCCACCTACCGCCCCGGTGCCGCGGCGGTTGAGCAGACCTTTGTGAACAAAGACGGAGCCGGGACGCTGAAACTTGGGCAGGCGCGGGGTATTGCGATGCTGGTACCGGCGCAGTTCGGGCTGACGGTGGGCGAATACGCCCCCAACAAGGTCAAGAAAACCGTGGTCGGAGTGGGCCACGCGGACAAGGGACAGGTGGCGCATATGGTGCGGATGCAGATGCCGGGGATTGAGATCGCAGGATCAGATGCCGCCGACGCCTTGGCCATCGCCATCTGCCACGCGCATCACGGCGGGGCCAGCACTCTGGCGCAGGCTGTGGCGAGGGCACAGGCATGATCGGCAAAATCTCGGGCCGCATCGACTATCGCGCTGCGGATCATCTGCTGATTGACGTGCGCGGCGTTGGCTATCTCGTTTATGTCTCGGACCGGACGATGGCGGCACTGCCGAGCGTGGGCGAGGTCGTGGCGCTCTATACCGATCTGGTGGTGCGCGAAGACTTGATGCAGCTTTTCGGCTTTCAGACTTTGGTGGAAAAGGAATGGCACCGTTTGCTGACCTCGGTTCAGGGGGTAGGGGCCAAGGCCTCGCTCGCGATCCTCGGCACGCTGGGGCCGGATGGGGTGAGCCGGGCGATTGCTTTGGGCGATTGGAACGCGGTGAAGGCGGCCAAGGGCATCGGCCCCAAAATCGCGCAGCGCGTGGTGTTAGACCTCAAGGACAAAGCCCCCGGCGTCATGGCGATGACCGGCACGGTGGCCGACGCCTTGGGCGAGGCCCAAGCCGCCGCCGATGAAAGCGTCATCGAAGCCACCACCCCGCGCCCCGCGCCCAAAGCTGCCGCGCCCAATGCCTCGGCGCAGTCCGAGGCGCTCTCGGCGCTTAGCAACCTTGGTTACGGCCCCGGCGATGCGGCAGGTGCCGTCGCGCAAGCGGCGGGTGAGACACCGGATGCAGACACCAAGACGCTGATCCGCGCGGCGCTCAAGCTGCTGGCGCCGAAGGGGTGACACCCCTCTGGCAGAACCCTCCGCCCTGCGGCATAACGAGGCCCTATGACCGACATTGACCCCACCGTGCGGCCCGAGCCGATGCCCGAAGACTTTGACCGCGCACTGCGGCCGCAGATGCTGGCGGAATTTGTCGGGCAAGCCGAGGCGCGGGCGAACCTCGCCGTATTCATCCAATCCGCGCGGCAGCGTGGCGAAGCGATGGACCACACGCTGTTTCACGGCCCTCCGGGCCTTGGTAAGACGACGCTGGCGCAGATCATGGCGCGGGAATTGGGCGTGGGCTTTCGCATGACCTCTGGCCCGGTGCTGGCCAAAGCGGGCGATCTGGCGGCGATCCTCACCAATCTCGAAGCGCGCGACGTGCTGTTTATTGACGAGATTCACCGTCTGAACCCGGCGGTGGAGGAGGTGCTCTATCCCGCCTTGGAGGATTTTGAGCTCGATCTGGTGATCGGCGAAGGCCCGGCGGCGCGGACCGTGCGGATCGAGTTGCAGCCCTTCACGCTGGTCGGGGCGACCACCCGGATGGGCTTGCTGACCACGCCGCTGCGCGACCGTTTCGGCATTCCAACGCGGCTGCAATTCTACACCGAGGACGAGCTTTTCATCATCGTCGACCGCAACGCCCGCAAGCTGGGCGCGCCCGCAGACGAGGGCGGCGCGCGTGAAATCGCCAAGCGCGCCCGCGGCACACCGCGCATCGCGGGCCGCTTGCTGCGCCGGGTGGTGGATTTCGCCGTTGTCGAAGGCGATGGCCGTGTAACGCGGGCCTTGGCCGACATGGCGCTGACACGGCTTGGGGTCGATCATCTGGGCCTTGATGGGGCCGATCGGCGCTACCTCAAGCTGATCGCAGAGAATTATCAGGGCGGCCCGGTGGGGATTGAAACCCTGTCGGCCGCGCTGTCGGAAAGCCGCGATGCGTTGGAGGAGGTGATAGAACCCTTCTTGTTGCAGCAGGGCCTAATCCAGCGTACCCCGCGCGGCAGAATGTTGGCGGCCAAGGCTTGGACACATCTCGGCATGGCTGCGCCCAAGGGGCAGAACGACCTTTTCCGCTGACGCCCCGGAGCGAAGGTAAGACGATGACGATGACAGCAGAGCAGATCGAAACCATGTTCACCCGCCGCGATGGGCAGTTTGCCTTTGCCCGCTGGGGCCGCCCTATCGCGCCGGTGGTCTTTGGCGTTGAAGAAGACGCGCTGCCGGTTGTGAAGGGCGCGCTGGAAGCGGTGGTCAAACTGGCCGGCCATGACATGGCCGAGACCGACACCGAGCTTGGCAGCAACCTGATGATGTTCTTCTTTGCCGAGTGGGCAGAACTGCTGGATGTGCCGGGCATGGACGGTCTGGTGCCGGACCTTGCCCAGCAGGTTGAGCGGCTTCAGGCGGCAGGCGCGAACCAATACCGCTTCTTCCGCTTTGAGGAGAACGGCGCGATCAAGGCGGCCTTTGTCTTTCTGCGCATGGACGACAGCTTGCGTGATATGTCCGCACAGGTCTTGGCGCTGAGCCAAGCGGTGCAGATCATTCTGCTGTGGTCAGAAAACGCCTTTCAGGAGCAATCGCCGCTGGCGCTGGCCGACGAAGCCTTGGTGCTGCGCCCCGAAGTGGCGGATGTGATCCGCGCGGCCTATGACCCGGTGATGCCGCCCGCCGCCAATGACCCCAGCCATGCGCTGCGCCTTGCAGCAAGGGTGGCGGTGCAGGCATGACCCATAGCTTCCCTGTCCGCATCTTTTACGAAGACACCGACATGGCGGGTATCGTCTATTACGCCAACTATCTGCGCTACATCGAACGCGCCCGGTCAGACATCGTGGAGCAGATCGGCCTAGACCAGCGCGCCATGCGCGATGAAGGGCTGGTCTTTGCCGTGACGCGGGTGGAGGCCGACTATATCGGGGCCGCGCGTTTCGGGGATCGGCTGGAGGTGCGCACCACCCATCGGGCCGAAGGGCCGGTGCGTTGGGTGTTCGATCAAGATGTGCTGCGCGACGACAAGGTGATCTTTCGCGCCAAAGTAACTGCCGTTTGCATGACAACCGCTGGAAAACCCACACGTTTGCCAGCGAAACTCCGCCTGTCTGACTGCGATCCGTCATCTTAATACCATAATTCTGGCAATCCCGGTTGCAGTCCGTTAGCTTTGCTCCAAATTGAGGCCGGAAAATAGGGCCCGAGAGGCAGATTGCCCCCATAGGGGGCGGCAGGAAAAGAGCATAGGCAAATGGAAGCAGAGACGCTGGCATTGGCACAGGGGATTGATTTCTCCTTGTGGGGGCTGTTCGCGAAGGCGACACTGACGGTTAAACTGGTAATGATCCTTCTGATCGGGGCGTCGTTCTGGTCGTGGTCAATCATCGTTCAAAAAACCATCCAATACCGCAAAGCCCGTGCCGAGGCGGCCCAATTTGATCAGGCTTTCTGGTCGGGTGAGCCGCTGGACGGGTTGTTTGACAGCATCGGCGCAGACCCGGACGGGTCATCGGAAAAGATTTTCGCCGCTGGCATGTCCGAATGGCGCCGCTCGCACCGCGAGGATGGCGGGCTGATCCCCGGTGCCACCGCGCGGATCGACCGCTCGATGGATGTCGCGATCTCTAAGGAAGCCGAGCGTCTGCAAAAGGGTTTGCCGGTGCTGGCCACTGTTGGCTCCACCGCACCTTTTGTGGGGCTGTTCGGGACGGTCTTTGGCATCATGAACTCGTTCATTGAGATCGCCGCGCAACAGAACACCAACCTCGCCGTCGTCGCCCCCGGTATTGCCGAGGCGCTGCTGGCGACCGGTATCGGCCTTCTGGCTGCGATCCCGGCGGTTGTGTTCTACAACAAGCTCAGCGCCGACAGTGACCGCATCTTGGGCAACTACGAAGCCTTTTCGGATGAGTTCGCCACCATCCTCAGTCGTCAGTTGGACAGCTAAGCCATGGGCGCAGGTGTCATGAAAAAACAAGGCGGCAGGGGGCGGCGTCGCGGCCGCGCGCAGCCGATGGCCGAGATCAACGTCACGCCATTTGTTGACGTTATGCTGGTGTTGCTGATCATCTTCATGGTGGCGGCACCGCTGCTGACCGTGGGCGTGCCTGTTGAATTGCCTAAAACCGCCGCCAGCGCCCTGCCGTCCGAACAGGAAGAACCGCTGACCGTGACCATCACCGCCGAAGGGGCGGTGCAAATCCAGACTACTGACACGGCGCGTGACCAATTGGTGACCAAACTGCGGGCGATCGCCTCGGAACGCGCAAGCGATCGGGTGTTCCTGCGCGCGGATGGCAAAGTGTCTTATGCGCAGGTCATGGAAGTCATGGGCGCGCTCAACGCAGGCGGCTTTTCCAACATCGGTCTGGTGACCGACATCGGTGGCCCGGCGTTGGACGGCAGCGACACGTCGGGTGGCTGAGCCGTGCATACCGGGCATTACATATCAGGTGCCGGGCATCTGGGTCTTATCTTCTGGCTGCTCTTTGGCGGGATTTTCACCCCCGACCCAGACCCCGTTGAGATGACAGAAGTTTCCGTGATCTCTGGTGCGGAATATGACGCGCTGGTGGCCGCGCAGCAGCCACCGTCCTCGTCCACCGAAGTGGCGCAACCCGCCCCGCCAGAGGTGAGTAAGGAGACCCCTGAGGTCACGGCAGAGCCTGATACCCAGATCGAACAGCCCGAGCCGGTGCAGACCGAAACCCCGCCCGAGGATATCCCTCCTGAGGTGACGGAATTGGAACTGCCGCCGCAGACCGAAGTGGACGACACGCCGCCCGTGATGAACGAGCCGGTGGGCGATACCGCTGTGCTGGTGCCGGAAATCGCGCCTGAAGCCACCCCGCGCGAAGCGCCGCGCGTGGCCCCCGAACCGGTAGAGCAACCCGACCCCGAAGTGCGCCCCGATCTGGACGAGCAGCCCGCCGTGGCTCCCGATGCCGAGGCCGAAGCTGAAGCCGTCGTCGAAGAGCCCCAAGAGGCGCAGACGCCCGAAGACAGCACGACCGAGATCGTGACCGAAGCCGACAAAGCGCCGGCAGCCTCTGCGCGTCCCCCCGGCCGCCGCCCGACACCGCCGCCCCCGGCACCCGTCGAAGTGGCCGAAGCACCAGAAGAACCTGCCGAGACGCCAGCGCCTGAGCCGACACCTGAACCGACCCCAGAGCCAACGCCCGAGCCGGAACCCGTTGAAGAACCTGCTACTTCCAGCTCAACCGAAGATGCCATCGCAGATGCGCTGAGCGAAGTTTTGGGCCAGCCCGAAGCCACCGTGCCCGCGCCAAGCGGCCCGCCACTGTCGTCGGGCGAACGCGAATCTCTGCGCGTGGCGGTATCTGCCTGCTGGAACATCGGCGCGCTCTCGACGGAAGCGGCACGCACTACAGTCGTGGTCGGCATGCAGATGAACACCGACGGCACGCCGGTTGCCAGTTCGATCCGCCTGCTAAGTTCCAGCGGCGGCAGCGATACCGCCGCACGGCAAGCCTATGAGGCCGCAAAACGCGCGGTTATTCGTTGCGGCAGCAGCGGCTATAATCTGCCGCAGGAAAAATACAGCCAATGGCAAGACATCGAGATGACATTCGACCCAATGAGGAGCCGATAACATGCTGACTAGACTTCTGGGACTACTGGCGCTCTGCGCCACGGCGGCCACGCTCACGCTGGCCCCCAACCAGTCGCAGGCTCAACCCCTGCGCATCGTGATCGATGATCCAACGATTGAGCCTTTGCCCTTTGCCGTGCCCAGCTTTCAGCCCGAAAGCGGTGAGGCCGGGCAGATGGCCGTCGACCTGGCGCGCGTTGTGTCCGAAGACCTGACCGGCACTGGGCTTTTCCGTGAGATCCCGGCCAGCGCCTATATTTCCACCGTGAGCGACTTCAACGCGCCCGTGGAATACGCGGACTGGAAAGCGATCAACGCGCAGGCGCTGATCACCGGGGCGGTGAATGTTACCGGTAATTCTGTAAACGTGAAATTTCGCGTCTATGATGTCTTCTCGGGCGAAGAGCTTCTTGATGGCAGCGGGCAGGGCGGTTTGCAATTTACCGGCACCGTTGATGGCTGGCGCCGGATGGCGCATAAGGTGGCCGATGCGGTCTATAGCCGGATCACCGGCGAGGGCGGCTATTTCGACAGCCGTGTTGTCTATGTCTCGGAAACCGGCCCGAAGGACGCCCGCCAGAAGCGTCTGGCGGTGATGGATTACGACGGGGCCAACCTAAAGTACCTGACCGAATCTGGTTCTATCGTGCTTGCGCCGCGGTTCTCTCCCACCGGTGACCGGGTGCTTTACACCAGTTACGAAAGCGGTTTCCCGCGCATATATGTGCTGGATATCGGCACCGTCCAACGCCGCGCGCTGCAAAGTGCCGAAGGCTCCATGGCCTTTGCGCCGCGGTTCTCACCCAGTGGGCAGACGGTGGTCTATTCGTTGAGCCAAGGCGGCAATACCGACATTTTCTCGATGGATATCAACAGCGGCCAATCGGTGCGCCTGACCAATACCCCTGCGATCGAGACGGCGCCCAGCTTCTCTCCCGATGGCAGCAGAATCGTCTTTGAAAGTGACCGCTCGGGCAGCCCGCAGCTTTACGTCATGCCCGCCACCGGCGGAGAGGCGACGCGGATTTCCTTTGGCGAAGGGCGTTATGGCACACCCGTTTGGTCGCCACGCGGGGATTTGGTGGCTTTCACCAAGCAGAACAAGGGCCGTTTCCACATCGGCGTGATGCGTCTTGATGGCTCCGAAGAGCGCCTGCTGACCGCCTCTTTCCTTGATGAAGGTCCGACTTGGGCGCCCAATGGCCGGGTGATCATGTTCGCCCGCGAAACCCAAGGGGCGGGCGGGTCGTCCTCGCTCTATTCCGTCGATATTTCGGGGCGCAACCTTAAGCCGGTGCGCACGCCCGAAGGCGGCTCTGACCCCTCTTGGTCACCGCTGCAGCAGTAACGTATTCCAGACCCTCCGAACGGGCGCGGGCAATTCCAATGGTTCCGCGCCTGTGTTAACACCAGCAACAACAACGCCACCACAGAGAAGGCAGACCCCTCATGAAACGTATTTTGACCAGCACGCTTTTGATTTCCGCATTGGCCGTGTCGGCCTGTACCAACCCTGACCGCTTTGGTGCCGATGGCATGGGCGGGGCCGGGGTCGGGGCCAATGGTGGCGCAGGGGTTAACGCCGGCGTGGTGCCGGGCAGTGCGAATGATCCAACTTCGACCGCCTATTTCCAGCAGGCTGTTGGCGACCGGGTGCTGTTCCTTGTGGACCAATCCACACTGACCGATGTGGGCCGCGCCACGCTTGATGGGCAGGTCGCTTGGTTGCAGACAAACTCGGACTATCAAGCCGTGATCGAAGGTCACGCGGATGAGCAGGGCACGCGCGAGTACAACATCGCGCTTGGCGGTCGTCGCGCCAATGCGGTGCGTGAATATATGATTTCGCGCGGTGTCACTGCATCGCGGCTCAAGACGATCAGCTACGGCAAAGAACGCCCGATCGAGATTTGCTCAGATGAGGCCTGCTATGCCAAGAACCGCCGTGCCGTGACCGTGCTGGCCGGTGGCGCGCTGACCAGCTAATCGCGGCAACTGCCGACGCAATACAAATCCAAGGAGGCCGATGTGCTGAAGCGATATATCTTCGTGGCGGTGATGGGGCTGATGACCGCCCCCGCCGCGCTTATGGCGCAGGACAACGATCAAACGCTGGCGGACATCCGCCAGCAATTGACCGTTCTGAGCGTTGAGGTGCAAAAGCTGCGCCGCGAACTCTCGACCACGGGCGGTGGCTCTGTCGAAACGGGTGGCGACTCGGTTCTGGAACGTGTCGGCACGATGGAAAGCGAACTTCAGCGTCTGACCTCGAAGACCGAAGAGATGGAAAACCGGATCAACCGGGTCGTTTCCGATGGCACCAACCGCATCGGTGATCTGGAATACCGTTTGGTAGAGCTTGAGGGCGGCGATCTGGGCGCGCTTGGCGAAACCTCCACCCTTGGCGGTGGCGATCTGCCCGCAGTTTCGGCCCCCGTAGCTGCTCCTGCGTTGACCCCCGACCGCGAGGTGGCCGAGGTGACCCCGAACGCCGGAGCCGGTAGCGCGGGCGGCATCATCACCCCCATCAACGAAGCAGAGCTGGCGGTCAGCGAAAAGACCGATTTCGAGCGGGCGCAGGGGGCGCTCGCATCCGGTGACTTTCGCAGCGCCGCCGATCTCTTTGCGACCTTCAGTCAGACCTATCCCGGCGGTCCGCTAGCCGCCGAAGCCGAGATGCGCCGCGGCGAAGCCCTCACCGGGTTGGGCGACAACCGCGAAGCGGCCCGCGCGTTTCTTGCGGCTTTCAGCACCGATCCCGAAGGGCCCGTCGCCCCGCAGTCTTTGTTTGAGCTGGGCCGTTCGCTTGGCACTCTTCAGCAAACGCAAGAAGCCTGCGTGACCCTGTCCGAGGTTGCAGTGCGCTTTCCAAACGCGCCGCAGGTGTCCCAAGCCGAAGCGCAGCGTCAGACGCTGGGTTGTTCCTAAACGCCGATGACTGCGCCTGCCGCTCAGGCTAACGCAGCACTGGCCAACAGGCTGTTGGCGGGCCTTGGCGGCAGGGTGCCGCCGCGCCTCGGGGTGGCTGTCTCAGGCGGGGGCGATTCCATGGCGCTGATGTCCCTGCTGCACGCGCTTTGCGCGGCGGCAGGGACAGTTCTCGAGACCGTTACCGTCGACCATGGGCTTCGGTCCGAAGCTGCGGCAGAAGCCGAATTCGTCGCGCGGTGCGCGAGAAGTTTGGGTCTGCACCACGAAACGCTGCAGTGGCGCGGGTGGGACGGGCAGGGAAACTTACAAAATGCCGCGCGTGAGGCGCGCTATGCGTTGATGGCCGACTGGGCGATGCGGCGAGATTTTCCCAGCATCGCCCTTGGCCATACGGCGGATGATCAAGCGGAAACTGTTTTGATGCGACTGGCCCGCCGGGCTGGGGTGGATGGTTTGTCGGCCATGGCACCGCAAAGCACGCGACACGGCGTCACATGGCTGCGCCCGTTGCTCTTTGCACGCCGAGAAGCGCTGCGAGATTACCTGCGCGGCGCGGGCCTTGAGTGGGTCGAAGACCCCAGCAACGACGATCCCCGCTTTGCCCGCATTCAAACCCGCCAAAGCCTTTCGGCACTCGCCCCGCTTGGCATCGATGTCGAGACGCTGGCTGAGGTGGCAGGCAACATGGCCCGCGCCCGTGACGCGCTGGAATGGCAAACCGACCTAACGGCAGGCGATATTCTGCGCATGGAGGCCGGGGCGTTGGTGATGCGGGCCGAAGCCTTCTTTGCCGCGCCGGAAGAGATCCGCCGCCGCTTGGTTATCCGCGCGCTTGGGAAAATGAGCGGCAGCGCCTATCCACCCCGTCGCGGACCCGTGGCAGCGCTAATTGCAGGGCTGGCAGAAGGGCAGGCTGCGACCCTTGATGGCTGTCAAGCGCTGGTACGGCGCGGTGAAATCTGGCTCTTCCGCGAATATAATGCCGTGCGGGATCATCGGGTGCCTGTGGATCACCTCTGGGATAAGCGCTGGCGTGCAGTGTCGCCGGGCGGGTCCACCGAAGGGGCTGAGCTGCGCGCCTTGGGGCCGGATGGCTTAGCCCAATGTCCCGATTGGCGCAGCCTCGGGCGGCCCCGGGCCATGCTGCTGTCGACCCCGGCGATCTGGCAAGGCGCGCAGCTGCTTGCAGCGCCCCTTGCCGGGCTGGACGAGAAATGGCATGTCCTGCTCGAAAGCGGCGCGGATTGGATTAACACCGCGCCATTATCGCATTGAACATGAGCGTATCATGTCTATCTTAGTGTGGTGGTTGCCCGAACGGGCGCCCCTTGGGTCGCAGGACTTGCCTGCGGCCATGTGAATTTAGGAGAATTCCCTTGGGAAATGTTCGTAACCTCGCCTTCTGGGTTGTCCTGATGCTGCTGGTACTGGCGCTGTTCAACCTGTTCAGCGGGTCCAGCGGTTCGCTGCAAAACAACGAGGTCAGCTATTCCGAGTTTGTTACCTCCGTACAGGATGGTGATGTCCGTAATGTGACATTGGACGGCGAGCAGGTGCGTTTCCGGTCGGCAGACGGGGCGGACTATCTTACGATCAAGCCCGAAGACGCAGAATTGACGCAGCTGTTGATCAGCAATGAGATCCCCGTAAAAGCGCGCCCGCAGCAGCAGTCTGGTTTCCAAACCTTCCTAATGTCGCTGTTGCCGATCGCGTTGCTGATTGGTGTCTGGATTTACTTCATGAACCGCATGCAGGGCGGCGGCAAAGGCGGCGCAATGGGCTTTGGCAAATCCAAGGCCAAAATGCTGACCGAAAAACAGGGCCGCGTGACCTTTGATGATGTCGCAGGCATTGACGAGGCCAAGGAAGAGCTTGAGGAGATCGTTGAATTCCTCCGCAACCCGCAGAAATTCTCTCGTCTGGGGGGTAAGATCCCCAAAGGCGCGCTGCTCGTGGGCCCTCCCGGTACTGGTAAGACATTGCTGGCGCGCGCGATTGCGGGCGAGGCGGGTGTGCCCTTCTTCACCATCTCCGGCTCTGACTTTGTTGAGATGTTTGTCGGCGTCGGTGCAAGCCGTGTCCGCGACATGTTCGAGCAGGCCAAGAAAAACGCGCCCTGTATCGTCTTTATCGATGAAATCGATGCCGTGGGTCGCCACCGCGGTGCCGGTTATGGCGGCGGCAATGACGAACGTGAGCAGACCTTGAACCAGCTTCTGGTCGAGATGGACGGTTTCGAGAGCAACGAGGGTGTCATCATCCTCGCCGCAACCAACCGCCGTGACGTGCTCGACCCCGCGCTGCTGCGGCCGGGCCGCTTTGACCGTCAGGTCACCGTGCCGAACCCCGACATCAAAGGCCGCGAGAAGATCCTTTCCGTTCACGCCCGCAAGACCCCGCTTGGGCCGGATGTTGACCTGCGCATCATCGCGCGCGGCACGCCGGGTTTCTCGGGTGCTGATCTAGCGAACCTTGTGAATGAAGCCGCATTGATGGCTGCCCGCGTGGGCCGCCGTTTTGTGACAATGATCGATTTTGAGCAGGCCAAAGACAAAGTCATGATGGGGCCAGAGCGCCGCTCGATGGTGATGACTGCTGAACAGAAAGAGATGACCGCCTATCACGAAGCCGGACACGCGCTGGTTGGTATGACGCTGCCGAAATGTGATCCGGTCTATAAGGCCACGATCATTCCACGGGGCGGTGCGCTTGGTATGGTGATGAGCCTGCCTGAGATTGACCGTCTGAATATGTTCAAAGACGAATGCCACCAGCGTTTGGCCATGGCCATGGCGGGCAAAGCGGCTGAAATCCACAAGTACGGCCCCGATTCTGTCTCCAACGGCCCGGCGGGCGACATCCAGCAGGCATCTGCCTTGGCACGTGCAATGGTGCTGCAATGGGGCATGTCGGACAAGGTCGGCAATATCGACTATTCCGAAGCCGCACAGGGCTATCAAGGCAACACCGGCGGCTTCTCGGTTTCGGCCAATACAAAGGAACTGGTCGAGAAAGAGGTCCAGAAGTTCATTCAAGACGGCTATGATCAAGCGCTGAAGATCATCACCGAGAAGGAAGTGGAATTCGAGCGTCTGGCCCAAGGTCTGCTGGAATATGAAACCCTGACGGGCGATGAGATCAAACGCGTCATGGAGGGGCAGCCGCCTGCGGAAGATTCCGACGACGACAACTCTGACGCGGGCAGTGCGCCGAGCGTCACCGCGATCCCCAAGGCGAAAGGCAAGAAGACCCCGCCGAAGGACGGCGGGATGGAGCCTGAGCCTTCGGTTTAACCTGACCTTAAGACTAACTTTAAAGACCCCGCTTCGGTGGGGTCTTTTTTGTTACGGCTTGCTGAACATGGCCTTAGTAGAGATTCAGGTGTCGCCTCACCGGCACTGACGCGCTAGATATGGGTAAATGTCTTAATATTATGGGTTTTATGCGACGTATTCTTTTGGCTCTGGCTGCCCTCTCTGCACTTATGGCCGGTCCCGCTTGGGCTGAGGCACAAAACTACACGGTGGCCTTGGGCGGGCGTCCCCTGGGCACATTGCAGTTCAATGGGCAAAGCCGGAACGCGGCATTCTTGTTGTCGCTCAACAATGCGCCCTTTGGTATCAAGAACGGCACCTTTAACGCGGTGACGCAATCTGCCGGAGGCGACGTCAGCTATCTTGGCTCCAACCGGGGAAGCGAAACGCGCGATATCGCGATTGCCCGGACCGCAGGTCGGGTCACTGCGGTAACGATCACGCCCTCCTCGGAAATGACTGCGATGTCTGATGCCAAAGCGGTGCCTGCCGGCGTCCTGTTCCCGCCCGAGGTTTTTGCAGCGCTGGCGAAATCCGGTGGCTGTCCGTCCCCGCTTGCCCTCTACGATGGCCGCCGCGTGGTTCAGATTGCGACCCAAGCAACCAGTCAGGAGGGGGCCTCTGTGCTTTGCGAAATGTCTTATCGCGTTGTGATGGGGCCGGGGTATGTCTCGCCTTTCTACCTCAAGTCGTTCGGGATGGAGCTTGTCTATACCGCAGGTGAACTTGCCAAGGCTTCGTTAAGCGGTGGCGGGTTTAAAGTGCATCTGACCCGCCAATAGGCGGGGTTTCACCATTCGACCACCCCCCCCAAAGGACGCAAAGATGCCTGAGCTACGCACAACCGATCACAGCGCCCGGATCACCTGGCTGGGCATGGTCCCTCAAGATCGCACGAACATCCGCTCCGTTTCTATGGAGGCGGCATTTGCGACCTACGCGGGGTTCGAGGGCGATTTCCACGCCGGGCTCACCCGTCCTGCCTGCGTGCGCGTCCGCAATCTGCACCCCAAGGGCAGGGAAATTCGCAACACGCGCCAGCTTTCTATTCTCTCAGCCGAAGAGATGGCCCAGATCGCAACGGCCATCGATCTACCCGCGCTTGATCCCACACTACTCGGCGTGTCGATCATCCTTGAAGGCATTCCGGATTTTACCCTCGTGCCACCGGGGTCACGGCTGCAAAACGCCCAAGGTACGACGTTTGTGGTAGACATCGAAAACGGACCCTGCAATTTGCCCGCGCGCGAGATTGAAAGCGAGGCGCCCGGTCACGGCAAGGGCTTCAAGGCCGCGGCACAGGGCAAGCGCGGTGTGACTGCCTGGGTCGAACGGGAAGGGCCGCTGTCCTTGGGTGACGAACTGCGACTTTTTGTGCCCAACCAACCCAGTTGGCCCCACCTCAGCTAACCGCGCGCCGTTTCGCGAACTTTGAGTGTCGGAAACACGGCCCCCCGCCGGGGTGTAGTCGCGCTATGGATTGGGGATCAAGATCGCCAACAATGGCAACAGGGGAATCTCATGGCTTTTAAAACCGACATTCAAATCGCCCGCGAAGCGGCGAAACGCCCTATTCAGGAAATCGGCGAAAAGCTGGGCATTTCCAGCGATGATCTGCTGCCCTATGGCCATGACAAAGCGAAGGTAAGCCAAAGGTTTATCGATTCTGTTCAGGACCGGCCCGACGGGAAGCTGATCCTCGTCACCGCGATCAACCCCACGCCTGCGGGGGAGGGGAAGACGACCACCACGGTCGGCCTCGGAGACGGGCTGAACCGCATCGGCAAGAAGGCGGCTGTCTGCATCCGCGAAGCTTCGCTTGGGCCTAATTTTGGCATGAAAGGCGGTGCCGCGGGCGGTGGCTATGCGCAGATCGTGCCGATGGAAGAGATGAACTTGCATTTCACCGGCGATTTTCACGCCATTACCTCGGCGCATAACCTGCTGGCCGCGATGATCGACAATCACATCTACTGGGGCAATGAGCTAGAGATCGACACACGCCGTGTTGTCTGGCGTCGGGTGGTCGACATGAACGATCGGGCGCTGCGCCAGATCACGGCCTCCTTGGGCGGCGTGCCGAACGGTTTCCCGCGTGAAAGCGGGTTCGACATCACTGTGGCGTCCGAAGTCATGGCGATCCTGTGCCTCGCGCGCAATTTGACCGACCTGCAAGAGCGCTTGGGCGCGATGATCGTCGCCTACCGCCGCGACCGCACCCCGGTCTATGCGCGCGACATCAAAGCCGATGGTGCCATGACCGTGCTGTTGAAAGACGCGATGCAGCCGAACCTCGTGCAGACACTGGAGAACAACCCGGCTTTCGTGCACGGCGGTCCTTTCGCCAATATCGCCCACGGCTGTAACTCGGTCATTGCCACGACAACGGCCCTGAAACTGGCCGATTACGTGGTGACTGAAGCAGGATTTGGTGCCGATCTGGGTGCCGAAAAATTCATGAACATTAAGTGTCGCAAGGCTGGGCTGGCGCCGTCGGTCGTTGTTGTTGTGGCCACGGTGCGCGCGATGAAGATGAACGGCGGTGTGGCTAAGGCCGACCTTGGGGCCGAAAATGTTGATGCCGTTCAGAAGGGCTGCGCCAATCTCGGACGCCATATCGAGAACGTCAAATCCTTTGGCGTTCCGGTTGTTGTGGCGATCAACCACTTTGTCACCGACACCGACGCAGAGGTCCAAACGGTAAAGGACTACGTTGCCGCGCAGGGCTCAGAAGCGATCTTGTCGCGCCACTGGGAATTGGGCTCCGAAGGCTCCGCCGATCTGGCCACCCGCGTGGCTGAAATTGCCGATGGCGACAGCGCCAATTTCGCACCGCTCTATGCCGATGACATGCCGCTGTTCCAAAAGATCGAGACCATTGCCAAACGCATCTACCGCGCGGACGAGGTATTGGCCGACCAAAAGGTGCGCAACCAGCTGAAAGACTGGGAGGCGCAGGGTTACGGCGACTTGCCGGTCTGCATGGCCAAGACGCAATACAGCTTCTCAACTGACCCAGACCTGCGCGGCGCGCCCACAGGCTTTAGCGTACCAATTCGCGAGGTACGGCTCTCGGCTGGGGCAGGATTTGTCGTGGTGATCTGCGGTGAGATCATGACCATGCCGGGTCTGCCAAGGGTGCCTTCTGCGGAGGCAATCAAGCTTAACGTCGACGGCGATGTGGAGGGATTGTTCTAAGGCGGGTTGCATTGCCCAGCCGTCGCGGTGATGTAGGGCGTGTTCAACCTGAAGCGAGCGAAAGTGAGACGGATATGGTAGCGACGATCATCGACGGTAAAGCCTTTGCGGCAACAGTGCGTGAAAAGGTGGCGGGCCATGTTGCCCGGCTTGAGGCTGATCATGGGATAACACCGGGCCTCGCCGTAGTGCTGGTGGGCGAAGACCCCGCGAGCCAAGTTTACGTGCGCTCCAAGGGTAAGATGACCCGCGAGGTGGGCATGAAGTCGGTTGAACACAAACTGCCCGCCACTGTGGAACAACAGGCGTTGCTTGAGCTGATCGACAGCTTGAACAACGATCCAGAGATCCATGGCATCCTCGTCCAACTGCCGCTGCCGGATCACCTTGATGAACAGCGCGTGGTAAACTCCGTGTCCCCGGCCAAGGATGTGGACGGCTTTCACATCTCCAACGTGGGTCTGCTGGGTACGGGGCAGAAAAGCATGGTGCCTTGTACACCCTTGGGCTGTCTGATGATGCTGCGCGAACAGCATGGTGATCTGTCTGGCATGAACGCCGTGGTAATCGGGCGCTCAAACATCGTTGGCAAACCCATGGCGCAGCTGCTCCTTGGCGATAGCTGCACCGTCACCATAGCCCATAGCCGCACCCGCGATTTGCCGCAGGTGGTGCGCCGCGCCGATATCGTCGTCGCCGCCGTGGGCCGCCCTGAGATGGTACCGGGGGATTGGATCAAAGAAGGCGCCACGGTGATCGACGTGGGCATCAACCGGATCGAGGTGGGTGAGAAAACGAAATTGGTCGGCGATGTAGATTTCGAAAGTGCCAGCCAGCGCGCCGGGGCCATCACTCCCGTTCCGGGCGGTGTAGGGCCAATGACCATCGCCTGCCTTTTGGCCAATACCGTCACTGCCTGCTGCCGCGCCAACGGCCTTGATGAACCCGAGGGGCTAACGGCTTAAGACGCGCTCACCGGCACAATGGTGCCCTGTAGGATGGCGATCAGCTTTGTCTCGCCATCGTTTTCAGCATGAACCTCAGCCGTAACCACGCATAGCCGCCGCCCCGGTTTCACCACCCGGCCTGTGGCAACAAGCCGGTCTCCCTGCGCCGGGGCCAACAGATTGATTTTTATCTCAGAGGTCACAACATCGACATCGGGTGGAAGCATGCTTAAGGCCGCATACCCCGCGGCCGAATCGCCGATGGAAAAGGTTAACCCCGCATGGCCGAACCCTTGCTGCTGCATCGCACTCGGCAAGATCGGCGCAGAAACCCGCACCAAACCAGGCTGAACCTCGATAATTTTCGCGCCCAGCGTCTGCATCATCGTCTGCGATGCAAAGCTCTCCCGCACGCGGCGTTCAATAGTGTCGTTCATTATCGCGCCTTTCCTGGCATGGGTATGGCCACAGGTTGCGGCCCGGTCAGCACCGCGCGGGCATCCGCGTCCATCAAGTCACAGAGCACTCGCGATTGACTGCGAAGCCCGCCAGTATACGTGCCGTAAGCAGGCAAAATCAGCCGCGAAGTGTCAAACAAAAAGGCTGGCCGTGAAATACTACGCCCCCGCGCCCGGACCGTCGCCTTAGGGTGATAATGACCTGATACTTCTCCACGGCTCCCTGGCACGGCGATATGGCGAAAAGTAAGCGGCCCAAATGAAAGCTCGCTTAAATGCGTACCGCCCAGCCCGACCGGACCAGGATCGTGATTGCCTTCAATCCAATTCCACCGGCGACCGGCTTGCAGGCCCAGTATCCACAAACGCTCGTCTTCTGGCAGCGCTTGCGCCGCGCCAAGGTCATCAAAACTATCACCAAGACAGACCACATGCCGCGCTTGCGTAAAGGATAAATCCGCGGCCAGACGGTTCAATGTGTCGCGGGTTTCATAAGGCGGCAATGCCGATCCGCCACGTCGCGCCATCCGCTCTGACTTACCCAAGTGCAGATCACTCACACAAAGCAAGTCCCGTTCACGCCACCAAAGCGCGCCTGAGCCAAGGGCAGTCAGCAGGGTGCCTACGAAAGAAAAATCCAGTCCGTTCATCCTTTGTTCATCTGAGATCGACGCTGATTTGGCAAGGGGCAAACGCAGATGTAGGATGATCGGATAAGGTGTCGCAGCGGTATTTAAGAAAGGATGAAATGCAGAAAACGCGCCCCGCAACCAAGCGGTAACTCGACCGGAGGCGCGCCTTCATCCTTTACGGTCATCGGCTCCGCAGCCTGTACCGCAGACGAAACATGCACCTCGTTGATTAAAGAATGCTTAATCCTCTTCATCCTTTTTCAAATACCGTGCACGACATCTCAACCCACGGGGAGTCTGCGTTTAGCCTCCCGTTCGCCAGCGGGGTTGATCGGATGGCGGTGGGGTGAGCTGTGCAAGTCCGGACGCTTCCATCAGTCTTTCGGCCTCTTGCGCCAGCATGCGTTCCTGTCCGGCTCCTTCGACGGGCACACGACCCATCTCCAAAAAAAGCGGCGCGGCAAGTGGGCTCACCCGATCCAGTTTGCGATGGGTTATGCGCCCGGCGATGCGGGCAAGCATCTCTTCGATTCGGCCAAAATCCACCAGCCCGCTCAACGCCTCCTCGCGAGTGATGTCGAGCATCAGATGGTCCGGTTCATAGCGCTGTAGCGTGTCATAAAGAATGTCGCTGGAAAACGTCGCTTGCCGCCCGGATTTACGGGCCTGTGGTGTGTTGCGCTCGATCAGTCCTGCGACGGTTGCCGCCGCCCGAAAGGTGCGTTTCATCACGGCGTTGCCTGCAAGCCAACTGTCGAGACCTTCGTGTAGCACGGTGGGATCAAGCAGCAGCGCGGGGTCCTCGACAGGGGCCAGCCCCCAGATCAGCGTGGCATAGTCAGTGGCTACGAACCCCAAGGGCCGCAGGCCCAGGTCTTCCATGCGCTTGGTGAGCAGAAGGCCCAACGTCTGCTGACCGTTGCGTCCGGCAAAGCCGTAAAAGACTGTTTGCTCGGCCATGTCATGCGGGAAACTTTCGACAAGCAGCGTTCCGGGTTGCGGTAGTTGGCTGACTTCGCGCTGCAAGCCCAGCCATTCTGCCGTGTGGCGCGGCAATTCAGGCCAGCTGTCTTGGGTGAACATCCGTTGTACGCGGGCCGACAGCTGCGTGGAAGTGGCGAATTTGGTGCCGCCGAAGGTTGCAACTTTGGGTTTTTTGGCAGCGTTCCGGCTGACCTCAACCACGGTCTCGCGCAGGCCTTCGTAGCGCACGATCTGGCCGCCGATGAGGAATGTGTCGCCCTTGGTGAGGGTCGCGGCGAAGCCTTCTTCGATCTCGCCCAGAGGTTTGCCACCGCGGTTGCGTTTCATGCGCACCTTCAGCTTATCGGTATCCTGAATGGTGCCAATGTTCATGCGGATGCGCTGCGCGCTGCGCGGGTCGCGCAACTGCCATTGGCCGTCCGCGCGTTTCAGCAAGCGTTGCCAGCGGTCATAGGCGCGCAGGGCGTAGCCACCCGTGGCGCAGAAATCGAGGCACGCGTCGAACTCGGCGCGGGGCAGGGCGGCATAGGCTCCTGCAGAGCGGACTTGGGTAAAGAGGTCATCTGCGTCAAAAGGGCCTGCGCAGGCGGTGATGAGTATGTGTTGGCAAAGCACGTCGCGCGGGCCTGCGCCGCGGGGATCACCGTCGAGTGCGCCCTCGAGCACGGCCTCTAGGGCGGCCACGCATTCGACCACTTCGAAGCGGTTCGCGGGCACCAGCAGCGCCTTGGATGGCGCATTATAGCGGTGGTTGGCACGGCCAATGCGTTGGACGAGGCGTTTGACGTTCTTTGGCGCGCCAATCTGAATGATCAGGTCCACATCGCCCCAGTCGATGCCCAGATCCAGCGTGCCGGTGCAGACGATGGCCCGCAGATCGCCGCGGACCATGGCCGCTTCGACCTTCTCGCGTTGGGCGCGGTCGAGGCTGCCGTGGTGGATCGCGATAGGCAATGCGTCTTCATTGGCGAGCCACAGATTGTGAAAGAAAATTTCTGCCTGTGCGCGGGTATTGTGAAAAATCAGCGTGGTTTTGTGTTGGCGCACCTGCTCCAGCACTGCCGGGATTGAATAGGCTGCTCCCCCCCCCGCCCATGGCGGGGCTTCTTCGGTGTGTAGCATCTGGATGTCAGGGGCGGGGCCGGGGTCGGCCAGCAGCACTTCGCAGGGATCAGGGTGGCGGGCCATGAGGTGGGCGATGGCGGCGGGGTCTTCGACCGTGGCCGAGAGGCCAACCCGTTTGAGGCCGGGGCAGAGCGCTTGAAGCCGGGTCAGCGCGAGCATCAGTTGATCGCCGCGTTTGCTTTCGGCAAGGGCGTGAATTTCGTCGATCACCACCCGTTTGAGGCCGCGAAAGGTGCGGGCCGCGTCCTCGTAAGATGTCAGCAGGGCGAGGCTTTCCGGTGTGGTCAGCAGGATATGCGGCGGGTCGGCCCGTTGGCGGCGGCGGCGCGATTGCGAGGTGTCGCCGGTGCGGTCTTCGATGCGGATTGGCAGGCCCATCTCCTCAACCGGGCGGGTCAGGTTACGCTTGATGTCGGCGGCCAGCGCTTTGAGGGGCGAGATATAGAGCGTGTGCATGCCCTCATGCGGCTCTTCGGTCAGATCGACGAGGGTGGGCAAGAACCCCGCCAGTGTTTTGCCGCCGCCTGTGGGGGCGATGAGCAGCAGGGCGGGGGCATCGGCGCGGTCCAGCATCTCTTGCTGGTGCGGGTGCAAAGACCAGCCGTTCTGGGCAAACCAATCGGCGAATTTAGTGGGTAGGGCGCGCATGACACCCAATGTAGTATCGGCAGGCCGTGGGGCCAGCAGCTGGAGCTATTTAACGATCACCTCATCGCGGACGAACATGTTAGCCCAGGCGCGGTCCACCAGATCGGGGTTCATCTGGTAGGGGATGCCCTCGAAATCGCAGATGGCGATCATCTGGTCAATTAGGAAGTTTGGCTGATAGTTCGCATAGACGTTGTTGATGGTTGGATATTTCTCTTTGAGCAGATGAACCAGTGTCGCTTCGTCCAACGGCATGCCGCGTTTGCGTGCGACTAGGGCAAAGATTTTGAGAAAGTTTTCTTGGTCCGGCCCGTCGATCTTGATTTTAAAGAAAATCCGCCGGAGGGCCGCTTGGTCAAAGATCTCATTCGGGTGGAAGTTGGTTGAGAAAATCACCAGCGTGTCGAACGGCACTTCAAACTTCTCGCCCGATTGCAGGGCGAGGATGTCTTTGCTTTCTTCAAGCGGCACAATCCAGCGGTTGATGATGCTTTGCGGTGGCTCTTGCTGGCGGCCAAGGTCGTCGACGATAAAGACGCCGCCCGCGGCTTTCAGTTGCAGCGGGGCCTGATAGGTCCGTGCCGCGGGATTGTAGACCAAATCGAGCATGTCGAGTGTCAGCTCTCCTCCGGTGATGACGGTGGGGCGTTCGCAGCAGACATAGCGGGCGTCATAACGGGTGACGCGGCGCAAGGAGGTGGGGTCTTGGACCTCAGACTCGGCGGCGGAGTGCACGATCGGGTCGTAGACGGTGATAACTTGGCCCGCGTATTCGATGGCGCGCGGCACATAGACCTTGTCGCCCAACGCATCGCGTATACCGTTGGAAATGCTTGATTTCCCGTTGCCCGGCGGGCCATACATCAGGATCGACCGCCCGGCAGAGACGGCAGGACCGAGATGGTCCAGCAAACTATCGGGCAGCACCAAATGGCCCATCGCCCCGGTGAGTTGCGCGCGGGTGATTTGCAGGTTGCGCACCGACTGGCGTTTGACCTGTTCGCGGTAAACCTCAAGCGGGACAGGCATGGCGCCGAAATATTCCGACTGCGCCAACGCGTCGAGCGCGCGTGCCTTGCCTGCATCGGTCAGCTGATATCCCATCTCATTGCCGCTGGTGGCGCTCAGTGTGCCTGTCGCCTCTAGCAGGCGCTGGCCGCGGGCTTGGTCGACCATTTCTTGCGTGACTTGAATCGGCAAGCACAGCGCCTGTGCCAGATCGCTGACCATTTCGACGTTTTTGCGGAAAATCGTTTTTAGAAGGATGTCGCGCATCATGACGATGGGCAGTTTCATATCCTCCAGCCGCTTGGGGGGCGGTGGGGCAAGCACTGTGCTGGTCGGGGCGTTCATCAACGGGTTCCTTGAAAGGGCGGGCGGCGGCGCTCGGTCAGACTGAAGGGTAAATCCTGAATATGGCGTGAATGTGGACAATCTATCGCGAAGAAAGAGATTGTACCGGCTATGGCCGTGCTCAGGCGCCGTAAATCGCCCCCATGATCAGATAGAGCCCCAGCGTGGCGCCAAGGGCGAGGCCCATAGGGAACTTCTTGGTTTCCTGCCAGCTTTGCCAATCGGGGGCGAGCCTGCGCAGGGGGGTGTATTTCACCCCGCGATGCGTGGCGGCGGCGGCAAGAAGCGTCGCCATGAAAAGCATCATCAACAGGCGTAGATCACCTAGCGCGATGTAGGGCGCGGCGGCGGCGGCGAATTTGGCGTCTCCGGCCCCCATGACGCCAGCGGCGTTCAGCACGATTCCGACGCCCAAGACGATGACAAGGCTCAGCAAGCGCCAAAGATAGGTCTCAAAGGGCAGCAAAAACAGCCCCAGCACCACGAAGATCGCGGTGAGCAGTAAGACCGCCTGATTGGTAATGCGCATCTGCTTCATGTCGGTGAAGGCGACATAAAGACAGATCGGCAAGACGAAGGGCAGGAACCACAGGGCCGCCGTGGCAGAGATCGCCATGGGTTAGCCGTTTTCCAATGCGCGCAGGGAACGGACGGCGGCTTCGAAATGCTGGGGGTGGGTGTCGATCGCTTCGCGCAGCAGGCCTTTGCCGGTCTCCACATCGCCGCGTTTGATCGCGGAAAGCGCCATGGTGTGTAAAAGCTGCGCGCGCTCGGATTGCTCCATCGGCATCACGGGCAGGGTGTAGTCGCGCTGTGCGGCACGGGCCATGATGAGGTTGTTCTTGGCGGTGAAAAGAGTGTCATCCTGACGGATTGCTTCGCCAAACAGACGCTCCGCTTCGGCATAGTCGCCACGGGTCAGTTTGGAATAACCCCAATTGTTCAGTACAGCGGCGGGGGTGGTGGTCAGCCCGACGGCGATTTCATAAAAGCTGTCGGCGCGGCTCCACTGTTCTTTGCTGTCGGCGACCATCGCTTCCAGCCGGTAGCGGGCGAATGTCTCATGGGTAGGGGGGATGCCGTTCAGGACCGTTTCGGCCCGCGCCCAGTTGCCCGAGCGGATCAGCGCATCGGCCAGCTGCACGTTGTCTTCGGGCGTGGCGCCCTCCATCTTGGTGACCTTATCCCATTCACCCACGGCTTCGGTGGTGCGTTTGGCGCGCACGAGCGATGCGGCCAGCCCGCGCTGGTGGTCGACCCGGTCGGGGCTTTCCTTTACGGACCGCGCAAAGTAACTGACCGCCTCATTGGGGTCGGCCACGGTCAGCATCACGTCAGAAAGGTTGGTTTCGTCCACCACGTTGACGTCCTTGAAGGCCCGTTCAACGGTGGCGTTCGCGTCTTTTTCACCGCAGCCTGCAAGGGCGGTGACGCCTGCCATGCAGACGGCCAGAATGATTGGATGGCGCATTTTGCGTCCTTTTACTGCTCTGCCTGGTCATGGTGTCGGACGGATCAGGTAATCCCCGCTGCCGCGCCGCACCAATTTATAATTATCCTCATTGACTTCTGTTATAACAGATTTTTCCGTTTTTGCGAGCGCCAAGCGCAGATTGTCCCGGATTGCGTCACTTTCGCCATTGTCGAGCGCATAGGCTTTGCGAAAAATCTGCTCGGCCTCGGCGGTTTGGCCGCTTTCCATCAACACGACGCCAAGGTTGTTCCAGACTTCCGGCTCGGCAGCGTCCTCTTCAACGGCGCGGCGCAGCAGGGTCTCGGCTTGGCCCAAGCGGCCCAACCCAAGGTTGGCGCTGCCCAAAGCTGAGAGGATTTCGCCGGTCAACCCATGATCAAGCGCCGCGCGGTTAAAGGATTTAAGCGCCAGCTCGTACTGTCCTGCCGCAATAAGCCTGTGGCCCACTTCAATCCCGTCGACGGCCTCTGCACGCTGGTTCACACCGGGGGCAAAAAGGGAATCTGGTTTCTTGTTATCCCCACCCAACGCAGAAAAGCCGCCTGTCGAGCAGGCGGCCAGAGCAAGGACCAAGATCGGCCCGAAGAAGACAACGCGGGCCAGCCTGCGCCGAATTTTGCCCGTCATTAATTCCCCATCTGTCCCAGTTTCGAGATGCCATGTGCCGACGGGCCGATCAGAATGATCAACAGCGGCGGTACGGTGAGGCCCATTGTGGCAAGGGTCATCTTGGTTGGCAACTTGTTTGCCGCTTCTTCGGCGCGCATCACACGTTTGTCGCGCATCTCTTCAGCGTAGACGCGCAGCGCGTCGGCGATGGAGGTACCAAAGGCTGCGGATTGGATCAGGACTGTCACGAAAGAAGAGACATCTTGCACGCCGCACCGTTCACTCATGTCGTTTAGGACGGTGATCCTGTCCTTGCCAGCCTTCATCTCATAGGCGACCATCTCGAACTCTTCGGCAAGGGCGGGGTAGGAAGCGCGAAGTTCGCGACCGACACGGACGATACATTGATCCAGCGATTGACCCGCTTCGACGCAAACCAGCATCATATCAAGCGCATCTGGGAAGCCGCGAGTGATCTCTTCTTTACGGGAATCAACCCGGCGGCGGACCCAGTATTTCGGCAAATAGTACCCAATCGCACCGGGGCCGATGGCCCACATCATTGTCTGCTGCGTGGTCATCCCCTCGCCGCCGCCCAAGACTTTGGTATAGACCAAACCGCCCACCAATCCGAGGATCCCGAGGGCAAACTGGGCAAAGTAATACAGCCGGACAGCATCGCGCGAACGATAGCCCGCCTGACGCAGCATCAACTGTTTGGCACTGAGTTCGGCCACGTCCTCAGGCTCAAGAAACTTGGCGAATTTCTGCAATTGCGCGTTTTGGTCGGACTGGCGCAACTGCTGACGCGTCCCGTCAGCCGCGGGCGCAGAACTGGTGCGTTTGAGCTTGGACAGCGGATCTTCGGGCTGGCGCAGCATCATCACCAAGGTTAGCGCAACCAAGGTAACGCCCAAGGTGCCGATGATGATGATCAGGCCCATCGGGCCCAAGGCCTCGTTGATCTGCTCGTTAAGCTGATTGAGAAATTCCATCATCGGCCTCTCAGACTTTGATATTGGTGAGGATGCGCATCACGAACAAGTTCAGCACAAGGAACATGCCCACGATGAAACAGGCGGGGATAAAGTAGGGGTGATCGCGCACCTCGTCGTAGTAATGCGGATCGCCAAGGTTAATCACGACCAGCGCGGCCAGTGGGAAAGCCGAAAGGAATTTGCCCGACCATTTCGCCTCGGCCGTGATCGCTTTGACGCGGCGGAATAGGCGAAATCGGGCGCGGATCACTTTGGCCAGACCGGCGAGGATTTCGGCCAAGTTGCCGCCAGATTGCTGTTGAATGGTCACGGCGACGGCCAAGAAGCGCAAATCCTGCATGTCGAGCCGTTCAGCCATGTCTTTCAGCGCCTCGCCCAGATCACGGCCATAAGCGGCCTCATCGGCGATGACCCCAAACTCTGACGCCAGCGGATCTTGGATCTCTTTGGATACGATGGAGATCGCGTTAGAAAACGGGTGGCCGACGCGCAGGCTGCGGACCATCAATTCAACAGCATCGGGAAGCTGCTCTTCGATCATCGACATACGTTTACCAGCTTTGTGCGACACCCAAAAGAACACCGCGCCGACGCCCATGACGATGGAAATAAGCGCGCGCACCGACACTGACGTATCAGTGCCAATCGTCAGCCCCAGAAAGGCCACGACGGCGAGACCAGCCATAATCATCAAAAGTTGCTGCGGCGTGAAAGCAATCGCGGCTTTCTGCGCACGTTCTGACAGCAGGGAATAGAGCGGGATCGACTTGGCGTTCATATGCTGCTGCATCTCTTTGCGCAGCTTGTCCAAGACCTCTTCGCGGCGGGCGCCTTTTTCCAGCATCTCAAGGCGGCGGTTGACCCGGCTGTTGAGGCTGATGGATTTGCCGAAAGCGACAAGGTACAGCCCTTCGACCAGCACCAGAACGCCGATGAAGATCAGACCATAGATGATTGGTTCGGCACTCATTACATCAATCCTTACTGGGCCGCGACCGGTTCGTAGATGGAGGCGGGCAGATCATAGCCCCACATGCGGAACCGCTCGGAGAAGTGGCTGCGCACACCGGTGGCGGTGAAGTGGCCAATGATCTTGTTTTCAGGGGTCAGGCCGACACGCTGATAGCGGAAGATCTCTTGCATTGAGATTACCTCGCCTTCCATGCCGGTGATCTCGGTGATGGAGGTCATGCGGCGCGAGCCGTCCTGCAAGCGCGAGGCCTGCACGATCAGGTTCACCGCCGAAGAAATCTGGCTGCGCACGGCCTTAAGCGGCATCTCGATCCCAGCCATGGCGATCATGTTCTCCAGACGCGACACGCCATCGCGGGCAGAGTTCGCGTGGATCGTGGTCATAGAGCCGTCGTGGCCGGTGTTCATCGCCTGCAACATGTCGATGACCTCTTCACCGCGGGTTTCGCCCACGATGATCCGGTCCGGGCGCATCCGCAGCGCGTTTTTCAGACAGTCGCGGGGGGAGACTTCGCCCTTGCCTTCGACGTTGGGCGGGCGGCTTTCCATCCGGCCTACGTGGGTCTGCTGAAGCTGAAGTTCGGCGGTGTCTTCGATGGTCAGGATACGCTCATCATTGGCGATGAACGAAGACAGCGCGTTGAGCGTGGTGGTCTTACCTGAGCCTGTACCGCCTGATACGATGATGTTCAGACGCGTCGCCACGGCGGCTTGCAAATAGGCGGCCATCTCTTCTGAGAAAGCACCGAAATTCACCAGATCGTCGATGCCCAGTTTGTCTTTCTTGAACTTACGAATGGACACCAGCGACCCGTCCACCGCGACGGGGGGCACCATGGCGTTGAAACGCGAGCCGTCTTTCAGGCGTGCATCGACGTAAGGGTTGCTTTCGTCCACGCGACGACCCACCGCCGAGACGATCTTGTCGATGATCCGCAGCAGGTGTTTTTCGTCCTTAAAGGTGATGTCCGTCAGTTGCAGCTTACCGTCGCGCTCGACGAAGATCTGCTGCGGGCCATTCACCAAGATATCGTTTACGGTGTCGTCTTTCAGCAGCGTTTCCAGCGGGCCAAGACCGGTCACCTCGTCATAAAGCTCTGAGTTCAACGTCATGCGGTCTTCGCGGTTGAGCACGATGCTCTTTTCCGAGAGAATTTCGACCGCTATGTCGTTGATCTCTTGGCGCAATTCTGTTTCTGAAGCATGTTCCAAAGCGGCAAGGTTGAGGTTGTCCAACAGCGCGCGGTGCAGCTCAAGTTTGATGTCGCCCATCCGCTGCTTGCGCTTGACATCACGGTCTACCGGCGCTGCGGCTGCGGGCTTGAGGGCGCGGCGCATCGAAGCCGATTTGGCGGCCTCAGCAACTGCGGGGGCGGCTACTGGCGCGGCTTCAACAACCTTTGCGGGCGCGGCCTGTTTGGCTGGCGCCGAAGCAGGGGTCGCTTTCGGGGTCGCGGAGGCTGGTTTCTTATACTTGGAAAACATCGATACGCTCTTTCGCTAGGGGGCTCAGGCTGCTTTGGCCTGATCGCCCTTGAGATCGTGGATGGAGCCTGCCAGCTTGGCTATTTCGCGCCGCAGCGGGCTTTTTGGGGCAGAATTGGCGAGCGGGAGGCCGTGATCATTGGCCTGCGTCACCGCCTTGCCGCCATCAGGCAGTTGCACGTCAATCGAGATGCTGAGCGATTCGGCCATGCGCTTGACCCGGCTCTTGGCGCTGAGATCGGTGAACTTGGGCGCGCGGTTCATCACATAGCGCAACTTCTCAAAGGGAAGCTCTTCGGATTGCAGCGCGCGTTTGAAGCGCAGAGCGTTTTGGGCCGAACGCATATCAAGTTCCAGCATAGCGAAATAGATATGCGCGCTGGTCAATACGGTTTCAGACCATTGCACCAGCGTTGAGGGCATATCCACAATGACATAGTCGAACTGGTTGCAGGCCATGCTCAGGATGCGGTCGACGTCTTCGTTGGTGATGATGTCGAGCGGCAGCATTTCCGCGGGGGCGGTCAACACATGCAGCTTGTCTTCAAAGGTTTGCAGCGCTTGGCCAAA
The DNA here is from genome assembly GCF_038900015.1 of Sulfitobacter sp. AS92. Classification (NCBI taxonomy): domain Bacteria; kingdom Pseudomonadati; phylum Pseudomonadota; class Alphaproteobacteria; order Rhodobacterales; family Roseobacteraceae; genus Sulfitobacter; species Sulfitobacter sp. AS92. Next base: position 156,358 of record NZ_JBBMQL010000005.1, read on the forward strand.
GATCTCTTCGTCCATGGACTGCGTGTCGGACATCATCTCGTAGACCGCCTCGCGGCGTTGCAGGTCAAGGAATGTCGCGACGGAGCCGTATTGCAGATCGAAATCCAACAGGCAGACGGAAGGCGCGTTCTTCTTGTCCGCGTTGGCAAGTTCCCAAGCAAGGTTCACAGCAAGTGTTGTCGCACCGGTGCCACCGGCCAATCCGTGCACCACGATCAATGCACCGTCTTTGCGCGCGCCAGCTTTTAACTGTGGGGCTGCTGATTCTGTTTCTGCGGCGGGGGCAGGGGGGGCATTCTCCCCTGCGCGAACCCGTGCGATGGCTTGGGCCAACTCGCCTTCGGGCAGCGGATAGGGAACGAATTCGTCAGCGCCTTGTCGCAGCAGCGAATGCAAAGCTGCGGGGGTCATGTCCTCGGCGATCAGGATCACGCGGATATCACGGGCCTTGGCTTGAGTGATGATCTCGCTCATCAATACAAGGTTGTCTTCGTCGGTCTCATCCATAGCCAGGGCTACAAATTCCATCGCCGCGGCTTCGGGTTGCCCAAAGAATGCCAGCGCTTCGGCGAATCCCAGATCGCCCCAGCTTTCGCCAAGCGTGGCCTCCATATCTTCGATCAAGAGGTCGAAGTTTTGTACATCACGGCTGATTGTGCAGGCAACGATCGGCGCTGCTTCGGGTTGGGGCATACTGTTGCTCATGACCTTTTGTCCTTTACATCAACGGTTTGGCCGGGGGGCGGCGATATTCTGTCGCCGCGTCCGCTCTGGCCTCTGCCTCATGCGCGGCCTCTGAGCCGGGCACATTTGTCCTTCTGGGTCGAATATCACGCCCAACTGGGGCGAGATTGGGGCCAAAAAGCCTCCATTGTTGGGTATTGTGAAACGATCCGCGTTTTAGCGCCCTATTGGACATCTCTTGGCGGGTACGAGAAACCCCCGCGACCCAAGGGCACGGGGGTAAATTTCTATTTCAGAAGAGGCCCTTGGCCTTACTCCCCGCCGCTGCCACCAGCCGCAGTGGCACTGGTGCTTAATTGCGAGGTGGGCACGGCGCTGGCCACATACTCGCGATAAATGACCTGCGCATATTTACCATCCAGAAGCATCGGATGGCCGTGCACAAAGCCGCTGACCTCGGTCACGGTGCGCCGGTTGCGGCGCTCGCGGCCTTGGGTGACGATCAGGGGCTGGGTTTCGCCAAAGGAAACAACAGCTTCCAACCGGCTTGGGCTGATTCCCAAGGTCGAGAGGTAGCCCACCACTGCCTGCGCGCGGCGCAGACCTAAGGCCCGGTTATAAGCCTGCGAGCCGACCAGATCGGTGTGGCCATAAATGCGGAAGCGAATCTCGGGGAACTGGCGGATCCATCCGGCCTGTTGGCGCAAAACGGCCTGTGCAGTGGCGTCCAGCTGGGCAGAGTTAAAGGCGAAGGTCACGGTAGAGCCGACTTCGTTGGCGAAACGATTCGCCAGATCAAAGGTCACATGCTTCTCGCCCGTCATAACTTGCCGATTATGCAACGTGGCATTGCCGAACTGGCCTATGTCCACAACCGAGCCGGCTTCGCGGTAGAACTGTGTATAGACCGGATCGTTGCTGGGGGCGCAGGCGGTGAGCCCGGCGAGGGCCGCGGTGCCAGCGATCAACGTGATATGTCTGCGTGTCATCGGATCAATCCAGTACGTAACCGTAGGAGCCGCGGAAGTCCTGCTTGGCCACTTCGCCCGCCGCGCCTCGGGTGGGGGTGCGAGTGCCGTCGGCGGTGCGCCCGTGCAAGAATAGGTCTTTCTCTGAGGGCGGCTTGATGCGGTCCGTGGGCAGTACCAGCGCTTCGCTGCGGGTTGGCGTTACCAGATGCGCGGTGACGATGATCACCAACTCTGTCTGGCTGCGTTGATAATCCGCTGACCGGAACAGCGCGCCCAGCACTGGCACATCGCCGATCCACGGCAGTTGCCGCGTGCTGTCAGTAAAGTCGTCGGTCAGAAGCCCGGCAATGGCAAAGCTTTCGCCATCGCGCATTTCGACCGTGGTCGACGTCTCACGGCGGGTGAAGGCGGAAATCTCGATGCCGTTGCCCAGGGCGATGCTGTTACTCGCATCGATGGCCGATACGGCGGCGTTCATCTCGAGGTTGATGATATCTTTGTCCACGACACGCGGAATAAAGGCGAGCTCAACACCGAAGGGCTTGAACTCAACCGCGATGGTGTCACCTGTTTGCGCGACGGGAACGGGGTATTCCCCCCCGGCGAGGAACTTGGCCTCTTGCCCCGACAGCGCGACTAGGTTCGGTTCCGCCAAGAACCGCACAACCCCTTTTTCTTCTAGCGCTTCCAGCAAGATGCCCACTTGGGTCGACCCGGCGTTAAAGCCAAACAGCACCGCGCCTGCGTTCTGGTTGGAGGAGGGGATCGTACCGCCAAGCGAAGAGGCGACCCCGCCAGATGAATTGGTACTGCCGGTGCCCGCATTGATGCCAGTGCCGCCAATCGCGCCATTGATCGCAAGCGAAGACCCGAGCGATTTGGACACGTTGCGCTGCATTTCCGCAAAGCGGACCTTCATCATCACCTGCTGGATACCGCCAACGCTCATTAGGTTGCTGACCCGTTCAGGCGCATAGCGTTCGGCCAGATCAAGCGCGCGTTGCAAGCGCTGTGTCGAAGACACGATGCCCGACAGCACAATGCCGTCATTGGCCGTGCGTACCTCAATCTTCTCACCCGGAAGGATTTGGCGCAGCCGCTCTTTAAACTCGGATACATCCGCAGCCACGCGAACATCGACGTTGGTGATCAATTGCCCGCCAGCGTCCAGCAGCGTCAGTGTGGTCAGACCCGGGGATTTGCCGAGCACATAGATGGTGCGATCGGACAGCGAAGAGATATCCGCGATGCCGGGGTTGGCAATGCTCAATTCAGCGAAGGGGATGTCGCTTTCGACCACCACGGCGCGGTTCATCGGAACATCGAGACTGGAGTTCGTGCCGCGTTTCACAACCCGCAGCGTGTCGGCGCCAGCAGAACTGGGCAGGGTCAATGCCAATGGCATCGCGCCCAGAGTCAGCCCCAATAGGGCCGCTTTCAGAAATCTATCGATTTTCATGTGACCTGCCTTTTTGATCACGCCTCGGGATGGGTCTTTTCGCCCTCGTTTGGCAGCACTCTGCGGCAATTCGAATTTTATTGCAAGAATCAAGCTCTTCGCGGGTGCTTTGCATGTGGGCTATTCGCAACATAACCTTGAAATGGAAAAGACGCCGCAGAGGCTGCGACGTCTTTGCTTAGCATAGCAAGAGGGGGTCATCAGGTCAGTTTGTGCAGGGGATCGGAAGTTCGACCACCTCAGCGCCGCGACGTGTGCGGATCGTGCAAACCTTCTCTTTGGCGACCTCTGCGATGGTTTCTTGCATCTCAATCCCAAGAAGCGACCGCTGATCGACCTCAATGGCTTCGGCCACGGTATCGTCATTGGTGCCGACCAAGGAGAGGGACAGTTTGCCGGTCGACTGCGCTTGGGCGAGGGCTGCGACCTGTTGGGGGTTCACGGCTACGGTCACGGTCTTAGCGATTGAGGCTTCCTCCATCACCAGCGCATCGGCGCTTTGGTCGATGGCGATCAGTTGTACTGCTGATTCGATCAGCTTGGTTACGTCGCCGTTGCTGGATTGGCTGCCCAAGTTGACGCGGCCCGTCCAATAAACATCGACCCGGTCGCCGGGGCGCAAGAAGCCCGACACACCGCTGGACACGTCGACCTTGAGAGCGAAGGCGCGCATACCGCGGGCAAGGCGGGAGGTCAGACCGGAGTCTTCCCCCGGCTCGGTCACCTTAACAGCCATGATCGCTTCATCTTTTTCGATGTTGCGCAGCACGATGCGCTGATCTCTGCTATTTTCAGGAAACAGCAAGGTTTCTTCAACAAAGCTGCCCTCAGGTATCGCGTTCTCAGGCCATTTTACAGCGCGCACATCTGCACGAGTCAGGGGCTGCCCGTACTTAAGCGGCTTGTCGGCCACCCAAACGGTTTGTGTTGGCACCACCTGCGCCAGTGCGGCCTGCGCCTGTGCATTGGCTGCTTGATACTGAGAAATCCGGTCTTTCGCCAGATATACGGCCCCACCGGCAAGTGCGATACCTACCAAAAGAACCAATCCAAATACGGCCCGCATGTTGTCACCTCTTTGCTATGGAAGCGGGTCTGAGCCCGCTTGTGTCAAAGGCAGAATAGCTGCCGATTATGACGAGAATTGGTCGGCACAGCGGCGATGGGATGAAGTGTCGCGGTGCTCAGCATTCTTTCTAACTGGAAGATTGGGCTGCGAGTCCTTCCTCAATGTCTTTTACAAGAACATTGACGCTGTCAGAAAAGAGGCCCAGCGACAAAATCGTCAAGGCAACCAGAAACGCCGTTAAAACGACCCAGTCGACGCTAATCGCGCCACTTTGGTTCAGTGCGAAATTCCGAAAAAATCTGCGCATATGTATTTCCGTTGACCTTAGATATGACGGTAAGGGAGTACCAAAAAGGGCTGCCTTCCGGACGAAGACAGCCCCTCAACTGAAGTTCTCTATTGCTGTAAGGTCTTAGCCTTTATTGAGTGGTTGTGGGTTCTTCCACGGTTACCCCACCAATTGCGGTAGCAATATCGTCGGTCAAAGCCGTCGTATTTTCTTTGATCGTGCCGAAAGCAACAACAGCCAGGCCAACGATCGCAGCGGTCAGAACGACCCAGTCAACTGTCACGGCACCGTCTTCGTCTTTGCGGAAGTTTTTGATAAAGTTCATCATGTCATGTCCCTCCAAGGATCACTGAGTAAAGGTTTTAACCTCGCCGTCCGGTTTGCCTCGTTCTCTCATTGAGGCTGTCCGACTTGGTATGACCCTATATAGCCCTGCGATTGGGGCGCGAATTTGGCAGCAAATGTGACTTTTACCGTTCTGGCATGTTTTTCTTTTAAAAAGGTTTCAACGTCCTGTTTTTATTGAGTCTAAAGGCGTTTTGAGGTCGCTTTTTAGCGTGTTTTCCCGGGTTCTCAGCGCAATTGCGGCGAAATCGCCACGATCCCCGTCTCAATCGCTGGCCCGATTCCCCTTTTCATGAGATATTGCCAGCCAAAGGCGCGTCAGACGCAAGGTAGAGCAGGCATGTATCGTTTATTGGCACTTTGGCTGATCATGGCCCTTTCGGCCCCCGCCACTTGGGCAGAGGGGCTTACTCCTTTTCCCGAATTCTCGGCCAAACGGGTCGCGCCGCCCAAAAAGGGGGCCAAGCGCATCACCGTACAGATCGACCCGGCTGCCCGTGCCGCCGCCGCTGCCAAGGTTGAGACCGGTCCAGCCGTGGCGGCCACGCCTTCAGGTGCCATCGCGCCTTTGAACGCAGGGCAGTTTGATTGGTTCTGGGATAAAGTCTCTCCCGCAGCTGATTTGGGCGGGGCAGGACGGCTGGCACCTGCCATGGCCGTGCTTTCCACTGGCAAAGTGCCCGCGCCGCGTTTGCAACATCTACAAGACATCGCTCGCAGCAACGGTGTGGACATTTTGCGTGCGACAGTCGGCACGAAAGTTTCTCCGGCCCTCGTGTTGGCGGTGATCAGCGTCGAATCGGCTGGGCGCACCGATGCAGTGAGCCGGGCAGGGGCTGCGGGGTTGATGCAACTCATGCCCGATACCGCTGCACGTTTCGGCGTAGGCGATAGCATGATCGCAGCGCAGAACATCTTGGGCGGCGTCAAATACCTCGATTGGCTGATGGGAGAGTTCGACCGTGATCCGATTCTTGTGCTTGCGGGCTATAACGCGGGCGAGGGCTCGGTGCGCAAACATGCGGGCGTGCCGCCCTTTGCTGAAACGCGGGACTATGTGCCAAAGGTCTTGGCAGCCTTCCAAGTGGCGCAGGGGCTTTGCCTGACACCGCCGGAGTTGATCAGCGATGGGTGTGTTTTCGCGGCGATGAACTAACGTCGCAGTGGCGCCCCGGCGGATGCCGCCGGGGGCTTTGTTTAAATGATGGTGGCGTCCGTGGCGGCGCGTAACTCATCCTCGGTCACGCCATCGGCACATTCGACGATGCGCAATCCACCTTCGACCACGTCAAGCACACCAAGGTTGGTGATGATGCGGTCAACCACGCCCTTGCCGGTCAGTGGCAGGGTGCATTCTTTCAGCAATTTGGACTCACCGGCTTTGTTTTGGTGATCCATGACAACGATCACTTTGCGCACACCGGCAACAAGGTCCATCGCGCCGCCCATGCCTTTGACCAGCTTGCCGGGGATCATCCAGTTCGCCAGATCGCCGTTCTCGGCCACTTCCATGGCACCAAGGATCGCCGCGGCGATCTTACCACCGCGGATCATGCCAAATGACATGGCGCTGTCGAAATAGGCCGTGCGGCTCAGCTCAGTGATGGTCTGTTTGCCTGCGTTGATCAGGTCGGGGTCTTCTTCGCCCTCATAGGGGAAAGGGCCCATGCCCAACATGCCGTTTTCCGACTGCAAGGTAATGTCCTTGTCGCCGACGTAGTTCGCCACCAGCGTCGGAATCCCGATGCCGAGGTTCACATACATGCCGTCTTCGAGTTCCTCTGCGGCCCGCGCCGCCATCTGATCTCTATCCCAGGGCATTATGCTTCCTCCCGCTTGCGTGTCGTAACCTTTTCGATGCGTTTCTCGTGGTCGCCTTGGATGATGCGATGCACGTAAATGCCTGGCAGGTGGATTTTATCGGGGTCAAGGCTGCCACGCGGGACGATCTCTTCAACCTCCACGATGCAAATCTTACCACACATAGCCGCAGGCGGGTTGAAGTTGCGCGCGGTCTTGCGAAACACGAGGTTGCCGGTGTCGTCAGCTTTCCATGCCTTCACGATCGACAGATCGGCAAAGATGCCCTCTTCGAGAATGTAATCCTCGCCGTTGAACTGCTTTACTTCTTTGCCCTCAGCGATCTGGGTGCCAACGCCGGTCTTGGTATAGAAACCGGGGATGCCCGAACCGCCCGCGCGCATACGCTCGGCCAATGTGCCTTGTGGATTGAACTCAAGCTCCAACTCGCCGCTCAAATACTGGCGCATGAACTCGGCGTTCTCGCCGACATAAGAGGAGATCATCTTTTTAACCTGCCGCGATTGCAGCAGAATGCCGATGCCGAAATCATCGACGCCCGCGTTGTTGGAAGCAAAGGTGAGGTCTTTGGCCCCGTTGTCCTTGATCGCCTGCAACAGCAATTCAGGAATGCCACAAAGGCCAAAGCCCCCTGCGGCGATCAGCATGCCATCCGACAAGACACCTTCCAGTGCCTCAGCGGCGGATCCATATATTTTGTTCACGGCGACCTCCCCTTGGTTTCGTCGCGCCATATGTGACGCTGCGCTGCTGCAGTGTCAATTACGTGGAGCTACGCAAGGGAAGGCCGCCGTGGGAACGGTTAGATTACGCGGACCTGTGTGCCGACAGGGCACATGCCGAAAAGCTCTTCGATCTTCTCGTTATACAGCCCGATGCAGCCGTCCGAGGACCGACGCCCGATCTTGCGCGTGTCGTGGGTGCCGTGGATGATATAGGCAGGCCAGCTGAGGTACATCGCGTGGGTGCCCAATGGGTTATCGGGGCCCGGCGGCATGTATTTGTAATGCGGGAAACGCTCCATCATCGACGCGGTCGGGGTCCAGTCTGGCCCCTCTTTCTTGCGCACAATCTCGGTATAGCCGCGTTTGGTCAGCTCTTCGGTGGCAGGCACGGAGGTCGGGTAGACTTTGTAAATCTGGCCGTCGGCGCTCCAGTAATGCAAGGCGCGGCTGATGGTGTCAGCGACAATCGCCCCTTGGCCGAGGCTGTCGAAATGGTCCTGCCAACGCTGCGTCGCAAAGCTTGACGAATTGCGCGAAACCGGGGCTTCGTTGGAGAATTCGCGGGCCGATTGGCCGAATTCCTGCGCGCGCAGGATCTGCGGGGTCATCAACGCCGCACCGCTGGCGGCGATCACGCCGCGTCGGGTAAATTTAATGCCTGACATATATCTGCCTTTCATACTGGTCTTGCCGTCTGCCCCTGATCCGAAAATCGAAGGTAAATGGCAAATCACATATTCATGATGCTGGATGTGACGGTGCGCCACAGGCGGAACCGCGCCGATCCGGCGCGGCCGCTGCAGTGCGGGCGCGATTGGTTACGCGCCGCCGGTCTTTTTAGCCGCCGGTTTCTTTGCAGCCGGCTTCTTAGCAGCCGTTTTTTTCGCTGCGGGTTTCTTGGTAGCGGTCTTGGCCGCAGGCTTCTTTGCAGGCGCTTTCTTCTTGGTTGCCGCTTTGCGTTTGGCCGGAGATTTAGCGAGCTTTTCCTCGATTAACTCCACCGCGCGTTCCATGGTCAGGTCCGCCGGCTCAACCTCTTTCGGGATCGTCGCGTTGACCTTTTCCCACTTCACATAAGGCCCGTATTTGCCTTCCATGATATTCACCGCGCCGCCCATATCTGGGTGTTCACCCATCTCACGGATCGGCTTGGCGGCCTTACCACGCCCGCCACGGCTGGCGACTTTTTCGGCCAGCAGTTGCACCGCGCGGTTCATGCCCACGGTAAAGACCTCGTCGATCCCTTCAAGGTTGGCATTGGTGCCGCCCCGGTCCGAGGTGCTCTCGGCGTGTTTGATATACGGACCATAACGCCCGATGTTCGACCAGACCATCACGCCATCTTCTGGATGCGGGCCGATCTGGCGGGGCAGGGACAGCAGCATAACAGCTTGTTCCAGCGTCAGTTCTTCGGCGGGCCAATCCTTTGGGATCGATTGGCGCGGGGGCTTTTTGTTTTCTTCGGTCACTGGGCCGCGCTGCACATAGGGGCCAAAACGGCCCTTGAAGACGCGGATTTCGTCCGCCTGATCTTCGCCCAAGAGCTTTCCATCAGGCGGAATAGCCGAGGCTTCAGCCTCTGGGTCCGGCGGGCCGAAGGGGCGGGTGTAGCGGCATTCGGGGTAGTTTGAGCAGCCGATAAATGCCCCGCCCGACCGCGCGGTGCGCATCGACAGGCGACCAACCTCACAGTTCGGGCAAAGGCGCGGATCGCTGCCATCTTCCGTGGGCGGGAAAAGATGCGGCTCCAAAATCTCGTTAATCTTTTCCAGAACTTCCGTGATCCGCAACTCGGATGTTTCGGCAATCGCCGCCGAGAAGTCGCGCCAGAAGCGACGCAGCACTTCTTTATAAGCCGCATCGCCTGCGCTGACCTTATCAAGCTGGTCTTCCAGATCAGCGGTGAAATCATACCCGACGTAGCGGCGGAAGTAGTTCTCAAGGAAGGCGGTGACCAAACGGCCCTTATCCTCTGGGATCAGGCGGTTGCCATCCTTGCGGACATATTCGCGGTCTTGAATTGTGGTGACAATGCTGGCGTAGGTTGAGGGGCGGCCAATGCCCAACTCTTCCATGCGCTTGACCAATGTCGCTTCGGTGTAGCGCGGCGGCGGCTGGGTGAAGTGCTGCTCTGGCGTGACGCTGCGCTTGTCCATCGCATCGCCATTGTTGATCTGGGGCAGGCGCTTGTCGTCTTCGTCGACCACATCATCGCGGCCCTCTTCGTAAACGCGCAGGAAACCGTCAAACAGCACAACCTGACCATTGGCACGCAGGCCGACCTGACCATCTTCGCTCCCGACTTCAACCGTGGTGCGCTCAAGGCGCGCGCTTTCCATCTGACAGGCGAGGGTACGTTTCCAGATCAGATCGTAAAGTTTCGCCTGATCCGCGTCGAGCTTCAGCGTCTTTGCGTCTTTGGTCATATCCGTCGGGCGGATACATTCGTGCGCTTCCTGAGCGTTCTTCGCCTTGTTTTTATAGATGCGCGGTTCTTTCGGCACATAGTCAGCGCCAAAACGGTCGGCGATCGCATCGCGCGCCATTGTCACCGCTTCGGGGGCCATGTCGATGCCGTCGGTCCGCATGTAGGTGATGTGACCGGCTTCATAAAGGCGCTGCGCCGTTGACATCGTCTGCCGTGCGCCCATCGAAAACTTCCTGCTTGCTTCTTGCTGCAGGGTCGACGTCATGAAGGGTGCCGAGGGGTTGCGGCTGGCCGGTTTGGCCTCAACGTTCATGACTTTCAGCGCGCGGCTGGTGATCGCCTGCACCGCCATCTCGGCCTGGGTGGCATCGGCCAAATCGAAACGATCCAGCTTTTTGCCCGCAAGAGAAACAAGGCGCGTTTCAAATTCCTGACCGCGCGGCGTGGCGAGCAGCGCCTTGACCGACCAATACTCGCGGGCGCGGAAGGCTTCGATTTCCATTTCACGCTCAACAATCAAGCGCAGGGTAACCGATTGCACCCGGCCTGCCGATTTCGCGCCGGGAAGTTTGCGCCAGAGAACAGGCGACAGGTTAAAGCCCACCAGATAGTCCAGCGCGCGACGGGCGAGATAAGCCTCAACCAACGGCATATCGACTTGGCGCGGGTTTTCCATCGCCTCGGTCACGGCCTTCTTAGTGATCTGGTTAAACACCACGCGGCTGACAGGCGTGTCCTTCTTGATCGATTTGCGCTTGGTCAGCGCCTCTTGCAGGTGCCAGCTGATCGCCTCGCCTTCGCGGTCGGGGTCAGTCGCGAGGATCAATGCGTTGTCTTTGGCCAGCGCGTCCGCGATCGCCTTGACGTGTTTCTTACTGTCGCTGGCGACTTCCCATTTCATGTCGAAATCAGCGTCGGTGTCGACTGACCCATCCTTGGGTGGCAGGTCTCGGACGTGGCCATAGGAGGCGAGGACGGTATAATTATCGCCCAAATATTTGTTGATCGTTTTGGCCTTGGCGGGGGATTCGACAACGACGACGGGCATAAATACAGGCACCTTAGATCAAAAATGAGGGCAGCTTTGCGCTGTCTCATGTGGGATGGCGGGGGTGTTTGTCAATGCGGCTGCTGTTTATGAGGGTTCTGCGCGGCAGCGGTTTGCTGCGCTTGCTGGTTTGGAAGGGCGCCATGGCTGGGATGCTTTGAGCCGAGTCTCTGGCGGGAATGGGCTGCATTCAGACGTTAGCGGTTTGCTGCTGTTTCATCGCCCGCAGGGGCCACTCTTCTAGCTACGCGGTGCGGCTCAGCAATCCACCGGGCTGTCTTTCAATTTGGCCGTCCATTTCAAGATCAAGAAGCGCCGGGGCTACGGCAGTGCTGGGCACTTGTAGGTCGCGGATCAGCTGATCCTCTGCAATCGGTGCAGGGCCAAGCCGAGATAGGATGCGTGCGTGTAGTTTCGCGATGGAGCCCGTATTGTCACGGGATTGAGTTGCGCAAGACGGCGGCGCAGATGTCGGACCCGAAGCTGGTTTCACTGGGGCAGGCGCGTTGTCCCTTTGCCGATCCTGTTCAGGCAAAATCTCCAAGACATCGGCGGCGGAGCGAACCAACACAGCACCGTCGCGGATCAGCATGTTGCACCCTGCGGCACGCGCGTCCATCGGGTGCCCCGGCACCGCCAGCACATCGCGCCCTTGATCCAGCGCATCCCGCGCAGTGATCAGGCTGCCAGACCGTGCCGCCGCTTCTACCACGACAGTCGCCCGGCTGAGGCCCGAGATGATGCGGTTGCGTCGTGGGAAATGCCGCGCCATCGGTTGCAGCCCCATTGGTTGCTCTGACAGCCGCAGCCCCTGTGCCGCGATCTGGCCCGCCAGTTCGGAATTTTCGCTGGGATATATAGTGTCGACCCCACCTGCCTGGACAGCGACGGTGCCGCGCGTGAGGGCCGCTTCATGCGCTGCGGCGTCGATGCCCCGGGCAAGGCCGGAGACAACAATAAACCCGGCCTCCCCCAGCTCTGCCGCGAGGGTGCGTGCCATGCGCAGGCCAAGCGATGAGGCATTCCGCGCGCCGACGAGGGAAATCATCGGGCGGGTCAGCAGCGCGGGATCACCGATAACCCACAGAAAGGGCGGTGCATCGTCAAGATCACTTAATAGGTCAGGGTAGGGCGCTTGGCCCTGCACCAGCAGCCGCGCCCCGGCGGCGCGGGCGGCGTTAAGTTCGGCCTGAACAACCCCTTCGGGGCAGATGCGATAGTCCGAAATGCCTGCGGCACGGGCAACTTCTGGCAGGGCGGTCAACGCATTAATCGCCGACCCATGTTCATCCAGCAAACGCCGGTAGGTCGAAATGCCAACCCTGCGAGAACGCAACAGACGAAGCCGGGCAACCTGTTCATCTTCCTGGGTGGGTGGGAGTGGGGGGTGAGTGGAAGAAGGATGTAGGTCCTTGTCAGTCATCCCGAAGCTCCGTCCGTTGCAGAATCAGGTATAGGATTTAGTGCTTAACAACCTATGAACTTTTCTCCACCCATTCGATTCAACTCAGGCGTGCCGTCAGGTTGCCGCGCCGCCCACGGTCAGCCCGCCGATCATCAACGTCGGTTGTCCGACACCCACCGGCACCCACTGACCCTGTTTGCCGCAGTTGCCCATGCCGGGATCCAGCGTTGGGTCATTTCCGATGGCGCGAATCTGCTGCAGCGCCGTGGCCCCGTCGCCGATCAGCGTGGCCCCTTTGACCGGCGCGCCGACTTTGCCGTTCTGCACGCGATACGCCTCGGTGCAGGAAAACACGAACTTGCCGTTGGTGATATCGACCTGACCGCCGCCAAAACCGACGGCATAGATACCATCTTTGAGATCTGCCACGATGTCACCCGGCGCCACGTCACCGCCCAGCATATAGGTGTTGGTCATGCGCGGCATCGGGATATGCGCGTAGGACTGCCGCCGCCCGTTCCCGGTTGAGGCACCGCCCATCAGCCGCCCGTTCTGGCGATCCTGCATATAGCCCACCAGCACGCCATCTTCGATCAGCACATTGCGCGCCGAGGGGGTGCCTTCATCATCGACCGAGATCGAGCCGCGCCGGTCAGGAATCGTGCCATCGTCCAACACGGTCACTCCCTTGGCGGCGATCTGTTGACCCATCAGCCCGGCAAATGCGCTGGAGCCTTTGCGGTTAAAATCGCCCTCTAGCCCGTGGCCAATGGCCTCATGCAGCAGAATGCCGGGCCAGCCGGGGCCAAGCACCACGTCCATCACACCCGCCGGGGCGGGGATAGCCTCAAGGTTGACGCAGGCGATGCGCAATGCTTCACGCACCTTGGCCTGCCAATCCTCAGGGGCCAGCATCCCGTCCAGTCCAATCCGCCCGCCACCGCCGACACCGCCGCTCTCGCGGCGGCCGTCTTGCTCCACGATGACAGAAACATTAACCCGCGTCATGGGGCGCACGTCGCGCACGGAGTGACCCTCGGGCCGGAGAATCTCAATCTCCTGAATGCTGGCGGCAATCGTCGCACTCACCTGCACCACGCGGGCATCGAGGCTGCGGGCATAGGCGTCGATCTCGCGCAGCGTGTCGACCTTCACCGGAAAGGCATGGCCGGCAATCGGGTCTTCGTCTGTGTACAGTCGCACGTTGCTTGCCTGCGGGGCGTCCGCCCATGTGCCACCGCCATCGCCCACCGCAAGCCGCGCCGTCTCTGCCGCGCGCCGCAGCGACGCTTCGCTGAGTTCGGTCGAATGCGCATAGCCCGCCACCTCGCCACGTACCGCGCGCAGGCCAAAGCCCTCTGCGGCGTCATAGCTCGCAGTCTTAAGCCGCCCGTCATCAAATACCAGCGCCTCAGAGCGGCGGCGTTCGAGGAATAATTCGCCGTCATCGGCACCGGCTACGGCCTCGCGGAGCACGCTCAGAGCGGTTTCTCGGTCCAGATCGGCCTCAAACGGGGTGAATTGCGCGCTGCTCATTGGGGGGTATCCTTGCTTGCTGTCACAAAACTGTCTCGCGCGTCCCTATGACGCAAGCATGTGACTTTATCTTGTAAGCAGAATATGATTGTAAGCATCCAGGATTACAACGGCACCGGGTCGCAGCAGCGGTTCGGGTGTCTAATCGGCTTCTTAATGGTCACAAGATCAGGACGACATATGAAACATCTACTCCCCCTTTCCGGTCTTTTGACCAGCCTTGCCGCCCTGCCAGCATTGGCACAGGACAGCCTGCGCATTGACGGGCTTGATGTCATCGGCAGACCTGTTGACGGCGAGACAGGCTTTCAACCGGCTGTGACGCGGGTGGCGCAGGATATCCACGATTTGGACTATCTGATTCTCGTGATCATCACGCTGATCACCGTTTTTGTGACCGGCCTGATCATCTGGGTCATGATCCGCTACAACAAAAAGCGGAACCCGACACCGTCGTCCTTCACCCACCACACACCGATTGAGATCGCCTGGACCATCCTGCCGATTCTGGTCCTTGTGTTGATTGGTGCCTATTCGCTGCCAATCCTGTTCCGCCAACAGGAAATCCCTGAGGCAGACATCACCATCAAGGCGATCGGCAACCAGTGGTACTGGACCTACGAATATGTCGACGAAGAGATCGCCTTTGACAGCTACATGATCGGCGCGCCCGCAACGCTGGGCGATGGCGACGAAGATGTGACCCCCTTCGTGCTGAATGACGCGATGGTCGCCAAGCTCGAAGACGAAGGCTATGCCCGCGAAGACTTCTTGCTGGCCACTGACACATCCGTCGTGATCCCGGTTGGCAAAACCATCGTGGTACAGGTTACCGCAAGCGACGTGATCCACTCTTGGACCATCCCCGCCTTCGGCGTGAAACAGGATGGCGTGCCCGGTCGTTTGGCTGAACTGTGGTTCACCGCTGAGCGGGAAGGCGTCTACTACGGTCAGTGCTCCGAGCTTTGCGGTCAGGCCCACGCCTATATGCCGATCACCGTGAAGGTTGTCTCGGAAGAAGTCTATGCCGAGTGGCTCGGTAAGGCTAAGGCGGAATATGCGGGTATCGAACAGCCGCTGACCGTGGCCTCCAAGTAAGCCAGTTCTGCGGGGCAGGGAGGAAACCTGCCCCGTTTTTAACCTGGAAGGTTCGGGATGACTGACATCACCAATACGCCAACAAGTGAGTACGATGCGCAGTTGGGGGATTACTTTGCCCTACTGAAACCGCGCGTGATGTCGCTTGTTGTATTCACTGCATTTGTGGGGCTGCTGGCCGCACCGGTGTCTGTGAACCCGATCGTCGGCTTCTGCGCCATCTTGTTCATCGCCATCGGCGGCGGTGCTTCGGGCGCGTTGAACATGTGGTGGGACGCAGACATTGACGCTGTGATGCGGCGCACCCGTGGCCGCCCGATCCCATCGGGCCGTGTGCAGCCCGGCGAAGCCTTGACGCTTGGCGTCGCGCTGTCGGGTCTGTCGGTGATGATGCTGGGGCTGGCGACGAATCTGCTGGCCGCCGGGATGCTGCTGTTCACCATTCTGTTCTATGCGGTTTTCTACACCATGTGGCTCAAGCGTTTGACGCCGCAGAACATTGTTATCGGCGGTGCCGCCGGGGCCTTCCCGCCCGTGATTGGCTGGGTCGCCGCTACGGGTAGCTTCTCGGTCGAGGCATGGTTGATGTTCGCGCTGATCTTCATGTGGACGCCGCCGCATTTCTGGGCGCTGGCCCTATTCATGCGCTCCGACTATGACGACGCCAAAGTGCCGATGCTGACCGTGACCCACGGCCGTCCGGCCACGCGGCTGCATATCTTGATCTATACCGTTCTGCTGGCCGCTCTGGCGATCGGCACGTCCTTCACGGCTATCGGTGGCATCTTCTATTTCGCCGTGGCCTTGGTTCTGAACGCCGCATTCCTGCTGGGCGCATGGCGCATTTGGAACCGGGATGAGGTGATGGCTGAAGCCGACGACTACGCCGAAGAGCGCAAATTCTTCCGCCTGTCGCTGGCATACCTCTTCCTGCACTTCGGCGCGATCTTGGGCGAAGCCGCCCTGCGTGCCTTTGGTCTGGGAGGCTGGGCATGAGCTTTCGTCCTGAGCACGAACTGCACAAGCGCCGCCGCGGTCGCAATATCGGCGTCGGTTTGATGCTGGCGGCTTTTGTGGTGCTGATCATGGCGCTGACATACGTCAAAATTACGCAGACAGATTTTGAACTGCCCGCGAACCAACGTGAGGTGACCCAGTAATGGCGCTTTCCGGTCCTCAGAAAACAGTGATGCAAACCGTCAGCGTCGTGGTGTTGATGGGCGGTTTGGCTTGGGCGTCGGTGCCGTTTTACGACTGGTTCTGCCGGGTCACCGGCTTCGGCGGCACGCCGGGACAGGTAAGCGCATCCAGCGGCGAAGTTCTCGACCAAACGGTGAAGGTCCGCTTTGATGGCTCCCTGAACGACGGCATGCCATGGGAATTCAAACCTGTGGTCCGCGAAATGGAAGTACGCATCGGCGAGACGGGGTTGGCCTTCTATGAGGCTTATAATCCTACCGATAAACCGGTGGCGGGGCAGGCGAGCTACAACGTAACCCCCTACACCGCCGGGGCCTTCTTTGAGAAGATCGACTGTTTCTGCTTTACCGAACAGGTGCTTGCACCGGGTGAACGGGTGCAGATGCCGGTAAGCTTCTTTGTTGATCCAGAAATGGTCAACGACCGTGATGGGAAGTTTGTACATACCATCACACTGTCCTATACATTCTACGAAATTGACCTGCCCGAAGGCTATGCCGCCCTCGATCAGGACAGCGCCACAGCAACCAATTAACGACCTGATTAAACAAAGGTGAGGGACCCGAAACCATGGCCCATGCAAAGAACCACGACTACCATATTCTAGCCCCCTCGTCCTGGCCGCTGCTGGGATCGTTGGGTGGATTTGCCATGTTGGCCGGCGCTGTGCTGTGGATGCACGGCATTACGCCTTTTGTCTTTCTCGGCGGTCTTGTTGCCGTCTGCTATGTGATGTTCGCCTGGTGGGCCGAGGTCGTAACCGAAAGCGAAGTGGGCGATCACACCGGTGTGGTGCGGATCGGCCTGCGCTATGGCTTTATCCTGTTCATCATGTCCGAAGTGATGTTCTTCGTCGCGTGGTTCTGGTCCTTTTTCAAACAGGCCCTTTACCCGATGTACGAATATGCCGGGAGCACATATCTCAAACCTGAGATCCACGCGGTTGACGCATTCCACCTGCCGCTGATCAACACGCTGGTTCTGCTTCTGTCGGGCTGTGCCGTGACATGGGCGCACCACGCGCTGGCGCATGAAAACAACCGTAAAGACCTGATCGCGGGTCTGGCCATCGCTGTGGTGCTTGGCGTGTTCTTCACAGCGCTGCAGGCATTTGAATACTACGAACTGCTGGTCCATGACGATTGGACCTTCGGCGGCGACATGTATTTCTCCAGCTTCTTCATGGCGACAGGCTTTCACGGCTTCCATGTGATCATCGGTACGATCTTCCTCTTCATCTGCCTGCTGCGCGCCATGCGCGGTCACTTCACCCCCGAACGCCACGTCGGCTTTGAAGCGGCGGCGTGGTATTGGCACTTCGTTGATGTGGTCTGGCTGTTCCTCTTCTTCGCTGTCTACATGTGGGGCACACCCTAAACATAAGGCGGGGTTGCATCCGCGCCCCACACCCGTAAAACCCAAACGCGCGAAGCCTTCTTCGCGCGTTTGTCGTTTCAGCCTGAGAGATTCGTATGCGGCGCAGCCTGTTCTTCATCATCGTCGGTCTTGGCGGGGCAGCGATCCTCGTTGCGCTCGGGATATGGCAAGTACAACGGCTGGCGTGGAAAGAGGCGATTGTCGCTGACATCAACGGACGCATCACCGCGACGCCGGTGGACCTGCCCAGGTCGCCTGACCCGGAAGTCGATGCCTATCTGCCCGTCACCGTAAGTGGTGAAATCGGGGCCGAGGCGCTGCATGTGCTGGTCAGCCAAAAGCAAACGGGCGCGGGCTACCGTGTGATTGCTCCTCTGACGCTGGAAGACGGGCGCCGCATTCTCGTCGATCTGGGCTTCACGCCGACCGAGAACAAAGACATTATCCACACTGCTGGCCCCGCCCGCATCACTGGCAACCTGCAATGGCCCCAAGAGGTCGACAGTTTCACACCCGAGGCCGATACCGCGCGCAACATCTGGTTCGCCCGCAATGTCCCCCGCATGGCCGAAACCCTCAATACCGAACCGCTGCTCGTCGTCACCCGCGAGGCCGAGGGGGGTGACCCAAAAATCGTCCCGCTGCCCGTCGATACCGCCCGCATTCCCAACGATCACTTGCAATATGCGATCACCTGGTTTTCCCTCGCCGCCGTCTGGCTGGCGATGACCGTTCTTTTCCTGCGCCGCCGCCGCGCCCCTGCAACGCCGAAAGTCGACTGACCCTATGCGCTATATCTCCACCCGTGGCTCCGCCCCTGTCCTGACATTCGAAGAGGCGATGCTGACCGGCCTTGCCCGTGATGGCGGCCTATATGTGCCCGAAACGATCCCGACACTGACGCCCGAGCAAATCACCGCCATGCAGGGCCAGAGCTACGAAGAGGTCGCCTTCACCGTTATGCGCCCCTTCATCGGCGACACCTTCACCGACGAAGAATTTCGCGCCATCATCGGACGCGCTTACGCCGGGTTCGAGCACACAGCCCGCGCCCCCATGGTGCAACTCGCCCCGAACCACTTTCTGCTGGAACTCTTCCACGGCCCCACACTGGCGTTCAAAGACTTCGCCATGCAGCTCATCGGCCAGATGTTCCAAGCCGCATTGGGCCGCAAAGGCGAACGCGTCACCATCGTCGGCGCGACCTCGGGCGATACCGGCTCCGCCGCGATCGAAGCCTTCAAAGGCTTGGATAACGTCGACGTCTTCATCCTCTACCCACATGGCCGGGTGTCAGACGTGCAGCGCCGTCAGATGACGACGCCATCGGAGTCCAACGTCCACGCCCTCGCCATCGACGGCGATTTCGACGACTGCCAAGCGCGCCTGAAAGACATGTTCAACGACTTCAACTTCCGCGATTCGGTGCGGCTGGCGGGTGTGAACTCGATCAACTGGGGCCGGGTGTTGGCGCAGGTGGTTTACTACTTCACTGCCGCCACCAGCCTCGGCGCACCTGCGCGCGAGATTAGCTTTACCGTGCCCACCGGCAACTTCGGCGACATCTTCGCAGGCTATATCGCCAAGCGCATGGGCCTGCCCATCGCCGATCTGGTCGTCGCCACCAACCAAAACGATATCCTGCACCGCTGCCTCTCGGGGCAGGGCTACCACAAAGGCGGCGTGACCCCCTCAATCAGCCCCTCGATGGACATCCAAGTGTCGTCCAACTTCGAGCGCGCCCTCTTCGACGCCTACGACCGTGACGCGGGTGCAGTGGCACAACTGATGGACGAGCTAGGGCAGGGCGGTTTCGACGTCTCCCAAGGCGCGATGCAGGCGCTGCAAGACACCTACCGCTCGGGCCGCGCCTCGGAGGAAGAAACCACCGGCACCATCACCGACCGCCGCAGCACAACAGGCGAGCTGCTCTGTCCGCACTCCGCCGTCGGTGTGAAGGTCGCGGACGAATTGCGCGACCCGGCCACCCCGATGGTTACCCTCGCCACCGCGCACCCGGCCAAATTCCCCGACGCTGTTGAGGCGGCCACCGGCATCCGCCCAGCCTTGCCGCCCCGCATGTCGGACCTTTTCGACCGCGAAGAGCGTTTCACCCGGCTGCCCAATGACCTCGACGCGCTGAAAGCGCATATCAAAGGAAACCTCCCCGCGTGAGCTTGAACCAGACCACATTGCCCAACGGCTTCCGGATCGTCACCGAACATATGGAGGGGCTTGCCTCCTCGGCCATCGGCGTTTGGGTGAACGCAGGCGCACGTCACGAGACCCCGCAGCAAAACGGCATCGCGCATTTCCTTGAACATATGGCATTCAAAGGCACCGCGACTCGCTCCTCGCTGCAAATCGCCGAGGCCATCGAAGACGTGGGCGGCTATATCAACGCCTATACCTCGCGCGAAGTTACCGCCTATTACGCGCGCGTGCTGGAAAACGACGTGGCGCTTGGCCTTGACGTGATCGCCGACATCCTGCGCAACCCGGTGCTGGACCCCTCCGAAGTTGAAGTCGAACGCGGCGTGATCTTGCAAGAGATCGGCCAAGCGCTCGACACGCCCGACGATGTGATCTTTGACTGGCTGCAAGAACAGGCCTATCCCGATCAGCCCATCGGCCGCACGATCCTCGGGCCATCCGAGCGCGTCTCGGCCTTTTCCCGCGACGATTTGAAACTCTTCATCGCCGACCACTACGGGCCAGAGCAGATGATCCTCTCTGCCGCCGGGGCGGTGAACCATGACAAGATCGTAAAGCTGGCCGAGAGCCTCTTTGGCGATATGCCTTCGAAAAAGCTCTACCAGATCGACAGCGCCCGCTTCGGTGGCGGCGAGTTTCGGCAGGTCAAAAAGCTCGAACAGGCCCATTTTGCGCTTGGCTTTGAAAGCCCCGGCTACCGCTCCGATGACATCTATATCGCCCAAATCTACGCCTCTGCCTTGGGCGGCGGCATGTCCTCGCGCCTGTTCCAAGAGATCCGCGAAAACCGCGGCCTCTGCTACACGATTTTCGCCCAAGCTGGCGCATATGCCGACACCGGGATGACCACGATCTATGCTGGCACCAGCGCCGAGCAACTGCCCGAACTGGCCAACATCACCATCGACGAGATGAAACGCGCCGCCTCTGACATGTCCCCCGCTGAAGTCGCCCGCGCCCGTGCCCAGATGAAAGCCGGGTTGCTGATGGGGCTGGAAAGCCCCTCGAACCGCGCCGAACGTCTGGCCCGCCTCATTCAAATCTGGGACCGCGTTCCGCCGCTGGAAGAAACCGTGGCCCAGATTGACGCCGTCACCACAGGCGATGTGCGCGACTTCGCCGAACGCATGGCCATCCAAGCGCCCGCGGCTCTTGCGCTCTACGGCCCCGTAGATGGCGCGCCAACACTCGACGAACTCCACAGCAGACGCGCTGCCTGATGCTGCTGGGGCGACGCAAACTGCGGATCGAAACAGAACGGCTGACCCTGCGTCCGCCGATCCATGCCGATTTCCGCGCGTGGTCTGCCCTGCGCCGCGCCAGCAATGATTACCTCCGCCCGTGGGAACCGACATGGGCGGAGGATCACCTCACCCGCAAGGCCTTCACCAACCGCGTCTACTGGGCGCAGCGATCGGTATCGTCGGGTAATGCCATGCCGCTGTTCC
Organism: Sulfitobacter sp. AS92; assembly: GCF_038900015.1. Taxonomy (NCBI): domain Bacteria; kingdom Pseudomonadati; phylum Pseudomonadota; class Alphaproteobacteria; order Rhodobacterales; family Roseobacteraceae; genus Sulfitobacter; species Sulfitobacter sp. AS92. The sequence goes on from NZ_JBBMQL010000005.1 coordinate 177,475, forward strand.
TGATCCGGCGCAGCGATCAGAACCTTGTTGGTGCGATTACCCTCGACAACATCCGCCGCGGCCCTGCGCAATCAGGCACGCTCGGCTATTGGACGGGCGAGCCCTTCGCGCGCCAAGGCTACATGCGTGAGGCGATCGAAGCGGCGGTGCATCAGGCCTTCACCCGGCTCGACCTGTCGCGCATCGAAGCTGCCTGTCTGCCAGAAAACCAAGCATCCCGGGGGCTGTTGGAAAAGGCCGGCTTTAAATATGAAGGCGTGGCACAGAGCTACTTACAGATTGATGGCCGTTGGCGCACTCATGTGCTTTACGCCGCGCTGCGCAAAGATCGGCGCGGACGTACGGATGTCGGTTAACCTTCGAAAAGCAATGCCGCTTCTCCTCCGCCGGCTAAGCCACATGCCCGCCAAACGGTTCTACGCTTTGCCCTTGCATCCTTCCCTCTATCACAGGATCAAGACCATATGACACTGAACCCCGCCGACACCGCCTTCACCGATACCCTGCGCGCGCAACTCTCCGATGACGTACTGCGCCAGCCCGAACCGCGCCACCTCGAAGAGCCCCGTGGCCGCTATGCCGGGCAGGGCGGTCTGCTGGCCCTGCCACGCACCGCAGAGGAGGTTTCCACTCTGATCCGCGCTGCCGATGCGGCCCGCGTGCCGGTGGTGCCTTATGGAGGCGGCACCGGCCTCGTCGGTGGTCAGGTCAGCAGCGATGGACCTGCTCCGCTGATCCTGTCACTCGAACGCATGAACCGCATCCGCGCCGTACTCCCCGAAGAGAACGTTTTGGTCGCCGAAGCCGGCGTGATCCTCGCCGACGTTCAGCAGGCAGCCGAAAGCACAAACCGCCTCTTCCCCCTGTCCCTCGCCGCCGAAGGCACGGCCCGCATTGGCGGCACGCTCTCGACCAACGCAGGCGGCACCGGGGTGCTGCGCTACGGCAATGCCCGCGACCTCTGCCTTGGCCTCGAAGCCGTCCTGCCTGACGGTCAAATTTGGCACGGCCTGACCCGCCTGCGCAAAAACAATACTGGCTATGACCTGCGCCACCTGCTGATTGGCGCCGAAGGTACGCTCGGCATCATCACCGCCGCAGCCCTCAAACTCTACGCCCGACCGGCACGCAGTGGCACCGCCCTCATGGTTGTCGACAGCCCCGCCGCCGCGCTATCGCTCCTTTCACTGGCCCGTGACCACATGGGCGAAATGATCAGCGCCTTTGAATTGATGCACCGACAAGGTTTCGATTTTCTTAACGAAACCCTCCCCAATATCCGTCAGCCTTTCACGGAAGCCCCCGAGTGGTGTGTATTGATCGAGATTGGCACGCCCGGAGAGATCGACACCGACGCCGCCCTCGAAAGCCTCTTCGCTGCGGCGCTAAAGGCGACCCTCGTCACAGATGGCCTGATCGCCCAAAACGCCCAGCAGGCCCAAGACTTCTGGACCATTCGCGAGACAATTCCCGAAGCCAACCGCCTGATCGGCTCGGTCTCCAGCCACGACATTTCAGTGCCCCTCAGCGCGATCCCTGAGTTCATCACCCGCGCCACCCAAGCACTCACCGCCCTCAACGATTTCCGGATCAATTGCTTTGGCCATGTCGGGGACGGCAACCTGCATTACAACGTCTTCCCCGCAAAGGGAAAAACGCGTGCCGACTACGAAGAGCAACGCGATGCAGTCAAACGCCTGGTCCACGACCTTGTGCACGAGCTCGGCGGCTCATTCAGCGCTGAACACGGCGTCGGGCGGATCAAAGTCGATGACCTTGAACGCTACGGCGATCCGGCGAAACTCGCCGCCATGCGCGCCATCAAAGCGGCACTTGACCCCAAGGGCATCATGAACCCCGGCGCCGTCCTACGCGCCTAAACGCCGTTCAAAGCCCATCAAAGGCACAAAGCGCGTGGACCTCTTTGCCGAGCGCTTCCAACCGCTTGCGGCCGCCTAGCTCGGGCAAGTCGATGATGAACGCGCAGGAAACAATCTCACCGCCCAAACGCTCAATCAGCTTGATCCCGGCCTCCGCCGTGCCCCCTGTGGCCAGCAGGTCGTCGACAACCAAAACTTTCTCTCCCGGCTTGATCGCGTCGTCATGCAGCTCGACAATGGCCTCGCCATATTCAAGTTTGTATTCCTGACTGATTACAGTGCCCGGCAGCTTGCCCTTCTTGCGAACAGGCACAAAACCCACACTCAACTGATGCGCAATTGCCCCGCCCAAAATAAAACCGCGGGCCTCAAGGCCCACAACCTTATCGATGTCGATGCCCGCATAGGGATGCAGCATCTGGTCGATCGCCATGCGAAACCCGCGTGGATCGGCAAAAAGTGTCGTCACGTCGCGAAACATGATTCCCTCATGCGGGAAATCTACAATCGTGCGAATATAGTCCTGAACCTGTTTCATGCCGCCCTTCCGCGTGAATTAACCCGACCCGTCTTAGCGCAAGCCGCCCCGTAGGCGAAGCCCTCATCTGCGCCTGGCACCTCATCAGAAAGAGGGCCCAACTCCCTCTTCTTCATCCTTTCTTAAATACCGTCCGCACTCAGCCGCACACTCCACCGCCCGCGTTCAAAGCATCCGCCCCGCCACTGCATCCAGCTTTGCCAGCAATTTAGGATCGCGCGCATCAGGCTGGGTCAGGATCGCAAATTCCAGCGCCCGGTCACATCCATGTGGGCAAGGCGCGCGGTCGGCCCCCAGCAGCGCGGGCAGGCGCGACACCATGGCGCGGCCCTTGTCGGCATTCCCCATCAGCGTTGCGATGATCTGGGTCACATCCACCTCACCGTGATCCGGATGCCAACTGTCATAGTCGGTGATCATCGCGACAGAAGCATAACAAAGCTCAGCTTCCCGCGCCAACTTAGCCTCGGGCATATTGGTCATGCCGATCACATCCGCGCCCCAGCTTTCGCGGTACATTTTGGATTCGGCCAGCGTCGAGAATTGCGGCCCTTCCATCGCCAGATAGGTGCCGCCACGGTGCACGTTGATGCCGGCCTCCCGTGCCGCAGTCTCGCAGGCGTCGCCCAAGCGCGGGCAGGTGGGGTGGGCCACGCTGACATGGGCCACGCAGCCGGGGCCGAAGAAAGATTTCTCCCGCGCCATGGTGCGGTCAATGAACTGGTCAACGATCACGAAATCGCCCGGTGCCATCTCTTCGCGGAACGACCCGCAGGCTGAGACGCTGATCACATCCGTGCAGCCCAACCGTTTCAGCGCGTCGATATTGGCGCGGTAGGGCACGGAAGTCGGCGTATGCACATGGCCACGGCCATGGCGCGGCAGAAAGACCATGGCGACGCCGTTCAATGTCCCGGTCAGAACTTGATCCGACGGCGCACCCCATGGGGTTTCCACGGTGACCCAATCGGCATCCTGCAGCCCGTCGATGTCATAAATGCCGGAGCCGCCGATAACGGCGATTTTCGTATCTGTCATGGAGGAGCCTGTGCCTTGGTTGGTTGCCAGTGAAGCCCAAAGAACCTCACAGATTCCAGTGGGGTTCAAGTGTTTTTGCCACCGCGGCAGACACGTCTTTGTCAGGAATTTGCGGAGCACATTGCGCGTTGGCCGTTGCACCAATGTGTTTCTGCATTGCAGCAGCGTCGGCTTGATCACCGGCAAGATGCTTTTCTTCACGGCAAAACTGCTCTAGGTGCTGCCAAAAGCGCCCCGCAACTGCGGCTTCCGGCGCTCATATCTGTTTTCCGAAAGTCAAAGGACGCCCCTATGCGCGCCACGCTGCACAACTTTGCCAAGAACCTTGATGTGACCGATTTGCGCTGGATGCCTGACGATGGTTTCTCCATCGGACGGCTGCGGATCGAATTGCTGTCGGGGCTGACCGTGGCGCTTGCACTGGTGCCCGAAGCGGTGGCCTTTGCCTTTGTCGCCGGGGTGCATCCGCTGGTGGGGCTTTACGCGGCCTTCCTCGTCGGTCTGATCACAGCGCTGATTGGCGGCCGACCTGGCATGATCTCGGGTGCCACAGGGGCGTTGGCTGTGGTCATGGTCGCCTTGGTGGCGCAGCATGGGGTCGAGTACCTTTTTGCCACCGTGGTGCTGATGGGGCTTATGCAGATTTTCGCGGGCGTCATGCAATGGGGCAAGTTCATCCGACTGGTGCCGCATCCGGTGATGCTGGGCTTTGTCAACGGGCTCGCCATCGTGATTTTCCTGGCACAAATGAGCCAGTTTAAGGTGCCCGGCACGATGGTCGACACTGGCCATGGGATGGGTGGCGGTGAATGGCTTTCCGGTCAGCCGCTCGTGATGATGTTGGGATTGGTTGCCGCAACCATGGCGATCATTTGGGTCACACCGCGTATTACCCGCCTTATTCCTGCGCCCTTGGCAGGCATTGGGATCATTGCCGCGCTGGTGATCGGCTTTGGCCTTGATGTGCCGCGCGTGGGCGATCTGGCCTCGATCCAAGGGGGGCTGCCAGAATGGCATATTCCTATGGTGCCGCTGACGTGGGAAACCTTTGAGATTATCCTGCCCTATGCGGTGATCCTTGCGGCAATTGGCCTGATCGAATCCCTGCTAACGCTGAACCTTGTTGGCGATCTGACGGGCAAGCGCGGTGGCGCGAGCCAGGAATGTATCGCCCAAGGCGTGGCCAATACCGTCACCGGCTTTTTTGGTGGCATGGGCGGCTGTGCGATGATCGGTCAGTCGATGATCAACGTGAAATCCGGTGGGCGGACGCGTGTAGCAGGCATCGCGGCGGCGGTATTCCTGCTGCTCTTCATCCTCGTTGGCTCTTCGGTGATCGAACTGATCCCGCTAGCGGCGTTGGTCGGCGTGATGTTCATGGTGGTGATCGGCACCTTCGCGTGGAACTCGCTCACGATCCTGCGCAAGGTGCCGCTGATGGACGCTTTCGTGATCATTTTGGTCACAGTGGTCACCGTGATGGAAGACCTCGCCGTGGCGGTAGTCGTCGGCGTAATCGTCTCGGCGCTGGCCTATGCGTGGAACAACGCGCGGCGCATCCATGCCAGCACCCGCCAGTCGGTGCGCGAGGAAGGGGCCAAGGTCTATGAAATCCACGGGCCGCTGTTCTTTGGATCCGCAGATGGCTTTGCTGAGCTGTTCGACGTGGAAAACGATCCCGAAGTGGTGATCGTCGATTTTGCTGACAGCCGGGTGGTGGATCAATCCGCCCTACAGGCGATTGAGGCAATGGCGGCGAAATACGAGGCAGCGGGCAAGCGTCTGCAATTGCGTCACCTCAGCCGCGATTGTCACCGGTTGTTGAACAAGGCTGGGCATCTCATTGTCGATAGTGACGATGACCCCGATTATGAATTGGCCGTGGATTACGACGTGCGCACCGGGGTTCTGGGCGGGCACTGAAAAAGAAAGCCCGGCGTTCAATCGAAGCGCCGGGTTTTTTCTTTCACCCCAGCCCGGAATCAAGCCGCAGGCGCCGGGCCAGCGCTTGCCCGCCCGGACGGGTAGGCGATTTGGTGAGGCTAGGCGCTCCTTCGAGAACGCACATCATGGTTGAGCCATAAAGTGGCAGCATAGGCCTTAGGATCGCCCACCCGCGGGCAGGCGCTGGCCCTTACTCAATCATCAGGCCGCTTCAGCTCGAACAACTCGCGCACCACCGTGTAATCACGATACCCCATCCGCGACAGCGGCTGGTACTGCGTCACGTCAAAACGTCCGTCCACCACGCAATCGTCGCGCAGATGGACGCCCACAACTTCACCAAAGACCACAAAGTTCGCCTCACCGGGCAGTTGCACGATCTGCGTCACCTTGCATTCCAGGTTCGCCGGGGCATCGGCCACCCGCGCACAAGCGATCTGATCACATTCCGCCTTGGCGATCCCGGCGCGCTGAAACTCATCGGTGCCATGCGGCAACTGCGCAGACGTCACGTTCATCACATCCCGCGCGGCATATTCGACGATGTTGACACAAAAGGCACCGGTCTCGCGGATATTGGCCACCGAATCCTTGGTGCCGTCCACATCATCCTTGGCGCTGGTCGACGCGAACATCACCTGCGGCGGCACATAGGCCACGGCGTTAAAGAAAGAATAGGGCGCGAGGTTGTCGCGGCCTTGACCATCGCGGCTGGAGATCCAGCCGATGGGGCGCGGGGTTACGATGGCGTTGAATGGGTTATGCGGCAGACCATGGCCGTCTTCGGGACGATAGAACATGAACACTCCTTGATAGTTTGCACCCATGGCTAGCCTCATGCTACGTCCAGCGCCACCCGCAATTGCTCCTGAAAGCCTCCGGCCTTGCATCAGATGCCCTATAAGATGACCCCGGAGGGGCCCGCCGACCATTGGGAGGTTGAGGCGCTTTATGACACCTGTTTCGCGCCGGGGCGCGAGGCGCTGTCGTCTTACCGGCTGCGCGATGGCGTGCCGCCCGTGGCAGGGCTGAGCCATGTGGCGCGTGACAGTGGTGGTATTCTGGCGGGCGCAATTCGCTATTGGCCCGTTAGGATCGGCGCGACAGAGGCGCTGCTGCTTGGTCCGGTTGCCGTCCACCCGACCCGTCAGGGCGAAGGGCTGGGCGCGGCCTTGATTGAAACCTCGCTGGCGCAGGCGGGGCCGCTTGGTTGGGAACGGGTGATGTTGGTGGGTGATGCGCCTTACTATAACCGCTTTGGCTTTACCCTGTTGCAAAACGTGGAAATGCCCCCGCCGACAAACCCCGCACGCGTCTTGGGCCGGTCCTTGGCTGAGGATGCTTGGGCCGGCGTAATCGGCAAGGTTCGCCACTGGCACGATTGATTTTACCCCAGCCCCGACCCACATTGAGCCTAAGCTCAAAGAGGGACGCCCATGCGGATCGAAAGCAACCTGCCCAGCACCATCGACGTTGATGCCCGACTGGATGAAATCGCCCGGCGCTACAAACAGGCGGGAGGGGTTGGCATCCATGTGCTGAATCTGATCGGCGGCAGTGCGGATGGGTTGATCGACCGTTTGCCGGGGGCTGTGCGTCGCAATCTCGAAAGTGCCACGATGAAGGCGCTGAACCACGCCATGCAGGCTGCGCATTCCAGCCGCAGCTATGTGAAGGACCAGCAAGGTTGGCTAAACCAAGCGGTCTCGACCGCAATGGGGGCCGCTGGCGGGGCCGGGGGGCTGCCCACCGCGCTGGCCGAGCTGCCCGTGACCACCACGCTGCTGTTGCGGGTTATTCAGGGCGTGGCCGCAGAACATGGGTTTGATCCAGCGGCCGAGAACGTGCAGTTCGATTGCGTGCATGTGTTTACCGCCGCCGGGCCGCTGGCCGATGACGACAGTGCCGATCTGGGGTTTCTGACCGTGCGCATGGCGTTGACGGGGCGGGCGATGAACGCGGTGATCGCCCGTGTGGCACCGCGCCTCGCCGTGGTGTTGGGCCAAAAACTCGCAGCCCAAGCAGTGCCGGTGCTGGGGGCGGTGGCCGGGGCGGCGACGAATTACGCCTATACCAGCTATTATCAGGATATGGCGCATGTGCATTTCGGCATGCGCAAACTGGCGATTGAGGCCGATATCCCTCAGGAAGAATTGGTCGCGCGGTTGCGCCAGAAAATGGGCCGAAAGCCCCCGAAACGTTGATCAACGCCCAATGCTGCCCGGTGCCACGGTGGTCGCTTTAATAATGGCGTAGCACTCCATCCCTGCGCGCAGGTCAAGATCGCGCACGGCGCGCGCTGTAACGCGGACAAGTAGGCGGTCTCCGCCTGCGCTGAGGGCAATGGCCGCACCCGGCCCGTCGCCCGGATGCACGGCCTCCACCCGCACTGCTAGAATATTGACCGATGACAGCCCTTCGGGCCGTTGGCGGGATAGGATGACATCTTGTGCCAATACCCGCAGCCGCACCCGCGATCCAATCGGGGCCTGCACGCCCGGCAGTTCCAGCTGCCCCGCCCGCACAGCCAAGGTCGAGAGGCCATCCTCGGCATGGTTGATGACATCAGCTTCCAGCACTGCACCAGCTTCGCGCACGCCCAGCAGGGGCACGGCGGCAGGATCAGCCATCACGTCGAACAGCGCGCCTTGCGCTTTGAGCCGCCCATCTTGCAACAGAACCAGACGGTCGGCCAGCCGCGCGATTTCATCCACCGCATGACTGACATAAAGGATCGGCAGGCCCAAACCGCCATCGCGTAGGCGTTCAAGATAGGGGAGGATCTCTTGCTTGCGTGGTCCATCGAGGCTCGCCAGTGGCTCGTCCATCAGCAGTAAACGCGGGCGACACAAAAGCGCCCGGCCAAGGGCGACGCGTTGTTTTTCTCCGCCCGACAGTGTTGCGGGGGCGCGCGTTAAAAGTGGTTCAAGTCCCAACAGATCGACGACATCATCGAAACCGGCGCCCCGGCTGCCGCGTGGGCCATAGCGCGCGCCGAAGGTTAGGTTTCGGCGAACGTCGAGATGTGGAAAAAGCCGCGCATCTTGAAAGACATAGCCCAGCCTGCGCCGATGTGGAGGCACCCAGATGCCGCGCTCTGTGTCCAAGAGGGTCTCACCGTCCAGCACCACGCGCCCCATGTCGGGGCGCAGCAACCCGGCGACCGCATTTATCACTGTCGTTTTGCCCGCGCCCGAGCGGCCAAAAAGAGCGGTGATGCCACCTTCGGTGCTGAAGGACAGATCCAGATTGAACCCGTCAAACCCGTGGCGCAGCGTGACCTCCAGCATCAGCGCGCCCCTGAAATCCGTTTGGCGACCCGTCGCGCCAAGGCTTCGGAAAGCAGCACGGCGGCCAGCGCCACCAGCCCGGCCAAGGCTGCCATGGCCAAGGCGCGGTTTTCGCCGCCCGGCACCTGCAACGCGGTCCAAATCGCGCTCGGCAAGGTTTGGGTCTGACCGGGGATATTGGCGACGAAGGTGATCGTGGCACCGAATTCGCCCATCGCCTTGGCAAAGCCCATCACAGCCCCGGCGAGGATGCCGGGAAAGATCAGCGGCAGGGTCACGCGGCAGAACACGCTAACGCGCGGCGCGCCGAGCGTGGCCGCGGCGGCTTCGATCCGGGGATCGACGGCTTCGATCGCCAGACGCATGGCGCGGACCATCAGCGGGAAACCCATGATGAGCGCGGCCAGAACCGCCCCGGTCCAGTGAAAAGCGAGGCCGATGCCAAGGCTCTCCAACAGCCGCCCCAAGGGGGCGTTGCGGCCAAAGCTTAACAGCAGCAAATAGCCCGTCACCACCGGTGGCAGAACCAATGGCAAATGGACCAGCGCACTCAGAAGACCCTTGCCGGGAAACTCCTTACGGGCGAGGATCCATGCGACCCAAAGCGCCAGCGGAAGGGAGCAGAGCATCGCCACGCTCGCCACCCGCAGCGACAGCGTGAGCGCGGCCCAAGCGGCAGCATCAAGATCCATGATCGGCCCGGACGAAACCATGGCCTTCAAGAATAGCCTGCGCCTTTTCCGTGGTCAGAAACGCAAGTAAACCCGCGCCCGCTGGGGTCAAGGCGGCGGCGGGATAGGTGATGGGGGCATGGGTGTCGGCGGGCACCTCAAAGACAACCTGCACGTCAGCCTCGGCATGGGCGTCGCTGGCATAGACCACGCCAAAGGGTGTATCGCCGCGCGCGACCAAGGCCAACGCGGCGCGGACATTGTCGGTCTCGGCCAATTGGTTTTGCAAACCCTTCCACAACCCCTCATGCGTCAGCCAGTCGCGGGCGTAGCTGCCTGCGGGCACCGCGTCGCGTTGGCCCATCGCCAGCCGACCCGTGGGGCCAAGCCGGGCGGGAAGGTCCGCAGGATGAGACAGCGATGCGGTCCCTTTGGGAGCAATCAGAACCAAGTGGTTGCGGGCGATGATCTGCGCCTCCTCAGCGGCGATGATCCCTTGATCTGCCAACCAATCCATCCAATCAGTGTTCGCGAGCAGAACGACATCCGCAGGCGCTCCGGCGGCGACCTGCCGCGCCATCGTGCCCGACCCGCCATAGGCCAAGACCAAGGGCACGGGAAACGCCGCGGCGATCTCCTCAAGTGCGCCGCGCAGGCTGGCGGCAGCAAAGACTGTCAGCGGCGCCTCGGCCCGAAGGGGGAGGGCAAGGCTGCATAACAGGGTCAGAAGGGCGCAAAATCTTATCATTTTGGTAGTATCTTTGATGCATTGAGGGGGGGCAAGTGCATATGGCCAGACAAGGATTGCCGCGCTAGGGTGAAAGTGAAAACAACCAGCCAGAGGGTGCGGCTGCGGCGGATGACGACACAGGTACCGATATCCTTGAACGGTGGGCAGAAGAACGATCTGCGCATTCAATTTGCGGCACTTTGCTGGCGTCGCAAACGTGGCAAGTTGCAGGTTTTGCTGATCACCTCGCGCGGCAGAAAGCGTTGGATCATCCCCAAAGGCTGGCCAATGGACGGGAAAACTCCCGCGGCCTCGGCCTTGGTTGAAGCATGGGAAGAAGGCGGCGTCGTTGGGCAGGTGCGCGGGCAATGTCTGGGCGTCTATAGCTATGCCAAAACGGGTGAGGACGGGGCGGTGCCCTGTCTGGCTATGCTTTACCCCGTGAAGGTCAAAGCATTGGCCAAACAGTTCCCTGAAAAGGGACAGCGCAAGCGGATGTGGTGCTCGCGCCGGAAGGCCGCGCGGTTGGTGGATGCACCCGATCTGGCGCGGCTGATCCGCGATTTCGATCCGCGCAGTGGCGGCTTGGCGGGCTAATCGCACATGACCGTGACCCGCGGGCCAGTCCCGGCTATCTTGACCTCTCGACCGCTGCAGCCCATTTAAAGAATAGATTTTCAAGGACCGGGCGAATGATCCGCTATGCGTTAAAATGCGAGGCCGGACATGGTTTCGACAGTTGGTTCCAATCGGCGGCCGCATTTGACAGCCTCGCCCGCGCCGGACATCTAAGCTGTGCGGTCTGCGGATCGGGCGACGTGAGCAAATCGCTGATGGCCCCGCGCGTGACGTCGGGCGAGAGTGCGCCAGCGGCCCCCGAGGCGGCAGAGAAATCCGTCCCTGTCCTGTCCAACCCTCCGGGCGATGTCGAAAAAGCCCTTACAGCGTTGCGCAAAAAGGTGGAATCCACATCGGATTACGTGGGCAAAAACTTTGTTCGTGAAGCGCGTGACATGCACGCAGGGCGCATCCCTGAACGCGCGATCTATGGCGAAGCGCGGCTAGATCAGGCGCGGGCCTTGGTGGAGGAAGGCGTTCCCTTGATGCCACTGCCGTTCAGACCCAAACGCCAACTTTCCTGATGGCCCATTCTTGTAAAGGCCCAATCTTCTTAAAGGACCGCCCATGACCATCGTTATCACCGGCGCAAGCCGCGGCATCGGCGCGGCGCTGGCCGCCCAGTATGAAGCCGCAGGCGAAAAGGTGATCGGCACCGCGCGCGGCGCGGGGGTGGAGGCTGTGTTGGATGTGACCGACCCGGCAAGCCACGTGGCCTTTGCCAGAACGCTAAAAGACCGCCCATTGGACCTGCTGATCTGCAACGCTGGCGTCTATCTTGATAAGGGTGACGATCTGGAAACCGGCTTTGGTCCTGATCTCTGGGCACAGAGTTTCGCGACCAATGTGACCGGCGTGTTCCTGACGGTGCAGTCGCTTCTGCCCAATTTGCGGGCTGCTTCGGGCGCGAAAATCGCGATCATCGCATCGCAAATGGGGTCTTCAACGCGGGCACCGGGGGGCAGTTACATCTACCGCACCTCCAAAGCGGCAGCGATCAATCTGGGGCGTAATTTGGCGGTTGATCTCAAGCCTGAGGGCATCGCCGTCGGCATTTACCATCCCGGCTGGGTCCGCACGGATATGGGTGGCGATCAGGGCGAGATCAGCGTCACGGAATCCGCTCAAGGTCTTGCACAACGGATCGCCACGCTGGACCTTGCTCAAACAGGCTGCTTTGAGACATGGGATGGCCGGGCGCATCCGTTCTAGGCCGCGCGGCATAACGTCATGTTAAATAGGCTTGCCCTTGCCGTGCCGTGGGCTTAGACCGCGCTGGACTGTTGCGCGGGGGACAATATGCCTGTTCTGGTTATGAAATTCGGTGGGACTTCGGTCGCCACTTTGGACCGTATTCGCCGCGCGGCTAAACGCGTGGGCGTCGAGGTTGCCAAGGGCTATGACGTGATCGTTATCGTCTCGGCCATGTCGGGCGAGACGAACAAGCTGGTTGGCTTCGTCAATGAGACCTCGCCGCTTTATGATGCGCGCGAATATGACGCCATTGTGTCGAGCGGGGAGAATGTGACCGCTGGTCTGATGGCGCTGACCTTGCAGGAAATGGACGTGCCTGCGCGCTCGTGGCAGGGCTGGCAGGTGCCGGTGCGCACGACCGATGCCCACTCCGCCGCCCGGATCGAGGAAATCCCTACCGACAACATCACCGCTAAATTCGGCGAAGGCATGAAGGTTGCGGTGGTTGCGGGCTTTCAGGGCATCAGCCCGCAGGGCCGGATCACCACGCTGGGCCGGGGCGGGTCTGACACGACGGCTGTGGCCTTTGCCGCCGCCTTTGATGCGGAACGCTGCGATATCTATACCGATGTGGACGGCGTTTATACGACCGACCCGCGGGTGGAATCCAAGGCCCGCAAACTTGACAAGATCTCCTTTGAAGAGATGCTGGAGCTCGCGTCGCTCGGGGCGAAGGTTTTGCAGACCCGCTCGGTCGAACTGGCGATGCGCTACAAGGTTAAACTGCGGGTGTTGAGCAGTTTCGAAGAACAATCTGACGATGCCGGGACGCTCGTCTGCGATGAGGAGGAAATCATGGAAAGCAATGTGGTGGCCGGGGTCGCGTTTTCCCGTGATGAGGCAAAGATGACCTTGGTGTCCGTGGCAGACCGCCCCGGCATCGCGGCGACGATCTTTACCGCGCTCAGCGATGGTGGCGTGAACGTCGACATGATCGTTCAGAACATAGCCGAAGAAGGTCGCACCGATATGACGTGGTCCTGCCCCGTCGATCAGGTGATCCGCGCCGAAAAGGCGATGGAAAAAGCCCATGAAGATGGCATCATCAACTACCAAGAGCTGATCGCTGACAAGGGTGTGGCCAAGGTTTCCGTGGTGGGCATCGGCATGCGCAGCCATACTGGTGTGGCCGCCAAGATGTTCAAAGTCCTCTCGGACGAAGGCATCAACATCAAGGTTATCACCACGTCTGAAATAAAGATCAGTGTGCTGATTGATCGTAAGTATATGGAGTTGGCCGTGCAGGCGCTTCATGATGCTTTCGAACTGGATAAAGCGGCCTAAGGGTCTGCAATCAAAGAGGTTTTACGCGGGCCCTTCGCCTGCGTAAAACTGCAGCATCCTGCCGATATGCTGGCCTTGGATGCGGGGTTTTGCGCGAATAGCATTTCTATCCTTGCGCGAGTGCGCTAAACCCTGCTCCAGAGGGACAGGGACCAAACCATATGGGCGAACGGGTTGAGACAGAGAGCCGAAAGCTGCTTGGGCGGCTGCGCGATGCGATGGCCAGTGATTTGGCCGGCCAAGCGCGGCTGGATAAGATTACCCAGTTGATTGCCAACTCCATGGGCTGCGAAGTCTGCTCGATCTATTTGTTCCGCGATGAAGATACGCTTGAGCTTTGTGCGACTGAAGGTCTGAACGAGGCGGCGGTGCATGAAACCCGCATGAAATTGGGCGAAGGTCTGGTGGGCCGCGTGGCCAAGCGGCGCAACGTCATCAACACGCCCGACGCGCCGCAGGCTGCCGGTTTCCGCTTCATGCCGGAAACGGGGGAGGAGATTTATTCCTCGTTCCTTGGGGTGCCGATCCAGCGCTTGGGCGAGACGCTGGGCGTGTTGGTCGTACAATCCAAACAGGCACGGGAGTTCTCCGCCGACGAGGTCTATGCGCTGGAAGTTGTCGCCATGGTGCTGGCCGAAATGGCCGAACTTGGCGCCTTTGTTGGCGAGGGCGCTGCGATGTTGGCCCGTCACAGTCAGCCGGTTTTGTTGCGCGGCACCGTAGGGCAAGAGGGCGTGGCCGAAGGTCATGTTTGGCTGCATGAGCCGCGCGTGGTCGTTTCCAACCCCATTGCCGATGACCCGGAACGCGAGACCGAGCGTCTGACCGAAGCAGTTGAGCAATTGCGCGTCAGTGTTGACCAATTGTTAAGCCTTACCGCCGACAAAGAGCAGCAACAGGTGCTTGAAGCGTACCGCATGTTCGCCAATTCCAAAGGCTGGATGCGGCGGATGGTGGAGGATATTCATAGTGGGCTGAGTGCCGAGGCTGCGGTTGAGAAAGAACAATCCATGGCCCGCGCCCGGTTGGGGCAGGTCAATGACGCCTATCTGCGTGAACGTCTGTCGGATCTTGATGACCTGTCAAATCGTTTACTGCGGCATTTGACGGGGCAGGGCACCGACACGGGCGCAGAGATGCCCGTCGATCCGATCCTCGTGGCGCGCAACATCGGACCGGCGGAACTGCTGGATTATGGGCGGTCGCTGCGCGGCATTGTGTTGGAGGGCGGCTCGGTCGGCTCTCATGCGGCGATCGTGGCGCGGGCGCTGGCGATTCCATTGATCGTTCATGCCAACCGCATCACCAACGACGCGCTGAATGGCGACCACATTATGGTCGATGGGGAACAGGGCGTGGTGCATCTGCGGCCTGATGATACCGTCGCCACGGCTTTCCGCGACAAGATCGCGATGCAGGCAGAGGCACAAGAACGCTATGCCTCGATCCGCGACAAACCAGCTGAGACGAAATGCGGGAAGATCATCAGCTTGCAGATGAACGCAGGACTGATGGCCGATCTGCCCTCCCTTGAGGGGTCGGGGGCCGAAGGCGTAGGGCTCTTTCGCACCGAGCTGCAGTTTCTTGTGCGTAACCAAATGCCGCGCCGGACTGAACTGGCCGCACTTTATGCTCGTGTGCTTGATGCCGCACATGGCCGCCGCGTGGTGTTTCGCACGCTCGACATCGGGTCGGACAAGGTGCTGCCCTATATGAAGCCCAACGATGAGCCGAACCCCGCCTTGGGCTGGCGCGCGATCCGTGTGGGATTGGACAAGCCGGGGGTCATGCGAATGCAGCTGCAGGCGCTGATCCGCGCCGCCGCCGGGCGGCCGCTGACGGTAATGTTCCCATTTGTGGCCCAGTTCGAGGAGTTCCGTGCCGCCCGTGCTGAGGTCGACAAGGCGATGGAACGTGAGCGTATTTTGGGCCATGTGCTGCCTGAGAAACTTGAAATTGGTGCGATGCTTGAGACACCCAGCCTCGCCTTTGCGCCGAAAAAGTTCTTTGAAGAGGTGGAGTTTCTCTCCATCGGGGGCAACGATCTTAAACAGTTTTTCTTTGCCGCTGATCGTGAGAATGAGCGGGTGCGGCGTCGCTATGACACGCTGAATGTCTCTTTCTTAACCTTCCTTGAGGGCATCGTCGCGCGTTGTGCCGAAACCGATACGGCGCTGTCATTCTGTGGTGAGGATGCGGGCCGCCCCGTCGAAGCATTGTGTTTCGCGGCCATTGGGCTCAACACCCTATCGATGCGCCCGGCGTCAATCGGGCCAGTCAAAAGCCTGCTGCGACGTTGCAATCTGGATGACGTGCGCGAAGTCATCCACGCGGCGCGCGAACGGGGTGATATGTCGGTCCGAGGCGCTGTGATGGATTACGTGCGCCAGCAGCACCAGTAATGATTGCCGCGGCTATCTGCCGTGATAGTCCCGAAACCATGTGACGAAACGCGCGATGCCCTCGTGGATGTCGGTCTGGGGCCGGTAGCCGGTAAGCCGATGTAGCAGCGTGGCGTCTGCCCAAGTGGCGGCTCTGGCGCAACTATCATCGAAACAGTTGCGGCGACCCGCGATGCTTTGGAAGAACTGCGCAAAGATTGGCCCGAAAGCATTAACGTGACTTGCTTTCAGGATCAGTCCGAAGAGGTGGAAACTCTGCTTGCTGACTTAGTGGCAAACGTTATTGCCGCTGTTTTGCTAGTCATGATCGTTATCGTGGCCGCGCTTGGTCTTCGCTGGGCCACTCCTGTTGACCTCGCCATTCCCGGCGCCTTTCTCGTCGGTGCGACTGGTGCGAACCTGAACTTCTTCACACGCGAAATCGTCTTTGGTGCGCCGTCGACCCAATACTGGACCGAACTTTCGAGCGCTATTGTAGGGGGGGGCTCGTCGTGGCCACGCTGCTGACACTCGTCCTGACACCCGCCATGTTGCTGTTTGGAGATAATCGAAACCGCCAAGGGGGGGGCGGGCTTCATACGTCGGCATGTCCGCTTCGTCTCTGTCTGTCGTAGGTTTCGTTATCTAGACAAGCAGTGTGTGGATTATAGCGCGAGGGTGGTCGACATCCTTCCATAGGAAAGCCAGCGAAATCGGAAGGCGGAACCGCCGGGGGCCAGCGGCGCCGGGGTTGAGCCATAAGGGGCTGCCGCTGGCTTCGATCCGAGGCTTGTGAGAATGGCCCGATATCACAACGTCCACCCCTTCCGCTTCTGGATCGGCCCTTAGGTCTTTGCGGTTATGAATCATGTAAATGCGCAGCCCGCAAAGTGTAAGGCTGGCCGTTTCTGGCAACGCATCTGCCCAATCTCCGCGGTCGATGTTGCCGCGGATTGCCGTTACCGAGGCGATGCGCGCCAGCGTTTTAAGGTGCTCGGGATCGCCGATATCGCCTGCATGGAGGATATGCCTGACGCCCTCGAGGGCATCCAATGCTTCGGGGCGCAAGAGACCGTGCGTGTCGGATATGACGCCGATACGCTCCCCCAAAGGGGGCAGGCGGGTTGGTTGCACGGGATTGTCGCTGTAGGTCATTTCTATTCC
Organism: Sulfitobacter sp. AS92; assembly: GCF_038900015.1. NCBI lineage: Bacteria > Pseudomonadati > Pseudomonadota > Alphaproteobacteria > Rhodobacterales > Roseobacteraceae > Sulfitobacter > Sulfitobacter sp. AS92. The sequence goes on from NZ_JBBMQL010000005.1 coordinate 194,267, forward strand.
GCCAGAAGCTGAGGATCCTTACGCGCCGAAAATCTACTTGTCGCGCTAAACTTGCATCGAACACTACAAATTCACTGATGCTACGTGGTTTCAACATGTGAACACTGGCAACGCGCAGGCGTATTTCGGTTTCAGGGTGCCGTACGGGAGCTGTTGATAACCTCTTGCAAACGCTGTGTTATTCGCGGGAGACTTAATCTATCTGCAGCCAGCAATAGCGCAGGCCGAAGATAGTGTTTTGCCATCCTAAAAACTTCACCGTCACCGAGCATATAAGGCGCTTCTTTCAAAGCCATTGGAATTCCCCCGATCGGGTCACCCTGTCGGGCAAGCCGCACCAGTGTCGATCCACGCCTGCGTCAAGGCGCCAAACACCTCCTGTGAACCGGGGGCTGGCGTTCGGCCGACGCCCGGCTCCCAGCCCCAACCGACCAGCCCGTCTTCTGCGTTGTGCTCATGCAGTTCGGCCAGCGTCCGGTCACCGTTGCGTTTCGGGTCTTTAAGTTGCGCGCAAACCTCTGCTGCCGTTAGCCCAACCCATCCCATTTCAATCGGCGCAAGCTGCCATGGCTCGTGTCCGGGGATCGACCCCTCGCCGGTGGTATAGGTAAAGTTTTTAGACCCATGGCATGTCGAACAGCGCATGCCCGGCGCACCGAAGTCGGCATCGCCCCGGACAACGGGCGGCTGGTGCGGCTGCATGTCGTCCCCCTGCAAGGGCGTGTTGTTCACCGGATGGCAGTTCATGCAGCGCGGGCTTTCGATCACGAGAAACATTTCTTCGAAGAGCGCGACGGACCGATCAGCTTCATTGTCGATGCTGTCGAACTCGTCAGCCGTGCGCAGGCCATTGACAGTTTCGGCATTGACCGCGCCAGCCCAAAGAATGCTGACTACGGCCAGTTTGGAAAAAGTGTTCATGGCTTAGGCTCCGTTCGCGGACAAGAAGGGCAGGGTGGTCACGTTTGTACCGGTTAGAGCGCGCCATGCGTTGGCGACAGCAGGGCCCACGGGGGGCGTGCCCGGCTCACCAATGCCGGTCGGGTCCAGCGGGCTTTCGATGATTTCCACCTCGACCGCAGGCATCTCGTTGATCCGGATCATCCGGTAGGTGTCAAAGTTCTGCTCTTGCACCACGCCCCCTTCTCCGAGGGTCACTGCGTTGAACAAGATACTCCCCAAGCCATAGCCGATGCCGCCTTCGATTTGGGCGCGGATCACGTTGGGGTTCACCGCAACACCGCAATCCACGGCGCACCAGACTTTCGTCACATGGGGGAACCCATCGCGGTCTTCGACTTCGGCAATCTGAGCCACATAGGTGCCAAAGGATTCGTGCAAAGCCACGCCATAGCCTTTGTCGCCCTTCACTTTGGTCCCGTCCCAATCGGCCATCTCAGCGACCTTTTCCAGCACCGCCCGGTCACGGCCCATATCACCCTTCAACAGGTCCAGCCGGCCTTGCAATGGGTCTTTGCCGCCCGCTTCGAGCAGGTGATCCAAGAACACTTCGGTGGCGTATCCAGTGTGCGAGTGCCCAACCGAGCGCCACCACAGAACCGGCACCGCACTTTCCGCGCGGACCCAATCCACACGCAAGTTGGCCAGATTATAGGGCATCTTGACCGCCCCCTCATAAGACGTTGGGTCCTTGCCGTCCTTCATCATCTGCTCCATCGGGCCACCGGCCATGATGGATTGGTTCACAATGACATCGTGCCAGCCAACGATGTTGCCATCGGTATCAACCGCACCGCGCATTTTGTGGACGGTCATCGGGCGGTAATAGCCGCCAGCCAAGTCGTCTTCGCGGGTCCAGATCAGTTTCCAGGCCCCGTCACGCCCGGCGGCCTTGGCAATCGCGCTGATTTCATTGCCGATCTGAGCAGACGGCTGAGCGCGGCGGCCAAAGGACCCACCTGCCAACATGACGTTCAGCTTCACATTCTCGACCGGCAAGCCGAGGGTGCCCGCAACTGCCTGCCTGTCAAAACCGGGGAATTGGTAGCCGCCCCAAGTTTCGGCGCTGCCCTCTTTCACCTGAATGACAGCGTCTAGCGGCTCCATCGGCGCATGGGCGAGGTAGGGGAACCGGAATTCCATTTCGACCACGTTCTGGCTTTCGGAAAGGGACGCGTCGACATCGCCGACTTCCTCCGCAGCCCGCGCCTCGCCGCTATTAGCCAACGCAGCAAAATCTTCCATCATCTGGGCCGAAGTCCGCGTCTCTGCGGCACTGTCGTCCCACTCAACCGTCAGCGCATTGCGCCCGGAGAGCGCCGCATGGGTTGATGTTGCGTAGACCGCAATCCCTTGCGGAATTTGACGCACCGCTGTGACGCCGGGCATTTTCAGCGCATCGGCGTCGTCAAAGCTGGCGACAGTTCCGCCCAACATGGGCGCGTGACGGATTACGACATATTCCATGCCGGGCAGGTCCATATCCATCGTAAACACGGCAGACCCCGTAGATTTGGCCTGACTGTCGAGCTTGGGGCGATCTTTGCCGATCAGGACAAAATCCTTGGGGTCTTTGACGGGGGGATCTTCGGGCGGGGTTAGCATCGCGGCCTTTGTGGCCAGCGGTCCAAAGGTCGAAGATTTATCGCCAGAGGTCAGCACGCCACCGGAGATGGTGATCGTAGACGCATCCACGCCCCAATCTTCTGCTGCGGCTTGTACTAGCATCGCGCGGGCCGCAGCACCTGCTTTGCGCATTTGGGTGTAGCTGTTGGCCATTGCGGTCGATCCGCCTGTGGCTTGCAGGCCGAATAAGAGATTCTTGTATTTCTCGTCGTCCGCCGGCGCGGATTCGGCGCGCATCTGGCTCCAGTCCGCATCCATTTCCTCTGCAACCAGCGTGGAAAGGCCGGTGAAGGGGCCCTGGCCGAATTCGATGTGTTTGATGATGACGGTGACGGTGTCGTCTTCGGCGACCCGAATAAAGGCGTTCGGTGCGAATGTGGGCTCGGTGCCATCCGGCTGGAACGCGAGTGCCGCCCCCGATTGCGCACGACCGCGCATGGGCAGCGCCACGGCAATGACAAGGCCCAGCGAGGAGGCAAGAAAGTTGCGTCGGCTTTGTGTGATGGTCATGGCTTATCCCTCCAACGTCTTAGCGGCGTCTTTGATCGCTTGGCGAATGCGGACGTAGGTCGCGCAGCGGCAGATATTCCCGGCCATTGCATGATCAATGTCTTCATCCGTGGGGTTGGGGATCTCATACAGCAGCGCTGCGGCGCTGACGACTTGGCCCGATTGGCACCAACCGCATTGCGGCACGTCGATTGCGGTCCATGCCGCCTGCACGGCTTTGGCTTCCGGTGTATCGAGCCCTTCTATGGTCTGGATGTCGGCCCCCTCCAGCATCGACACAGGTGTCACACAAGACCGACGGGTCATGCCATCCAGCATCACAGTGCACGCGCCGCACTGGGCGACGCCACAGCCAAACTTCGTTCCGGTGAGTTTCAGTTCATCGCGCAGGACCCACAACAGGGGGGTATCGCCGGGCACGTCTACTGTGCGCTCTTCTCCGTTTACGGTGAATGTCGTCATGAAACCCTCGCTGATTTTTCGGCTGCTTTTGTGTAAGACATGGCTCACCGCAGCGATAAGTCACTTTATCTTTTCGCAGCATTGGGAGCGGCGGCACGGTAATGCCCGTGGCGAGGAGGGGCATCACCGTGCCTGTCAACGCGGTTCGTCGCCTGCGGCGGTTGGCCTATTTTGGTTTGTTTTCGGTGCGGTGGGTAATTTGATGGTGGATCAAAGATAACTTATACGGTGCGCACAGTTTGGCGCACCGGTTAAGGAGTGTTTCTTTCGGTCGAGGTTCCCGCTTACTCTGCGCCCGAAGCCTTCTTGACCCCTTTGACCGCCAGTCGGCCCGCGCCCACAGTGCCTTTGACTGCGGTTTTGGCGATGAAACTGGTTGCCCCTACAGTGTTGTCTACGACCTGTTCCGTGGAGCAGGCAGACACAACTGTCAGCGCGCTGATCATCGCGGCGGTAAGTACTACTTTTGCATTCAACATACTCGGGGTTCCTTTTCTTAATCAGGCTTTCGCCTTGCTGATCCCTAAATAGGTGCTTTTATTGAATTCTAATAACGAATAAGAATGATGCTTGAAGCGCGATATGCTTATGGCAAAAACGATGGACATTACGCTGATCAAGACCTTCCTTGAGGTTGCCAACACCGGTTCGTTCGTCGCGGCGCGGGATCGGTTATTTGTGACGCAGTCTGCTATAAGCCTGCGCATCCAGCGGCTTGAAGACAGTCTGGGGCATCAGTTGTTTACCCGTTCAAAGGCTGGCGCTGTCCTAACCGCTGAGGGCCAACAGTTTGAGCCCTATGCTCTCAGCCTTTTGAAAATCTGGGAAGAAGCCCGCCAGAAAATCTCCATTCCGCACGGGTATTCGAGGGCGCTTAGCATCGGCGCGCAGTATTCTCTTTGGCCGGGTTTGGGCTTTCGCTGGCTCGACGCGCTTCAAACAACGATGCCGGAATTGAGCGTCCATGGAGAAGTGGGTATGACAGACCGCATCACCCGCTTTCTGGTTGAAGGCGTGATCCAAGCGGCGCTTTTATACACTCCGCAACTCCGGCCCGGCTTGATCGTTGAACCAGCACTGGACGATGAGTTGATACTCGTCGCATCCTATCCTGATGCGACGCTGGAAAACCTCACAGATTATGTCGCAGTGGATTGGGGGCCGGAGTTTACCCATGCCCTTGCGGTTGCCCTGCCGCACCTTACGGATTCTGGCAGATCCTTAGCCTTAGGTGCTCTGGCGATGGAATATGTCGTCAATCGGCACGCCGCTGCATTCCTCCCCGCCAGATCGGTCAAGCGTTATTTACATGACGGAAAACTCCACCTTGTGGCAGATGCGCCACATTTTCCCTACCCTTCGTGGGTGGTATGGCGAGAGGACATTGATGATGATCTTGCCGAATTGGCCCGGAAGACGTTGAAGGCCGTCGTACATGCAGCTGAAAAAGATCAAGAAACCCTCGTAGACGATTTGGCTTCGATGGAAGATTACGAACCCGTCCTGCCAACTCAAAATACAAGCGAGTAATTATCGCTTTATCCATAAGTCATTCGAATTTTCCTCACCACAGCGGTGGAGGTAAACACCCAATCAGCAGAGATGCTTTCGGATCATTTCGGTTCGGATCACTTCTTTTGGGGAAGGATTGACCCATGAAAACTCTCGCAAAACTTGCCACAGTTTCCACTCTGGCGCTGATCATAGCTGCACCTGTATCAGCCCAAAGCACATTGACCGGCGTCACCGCTCTGAACGACCAGATTGACGACATCACCACCGAAGTCGAACGCGACCAGCGTCGCGGCGAAGATGATGACCGCTTTGGACCCAATGGTGTGGCCCAAGGCTGGCGCGGCTCCTTCGCCCTGACGGCCTCAGGCACCTCGGGTAACACCGACAACGGTGAAGTGGCCGGCGCAGGCCGCCTGACCTACGGCATTGGCGACTGGAACCACCTCGTTGGTTTCGCGGTAGAATATGGCGAGGCAAATGGCACAAAGAACGAAGAGAAATTCTTTGGCACCTATGAAGCCAGCCGCTACTTCACGCCAGAATTCTACATGTTCGGGATTGGCCGCTTCCAATATGACGGGCTGCTGACCGACAACTCCGGTGCAATTCTGCCCGGCTCGGAAACCGACGCCTTCCTTGGATTTGGTCCCGGCTACCGTGTCCTGAACGAGCCGAACCACACATGGCGCGTTCAAGCCGGTCCTGGTGCTCGCTACTACAAAGACGCGACTGGCAATTCCGACACCGAAGTCGGCTTCATCGTGTCGTCCCGGTACTTCTACGCGCTGACCGACACGGTTTCCTTTACCAATGACACAGACATTCTTGGCTCCGATGCAAACACGATCGTCTCGAACGATGCGGGCGTCAATTTCAAGGTGTCGAACAACCTTTCGACCCGTGTCAGCTACCGGACGGATTACAACACGGACCCGACTGCCGGCCTTAAGTCGACCGACAACACCATCGGCTTGTCCTTGGTGATGGGCTTCTAAACGCACGTGAGGTCATAGGTAGGTTTTACCTCGTACTACCGACGGCTACTTTGAGCAGAGAATGGGGAAACCCGTTCTCTGTTTTTGTTTTGAGCGTCAGAGATTGGATGGATTGTAAAGCTGGTGACCTAAGGACCAAGTCCCTTCCAGCTTTTCTCGCGTATCTGCAAGCGCCATGAACCAGTGAGCGTTCAGGCACTCTGCGCGGAACTTGCTGTTGAACGCTTCTATAAACCCGTTGTCGGTCGGCTTGCCCAGCCGTGAGAAGTCTAAAGGCACGTTGTTTGCGTAGGCCCAGAGGTCGAGGTCGCGCGCGATAAATTCGCTTCCATTATCGACTCTTATCGTCTCGCCAAATCTTCGTTCTCGCGTAGCAACCGCCCACAGGATGCAAGATTGCGCGCCAAATCGCCAGCACGATCAGGGCATCGAGTGCTCAAAGAAATGCGAATGCCAGTTCGATTCTTCTTCAAATGGCAGGGGATCGATCAGCGAAAGTAGTAAATACCGTGCCGAGAACGACAGAGATAGGATGACAGCTGCATAGGGCGTGTGACCCACTCAACCGTCGCGCCGCTAACCCTATGATTTCGAAAAAAATGGAGGCGAGTAGGAGAATCGAACTCCTGTACACGGATTTGCAATCCGCTGCGTAACCACTCCGCCAACTCGCCGACCGGTGGTTGGCGCACTGCTACCGGATCGTGGGGGGCGCTGCAAGACCCATATGCGAGCGAAAACGCGGTCAGGGCGTTGCTGCTGGCCCGGCAATGTGTCACATCACTTATCAGACACCCTGAACGAATGAGTTTAGCTGATGAGTGATTTCGCCGCCCGCCGCGTAACTATGGTAGATACGCAGGTTCGTCCTTCGGATGTGACCAAGTTTCCAATCATTGACGCGATGTTAACCGTACAGCGCGAAGACTTCGTGCCCGCGGCACAGCGTGAGGCCGCCTATCTAGGAGAGAACCTCGATTTGGGGCAGGACCGTGTGCTGTTGGACCCGCGGACTTTGGCAAAGATGCTCGACCACCTCGACATCACCAATGACGAGCTTGTGCTCGATATTGGGTGCGCGATGGGCTATTCCAGCGCAGTGATCGCTCATATGGCCGAAGCTGTTGTCGCGGTTGAGGAAGACGAAGCCATGGCCGCTGAGGCGCAAGAGGCGTTGGCGCAGGCTGGGGCGGATAACGTGATCGTTCATGTGGCCCCGCTCACCGAGGGTGCGCCGCAGCATGGGCCTTACGATGTGGTGATTATTCAAGGCGCTGTCGGCGAAGTGCCTAAAGCGCTGTTGGAGCAAGTGAAAGAGGGTGGGCGTATTGCCTCTCTCTTTATGGAACGGGGTCTGGGCGAAGTGCGCGTAGGCTACAAACGAAGCGGCCATGTCTCATGGCGGTCAGAGTTCAACGCTGGTGCGCCGGTGCTGCGTGGCTTTGAGCGGCATGCAGAGTTTCAGCTGTAAGCGATACAGCATCGCGTTCAGGGTAGGGGCAACTGTCCCGGTCGGCCTGTAGGCCGGTCCGAAAGGGTTCATAACAGCTATTCAGGGGCAGCATGCCATGAGCGCGATGAGTTTTTCGAAATCACTTAAACGGTTTGTTTTTGCGGTGCCGGTGAGCCTTGCTTTGGTGGGGGCTATGACCCTACCGCGCGCGGCTCTGGCCGAGACATTGGCTGATGCATTGGTCGGAGCGTACGAGTATTCCGGGCTGCTTGAGCAGAACCGTGCGCTCTTGCGCGCTGCCGACGAGGATGTGGCGACCGCCAAATCGGCGCTGAAGCCAGTGTTGCGTTGGGCTGCGGACCTGACGCAGAGCTTTGGTACCTCGCGGAGTTCTTCATTGCTGGCCGCGTCGTCGACAAACAGCTTGCAGGCATCAATCAATCTAATTGGCGAATTGCTGATCTATGATTTCGGGGCAAGTGCCTATCGGATTGAAGCCGCAAAGGAAACTGTGCTTGCCACTCGGCAAACCCTTGTGAACCTTGAGCAACAGGTGCTCTTGCGCGCAGTTGCGGCCTATATGGGCGTGATCGAAGCCTCAGAAACGGTTGAATTGCGCAACAATAACCTGCGCCTGCTGACCCAAGAATTGCGCGCCGCGCGTGACCGCTTTGACGTAGGCGAAGTGACCCGTACCGATGTAGCCTTGGCCGAAGCACAGCTGGCAGATGCGCGCAGTGGTTTGGCCGGCGCCGAAGGTGATCTGCTGCGCGCGGTTGAGGAGTATCGCAACGTCGTTGGGCGTGCGCCCGGTAACCTCCGCCAGCCGCCAAGCTTGCCCAATGTTGGCGGTAATCTTGCGGCGGCCAAAGGGTTGGCTGTGCGCCAGCACCCGTCCATCATTTCGGCACAGCATCAGGTCGCGGCAGCTGATCTTGCCGTCGAGGCCAATGAGGCTGCGATGGCACCGAGTATTACGTTGAATGGCCAATATGGATTGAACGAGACTTTCGACAGTGGCGCCTATACCCGCAGCGGTAGCGTTGGCGTGAATGTCGGGCAGACCATTTATCAAGGCGGGGCGCTTTCTTCGGCTGTGCGCAGCTCAATGGCGCAGCGTGATGCGCAGCGTGCGAACCTGCATGTGGTGCGCCGTGATGTGGAGCAGGACGTTGGCAACGCTTATGCCGCGCTGGCATCGGCGCGTGCGCAATTGGAAGCCTCGGAACGCCAAATTCGCGCGGCACGTATCGCCTTTCGTGGTATCCGCGAGGAAGCCACCCTTGGCGCACGGACAACCTTGGATGTGCTGGACGCCGAACAGTCGCTGCTGGATGCAGAATCGACCCAAGTGTCCGCCCGTGCAGATCTCTATGTGGCGGCCTATTCAGTGCTGGCGGCGACCGGCCAGTTGACAGCGCGGGATCTAAAGCTGCCTGTGCAGATCTATGATGCGGGTGCTTATTACAACCTTGTTAAGGATGGCCCCGCTAAATACTCCAAAGAGGGCCAAGCGTTGGATCGCGTGCTGCGCGCGTTGCAAAAAGACTGACCCTTGGCACAGGGCTTGGACATTTTGCGCCGCCCCATTGTGAGAATCCCTCCGCGCGGTTAAGCTGTCCGTGAGGAAAGAGTGGTAGAGAAATATGTCCGAACCCGTCACAAATGCGGAGGTGGAAGACGTTCTGTCGTCAATCCGCCGATTGGTGTCCGAAGGTAAGCGCCCCCTTCAAGCGTCTGACACTTTAAAAGAGCCTGCATCTGACGCTGCAGCGCCCCAGTCAGCGCCCCAGTCAGCGTCCCAGTCTGCGGCGCAAGCGGGCGGTGAGGGTGAATTCAAAAGCGCACGCGCGACTTCGTCGGAGGATTTTGCACCGCATTCACCGCTTCGTTCGGCACCCACCGGCGCGCCGCACCCGGCCCCGGATGGCGAATCCACCAGTACTTTCCCGAACGCCGCGCCGCGTCCGCTGAACTTGACCCAAGCCATGCAGTCTGCCGATGGTGGCAGCACCGACGCCGCCGAGCGTCCTTTTGTCTCTGCGCGCCGCTCAACTGTGCCGCCCGTGCCGCAGACGCCAAGTGCAAGCAGCGATCGTTTGATGCTGACCCCGGCGTTGCGGGTTGCAACTTCGGATGGCAAGGATCGCCCGCAGCCTGCGGCCATTGCGCCCGCCAAGGTTTCGCCGTTGGATTATGATATGCTGCACGATGATCCCAGTGATCTGCATACCGAAGACTACAGTGACCAGTCACCGGATGTGGCGGCAAAGACAGAAGCCCCGGTTGAAGCCGTTGCCGCAGCGGCGACCAGCGGCACGCGCAACGATAAGCTTGCGGCGTTGGAGACGGCGATTGGGAAAATCACGGACGATTGGGATCCCGACAGCCCCGGCGACAATGACTATTCCGGGACGGAACCACCGGCGATGGAGTGGAAAGACGATGTTGATCTGGATGTCTCAGAGGCACCAATTGCTGATACCGCGACGGTAGAGGCCGAAGAACCCGCGCCGCGTCAGCCTTCCACACCGCAGGTCGACGAGCAGGTCCGCCGCTTTGCCGACAGCGGCCCCCGCGTGGCCGATCCTGCAGCGACCGCACCGGAATTTGGCTATACCGCCCCTGCACAAGACCAAGGTGTCGGGGGCGATGATCAGTTCCTCGACGAAGAGGCATTGCGCGATTTGGTAACAGAGATCGTGCGCGCTGAGTTGCAGGGCGCCTTGGGCGAGCGGATCACCCGCAATGTCCGCAAATTGGTGCGCCGCGAAATTCACCGTGCGCTTACCGCTCAAGACCTCGAATAAGCCACCTGATCGCCCCTGCGCGCCCTTTTTAACAAGATGACGCTGCGCGCCCCGCCGTGCGCGGCCTTGCGACATATGCGCTGCTGGTTACATTGAACACGACAGGGGCGGAAGGATCACCGATGGAATTGACGGTTAACGGCACGGTCCACGATGTGGACGTAGAAGACGACATGCCGCTTCTGTGGGTCCTGCGGGATGAATTGGGCATTACGGGCCCAAAATACGGTTGCGGCATTGCGCAATGTGGCGCTTGCACCGTGCATGTTGACGGTCTGGCCGTGCGCTCGTGCCAACTGCGGGCAGCAGACGTGAACGGAAACGTCACCACCATCGAAGGGTTGGGAACGCCCGAGGCGCTCCATGTGGTGCAAGCCGCGTGGGTCGAACATCAAGTGGCGCAATGCGGCTACTGTCAGTCCGGGCAAATCATGCAGGCGGCATCGTTTCTTGAGCTTAACCCCGAACCGACCGACGATCAGATCGACGCCGCGATGAGCGGCAATCTTTGCCGTTGTGGCACCTATCCGCGGATCCGCGCCGCTGTTCACAGCGCCGCCGCCCGTTTGAGGGGGGCCTGACCATGTCACGACTGGGCACCATCACCCGCCGTAGTTTCATCGTCGGCTCTGCGGCGATTGTGGGGGGCGTGGCCTTCGGCACCTATCTCTATAAACGCGACTTGAAGAACCCATTGCTTGAGGGGCTGGCCCCCGGCGCGGCGGCAATCACGCCGTATGTTAAGATCGATGCGGGCGGTGTCACCTTGATTACCCCGCGCGCCGACGTGGGGCAGGGGGCTTACTCTATCCAAGCGCATATGATCGCTGAAGAATTGGATGTCGATCTTGACGCGGTGCTGATCACGCCCGGGCCACCTTCGCCGGTTTATTACAATGGTGTCGTGGGGGTTGAGGCGATGCCGATTGCCGCGACCTCGGAAACCATGCTGGCCCGTACCGGGCGCGGCGCGTCGGATGTGGCCGGTAAGCTTTTGGGCCTGCAACTGACCGGCGGCAGCTCTACCGTGCCGGATATGTACGACCGCCTGCGCATGGCGGGCGCCGTGGCGCGTGAAACGTTGCTGGCCGCCGCTGTGGCGCAAACCGGGTTAGAGCGTGGCCAACTTAAAACCGAGGCAGGTGCCGTGGTGCTGCCCGATGGTATGCGTCTGGCCTATCAAGACCTCGCCGCTGCAGCGGCAGAGATTGAACCGGTGACCAATGTCACCCTACGCGACCCAAGTGAATGGCGGCATCTAGGCAAGGCGCAGATGCGGACGGATATCGTGCCCAAATCCACCGGCACCCTGACCTATGGCATCGATATGGCGATGGAGGGGATGGTTTATGCCACCACCCGCACCAATCCGGCACAGGGCGGCGATATCATGGGCTTTGACGCGGGCCGTGCCGAAAAGATGCGCGGCGTGCAGGCCGTATTGCCGATCACCGGCGGGGTTGCTGTGGTGGCCGACAACACATGGCGCGCGTTTCAGGCCGTGCAGGCGGTGGAATGTGACTGGGGGCCATCGCCCTATACCGGTGACACGGCTGAGCAATTCAAGGCCGTCGCCGCTGCCTTTACCGAAGACACCCAAGACAGCCAGTTCCGCAATGACGGCGACGTAACGGCGGCGCTGGCCGACGGAGAGGTGCTCACGGCCGAATACCGCATTCCCTATCTCGCTCATGCCCCGCTTGAGCCGATGAGCGTGGTGGTGAAGCTGGAGCAGGACCGCGTCGACATCTGGACGGCCACGCAAATCCCACGCTTCATGCAGGCCAATGTCGCCCGCCTCACCGGGATTGACGCCGAGAATGTGCATATTCACGTGCTTATGGCCGGCGGCAGTTTCGGGCGGCGGCTGGAGGATGACTACGTCCTGCGCGCCGTTGAGGTGGCCCAGCAGATGCCGGGCGTTCCGATCAAGATGGTTTGGTCCCGCGAAGAAGATTTCATGCATGATTACCCCCGCCCGCTGGCCATGGCACGGGCGCAGGGCAAGGTTACTGACGGCAAACTCGCGGCCTTTGATATGGCTATCGCAGCACCCTCGGTCGCGGAATCGCAAATGGCGCGGGTCAATCAGCCGATCTTTGGCCCCGATATCTTTATCGTCGCCGGGGCGTGGGACCAGCCTTTTGCCATTCCAGATTACCGCGTTACTGGCCATCGTGTGCCTGCCATGGTGCCGGTCAGTTCGTGGCGCTCTGTTGGTGCGTCGGGCAATAGTTTTCTACATGAAAGTTTCATGGACGAGCTGTGCCACGCGGCGGCTGCTGACCCCTTGGAGGAGCGCCTGCGGCTCTGTACCCACGACGCATCGCGCAAGGTGTTTGAGGCCGTGGGAGAGATGTCAGACTGGGGCGCGGAGCTTGGGCCGGGTCGGGGCCGGGGGTTGGCCTTTTGTTTGTCCTTCGGCGTGCCGGTAGCCGAAGTGGTAGAGGTGCGCCAGACCGACGCGGGCCTCAAGATTGACCGCGTTTTCGTCGCCGCCGAAGTGGGCCGGGTGCTGGACCCGGTGAACTTTGAAGCGCAGCTTTCGGGTGCTGTCATCTGGGGCTTGGGCCATGCAATGAACTGCGAGTTGACCTATCGCGACGGGGTGCCGCAACAGGACAACTACCATCTTTACGAAGGGTTGCGGTTGTACCAAACCCCCAAAATCGAAGTGCGCGGACTGGAGAACGGCAGCAAGCTGCGGGGCATCGGCGAGCCGGGCGTGCCGCCCGCAGCACCGGCGCTGGCCAATGCGATTTTTGCCGCCACTGGCCAACGCATCCGTGAATTGCCGCTCTCCAAATCCGTGGATTTTGCATGAGATATTTGCTTGCCTGTGCCGCGCTGATGCTGGCCGTCCCTGCGACGGCGCAAGAAGGCTCCAACAGTGTAGAAGGGTTGGCTGCATGGGAGCGTATCTTTACCGTTACCTCGCATCCCCGCTGCACGAATTGCCATGTGGGCGAAGAGGGCCAGCCGATGTGGCAGGCCTTGGGTTATGGGCCGGACGCAGTGCACGGCATGAATGTACAAGCGGGCGAGAGCCGCATCGGGGCCGAGAGTATTCCTTGCGACGCCTGCCACGTCACCTCTGGAGCCGCCAATACCGTGCCCCACGCGCCGCCGCATATCGACGACGCGTGGCGGTTGCCGCCGGTGGAACTGGCATGGTTTGGCAAGACATCGGCAGAGGTTTGTGTGCAGCTGCGGAACCCTGACACCAACGATGGCCATGATATTGCGTCATTGGTCGACCATTTGCAGAACTCTGCCTTTGTGAACTGGGCCTTTGCCCCCGGTGCAGGACGCTCGGTACCGGAAGGCTCGTTGGATGCACTGGTGCATGATGTGACAGTCTGGGGCGCTGCGGGCACCCCCTGCGACGGGGATTAAGGGTCAATCGCTCATCACGCGGGCCAATCTGCGGATGCGCAGCGCGCGGTTCAACTCGCCGCCAAAGATCAGCACCAGTGCGGCAAGATACATGAAATATAATGCCGCGATGATTCCCGCCATGCCTGCATAATAGCTGGAATAAGTAGCAAAGCTGCGCAGATAGGTTGAAAAGAGCATCGCAAGCAGGGTCCATGCAATGGCTGTGGCCACTACACCGGGCCAAATATTGTTAAACTTGGTACGACGCGCGGGTAGGATCACATGTGCTGCAAACAACGCGACCAATAGGATCGTCGCCGACACAGGGAAGCGGATCAGGCCGACAGTCACGGAGCCCGGATCAAACCCCGGCATCAACATATGCAGCCAAGACCCTGCACGCGGCGCCAGTACCAGCAGATAGCCTACAATCACAAGGATGAGGCTGGCCAGCAACACCATGACCACCTGCACCGCATAGATCGTAAACACCGAACGCGTTTCGCGCAAACCATAGGCACGGTTCAAGCCTATTCGAACACCGTCGACCCCACCAACCGCAAACCAAACGGTCAGTAGAATACCAACGCTCAACAGATCACCGCGTGGCACGGTCATGACCTTTTCGACTTCTGTAACAAGAGGTTCAATCAGGGCAGGGGGGACAATGGCAATAAGGAAATGGATCAGATCGTCGGCCATCGATCGGTCGCCAAAATAGGCGGTCAGCGAACTGGTGAAGATTAGGAACGGGAAAATCGCCAAAAGCGCACGGAAGGCCACGTTTCCGGCCATGCCAAAGGCATCATCGCTCCACAGACGCAGGACCGCTTCGTGCAGAACCGCGCGCCCAACGCGCCAGCCGGTGCCGTGAAACAAATCCTCGGGGTTCTCGCTGAGAACACCGTGGGTCAGCACAACTTCGCGCTTTTGGTCCTGAGCCGGTCTGGGGTCCATTCCCATGCCTCATTTTTACCTATGACGCATAAGCTAGTGCCCCTTGGGCATGGCGACCACCTGGATAAAGCACGTCTGGCAAAAGCAGGCTTATTCGATTGATCGTACACTTGAGGCATTGCTCTACTTGACGCACCTCAAGCGATAAAATAGGAGGGAAACCAGTAGCGCGGGCGTTGTGTAATGGTAAGACCTCAGCCTTCCAAGCTGATGATGCGGGTTCGATTCCCGCCGCCCGCTCCACTCTTCATGATATATCTGATCCTTTGTGCTGGTCCTGCGACTGGCGTGCCTGATGCTTGGTTTCCCTTGCGCCAAGGTCTATAGCTGCGCCATCCGCGCGCTAAGTGCGGGCGACATTCCTAAAGGATACATCATGCTGAAGCATTCCACACCGGGCCTTGCCGCTCTAGCTCTTTGCACACTCGCCGCGCCACTGGCAGCACAAGAGCCGATGCCCGTCAAAGTGTTCATCGGCGCGATGTTTGAGATTGGCGAAAACACCGGCGACCGCGCAGGCGAATTACAGCACTGGTACGAGAAATACTGGTCCGAAACCGAGGCGCAGGACGTGCCGGGCGCATTCTCTTCGATGTATTGCAACGATGATGGCGTCTGCGGTGCGGTGCTAGGGATGGGCAAAGTGAACTCTTCGGCCTCCATGCAGGCGATACTGTTGAACCCGGCATATGATTTCTCGCAGACTTATTTCATGCTGTCCGGCGTGGCAGGCACGCCCCCGTCGCGCGGCACGATCGCGGATGTGGTTTGGGGCAGCTGGTTGGTGGATTATGACCTCGGTCACCGCTGGGCACCTGAGGAAGGAGAACCGGGCGAGCCGGTCTTCATGCCGCGCTCTGGTTATGAGGATTACCGCCGATTTGAGTTGAACGAGCAGCTGGTTTCATGGGGCGTTGCGCTTTCCAAAGATGTCGAGATGCAGGATTCAGATTCCGCGCGTAAATACCGCCAGCGCTACCCTGATGAGGCCGCTCAAGCCGCGCCAAGCGTCAAAGTCGGCACCCATATGACCGGCGATACCTTCTTTCACGGGCCGGGCCTGTCGGAAGAGGCGCAGTATATGGCCGAACTTTACGGCGCGGACGACTATATGATCACTGAGATGGAGGCCGCCGCAATCGCGTTGGTCATCAAACGTCTGCACGGCACGGACCGGATCGCCAGTCTGCGCGGTGCGGTGAACTTTGACCAAGGCCACCCTGATGAATCGACGCTGGCACACCTTGATCCAGCACCGGGCGAAACCGCCGGCGGCTTTGCTGAAACGGTGGCGAATATCACCCTGGTTGGTGCGCCCCTGGTCGATCGGATCGTCGCCAACTGGGACGAATGGAAAGACGGTGTGCCAGCGCTTCCAGCCGAGTAAACTTGGCCCACTAACACCCTGCGGCGCATGATTTTGCGCCGCAGGGCAAGAGCGGCAGATTGTCCCGATGGGCCTGTCGCGCTTGACCCCGCTCAGTCCCCGCGCCATGACCATGTCGCAAGACAAAGGAATGCCCATGGCCCGCACGCCCACACCCGCTCCGACTGCTAAAGATGAACGCGAGAAGTCGCGGCGGATCGGAGCACTGGCGGCGCTGATGCCATTTCTTAGCCCTTATCGCTGGTTGATGGCCGCCGCGGGGGGCGCTTTGGTTTTGACGGCGATGATTTCGCTTACCTTACCCTTGGCCGTGCGCCGGGTGATCGATAATTTCGGCACCGGCGAGACTGAGTTGCTGGATCAATATTTCGTTGCCGCGTTGTTGATCGCAGGGTTGCTCGCCGTGGGAACCGGGCTGCGCTATGCGCTGGTCACGCGGCTGGGCGAACGGGTCGTGGCAGACATTCGGCGCGCCGTTTTTGACCGGGTGGTGGGCATGAGCCCCTCGTTTTATGAGCGCATCATGACAGGCGAAGTGCTCAGCCGGATCACCACCGACACGACACTGATCCTGTCGGTGATCGGGTCGTCTGTTTCTATCGCGCTGCGTAACTTACTGATTTTCGTAGGCGGCCTTGGGCTGATGCTGCTGACGTCTGCTAAACTCACGGGTTTGGTTCTGCTCATTGTGCCTGCCGTGGTGTTTCCCATCCTGACGCTGGGCCGTCGGTTGCGGGTGCTGAGCCGTGAAAACCAAGATTGGATCGCAGCCAGTTCGGGCAATGCCTCTGAGACGTTGGGGGCGGTTCAAACCGTTCAGGCTTTTACCCATGAGACGGCAAGCCGGGGCCAATTTGCGCAGATGACCGAAGCGTCTTTCGACGCCGCGCAGCGCCGCATCAAAACCCGTGCCGCGATGACGATGATTGTGATTTTTCTGGTGTTCTCGGGCGTGGTTGGCGTGCTTTGGATCGGGGCGCGTGATGTGCGCGCCGATGTCATGAGCGCAGGCGCGTTGGTGCAATTCGTAATCTACGCGGTGATGGTCGCGGGCGCGGTTGCCGCTTTGTCAGAGATCTGGGGCGAGTTGCAGCGCGCGGCGGGCGCCACAGAGCGGTTGGTTGATCTGCTTCAGACAGAAGACACGGTGAACGATCCATCCCCCGACGCGCAAGTCAGCCTGCCGCAACCCGTTGCAGGCAAGATCGCATTTGAAAACGTACAATTCACCTATCCGGCACGGCCCGATGTGGCGGCTTTGGATGGGATTGATCTTGAGATTAGCCCCGGTGAGACGGTGGCGTTTGTCGGTCCATCGGGTGCGGGGAAAACGACGATTATCCAGATGATCTTGCGGTTCTATGACCCGCAGGCGGGCCGTATCACTTTGGACGGCGTGGACCTGCGCGATGTGGCGCGTGACCACTTCCGTCGCGCCGTGGCGCTGGTGCCTCAAGACCCGGTGATCTTTGCCGCGACCGCCGCCGAAAACATCCGCTTTGGTAGGCCCGACGCCACCGATGCAGAAGTCGAAGAGGCTGCGCGCGCGGCCGCAGCGCATGGGTTCATTACGGCGTTGCCTGAGGGCTATGACAGCTATCTTGGGGAGCGCGGGGTGATGCTTTCTGGCGGGCAGAAACAACGTATCGCGATCGCCCGCGCCATTCTGCGTGATGCGCCGGTGCTGCTGCTGGATGAGGCAACCAGCGCTTTGGATTCCGAAAGTGAAGGGCTGGTGCAAGCCGCCGTGGATCGTCTCAGTGCGGATCGCACCACGTTGATCGTCGCGCACCGTTTGGCTACCGTAAAGAAAGCCGACCGGATTGTGGTGATGGAGGCGGGCCGTATCGCGGCCATCGGCACCCATGATGAATTGGTGGCCAGCGACGGCCTATATGCGCGTTTGGCACGCTTGCAGTTCACTGACGGGGCCGCAGCGGCCTGACCAAGACTTGAACGACACCCACGCGGCGTTACGTCAACTTTGCATGACGTTGCGTCTGTCGACGCCGATTGCTTGCGGAACGGCGCGTTTCACCGCAATCTGGCCCGAGGAGAATAAGCCGGAACACCGGCATAGGGGAGGAGACACCATGACATTCGCCGGGATCGAGGACCGCAATGCAATCGCGGCGGAAATGCCGTGGGAAGACCGCGACGTGGCCAAGACGCTTTACGGAATGCTGAGCAACACGACCGCGAAATTCCCCAAGAATAACGCCGTTAGCTATCAGATTTTCTCAGGGCCCAAAGACAAGGCCGAAACGCTGACTTGGAGCGAGCTGCATGGCCGCGTGACGCAGACCGCCAATTTGTTCCGCAGCCTCGGTATTGGCGAGAAAGACGTGGTGGCCTATGTGCTGCCGAACTGTAACGAGACGACGATTACCCTGTTGGGCGGTGCCGTTGCCGGGATCGTCAGCCCGATCAATCCGCTGCTGGATGCCGAACAGATCGGTGCCATCCTGCGCGAAGTCGGCGCATCGGTCGTCGTCACTCTGCGGCCTTTCCCCAAAACGGACGTGGCCCAAAAGACCGCCGAGGCGGTGCAGCTTGCGCCCAAGGTGCATACGGTGCTCGAAGTCGATCTGGTCCGCTATCTCACCCCGCCGAAAAGCTGGATCGTGCCACTGGTCCGGCCCAAGGGGATGGTGAACAATCAGGCGAAATACCTCAACTTCAACGCCGAGATCGCCAAGCAGAACACCTCGCTCAATTTCGAAGATGTGCAAGAGGATCGCGTCGCTTGCTATTTCCATACCGGTGGTACGACCGGGATGCCGAAAGTGGCGCAGCACAAATACTCCGGGCTGATCTACAACGGCTGGCTGGGGCACCGCCTGCTCTTCAGCGAGCAGGACAATATCATGTGTCCGTTGCCGCTGTTTCACGTCTTTGCCTGCCATGTGATCCTGATGGCCGCCGTGGCCTCTGGCGCGCATGTGGTCTTCCCCACGCCGCAGGGCTATCGCGGGGAGGGCGTATTTGATAACTTCTGGAAGCTGATTGAGCGGTGGAAGATCACCTTTATCATCACCGTGCCGACTGCAATCTCGGCCAAGATGCAGCGGCCGATTGATGCGGATGTCAGCACCGTGAAAACCGCATTCTCCGGGTCTGCTCCGCTGCCGCTGGAACTCTTCCGCCGCTTTGAGAAAGCCACAGGCATCACGTTGATTGAGGGCTATGGTCTGACTGAGGCGACCTGCCTTGTGTCCTGCAACCCGCCCGACGGCGTCAAAAAGGTAGGCTCCATCGGCGTCGCCTTTCCTTATTCAGATGTGCGGATCATCAAAGGCACAGCCGACGGGCCGATTGACGCAGAAGTCGATGAGATCGGAGAGATCTGTGTGTCGAACCCCGGCGTCTTTGCAGGCCATACCTATGTCGAGGAAGAGAAAAACAAAGACCTTTTCTACCACGGTAAATACCTGCGAACAGGCGATCTGGGTCGTATCGACAGCGATAGCTACATTTGGATCACGGGCCGCGCCAAAGACTTGATCATTCGCGGCGGTCACAACATTGACCCGGCCGAGATTGAAGAGGCGCTGTTGGGCCATGAGGCCGTCGCCTTTGCCGGGGCCATCGGCCAACCCGATGCCCACGCGGGCGAGGTGCCCTGCGCCTTTGTCGAACTGGTGGCCGGCGCCACTGTGACCGAAGCCGAACTGCTGGCCTTCGCGCAGGAAAAGGTTGCCGAACGCGCGGCGCAGCCCAAACATCTTAAGATCATGGATGAGCTGCCTAAGACCGCTGTCGGCAAAATCTTCAAGCCCGACCTGCGCAAGGATGCAATCACGCGGGTCTATAATGGCAGTCTCGAAAAAGAGGGCTGTGCCGCTCGGGTAACCGAAGTGATCGACGACAAAAAGCGTGGGCTTGTGGCCAAGGTTACGATGCACGGCGCGTCCCATGACGATGTGACAAAAGTGCTAAGCGTCTATACGCGCCCTTGGGAACCCGCGAGCTAACCGACCAAGGGGCAGGGGGCGTCAGTCCTGCCCTTGGTCTCTTCAGATCCTTGATTGCAGCCCAGCTGCGTTGCGCCGATGCACAATTTCTGTGTGTCGGCGCAAGAATTTTAGGCTGTTTTACGCATATTTATAAGGCTGCCTTTCCTGTCAGGCATAGCGCCTATGCAAATTCTGCGGGTTCAAAATAGGGGCTGAGCGTACTACTTCTGCATTGCAGCATTGATAATGCACTTGCAGCATTCTGAAAGGAGTTGCGCTTATGACGATGGCAATCTCACGTGGCACCACCCTGAGCTCCGCGCTCGCAGGGCTTCACCACTCCTATGACGGCATGCGCCGTCGTGTGGCCCAGATCAAAGCCCGGCGCGCAGCTTATGACCGTACTTTCACAGAACTTACCGCACTGAGTGATCGCGAACTGTCGGATATCGGCATCGCGCGGTGCGACATCCGACGTTTTGCGTCGGAAGAACTTTCAAAGGAACAGACCTATGAAATATAACAACACCCTCTCCGCCCCCCACGGCTTTTCTTTCCGCGACGCGACCGCGCCTGTTGTTGGGGCTCTCGGCTCCGCTGCCGGCAAAGTCGGAAACCTGCTGGCCCGTGGCGTGACCCAGATGCAAATTTCGCGGATGCAGTCCGTCCTAAACAACATGACGGACGATCAGCTAGAGCGCGCGGGCATTAAGCGGAACCAGATCCCGCAGCACGCCGAAGCGCTGGTTACCGAAGAATACGACGGCCTGTAAGCCTTAGGGCTTTCGACCTTCAGAAATCAATGTCGCGCGCTGAGCGCCGCATTGTCAGGTGTCGGACCCCGCTCCTCCCAGGGTTGATCTGATGCCGCATCTTAACGGTCCTCCTCCCGGACCCGTTATACCGGCCGGCAAGCTTACCTCCTCCCAAGCTTGCCGGTCCATGCTTTTCCCGCTTTAGATTATGGTGCTGCACTGTCGAGCCACAGGGTCACCGGCCCGTCGTTGACCAGCGCTACGGACATATCCGCGCCGAACCGGCCTTTTTGCACGGTGATATCCAAGGCGCTGAGGCTGCGCGCAAAATGCTCATAAAGCGCCTCTGCCATGTCAGGTTTCGCCGCACCCGAAAAACCGGGGCGGTTGCCGCGCGAAGTATCTGCGGCAAGGGTGAATTGGCTGACCACCAGTGCAGCACCGCCGGTCTGAGCAAGGCTGAGGTTCATCTTGCCGCCCTCGTCCTTGAACTGCCGTAGCTTAGAGATCTTCAGCGCGAGTTTCTCTGCCGTCTCTTCCGTGTCTTCAGGCATGGCGCAGACGAGGATTAAGAGACCGGGGCCGATCCCTCCAATGATCTCACCTTCGACCGTGACCGACGCCTCGGTCACCCTTTGCAGCAATGCGCGCATGTCAGTCTTTCCAATCGATGATCTCTGAGGGGGCCGCCCGTTCGGTACGAAATGCGTTGGCCGGGTGGTCGCTGTCTGCATAACCAAAGGAGATGGCGCAGAGCACCAGCCGGTCTTCGGGCAGGCCAAGGTGGCTGCGGACCAAGGGCGCATAGGCGGCAATAGCGGCCTGCGGGATGCTTGCCACGCCAAGCGCGGCCGCTGCGAGAGTAAAGGCCGTGACGAAACCGCCGCAGTCCATCGCGCCATAGGGTCCAAGCTCGGCAGGGGAGGTGACGATCGCCACATGCGGCGCATCGAAAAGTTCGTAATTACGTAGCATTTGCGCTTTGCGGGCGTCGCGGTCGGATTTCACGATGCCCACTGCGTCATAAAGCTGAAACCCGCAAGTGCGCCGCCGCTCGGCATAGGCACCGGAGTAGCCTGTGGGCCATGTCAGATCGGGCTCAACGGGGGCATCATCGCCTGCGGCTTTGAGCAGTGCGGCGCGAAAGGCATCGGTGCCTGCCCCGCGCGTCACGGTCACCTGCCACGGCTGCGCGTTACACCACGAGGGCACATGGCGCGCGGCGCTGACGATCTGGGTGATGGTCTCATCCGGCAGCGGATCGGGCCGGAAAGCGCGGCAGGAATAGCGGGCCTTTAAAAGCGCGGCGAATTGGTCGTAGGTCTGGGTCATTGCTGCGCCATGAAATAGCCGACGATGGCA
Source organism: Sulfitobacter sp. AS92 (assembly GCF_038900015.1). Classification (NCBI taxonomy): domain Bacteria; kingdom Pseudomonadati; phylum Pseudomonadota; class Alphaproteobacteria; order Rhodobacterales; family Roseobacteraceae; genus Sulfitobacter; species Sulfitobacter sp. AS92. The sequence continues at coordinate 216,393 of NZ_JBBMQL010000005.1, forward strand.
GCGGCGATCAGCCCCAGCACCACGGCGAAGGTAATTTTAATCGTTGAATAGGGCCGTTCGCCCTGCACTTTGCCAGAGTGGCCGTTCACCACGAAACGATAGGTCTTGCCGCGGTACTTATAAGCGGCCAGCCAGACAGGCAGCAGGATATGCTTGAAGGTCACATCGCTGATCCGCGTATCGATGTTATGCACGCGCTGGCGGTCGCCGCCGATGTCGAATTTCACGTCACGCTCAATCACTCGGTCCATATGGGCGCGGGCCTGAACAAAGCCTTCTTCCAGTGTGACGCCGTAAGCCTCGGCCCGGAAACCGGCGAGGTATTCGGGCGCGTATGGCTCCAGCGCCGAAAGATCCCACGGATGCAACGCGTCGGTGTGTTTCTTAGGCAGAGAGCGGGAGGCCAGCACCAGCACATCGTCAAAGAACCGCGCCACCCGGCCCGAAGCGCTGCGCCAGCGGATTTTGGGCACCTGCTGCTGCACGCGCTTGCCATCGCGCATGACGGTTTGGGTCACGTAATAGACCGTGCCACGCTCCCCACGATAGCTCGACGCGGTTTGGGCATCATAGGTCCAAAAGGGCACATAGATGCCCTGCATTTTCCGCCCCTTGCGGGCATATTGCTGCAAGCCGTTGGGCGCGAACCACAGGCTGCCGAGCCAGTCTTTCATTGCATTGCGGGCGCTTTCTTCGGGCAGGGCAAAGGGCAGCACGGCACGGGGTTTGATATGGCGGTTGGTGCCGGTGTCGATCACAATAGGCGTGGCACAAAAGGGGCATTCGGTGGCGTGTTTGCCGGGTTCGAACTCGACCTGTGCCGCACAGTTGGGGCAGGTGGTAACGCGGGTTTCCTCCATCTCGGCGGCGGGCAGCGCGGCCTGCAATCCGGCGCGGAAATCTTGTTCAGCGATCGCATGGGTGTGACGACCCGTGCCGTCAATCGGTTCAACATTACCGCAATGATCGCAGATTAGCAGCGACTGTGCTGGGTCAAAGCGCATGTCAGAGCCGCAGGTGTCACAGGGAAAACGGTGCTCTTCCAGCGGGGCGGCGGGGGGTAGATCGGTGGCGGACATAAGACATGCTCTGCAAGGTCAATCGCGCCGGAGCCTAGCGGCCTTGGGGGGCATGGGCCAGACCTTGAACCTCACAAAAAGCGGTGCAGGCATTTCGGCGCCATGATCCGCAGCGCGTTGTCACGCAGACGCAGGTGCCGCCAAAGGTGGAACAGCGCATGGGCACCCGCGATGGCGGCCAGCAGGTAGAATTCATAGATGTGGATTTTGCCGATCAGATCATGCGCACGCGGCAAGTTCAGCGGCGGGGCCACCGGCACCAGATCGCCCGCCATAAAGAGACGCGGTGCAGTAAGACCAAGGCCAAAGCCCGTGAGTGCCACGCCAAACAGCCCCCAAATCAGCGCCTTATGCATCCACTGGTGCACACGCCGCGCCCAAGGCGGCAGCTTTGGCCCCGGTCGGCTGGCAAGACCTCGGCGCAGGTAATCGGCGGTCCAGAGCAGGCAGGCGGTGACAAAGACCAGCCCCAGCAGCGAATGAATGCGAAAAGCCGTGCGGCCAAAGGGCAGCACATCGGCGGGGGTCACAAGGATGAACCAGATCAGCAGCGGCACCATCGACCAATGCAGCACCTTCAGGGCGCTGCGGCGGTGAGGAAGATGAAAGCGCGGTGTCATGGCAGAGCCACGGGCAAAAGGCCTAAAAGTTTCACCCGCAGCAGCGCCGGATCACGCGGGCGGCGGTGGGGGCGGCGGCATCACGGTGAAGAGCTGCGCCAGTTCGGCCACATCCTCGGCCTGCTGCCAGCCATCTTGGCCCGGCGTCCAGACCAGACTGTCACGCCCAAGGCTGCCGTCACTCACCTTGCGCCCCATCGCAGCCTTGGAGAAGGGACCAGAAGTCGCGCCATTTTCGGCAATGTGCCAGACCTTCTCGACCGGCGGTGGGGGCGGCGGCACGGGAGCGGCGGCGGCAGGTGCCGCGCGCGCGCCCCAAGGGCCAGCCTGCGCGGTTGCGGCCTGGGCCATGCTCATGCCGAGGCCCGCACCAAGGCCGGTTTGCATCGCCGCACCCCCCGCCCCATCGCGGCCAAGCGCTTCGGCGGCTTGGAACTGCATGTATTCGTTGAGGTTTCCGACCACGCCCATCGATGTGCGCTTGTCCATCACTGCCTCAACCGCGGGCGGGAGCGAGATATTTTCGATATAAAGCTCTGGCATCGCCAACCCGTATTCCGCGATCTGTGCAGCGATGTCCTTGCCGACCAACTGCCCCAGCTCGCGCGTGTTTGCGGCCATGTCGAGCACCGGAATGCCCGAACTTGCCAACGTCCGCGAGAAGGCCTGCACGATGATGTTACGGATTTGGTAAGAGATTTCGTCCATGGTGAATTCACCATCGGTGCCCACAATCTCGGTTAGGAACCGGGCTGCATCACTCACGCGCACCGAATAGGTGCCATAGGCCCGCAGCCGTACTGGGCCAAACTCAGGATCGCGGGCGATAATCGGGTTTTTCGTGCCCCATTTCAGATCGTTGAACCGGGTTGTGTTGACGAAGTAAATCTCGGATTTGAACGGGCTTTTGAACCCGTGATCCCAATGCTGAAGGGAGGTCATAATCGGCATGTTATTGGTCTCAAGCATGTAGAGACCGGGGGTAAAGACATCCGCCAACTGCCCCTCATGGACAAAAACCGCCGCTTGCCCCTCGCGCACTGTCAGCTTGGCGCCGTATTTGATCTCATGACCCTCACGCTCGAACCGCCAGACCATCGTGTCGCGGGTGTCGTCGGTCCAGTGAATGACGTCGATAAACTGGCCTGAGAGGAAATCGAAAATGCCCATGGAAATCGTCCTTATTCTTTGGTCGTAAGGGTGCGTTACACTGGCCCATCCGTCAACTCGCGTGCGATGATCCGGGTGATCGGGTTGACCTGTTCTGCTGTCATGCCGGGGCGCAGACGCGCATCATAAAGCATCTTGAGCAAGAGTTCGTCGTGCCGTGTCAGTAGCGCGAATTCGTCGTCGTCGTTAAAGATCGAAGGCCGCGCGGCGGGGCTGTCATTGGCCAGGCCCAGCCCTTGAGCCAGCTCTTCGTGGATGCACGACAACCGCAGCAACTCGGGGTTTTCCGAGCGGATCACAGCCACGGCGGCAGTATAGACGTTGGGATTGTCACCCGCCGCATAGGCCGCCACGGCACAGTAGGTATCGCGTCGCATGTTGCGCATGGCGCGTAGCGAAGAGGGGCTAACCCCCGCTACCTTTTCCGCCGCATGGGTCAGAGCATCAACGCGGTCGTCCTCAGAGGCGACAACCACCATGAAATTAGGCGTGCCAGTCGTTGAGATCGGATGCCCCGTAATCCGCGCAAGCCGTCGGGCGAAAGCCTTGATATTGGTCGTGTCTGAGCGGCGTTGCGAGGGTGGAATGCTATCACCAAAGATGATCTGCATGTGTATAGGCCCTTCCCAGCGGCGCAGGGGGCTGGCCCCGCCTTGGCCCGAAAAATCACCGTCATATTCGTTGTACAACGCGATCTGTTCAAAATTACGCGCCAACATTTCGCTGGTGAAGGGCGTGTCTTCCCCGCCGCCATCTTGACGCAGCAGTTCCTGGCTAAGCTGCGCCTTTTCAACCTGATGCAAATAGCTGCGCAGCATGGCGCTTTTTTGCGAAGTGGGCTGTGCAACCACCGGCGCGGGTGGGGGCGCCACCGCAGGGCGGGCCTGCGGTTTGGCGACCTTTTGCAAGACGGGCTCAGGTTCAGCGCAGGCGAGCAAAAGCGCGCTCAGCGTCAGCGCCGCTGCGGCGCGCAGATGTCTTCGCAGACGACCTTGCATTGCCTGTTTCCTTACGTCGGTTTCAGCTCGGAACCGCGTTGCTGGTTGTGTCACCCAAACCCGTTTCACGGGCTTTGGCAGCGGCCAGTGTATCGCGCAGACGGCCTTCCATTTCTTGCAATTCCTTCTCGGCGCTGGCGCGTTTCGCTTTGCCCTCATCCGCGATCTGAAGCGATTCCTCAATGGTGCCGATCAGGTCTTCATTGGCCTGCTTCACCGCTTCGATATCAAACACACCGCGCTCCATTTCTTGGCGGATCACCTTGTTGCTGTCGCGCAAGTTTTTGGCGTTGGAGGTGAGAAGCTCGTTCGTGAGGTCGTTCGCCTCACGTACCGCGCCCGCCGCTTCACTGCTGCGCTGAATGGTCACGGCCTGCGCCAGTTGGGTTTCCCACAACGGCACGGTATTCACCAAGGTCGAGTTGATCTTGGTCACGAGGCTCTTGTCGTTTTCTTGCACCAACCGAATCGAGGGCAGAGATTGCATCGTCACCTGTCGCGTCAGTTTGAGGTCATGCACCCGGCGCTCCAGATCGTCCCGCGCCGCACGCAGATCGCGCAGCTCTTGGGCGCGCATGACCTGATTGTCTTCGCCCGCCTTATCCAGTGCGGTCTGTTTTGCAGGAATGGTCTTGTGATCCAGCTCCACAATCTTGGCTTCGCCAGCAGATATATAGAGCGCCAGCTCATCGTAAAATTGCAGCGTCTTTTCATAGAGCAGGTCGAGCGATTTGATGTCTTTCAACAGCGTATGCTCATGGGCCAACAGATTGTCGGTGATCCGGTCGATCTGGCCCTGTACCTCTTCAAATCGAGCCGTGAACTTGGCGAAGGGCGTCGCACGCCCAAGCAGCTTTTCCCACCAGCTTTGCTTGCGACGCACGTCAAGTTCCGAGACCGAAAAGCCGCGAATGGCGCTGACCATCGTGCGCAGGCTATCACCCGCAGGGCCGACATCCTTGTTGCGCACATCGGCAAGCATGGATTGGCTGATCACTTGCAGTTCTGCCTGCGCGGCAGAGCCAAAGCTGACGATGGATTGCGTGTCGGTTACGTCAATCTCGGCCATGCGCTTTTGAATTTCAGCGCTCTGGGTCGCATTGGCTTTGGCCAAGGGCACGATGGCATTGGCGTCTGCGGGTTCGGGCAGGATTGTTGCGTTCACTTCTTCGACCAACCCTTGCGACTGGGCGGCTTTTTCACGGACGGCATCGGTCATCACTGATCTTCCTTAGTATTTATGGGCGTCGGCTGATCCAGCCTGACCCCCTCGCGGGAGAGACGCGCGCGCAGCACGTCAATTTCGACGTTCAGATCGCTGCGGTCGTCAAGCAGGGATTTCGCCGTGCGGGCGGCGAAATTTTCGTCCAGATCGTCAAGGAGTGCTAGGTAATCATTGCGGGATTGGTCATCATGGTTGCGGGCATAGAGATCGGCGAACTTCACCGTCGCATCATGCGCGCCGCGTAAGTAGACGACAAGGTATTTGCGGGCGGCGGTCAGATCCCGCGGGTCTTCTTCGACGGTGCGGATCAAATGACGGGCGGTGTCTTGAAAGTCAGCCAAGCGCGCCTCTGCCCGGCGGTCCCCGGCGCGCAGTATGGCCTGGCTCATGCCCGTCAGCAGTTTCTCCGCCTCATCCACCACGCGGGCGACGCGGTCTTGCTGGAAGGTGTCGATGCCTTCCATGCCTTTGTTTTTCAAGGGATCAATGCCGAATGCAGCCACATGTAGTGCTGTGGTTGCCGCGCCGAACAGCACGGGCGCCACGATGCCCGGCTCAGATGTGTAAGCGGCGATCGCGGTGCCCACGCCGGTCAGCAGTGCCGCGAATATCTTGCGTGGCCATGCGGGGCGGCGAGCCACCTTGCGTTCATGGTATTCGGCTTCGGCCAACAGCCCTTCGCGCAGCAGCCAAACGCCGGATGCCAGCACGAACGCGCCCGCAAGGCCCAGAACCAAAGTGCCAGCGCCGCCAACCAGGGATGTCGCCGCCAGAACCGCCGGTGGTACGAACATAAGGTTCACACGCCCGCCCGCTGGATCAACCCGCAGCCGCTGCGTTTTACGCGGAGTGCCGCCGGGCTTTACATCAGAGTCGGGGCTATAACGTCCGCCAAAGCGCTGCGCCATTGATCAGAGCCCCCCAAGAAATCCGCTGGTCACGCCGAGCAGCACAACCAGCAATGCCCCATAGGCGATCTTTTGAAAGGGTGTCGGCGCCATCAAATTTCCCCTCTTGCTGCCCCAGATGGGACGCAATGCCGTGCCGGCGGTGTCTGCAGCGCGCCCCATCAGTGAGGCCACGCCGAGGATGATAACCAACAGCGCAGCCAAGGCCACCAAAAACATCAATATTCGCGCCATATTGCCCTTTTCTGACAGCGGTTTCGCGCTGATCTTGCCTGCCGTTCTTTGTTCAACGCGCGCGGCTCAGCAGCGTTCCAAAAGCAGGCGGCGCAGCTTGGGGCGAGCCTGCTCAGCGGCGGGGCTTTGGGCCTCGGCTGCCGGGCTTTCCGGCTGGTTTGCCACCCGTACGGCTGCCGGGGCGTGCGCCCGGTTTATCTGCGGTTCTGCCCGCTGCCGCCTTGCCACGTGGCGCGTTTTTGGCTTTGCCGCCCCCGCGGCGGGGGGGCGGTTCATCGTCTTCGCCCCGTTGGACCGGCATGCCAGGCTGGCCCGCGCCGCCAAAACCACCGGGCTTGCGCCGCGGTGGACGGCGGACGGCGGTGGGCTTTTTGACGGCGGTGCCGGTTGGGTCTTCCAACTCCAACCCCAGCTGATCGCGCACGATCTTGCGGCGCAGCTCTTCGACTTCACCGGTTTTCAGCTCGCCCAATTGGAACGGGCCGTAGGACGTGCGGATCAGCCGGTTGACGGTCAGGCCCACGGCCTCCATCGCGCGGCGAATCTCGCGGTTGCGACCTTCGCGTAGACCGATGGTCAGCCACGCATTCGCGCCTTGCTGGCGATCCAGCGTCACGTCCATCGGCAGGAAATTCTCGCCCTCCACGGTGATGCCGCGGCGCAGTGGCTCAAGCATTTCGTCTGTGGGGCGGCCATTCACCCGCGCGCGGTAGCGGCGCAGCCAGCCGGTGCTAGGCAGTTCAAGCTTACGTTTCACGCCGCCGTCGTTTGTCAGCAGCAGCAGCCCTTCTGAGTTGAGGTCGAGCCTGCCGATGGTCATCACGCGCGGCATGTCTTCGGGGAGGTCGTCAAATATCGTCTCGCGCCCCTTCTCATCACGTGCGGTGGTCACCAGTCCGGCGGGCTTGTGATAAAGCCACATGCGCGGCGGCTCGGGCGCGCCGACGGGGGTGTTGTCGACGGTGATCTTGTCCTCGGGCGTGACATTGAGCGCAGGTGAGCTGATCTGCTCTCCGTTCACGCGCACGCGGCCCGCTTCGATCATCCGCTCAGCCTCGCGGCGCGACGCGACACCGGCGCGCGATAACACCTTGGCGATGCGGTCGCCCTTAGACGTGCTGGCGTCGGTATCGGTATTTTGCGGGCCGGGGCCGGAGGGGGGCGTTTTTGCGTTCATACACTGCGCTTACCCTGTTTCACGGGCTTGCGAAAGGGTGGCGTTTGCGGCCATGTGGCGGAATGGAGTTTCGCTCGTATATGGGTCAGGCGCTGGCTGAAGCCCGCGCGGCCGCCACACGCGGCGAAGTGCCGGTGGGGGCAGTTGTCGTGTCGCCCGCGGGTCAGATCGTCGCCGCAGCAGGCAATGAGACCCGTGCCCGAAACGATCCCACCGCCCATGCAGAGATGCTGGCCCTGCGGGCGGCCTGCGCCGCGGTCGGCTCGGAACGGCTGATCGGACATGCGCTGTACGTTACGCTGGAGCCTTGTGCGATGTGCGCCGGTGCCATTGCCGCGGCGCGGGTTGAGCGCTTGTTCTATGGCGCGGCAGACCCCAAATCAGGTGGCGTGGCACAAGGCGCGCGGGTGTTCTCGCATCCCCAGTGCCATCATGTGCCGCAGGTCTTTGATGGCATAGCCGGACGCGAGGCCGAAGATCTGCTGATAAAGTTTTTCCAAGCCAAAAGAAGGGGATAACCCATGGCGGGCAATAAAGAGTTGGCGCTGTTCGTGCGCGACGCACTCAGTGCGGGCAAAAGCCGGGTAGAGATCGCTGCGGTGCTGGGGCAGGCGGGCTGGTCGGCGCAAGAGGTCAGTGACGCTTTGGAAGGTTGGGCCGATGTGCCTTTCGCCCCGCCGGTGCCGCGCCCGCAGCCGATCGTGACGGCACGGGATTTCTTTATTTATGCGCTGATGTTCGGTGCGCTGCTCTTTGGCGCGGGGTATCTGGTTGGGCTGCTTCATGCGCTCATCGACCATTTTATAGACCCTGCGACCGGCGGCGCGACCTACCGCATTCGCTGGGCTATGGCGGTGCTGATCGTGACCCTGCCGCTGTTCCTTTGGCTTGCCACCCGCGAGCGCAGGCGGCTGGCCGCCGATCCGGCGCTGTCGCGCTCGGCCATTCGCAATTGGATGACTTATGTGACCCTGCTGTTTGCCGCGGCGGTGCTGCTCGGCGATTTGGTGGCGGTGATCTATGCGTTCCTAAGCGGTGATTTCACACTGCAGTTTGCGCTGAAAGCACTGGTGGTCGCGGGAATCGCCGGGGGCATCTTTGGCTATTATCGCGGCGATGGGCCGCGGAGGCAGGTCGGGTGAGCCGCCTCTTTTTCTGGAGCGTGCTTGGCCTGGTTCTGGCGGCATTGATCGCCGGGTTCGCCGTGGTAGGTGGGCCGGGTCATGCCCGTGCCGAGGCGCGCGACCAAACGCGCCGCGCAGATTTGCGGCGAATCGCTGATGCGACCATCTGTGAAGCTGGAGAGCAGGCGGCCTTTGCGCGGGCCTGTCGTGACGCTGAGCGCTCGTTACGCGACCCGCTGACCGACGCTGCCTATGAGGTAACGCGCACGGCGGATGCTATTGAGGTCTGCGCTACTTTTGAAGTGGCGCGGGAAAGTGACGATGCCGGCAGGCATCGAGAGGGGCGATTGCATTTTGACGGACTGCGTGGATGCATGCGCTATGCGCTTGTCGCGCGGTCTGGCCAATGGGCGACCCAGTAGCGACAAGCCGGATCGAAAGGACCGCGAAATGCCTTCCCTAATGCAAAAGGCCACGCGCAAACCGCGTGGCCTTTCAAACCATTCAAGTCAGGCGATCTTACTTGATCTTGCCTTCTTTGTATTCCACGTGCTTGCGCGCAACGGGGTCATATTTCTTGATGACCATTTTCTCGGTCATGGTGCGTGCGTTTTTCTTTGTAACGTAGAAATGGCCTGTGCCCGCGGACGAGTTCAGACGGATCTTGATCGTGGTTGGCTTCGCCATGTGTCTTCTCCTGCTGCACCGCCCCCGCGGGCGTGCGTGAATCCTGAATTTCGGGTTCTAGTCAGACCCGCGCCCGAGTCAACCGCTATTTGCCCGCTCCAACGCTGAAAGACGCCGGTTTCGTCGAAAAACCTGTCTTTCGGACCTGAAAGAGCAGGAATATGCGCGGAAGGCCTATAAGCCGGATTTTGTACCTACTGCGAGAGCAGGCGATGACCATTCCTCTGACTGCACCGTTGCCGATGCAGCTACAGCTGCCAACCCGGACCTGCTGGGGCAGAAGAGCCCCGCCTTTGACCCGAAGATCATCAGCGCGCGGTCCCTATTTGGCATTGCTCCCAGTGGGGCTTGCCGTGCCAGAGCTGTTGCCAGCCCCGCGGTGGGCTCTTACCCCACCGTTTCACCCTTACCCGTTGGGCATTCCGGCAATCCGGACCAAGGGGCGGTTTCTTTTCTGTGGCGCTTTCCGTCGGGTTGCCCCGCCCGGGCGTTACCCGGCACCGTTCCTTCTTGGAGTCCGGACTTTCCTCCCCGGTGCTTTTGCAAGCACCGAAGCGGCCATCCAGCCTTCCGCGCCTGACCGCCCTAGACCCCGCCGCGCGGCGCGTCAATGGGCGCGGGCAGGGCGGCAAGGTCTGGGGGGGTGAGAGGGCCACAGCCCCATGGCCTGAACCGCATCCGCACGGTGCTCAGGAGCGTGTCATCGTCGCAAGGCGCGGTGAAACCGACGACTTGCGCGGCATCGCGAAAGGTTTCGGCATTAACACTGCCGGGCAGCGGGCCGGTGCCCGCAGGCTGCGCAAGTCCAAGCCGCGCCAGCCGTGCCCAATCGAATCGGGGGCCGGGGTCAACCTTGCGGCCCGGGGCCATGCAGGAATGGCCGATCACCCCTTCGGGCGGGATGTCGTGGCGGTGCATGATTTCGGAAAGCAGGGCTTCGAGCGCCTGCATCTGCGGCTCCGAGAATGGATGATCGCCACGGTTGTCCAACTCAATCCCGATGGAACGCGAGTTGATATCGTCCAACCCAGCCCATTCGCCTTGGCCAGCGTGCCACGCGCGTTGGTCTTCTTCGACCATCTGCAGGATCTCTCCGCGACCCGATATCAGGTAGTGAGCAGAGACCTCGGCGGAAGGGTCGCAAAGCCGCTCCAGCGCCGCTTGGGCGCTGGTCATGGCCGTGTAATGCAGAACGATAAACCGGGGGCGCAGCCCGCTGCGTCGCGGGCCGCAGTTGGGCGAAGGGTGCACCGTCACGTCAGGCGCGGCGGGCATCTATCAGCCCTGTGCAGCCCGGCGGAAGGGGGTCGGATCCCAGTTGCAGGCAAAGCCATCGCCATCGGGGTCCATGCCTTCACGGTCCTTCTCGGGACCGCCCGCAGCAAGGAAAGCGATCTGGGCTTGGTCGGCGTGGCTGTACTGCGCACAGGCCCGCTCGAATTTGCGGGCTTTGTTGAAGCCCACTCGGCTATAAATCTGCTGACCCACAGGCTGATTGCTTTGCAGCGCATAGGCGACGATGTTCGGGCCGCTTGCGGTGCGTTCGGGCAGCGCTTCGGGTTGAACCACCTCATACTGCGCGCGGTTGGAAGCGACCCGGGCAGCGTCGTCTTGAATGCTGCGCTGTCCGGAGACCGCGTCAAAGTTGTTCTCGTTCGAGATGCCGACGGCGTTGACCGCCGTAGGGGGCGGGTTCGATGGGCTGGCGTTGATCGTGGCGCCGCCAGCGGTGCTAGCGCCGCCCGGACGGGTAGCGGCCAAAACGCGGGCGGTTTCAGCTGCTGTGGCCTCGGCCGAGCCATCCGCCGGGGCGGGCGTTGTGGCCGCGATGGCGCTGTCGATGCTGTCATTGGCCAGTGCGGCGTCACGTGCGCGCTGTTCGGCCTCAAAGGTGCCATCGCCAAAGCCGACGCCGCGCCCGCTGTTGACGCTCCCGGAATCGGGGATCGCAGGTTGGCAGGCTGCCAAAAGACCGCCCGCCGTCAGTGCTAGAAGTGTCCGTGTGATCATCTGACCCGCTCTTGCCTGTTAAATAACGCCCGTGGGCTTACCACCATTTTTCCGGTTTGGCCACAAAGCCAGCCGCCCGCTCCAGCGCATAGGCGGAGGACAGCAGTTCGGCCTCTTCCCAGGGACGCCCGATCAATTGCAGACCCAGCGGCAAGCCGGTGGCGCTTTGGCCCGTCGGCAGCGCGACCCCGGGCAGACCGGCGAGGTTTACCGTCACGGTAAACACATCGTTAAGATACATCGCTACCGGATCGGAATCCTTCATCTCACCCAGACCAAAGGCCGCCGAGGGCGTGGCCGGGGTCAGGATGCTGTCGATACCTTGCGCGAAAACGTCTTCGAAGTCTTTCTTAATCAGCGTGCGCACCTTGCGGGCGCGGTTGTAGTACGCGTCATAGAAGCCAGCGGAGAGCACATAGGTGCCGACCATCACGCGGCGCTGCACCTCATGGCCGAAACCTTCGGCGCGGGTTTTTTCGTACATCTCGGTGATGCCGTCGCCGTGGTCAAGCTTGGCGCGGTGGCCAAAGCGCACACCATCATAACGCGCAAGGTTCGAGGATGCTTCGGCAGGTGCGATGACATAATAGGTAGGCAAGGCGTATTTCGTGTGCGGCAGCGAGATGTCGACGATCTCGGCGCCCGCGTCCTTCATCATGGCAATGCCGTCCTGCCAGAGCTTGTCGATCTCCTCGGGCATGCCATCCATGCGGTATTCGCGCGGGATGCCGATTTTCTTGCCACGGATATCGCCAGTGAGGGCCGCCTCAAAGTCTGGCACGGCCAAGTCGGCACTGGTGCTGTCTTTGGTATCATGACCACACATCGCTTCGAGCATGATCGCGGCGTCACGTACCGTCTTTGTCATCGGCCCGGCTTGGTCGAGCGAAGAGGCAAAGGCGACGATGCCCCAACGCGAGCAGCGGCCATAGGTCGGTTTGATGCCCACGGTGCCGGTGAAGGCCGCAGGCTGGCGGATCGACCCGCCGGTGTCGGTGCCGGTTGCGGCAAGGCAGAGATCAGCCGCCACGGCGGCGGCGGAGCCGCCCGAGGAGCCACCCGGTGTCAGTTCGGCAGTGTCGCCCTCGCGCCGCCACGGGTTCACCGCGTTGCCGTAGACGGAAGTTTCATTGGACGAGCCCATGGCGAATTCGTCCATGTTGAGCTTACCCAGCATCACAGCGCCGCTGTCTTTCAGCTTCTGGCTGACGGTGCTCTCATATTCGGGCAGGAAGCCTTCGAGGATACGGCTGCCCGCTTGGCTCGGCACGCCTTTGGTGCAGAAAAGGTCTTTGATGCCGATGGGCAGGCCGCACATGGCGGGCGCGTCGCCTTGTTTGATGCGGGCGTCGGCAGCAGCGGCCTGTTCCATCGCGATCTCGGGTGTGCGGTGGACGAAGGCATTGAGCGCGCCTGCGCCGTCGATGGCCTTAAGGCAGGCTTCGGTCAGCGCGGCGGATGTCGTTTCACCCTTGCGCAGGGCATCGCGGGCGTCGGCAAGGCTCAGTTTGTTCAGATCGTCGCTCATTATTCCACCACCTTCGGCACGGCAAAGAACCCTTCACGGGCATCGGGCGCATTCTTGAGGACCGCGTCCTGCTGGTCGCCATCGGTAACCACGTCCTCGCGCCGCTTCAGGCGTTGCGGGGTCACGGAGGTCATCGGTTCCACGCCCTCAACGTCCACTTCGGACAGCTGTTCGATAAAGCCAAGGATGTTGTTGAATTCCTCCGCCAGCGCCGGAAGCGCGTCGGGTTCAACCTTGATCCGGGCCAGTTTTGCCACCCGTGCAGCGGTGTTTTCGTCGATCGACATGAACATCTCCATCTCTTTGAGGCTCCTCTACCGTTTGGGGGCGGGCCTCGCAAGGGTTTGAGAGGGTCGGAACGGAGCCGGTCAGTGCCAGACCGGGGGATGGCGCCTGCTTCGAAGCAGTTGGGCAATTTATGGTTGCGGCGGCATTGGGCGATGGCGGGATGGCATCCGGGTCGCAGAAGCGCCAGCCCGTTGGGCCGGTCTGGCGCTGCCCGGCGGGCATGCGCCCTTGATTCCGGGCGGGTTCGATGCGGAGACGTTTACTTGATTCCGCGGCTCCGAGGGTCAAATCTGATCTAAAGCCCACATCACTCAGGAGACCTCAATGAACATCATCTGGCTCGGCCACGGCTCATTCCGCATTGAAATCGATAATCAGGTTGTGCTGATCGACCCTTGGCTCACCGGCAACCCGACGCTCGATGAGGAACATCACGAAAAGGCCATCGAGGGCGCCACGCAGATCCTCGTCACCCACGGCCATTTCGACCACACCCAAGATATCGCCGATGTCGCCAAACGCACCAATGCCCCGGTGGCCGGAATGGTCGAGCTTATGGGCTGGCTCGAAGGGCAGGGGGTCGAGAACACCACCGGCTTTAACAAAGGCGGCACAATTCGCGCGGGCGAAGTGGCGATCACTATGGTCCCGGCCTCGCATTCCTCCTCAGTCGAGGGCGACAACGGGCCGATCTACACCGGCATGGAGACGGGGTTCATGATCTCGGGCGAGGGGCATACGATCTATCATTCCGGTGACACGGCGATTATGGCGGATATGGATTGGATGGGCGATTACCACAAACCCGATATCGGCATTCTGTCCGCAGGCGGGCATTTCACCATGGATATGGCGCAAGCGGCCTATGCCGCGAAACGCTATTTTAACTTCAAGATGGTTATTCCCTGCCACTACCGCACATTCGATGCGCTGGAGCAATCGGCGCAGGTGTTGGTTGATGACCTGCCCGGCGTCGATGTGGTCGAGCCGCAGGTGATGCAGCCGATTAAGCTTTGACTACCTGCCCGCCTTCGCCTTGCGCTGCAAGGCGGAACGGGGGATACCTGAACACCAACTGCCGGGGAAACGCGATGTCTGCCAAATTGACTGCCACAATCTTGTTGCTGACACTGGGGGCCTGCGCTCCGCTGGACCGGGCAGAGCCCACCGGCAGCGTCGGCTTCACTGGCGTCGGCGGTGATCGTCCCGTCATCTTCCCGGCACATGTTCTGGTGTACCAGCCGCAATAGACGTAAGGCGGCCGAGATGCCCAGAGAAGGACACTACATCAACCGCAGCAACTGGCTGCGCGCCGCCGTTTTGGGGGCCAACGATGGCATTGTCTCCTCCGCCAGTTTGCTGGTGGGGGTGAGTGCCGCCGGGATGGCGCATGGGAATGTGCTGCTAACGGGGCTTGCGGGGCTGACCGCCGGGGCGCTGTCGATGGCGGCGGGGGAATATGTCTCTGTCTCCGCCCAGGCCGATGTTGAACTGGCTGATCTGGAGCGTGAGCGCGTGGCTCTGATCGAAGACCCGGATTACGAGCTTAGCGAATTAGCCGAAGGGTTGGAGAACCGCGGCGTTGAGAGTGACCTTGCACTGGAGGTGGCGGCGCAGATGACCGACCATGACGCGCTTGGCGCCCATGCGCGCGAGGAACTGGGGATGTTCGGCCTTGCCGGGCAGGCTGATCCGCTGCAAGCGGCGGGCGCATCGGCGGTGGCCTTTGCACTTGGCGGCGGGCTGCCCTTGCTCGCGGCGCTTTTGGGGCCTTCGGGTGTGCGCGGACTGTCTGTCGCGCTGGTGGCGATGCTGGCGCTTGTGATGTTGGGGGCGGGGGGTGCCCAACTGGGCGGTGCGCCCAGATGGCCAGCGATCCGGCGCGTTGTTTTCTGGGGCGGTTTGGCTATGGCGGTCACAGCCGGGGTTGGCCATCTCTTTGGTGCAATCGGTTAACAAGTCAGTCTTGAATGCGTAACCTTACCAAAGAAAAGGGCCGGCCCCTTTCGGAACCGGCCCCTTCTCATCAAATTTAAAACGCTTATTCGCGGTTACCGAAAAGCGACAGCAACATCATGAACATGTTGATGAAGTTCAGGTAGAGGTTCAGCGCGCCCATGATGGCGGCTTTGCCCAGCCATTCTGTGTCGCCGTGCTGCGCATG
The DNA here is from genome assembly GCF_038900015.1 of Sulfitobacter sp. AS92. NCBI lineage: Bacteria > Pseudomonadati > Pseudomonadota > Alphaproteobacteria > Rhodobacterales > Roseobacteraceae > Sulfitobacter > Sulfitobacter sp. AS92. The sequence goes on from NZ_JBBMQL010000005.1 coordinate 231,605, forward strand.
GGCCAGATATTCGGTCTTGATGCGCTGTGTGTCATAGGCGGTCAGACCCGCGAAGATCAGCACACCGATTGCGGAAATGGCGAACATCAGCGCCGAAGACGCGAGGAAGATGTTCACGATGGACGCCACGACCAGACCAATCACACCCATGATGAGGAAGCTGCCCCAACCGGAGATGTCTTTCTTGGTGGTGTAGCCCCAAAGAGACAGGCCCGCGAAGGCGATCGATGTGATCAGGAAGATCTGCGCGATCGAGTAGCCGGTGAAGACCAAGAAGATCGAGCTGATCGAAATGCCCATAACGGCGGCGAACGCGTAGAACACGACCTGCGCCGTGGCAGCGGACATTTTGTTGATCATCGCGCTAAAGCCAAAGACAAAGGCCAGCGGAGCGAACATCACCACCCATTTCAGCGGCGACGCGTAAAGAGCATAGCCCAATTGGGTCAGATATTTGTCTTGGCTCAGCTGAGCGACTGCGGCGGAGGGATCGGTGGTGACCGACAGGCCCGAAATAGCCCAAGCCGCAGCGAAGGTGATGAGCATGCCAATCGACATGGTGCCATACACCTTGTTCATATGCGCACGCAGCCCCGCATCGATCGCGGAAGCGCGCGACCCGGCAGAAGTGCGAATTGTATTGACGTCAGCCATTTAGAGACTCCCATTGGCAAAATTGCGTGCCGGAAGCGAGCCGACACGTTCTTGGGGTTAAATATCGGGTCTGACGGCGCAAATTTCAAGTGCCTTGCGGCCTGATTCCATGGCGAAAATTGTAGGTTTCTTGGGAGCCTTGGGGAGGGGAGAAACGCGGGTGATATTGCGTCTCTGTGCTATTTACTGCCCCCCGGACTGCTGCCATCAGCGGAAAACCACCTGTGTTTGTTGGGCGACGAACGACAGGGACGGCAGGTGATCAGAACCCATTTGAAGCAAAAATGTGGCATTTAAAGGATCTGCTCGGAACTGATTGATATTTTTCGCGTTCACCCAGTGGTTGCCGAGCGGAAGACCGATACAGCCAAGAAAAATTGGTGGTTTCTTACCTGACCGGCAATAGGAAAAGGGAGCGAAGCACCACCTGAGGTTGCGATTAGAACGGCCAGATTTTTACTATCACGTAAAAATTCTTTGCCGAACCTCACGCAACCGCTATGATAGGGGGGAGACATCTGGCGCAACCAATGCGGTATTGCGCGGGGTGACGGCGCAATTCGTTCTTGTTTGGAAATGAGATTGGCACGGTGGCATGTGCCCCTATAAGGAATAGGCAAGATGGTACATGTAGTAGACGTGCACGTCGGTAAACGCATCCGGCAACGACGGTGGCTGACGGGAATGACCCAGCAAAAGCTGGCAGAACTGGTTGGCATTAAGTTTCAACAGATCCAGAAGTACGAGACGGGCGCGAACCGCGTGAGTGCGTCGCGGCTGTGGGACATCGCGGATGCGCTCGGCGTGCCTGTGTCCTTTTTCTTTGAGGGGTTAAAAGACGACCAAGCGGAGGGCACCGCGCCATTAGATGGCCTGCCTGCCGATTTGATGGCCGACAAAGAAGCGATGGAACTGGTGCGCTCTTACTATGCGATCCCGGAAAATCAGCGACGCAGGTTGTTTGAATTGGCCCGCGTGTTGAGTGACGTGGCCTGATCCATCCACGGCTTTCGTGTAAGGCGCTGACAGGCTTGCGCAAACCGGCGCAAGCTGTCAGGTCTTTGCCATGATGAACACCTCTAATTTCGATCCTGACATTCGTCGCGTTGCCCATCTGATGGCGGATGCCGCAAGGCACGTCATCCTGCCTTATTTTCGCAGCATTGATCTACAGGCTGACAACAAGCTCGGCGCAGGCTTTGACCCCGTGACAGAGGCCGACCGTGCTGCCGAACGGGCGATGCGCGACGTATTGGCGACAGAACGGCCTGCAGACGCTATTTTGGGCGAAGAATATGGCGCACAGCCTGGCACATCAGGGCTGACTTGGGTGCTTGATCCCATTGACGGCACACGCGGTTTTCTCAGCGGCACGCCGACTTGGGGGGTGCTGATTGCGGTGTCCGACGCCTCGGGGCCGTTTTATGGCATCATTGATCAGCCCTATATCGGTGAGCGGTTTGAAGGGGCGCCGAACGGTGCGCTGATGATCGGTCCGCACGGCCAGCGGACGCTCAAGACCCGCGCACCGCGTGATCTGCGTCAAGCCATCGTCTTCACCACATTCCCCGAAGTGGGCAGCACCGAAGAGGCCAGCGCCTTTCGCGCCGTTGCCTCGCAGGCGCTGCTGACCCGCTATGGTATGGATTGTTACGCCTATGCGCTGGTTGCCGCCGGGCAGGTCGATCTGGTGATCGAGGCAGGGCTGAACGCCTATGACATTCAAGCGCCCATCGCGGTGATCCAAGCGGCGGGCGGTATCGTTACCGATTGGCGGGGCAATCCGGTACATGAAGGTGGCAGGGCGCTGGCGGCGGCCAATCCCGAAATTCACGCACAGGCGTTGGAGATACTTTCGGCCTATTGATCAAATTGTCGGGACACCGCGGATTGACCGACGCGGTAGCGATGCGATAAATGAGCAAAAGGCCGGTTCTCTCGCCCGTTTTCCATCGGTCCAGCACACTTTTCATGAGACGGGCATAATGAAAAGTGTGACCTATGGCCGAGACGCTCATCCGCGGTGCGGATTTTCTTATCACGATGGACGATACCCGACAGGAGCTCGCGGGCGCGGACCTGCTGCTGCGCGACGGGGTGATCGCTGAGGTCGGGCAGGGTTTGCTGACCAGTGGTGAGATCGTCGAGGCTAAAGGCTGCGTCGTCACGCCGGGCCTCGTGAACACCCACCATCATTTGTACCAAAGCATGACCCGCGCCGTGCCGGGCGCGCAGGATGCGCTGCTCTTTGGCTGGCTTCAGCGGCTTTACCCGATTTGGGCGCGTATGGGGCCCGAGCATATGTTCGTCTCGGCTCAGATTGGTCTGGCAGAGCTGGCGCTATCCGGCTGCAGCCTGAGTTCGGATCACCTTTACCTCTACCCCAACGGCGTGCGGTTGGAGGATACAATCCACGCCGCCGCCGAATTGGGCCTCCGGTTTCACCCCACGCGCGGGTCGATGAGCATCGGCGAGAGCGACGGCGGTCTGCCGCCGGATAAGCTGGTGGAGCGTGAAGCTGCAATTTTGGAGGATTGCATCCGCGTTGTCGATGCCTTCCATGACCCTGCCGAAGGGTCGATGTGCCGTGTCGGGCTGGCGCCATGCTCTCCCTTCTCCGTTAGCCGGGGGTTGATGCGCGATACGGCGCTGCTGGCCCGCGACAAAGGTGTGATGCTGCACACCCATCTGGCAGAGAATACCGAAGATGTGGCCTATTCGCTGGAGAAATTCGGCTGCCGCCCCGGGGAATATGCAGAAAGCCTTGGTTGGCTTGGCGATGACGTTTGGCATGCCCATTGTGTGCAGTTGGACGGGGCCGAGATTGATCTCTTTGCCCGGACCCGCACGGGGGTCGCGCATTGCCCCTGCTCGAACTGCCGCCTTGGGTCGGGCATCGCGCCGGTACGGGCGATGCTGGACGCGGGCGTGCCGCTGGGGCTGGGCGTCGATGGATCGGCCAGCAACGACAGCGGCAATCTGGCCGCCGAGGCGCGGCAGGCGATGTTGTTGCAGCGCGTGGCACGCGGCGCAGATGCGATGAGCCCGCGTGCGGCGCTGGAACTGGCGACGCGGGGCGGGGCGGATGTGCTGGGGCGGCCCGATTGTGGGCGACTGATGCCCGGCACGCGCGCCGATGTCGCGATCTGGGACGTTTCAGGCGTGCAAAGTGCGGGCAGTTGGGACCCGGCTGCGCTGCTTCTTGCCGGCCCGACGACGGTGCGTGACCTTTTCGTTGAAGGTCGCCAAGTGGTGCGCGATGGTCAAATCACCACGATTGACTTGGCCGCACAGGTGGCGCGGCAGAACGAATTGGCGAAAGGCTTGGCTGAATGAGGCCATTTTTTCTATCGATACTGATGTTGGCAGGGATGCCAGCATGGGCCGACCCGATGGGGTTGGAGCGCGTAAATGCGTTGCGGGATGTGCAGGGGCTCAAACCCCTCGTCTATGATGGCCGTTTGGCGCAGGCGGCTCAAACACATGCCACCGATATGGCAGAGCATGACTATTTCAGCCACAAGGGCCGCGATGGCACGGATGTAGGCCGTCGTGCGGCGATGGCGGGTTATCAATGGTGTTTTGTCGCTGAGAATATCGCCAAGGGGCAGCAGTCATTGGACGAGGTCATGACCGGCTGGACCAACTCTCCGGGGCATTACCGCAATATGGTCGACAGCCGCGCCGAGGAGATGGGGCTGGTGCAGGCCGATAGTGAGGTCTGGGTCATGGTGCTGGGCGCGCCCTGCTGACGTGACCCAATCGCGGGTGGCGCGTTACGCCTTGCCACCCCGACGCGCACCCGCGACCCAAACATCTGCAATCGCGCGATCATCGCCCATCATGATGGTGGCGAAAAGGCTTTCCCAGATATCCTTGGCCGTCGTGTGACGCTGCGCAATCGCGGGCGTGGAATCCAGTGAAAGCACGGTGATATCCGCCTCCATCCCAGCGGCCAGACTGCCCACATGATCCTGCAGATGCAGGCTGCGGGCCGAGCCTGCGGTGGCGAGCCAGATCAGCTGCGCCGCATGCAGCGGCGTGCCGCGCAACTGGCCGACCTCATAGGCTGCCGCCATGGTGCGCAGCATCGAAAAGGACGAGCCGCCCCCGGTATCCGTCGCCAGCGCCAGCGGAATGCCCCGCGCGGCGAGGCCGGTCATGTCAAACAGCCCGGAACCGATGAAAGTGTTGGAGGTGGGGCAATGCACAAGCGCGCCGCCGACCTCGGCCAGTCGGTCAATCTCACGCGGCTCTAGGTGGATCGCATGGCCGTAGAGCCCGCGTTCGCCGAGCAGCCCGTGGGCCTCATAGGTATCGAGATAGTCGCGGGCCTCGGGGAATAATCCGCGCACCCATTCGATCTCATCCGTCTGTTCGCTGAGATGGGTCTGCATCAGGCAGGTTGGATGCTCCGCCCAAAGCGCACCGAGGGCAGAGAGTTGCTCGGGCGTTGACGTCGGAGAGAAACGCGGCGTGATCGCATATGTCGCGCGGCCTTTACCGTGCCAACGCTCAATCAAAGCCTTGCTGTCGTCATAGGCCGATTGCGCCGTGTCGCGCAGCCCTTCGGGAGCGTTGCGGTCCATACAGGTCTTGCCCGCCACGATCCGCTGACCGCGCGCCTCTGCCGCCTGAAAGAGCGCATCGACGCTATGGGGATGGATCGTGCAGTAAGATGCAACTGTGGTGGTGCCATGGGCCAGCGTCAGGTCCAGATACCGCGCGGCGATCTCACCCGCATAGGCCGGATCCGACAGGCGCATCTCTTCGGGGAAGGTATAGGTGTTAAGCCAGTCGATCAGCCGCTTGCCCCATGACGCGATGATCGCGGTCTGGGGATAGTGAACATGGGCGTCAACAAAACCGGGACAAATCAGAGCGTTGCCGTAGTGGGTCACCTCGGCATTTGGATGCGCAACGCGCAAGGCGTCACCATTGCCGACGGCCGTGATGCGGCCCTCATCGATCAACACGCCGCCCTCGGTGTCGATCTGCACGGCATCCTGCCACGCGCTTTGCATTGGGTTGCCGGAATAGGTGAGCGTCGCGCCCAAAAGGAGTCGTTGATTTGTCATGCCAGTGGTTTAGGTGAGGGCGGGACGGGGAACAATACCGAAGCGTCGTAGGTGCCGTTGTGCCCCTGATGCCGCTCGCCTATTGTCGCCTCCAACAAGGGCACAGGCACGGAGAGCAGCGGATGTCAGAGCAGATCGAAGAGCTGGATCCGGCGGTGGCCTCTGAAGAGAGTGCCGAGGCCTATATGCTGGACCGCAAGGCCGTGGCCGCGATCCTTGAAACCGTGGAGGCCGGGGATCAGGCGCATCTGACCCAGTTGATGGAGCCGCTGCACGCGGCGGACATCGCTGACCTTTTGGAGCAGATCGACGAGGACGACCGCGCCGCGCTGATCCGGCTTTATGGGCAGGAGTTCGACGGCGAGATTCTGTCGGAACTCGACGAGTCGATCCGCGAAGAAGTCATCTCGATCTTGACGCCGCAGGTGTTGACCCAAGCGGTGCGCGAGCTTGACAGCGATGATGTGGTCGACCTGATCGAAGATCTGGAAGACGCGCAGCAAGAAACCATTCTCGACGCGCTGGAAGAGACCGACCGGGTCGCCGTTGAGCAGGCGCTGAACTGGCCGGAGTATTCCGCCGGTCGTCTGATGCAGCGCGAGGTTGTGATGGCGCCCGAGCATTGGACGGTGGGCCAGGCGATCGACCATCTGCGCGCCACTAAGGAAGAAGACCTTCCCGACCAGTTCTACCATATCGTGATGGTAGACCCGCGGTTGCACCCGGTGGGCAATGTGACGTTGGGCAAGCTTATGCGCTCGCGCCGCGATACGCGGCTGGCAGATATTCTGGAAGAGACATTCCAGATTATCCCCGCGATGCGTGACGAGGGCGATGTGGCTTATGCGTTCAACCAATACCACCTGATTTCGGCCCCCGTGGTCGATGAAGAGGGGCGGCTTATCGGTGTTATCACCATCGACGACGCTATGACGGTGCTCGACGAAGAGCACGAAGAAGACATCCTGCGTCTGGCGGGTGTTGGTGAAGGCTCGCTTTCTGACCGCGTGGCAGAGACGACCAAACAACGCCTGCCGTGGCTGGCGGTGAACCTTGTGACGGCGATTGCCGCATCGATGGTGATCTCGCAATTCGAGGCGGCGATTGCCCAGATCGTAGCACTTGCGGTGCTGATGCCGATCGTCGCGTCCATGGGCGGCAATGCAGGCACCCAGAGTCTGACCGTCGCGGTGCGCGCGATTGCCACGAAAGACCTCACCGGGTCCAACGTTTGGCGGGTGATCCGGCGGGAAGTTCTTGTGGGTCTGGTCAACGGGATAATTTTTGCGGTGATCATGGGGATCGTCGGCGTGGTCTGGTTCGGCTCTCCGGCGCTGGGCTATGTCATTGCCACGGCGATGGTGATTAACCTTGTCGTGGCGGGGCTGGCCGGCACTGGCATTCCGATCTTGCTCGAGCGTTTCGGGATAGATCCCGCGTTGGCATCGGGGGCTTTTGTGACCACGGTGACGGATGTGGTCGGGTTTTTCGCCTTCCTTGGTCTTGCGGCGGTGGTGTTGCTGTGAACGACAGTGCGGCGCGCAAGGCAGAGGCCCGGAAGGCTGCCTTTGCCCGTCGCAAGCCCTTGTTTGAGCAGGCGAATGCCGCGCAGGGGGGGTATCTCTCGGAAGTGTTGGCAGGCTACCGTGGCGTGCCGCTTTCTGGGTTTATGCCGATCCGGACCGAGATTGATCCCCGCCCGGCCATGGCCGAGGCCTGCGCCCACGGCCCGGTTGGCGTGCCGGTGATCATGTGGCCCGACCACCCGCTCTCCTTCTCGCGCTGGACGCCAGAGACGCCAATGGTCGCGGGCAGTTTCGGCGCGATGATCCCGGAACATAACGATTTTTTCGAGCCAGAGATCGTAATCGTGCCGCTCTTGGCCTTTAACCGCGCGGGGGCGCGATTGGGCTATGGCGGCGGGTTTTATGACCGGACTTTGGCGATGCTGCGCGCGCGCAGGGCTACTATGGCGATTGGTTTCGCCTTTGCGGGGCAGGAATGCGATGACATCCCGCTTGAGGAAACCGATGAGCCACTCGATCTGATCGTGACAGAGGCGGGCGTGATCGAAGTGGCGCAAAGCTAACCCGCCCACGCGGAATAAGGGTTGCCGCCAAGCCGCGCGCGTCCTAGTCCATAAATTATGAAGATATTGTTTCTTGGCGATGTGATGGGCCGGGCCGGACGGCGGGCGATCACCGAAAATCTGGCGCGGCTGCGGCGCGACTGGAAACTCGATTTTATTGTGGTTAATGGCGAGAATGCCACCGGGGGCATGGGCCTTTCTGGTGCGCATGCCAAGACGCTGCTGGAGGCGGGGGCCGATTGTCTGACCCTTGGCGATCACGCTTTCGACCAGAAAGACATGCTCAGCTTTATCGAGCAAGAGCCCCGGGTGATCCGACCGTTGAACTTTTCCAAGAATGCACCGGGCAAGGGGGCCAAGCTGTTCACGGCGCAGAACGGCAAGAAGGTTCTGGTCACCCAAGCGCTTGGCCAAGTCTTTATGAAACGGCCCTTTGATGATCCTTTCTCGGCGCTGGAGCCGGTGCTGAAAACGCATCCTTTGGGCGGCATGGCGCAGGCGATCATCGTCGATATGCATTGCGAAGCTACGAGCGAAAAGATGGCCATGGGCCACTGGTGCGACGGGCGGGCGAGCCTTGTTGTCGGCACCCATACCCATGTGCCCACGGCGGATGCGATGATCCTGCCGGGTGGCACGGCCTACCTCAGCGATGCGGGTATGTGCGGCGATTATCATTCGGTGATCGGCATGGACAAGGCCGAGCCGCTGCGCCGTTTCATCACCGGCATGCCGCGCGAACGTTTCACCCCGGCCAATGGCGAGGCGACACTCTCAGGCGTTTATATCGAAACCGATGACCGCACGGGCCGGGCCACGCGGATCGTGCCGGTGCGCGAGGGCGGTGCCTTACAGGCCAGCGCGCCCTGAGGTTCTGACAGCATGCGCCTTTGCGTCGGGCTTGCGCAGGGCGCGTCAATCGGCGTAACTGGACAACGGCCTTTTGCCCGAATGACAGGTTCTTGATGGAATTTTTCAGCTTCTCTCCGATGGAGACGGCCGTGCTCACCCTTGTGGTGGTCGGCATGATGTTCGTGCTTTTCCTGCGCGAAGCTTTCCCTACCGAAGTGGTCGCCATCGCCGGTGCCGCGCTGCTGCTGGCCATCGGCGTTTTGCCCTATGACGATGCGCTGGCGGTGCTGTCAAACCCCGCGCCTTGGACCATTGCGGCCATGTTTATCATCATGGGGGCCTTGGTGCGAACCGGGGCGCTGGATGTGCTGACCCGGCTGGCCGAACGAACGGCCAAGACCAACCCAAAGACGGCGGTGGCGGGCGTGATCCTGTCGGTCATGGCGGCCAGCGCGATCATGAACAACACGCCCGTCGTCGTGGTGATGATCCCGGTGGTGGTGCAGTTGACCCGCACGCTGAATACCAAGGCCTCTAAGTTGTTGATACCGCTCAGCTATGCCGCGATTATGGGCGGCTCTCTCACGCTGATCGGCACCTCGACCAACCTTTTGGTCGATGGTGTGGCGCGGTCGCAGGGGATGGAGCCTTTCGGCATCTTCGAGATCCTCCCCGTGGGCCTTGTGGTCTGCGCGTGGGGACTGATCTATATGCTGTTCTTCGCCGACAAACTGCTGCCCGCGCGCGATAGCATGGCGAATATGCTCTCTGACCGCTCCAAGATGAAGTTCTTTACCGAGGCGGTGATCCCCCCCGAAAGCAACTTGATTGGCCGCGAAGTGCTGGACGTGCAGCTGTTCAAACGCGAAGGCGTGCGGTTGATCGACGTGGTGCGCGGCGACGATTCATTGCGTCGCAACCTTAAGGGCGTTGAGCTTCAGGTCGGGGACCGCGTCGTGCTGCGAACCCAGATGACCGAGCTTTTGAGCCTGCAAAACAACAAGGAACTGCGCCGGGTTGATCAGCTTTCGGCGGTGGAGACCACGACCGTTGAGGTGCTCATCACCCCAGGCTGCCGGATGGTGGGCCGTTCGCTGGGCTCAATGCGGTTGCGGCGGCGCTACGGGGTCTATGCGCTGGCGGTGCATCGGCGGAACCAGAACATCGGCCAGCAGCTTGATCAATTGATCATCAAAGTGGGCGACACGCTGCTGCTGGAAGGCGCGGCAGAGGACATTCAGCGGTTGGCCAGCGACATGAACCTTGTTGACGTGACCCAGCCCTCGGCCCGCGCCTTCCGCCGCGGCCATGCGCCGATTGCCATTGCCGCACTGGTGGGCATCGTCACCTTGGCGGCCTTCAACGTCGCGCCGATTTTGGCTTTGGCCGTGATTGCCGTGGCCGTGGTGCTGGTGACGGGCTGCATCGATGCGGAAGAGGCATTCTCTTTCGTTGAGGGGCGTTTGCTGGCCCTGATCTTTGCCATGTTGGCCGTGGGTGCCGCCCTACAAAACTCCGGCGCGATTGCGCTGATTGTCGATAACATCGCGCCGGGGCTGGCGGAACTGCCGCCCTTCTGGATCATCCTGTCCGTGTTCCTACTGACCACGACCTTGACCGAGATCGTCAGCAACAATGCCGTGGCGGTCATTATGACACCCATCGCCATCAGCCTCAGCACCGCACTTGGTATGGACCCGCGCCCGCTGGTCGTCGCGGTGATGATCGCGGCTTCTTGCGCCTTCGCCACGCCGATTGGTTATCAGACCAACACGCTGGTTTACGGGCCGGGGGGGTACAAATTCACCGACTTTATGCGCATCGGGATCCCGCTTAACTTGAGCATGTCACTGCTGGTCAGCGCGGTGATCCCGCTGTTTTGGTAGGTCAGGCGCTGCGCTGCTTTTCGGTCTGGGCGACGATCGCCTCAAAGCCCGCTTGCGCCTCAAGGAAGTTGCGTGTCAGCGGAGCGGTGAGTTCGGATTGGTCTGAGAAATAGGCCCCAACCCGGCAGATATGCGCGGCGAACTCGGGGTGTACACCCGCATCGTCATAGCGCCGGATGCGGTCTTTGCTCAGCCAGCCGCGTTTCTTGGCCTCTTTGCTGATCAGCTTAAGCCGCTGCACCGCGTGAAAGGTCAGGTAGACCGAAAGATAGTCGAGGTAGTCGGGCAGGGGGATGCCGCAGGTGGGGTCAAAGGCGTCGATCACCACATCGACCATGTCTTGCGGTGCAACGGGCCACGCCTCGTCTCCGATCAGCCAAGCGACGTCTTCGGCGCCGTGACGCAGTCCGGCGTATTCAAAGTCGAACCAACGCAGCTTGTCGTCGTGGCCGATGGCGGCATTTCCCGAACGACAGTCCCATTTCACAAATTGCCGCGCCGGAGCGTTGATACGCTCATAGGCTGCGGTGCGGTCAAACTGGTCCGAGATGCCGCCGCCGAGGTCTTTCAAAAAATCGACCGCATCAACGAAGTTCAGCACCCAGTCGCGGTTGTTGCCAAGATGCGGCATAATGGCGTTAAGATCGGTCTGGCGTGCGGCACCGTGGATACGGAAGATGGCCGAGACAGCCTCGGCTGCCAGATCAAGCTGCACCACTGGCGCAACCTGCGCGATCTCAACGTTAAGTCGGCGTTTGCCCACATCAGACTGGAACATGATCTCGCCCACCACGCCCAGACATTCGGGCAGGTCGCTGCAATGACGGCTAAGTTCGGTCAGCACATGCGCTTCTAAATGGGTGCGGCGAAAGTTCGGACGCAGGGTGGCGATAACGGTGCGGTCGGTCAGGTGCAGACGAAAGCTCGACCGGTTTTCGCCGCCCGGTGCCGATACCCGCGCGATGTCTTGGCCGAAATGTTTGCGCGCCGCTGCGACAATCTGCGCCTGCGCGCTTTTTTCCTTAGGTCGTGCCATGAGGCCTCCGCTGGTGTTTTCGCTTGTGTAGGTCGGTTGACTGACGACGGTACGGCGGGTTTTGGGCAAAACAAAGGCAATTTCACCCTATACGGACAGAGTGATTCGTCGCCCTTACGGGTGTTTGAACTATACTAAAGGACAATGCGCACATGGGGTGCCGTACTGTTTCGAGTTTGGGTGGATAATTTGCCCAATTCACCGAAAAGATGGAAAGAATTTGCCGGAAACAAATAGAGCCTGCTAGTTTCACAGGTCTGTGGGGGACGCGGTGCTGCAATGCGATCGCGACTGCAATATGTATATGAGGGATTGGCGTCATGGGTTACAGATTCTCGAAGGGTTGGGACAGCAAAGACAATAGCTGGTCGACCGACGATGCGGCGGGCAGCGGTTGCGATGCCAGCGGAACAAAGTCCTATCACAACGGCGGGGTAGAAGGGTCATCCTTCGCCAAATGGTACGACGAAAACCTAGCCGGGAAGTTCAACGAGAGCGATGACGACGCCGACTCTGGCGGCACGAAGGGTTCCGGCTCTGGCGGTACCAAGGGCTCCGGCTCCGGCGGTACAAAAGGTTCCGGCTCTGGCGGCACGAAAGGTTCCGGCTCTGGCGGCACCAAAGGTTCCGGCTCTGGTGGCACGAAGGGTTCCGGCTCTGGCGGCACCAAGGGTTCCGGCTCTGGCGGTACGAAGGGTTCTGGCTCTGGCGGCACGAAAGGTTCCGGTTCTGGCGGCACGACGGGCTCCGGCTCTGGCGGTACCAAGGGCTCCGGCTCTGGCGGCACGAAGGGTTCCGGCTCTGGCGGCACCAAGGGTTCCGGCTCTGGCGGTACGAAGGGCTCCGGCTCTGGCGGTACGAAGGGTTCCGGCTCTGGCGGTACGAAGGGCTCCGGTTCTGGCGGTACGAAGGGCTCCGGTTCTGGCGGTACGAAGGGCTCCGGTTC